>JBAYVA010000004.1:0-108965 GCA_041674805.1 Candidatus Magasanikiibacteriota bacterium | reverse complement strand
CCGGATCGGAGCACGATCCGTACTCTCCCCAGTTGCCGTTGGCGCAGACGCGCGCCTGGCTACCACGACCGTTGAGGCCGCAGTTCTGGGTGCTCACCGCGCCGTTGACGCAGATGTCGGGGTCCGAGCAGGCCCCGTATTCGCCCCAGTGACCGTCAACGCAGACACGCAGTTGCGCGCCCATGTCATTGAGGCCACAGCTCCTGATCTGGCCTTCGCCATCGGAGCACTCTGGGGTCACGCAGCCCTCATCTACGACGTTGTCGCAGTCGTTGTCGACCCCATCGCACAACTCAGGTGCTCCGGGGTAAATGTCGCTACGGGTATCATTGCAATCGTTCCAGGTGAGACCAGCGGTGACGACATGGACCTCGACGAAGACCTTGCACGCGCTCATGCTGTCCTGCGATACGTTGGCGTTCTGACACGCCTCAGTAGAGTTCGCCTCTGCGAGGATCCCATCACCGTCCAGGTCATGAATCATGACCTTGAAGATATCAGGATTGACGCAAGAGGTACCCGTCTCCGAATTGTACGCGCAGTAGTCGTACGTCGCATCGTCGCCGTCGGAGCAGGCCTGATCGCTGAGACACCCGATCTCGAAGTTCGTCGGCTTGTTCGTATCCTCCCATGTACAGCCGGCGAAGTTGAAGACGAAGGAGAAGAACGCCGCGAGCACGAGGCTCCCGGCGACGAAATTGTTGCGCTGATTGCGCATGTCTCAATCTCCTAACGTAACGCCCACCGTGCCGGAGGGCAATTCAGGTTTCCCCGTCTTGCCCCCGCCACGGAGGCTGGGGTTGGGGAAAGGCGTCCCGAATGAACGCCTTTTGGCACGGCATGAAATAGACAATTTTTTATCTACTTTATGCCGTACCAAAACCTTTTCAAATATCAACTTCTCTATCTAAATAAACAAAGAAGTTGAAAGCTAACTAAATAGCTTAATTCATACTATTACTATATATATTCTATATTTTAAATTGTAATGAACTTCTTATGATTTTGTCAATCCCCTCTTTTTTATAAGAGAGAACCTACACACTGAGCACCTGATTATCAGATACTCACTGGGCAACCGCGTTTTTCTTTCGAAAAACGCGGGGTTGAGGCTGTCGCCGCCCGAGTGAACCTGCCCCGAATGGGCTGGAACGCTACGGACAGCGACAGGCGTTACTAGAAGTTGAACGAACCGGAGACGAGCCCACCGGCCGAGGGGGTCCACTCCCCCCCTGGCCGTACGATGGCGCCGAGCACCGCATTAACCTCGACGACGAAGGTCTCGCCGATTCGGAGCTGCACCGACGGGGAGATCCCCATCAGAACATGATCCGTTTCGGCGAGATCGCTGGCATCCGCCGCCGCGAGGACCCCACCTCCGAAGAAGAAGGAATCGCTCACGTGGTAGAAACCAGACACTTCAGCCATCCAAGCCAGCCCGCTCGGCGAACCTCCGAGACCTCCGCCCAGCTGGAAGTGGCTGTTTTGCCACTTCAGCAGAACGTCGGCTCGGATGCCACCGATTGCGCCGACTTTGTCGAACGCGCCCCATCCACCGACCTGAAGGCCGAAGGACGAACGCGTCTCGAGCTTGGCGATGCGAGACTCGTGGTCGCTGAGCTGCTTGGAGTGCTCCGAGATCGTGTCGTTGAGCTCGTCGATGCGCTTGTCGAGGGAGTCCTTGACGACCCCAATCGCCTGTGCGCACTTCTCCTCGCTCTGTGTGATGGCGGTAGCCAGGGCCTCGCCGAACTCCTTGCGGAGCTCGGACGGCAGCTCGTCGACCGCCTTGGTCAGAACTTCGAGCTTGGCGAACGCGTCGCCCTTGAACGACTCGAGTTCGACCTTGAGCTTGGCCACCCGAAGTGACGCTGCGATCAGACGACGACGAGACGCCAGCTCCTCGAGAGCCCGCTTGCGCGAGCTTGCTCGGAAGTCGTCGTCGGTCGACACCGTAATGATCCCGACCTCCACCGATGCCATGACGCGCTCCATGCAGTTGGACTTGGCCGTAGTTCCTGGGAGCTCGCTGCAGCACTTGACTGCTTCGACCTCGTTGGACTTCGAGACGCACTCGCCGATTTTAGTCGGCTCATAGGTCTTCCCGGACTTGGTCGCCGCCGTCTTGCGAGTCTCGTCGCGGAAGTACTCACGGACCACGTGCCGACATTGTCCGACACGTCCCGTGGCATCCTGGCAGCACTTCAGGGACTCCTTCAAGTCGCTCTTGATGCAACTACCGATGTTATCCACGACGACCGGCGCGGCGGGCTGGGCCTTGCTCTCCTTGCTGTTGATGTTGAAGATGATGCCGAAGAGGACGATGATGAGCGCGATGCGCATTTTTCTTGAACTCCTAAGAGAAAGCGAAACGAACTGTGCCCTTCCGCCGCGGGGCACGAGACGATGGTGAGAGAAGATCTCTCACCTGAATCATGCCCCCGCGCGTGGAGGGCGGGGATCTTCAGGGACGACCGTCGCCCCTGTGCGGTTTTTACAGATAATTATTTTTTTATCTACAAAAACCGCACAGAGACTTGTGTCTTGCCTGTTTGCTTATTTCTAGTAACATTGCATTTTATAAGCGCGGTTTGTACTAGTATTGCTACCAGAGACAAACATCTGCTCAAAAATGCATTTTTGTAAAGAACTGTTTGTTAGAGTGAAATACTCTATTGTAACTGACAATATTTGATTATTGTGAGCTACAAGGAATATTTTCCCAATTATATTTAGTTACTTCTGAGTTATCGTTTAGTTATTGGTTAGTCATAGCCGAAGTGATAACTAGACAATAATGAGACCATAACGAGACAATTACTGGTGACCTTTAATCTATTTTTTAACAGGCTAGTATAGCATATTTTGATCGTTTTGTCAAGACTTGTACCTATATTTAGTTACCGTTTAGTTATTGTATAGTTATTGACTATTTAGCCTTTGCCGAAGCAATAACTAGACAATAATGAGACCATAACGAGACAATTACTAGTGACCTTTAGTTACTGCCTAGTTATTTTTCAAATTAACAAATGAATATAGCATATTTTGATGGTTTTGTCAAGACCTTCACCTGTTTGTAAACTGTACTTAGTTACTGACTAGTTATTGTATAGTTATTAGCCAGTTAGCCATTGATGAAGCAATAATTGGACAATAATGGGACAGTAACGAAACAATTACTAGTGACCTTTAGTTACTGTCTAGTTATTGTTTATTTATTTTCAAAAACAAAAAAGACAACCCTACTATGAGAGGATTGTCTTCTTAAAATAAAATAGTTTACTTACTTCGCATCCGTTAGTCCTTTGTAAGTATCAGCGAAATATTTTTCAAATTTTTCTAATTCTGTTGGACCAGTTTGAATTGCTTTAGTAAATTTTTCTATTATATCTTCCCTACCAGGACTATCTGGCAAGTTGTTGATGTCCACTGTCAGGCGCATCATAATATTGGCATACTTAGCTTGATCAGCTGTAGGATAAAGATTTTCAGGAATTGCTATTTTGTGACCAGCCACACTAAGCTCACGATTTGGGACACTTGGTGTTTCTACAGGTAAAGGAGTCGTTTCTGGTTTATTTTCCGGAACATTCGTTTCATCATCTACTCTATAACCATAACGTTTGAGAGTATCTGTCTCAAAAAAGTCTTGTGGTATTCCCTCTTCTCCGAGAGCCTTGGCTTGTGTTTCCAAGATTTTTTTGATTTCCAGTTTCAAAGCTTCTGCTTCAGCTGAATCTGACTTACCAGCTTCATCCATTTGACGATAGGCTTCATCATAAGCTTTTAGCTTTCTAAATTCTTCAACTTTTTCTTGATCCAAGATACCTTTACCCATGGCAAATTTCTTTTCATCAGGATGAAAATATTCTTTTACCAAATCAGCTTTGCTTGTTTGCAATTTTTCGCCAGCTACTTCTATCTTATAGCCACCGTCTTTTTGTTTTTCTATAAAAACTTCTGTATTACCTCTGTTGACATCAATTTTTGCTACTTCTTTTACTGGTTCTTCTAATATAGTTCTACGTTCTAATCTAACCTCTTGTTCAGAACCAACTTTTGGTACCTCAACAGCTGTCTTAACTTTTGTCTGGGTAGCATCTGTAATAGCTGATTTTGATTCTACTGCAACAGATTTGTCTTGATATCTGCCCAAAAATTCATCCTTAAATATCACATTTTTATCATCACCCAATTTAGTCTCCAATTCAGCCATTTGTTTTTGGATAGAATCATGCAAAATTTTGGCGGCTGGTGAATCTGCACGACCTTCTTCTACAAATTGTTGAAAAACTCTATTTTTTGTATCCAAAGAAGCTAAGCTTCTAGCCATTATATCTGCTTCTTTTTGACTATCAAAAGAAGTAATATAACCATCTTTAAAAACTTTTGGTGCCAAATCAGTCAAAGCTTGTTTTGGACTATGTGTCTCTACTGCCACACCATCTACATCAGCCTTAGTCTCTACAAACCTGACACTACCTCCATTTTCCAATTCAATTGTATTGTCTTTCAAATTTATTAGACTCTCTTGGAATTTTTTACCTTGTAAGCTATTTACCAAATCATTTTCTTCAGGATTATTGGCTACAACTTCCACACTGTCTTCAAATTCTCTTGCTACAAACTTTTCTGTCGCAAAATTTTTCATGCCATCTACTTCTATATGTGGATAACCATCAGCATCAAATTTAAAATGTACTACATTGCCAGGTCTAAGACCTGTCTTAAAATATTGACCATTTTTATCAAATCTTTGGCCTAATTTTTCCGCTTCAGCAATTGACCATTTATCCAACAGTCTATCATCAGACAATTTAGCCCATTCAGGATGTGCTTGTCTAATTACCAAAATGTTGTCAGCAGACAAATCATCCTGCCATCTACCCAAAATACCCAACAAACTATCACCTTTTTTTACTACATAATCATCTATAATTGGTTGTTCTTTTTCAACAACGGCTACTGGTGAAATGTCATTGCCTTCTGGTGTAGTTGCTATTTTGTTGTCTGTCAAATCAGCATCACTAGCTTTTGTCATATACTCTGCAGCAGGAGAATGATCCACGACAGAATCTCTAAAATAAGCATCTTGACCTTGTCTACCGATATCTTCAAAAGTTCTATCACGCAAATAATCAAGTTGAGCTTTTTGTCTAATACCTTCCATTACAGCAGGCTCACCTTCAATATTATCAAACTTCAAAGCTTTTCCTGTCACACCTTCTTTTGGAAAACCTACACCCAAAGCATTTTCTCTCATTTTGTTGAAACCTTCACCTATCAACCAAGCACTAAAACCACCAAGCACAGCACCACCTACAGTATAATTGAAAGTTTTACTTCTATAAGTATGATTAGCTAGCCAATTACCAAATCTATTCAACAAACCTTTTCTAGCTTTTGGCAAACCATCTTCAATTTCTTTACTTCTTTCTTGCAATTGTTGCAAAACTATATTTATATTTTTTCTATCTTCTTGTTTTTCTTGCAACAATCCCACACGCTCAGCATCAGTAACAGCACTACGCATATCTGCAAAAAGCATTCTAGCTTCAGCATCCAACAATTGACCATCAGCTGAAATTACTTTTTGTCCATTATAATTTAAATAATTACCATCTTTATCTTGCTTGACTACACCAAACACCGCCAATTCAGAAGGTTCAGCATTGATATGCAACAATCTTTTTAATCTGATTATCTTATCACGCAAAGCTTTTCTTTGTGTCTCATTCAATGAATCCATAGTAAAATTAGGATCATCAAACAATTGTTTATTTATGTTACGTAAATCAGCAATATCTTGATAAACAGATTTACGTACTTTATTTTGTTCTGACTCAATTTGTTTGAATTTACCTTCTTTATAACCTTTGATACCACCAAACACGGCACCCATAGAAATTCTAGTAATATCATTATCTACAAAAAAAGCGGCACCAACTAAACCACCCATAACAGCGGAAGCCATAATACTTTTTTTACCAGAATAAACAGATACCACTTCTTCAAGTAATCCCATAATTTGGGAATCATTTTGTACTATTTCGGCTGTGATAATATCACCTTTACCATTCATTTTAGCAATTATTTGTGCCAATTTTCTCTTTTTATCTACTTCCGCGTCTGTGATTTCCAAATGAGCCAAAGCTCTTTCATACAATACACGAGCATTAGCATTCAAATTTTTAGCTTCTACTATTTCAGCTTGTTCAGAAAGTTCTGACATTTCTGTAGTCAAATCACGTACAGTCTGAGCCATAATAGCTGAAAAAGATGGTAATTCTTCTATATTTGAAGTAGCAACTATTCTAGAATCAAGACTACCCAAAACTTTACCCACAATATTTTTGATAACTTCATCTTTTTTATCATCTTCCAATTCTTTTTGTAATCTTTCACTACGAGCTTGCATCCTCTTATTACCAAAAAGTAATTTGTTGAGAGCACCTCTAATTCCACCACCAACAGCACCACCTGCTACAGCACCTACAGCAGCACTACCAATAGCCGCAGCCATACCCACACTCGCGGCAAAGGCACCACCACCTACCAAAGCAGTAGTAATAGCAACTCTTGCTGCAATCTGACCTTTGAACTTCTTGGTTTTATCCCACCAAGTAATATTTTGAGCAATTTCTTTTTTCATCACGGCTTGCAACATTTTATCTACAGTAGCAGCAGCTTGTCCTGCCAATTTTTCATCCCAAAGTTGTTTGAAATCATCCCAATTCTTGATACCAGCTTCACGCAATTTGGCAAGTAAGGCTGGATTTGGACTACTATCAGAAATAATATTTTTAAATTTTTCCAAAATTTTTGGTCTAATATTTTTACTATCATCAACATCATCATAATACAAACCTTCAGACAAAAGTGCAGTCAAAGCATCTTCTACTTTTACAAATTGTGATTTCAAAATTTCTTGCATCATTGGTTCTGTCATATCTATAACAGGTGTTCCAACTTCAAATTGATTTTCTATTCTTTTGGATATTTTTGAAATTTCTTCTTTGTTTTTTATTTCTTGTATTTTTCTTGAGACACCATCCAATTCTCTATTAGTATCATTTACTAAATCAAATCTAATTTCTTGCAATTTTTCTTTATTTTCATCATCACGTAATAATCCTGAACTTCTAGCTAAATCAATACTTGATAAATCACTACTTTCTTGAACAAATTTTTCTAATCTTTTTTGCAAAAGTTTATACACTCTTAAAAAAGCATCTTCTGGTGTATTACCATCTTCTTTTTTTGGAATAGAATTAAGTAACTCTTGCATTCTGTTTTTGGATTTTTCTACTTCAGAACTAAAATCAAAAACTTCTCTAGTTTCTGTGGTTTTTTCACCTAAAGATTTTTTTTCTATAACTTTTTGTAAGACTTGATCCAACAATTCTATATTTTTAGCAAGATAAGCTGAATCTAAATATTCATCAGAATTAACATCTGGTTTTAGATAATCAACAACATTATCACTACTATCTTTTTGAAATTGACTATCTTCATTTGTTGAATCTATTTGAGCCATTTCTATTCTCAATCTTCTTACTTCATCCAAAATTCTAACTTGCAACTCACTTCTGCGACCAGAACGTTCAAAAAAGTTTTTATAAATTTCTCTTTTTACTTTGTTTTTTTTATCTTTAAATTGTTTTTCTTCTTTAGCTGTTAATTTAACACTGGATTCATTGAAGGTCTTCCCTTTTTTCAAATTACCATTTCTATCAGAATTAGCTTCAACAAATTCAGCTCTCTTAGTTTCTATTCTTTGAGCCAACATTTCAGCACGTTCACTTTCTATTTCATCAAAAGCTTCTTTTATTTTTTGATCTAAATCTTTTTTCATTATTTCAGCATTCTTAGCATTTTTTTCCAATTCTTTTTGTATTGCATCCTCATCTTTTTCAGTGTCACTATGTTTAAAATCTACAGATATTTTAGCTCTAACACTAGTAGTTGGCGGTACTAAAACGATATCATCACTTAAAGACTTCAAAACTTGTTCAGATTCTTTTATCAAACCAGCTAATCTTTCTTGTAAATCTTTAACTTGATCTTTATCAAGTTTATTCATTTTACTTACTTCTAAATTAGCAAAAATTTCGGCAACTAATTTATTTGCTTCATGCAACCTTGCAACAAAGTCCGATTTTTTTTGCGTAGACAAAACATCAATTCTACTTTCAAGATTTGCAATATTTTGTTTCACTTCATTGACACTCTTCCACAAATCTATAATATCTTGACTAATACCAATTTCAGTGTTGTTATCTTCATCTGTGACTTTGTATTCTATACTACCATCTTCAGCCACATACCCATCAGCTATAGTAAAATCACCAAAATCAGCATCTTGTATAATTAAACCATTAGCATACTTAACTATTTTAGGTTCATATCCAATTGCTAACTCTAAATCAATAAAATTTCCAGGTGTTTTTTCATAAGAAATTTTTAAATTCAGTTTACCATTTTTGACATTATCCTGACTAAGAGTTTCTCTTAAAGTAACTTCTTTCCAATCACCATCAATATTGATTGCTATTTTTTGACCTAAAACAAATTGGTCAAATTTTGTTTTTTCAAAAACTCCCAAATTTTGTAGTTGTTCACGACTCCTCATATAATTAATGTTTTATGAAATGAATAGTACTTAAAATATCATGTATTTTTGTTTTTTTTACATAATTTCTCAATTGTTCCAATATTTCTTTTTCTTCTTTTTCAATACCATCCCATTCAGTAACAAAATTATCATAAGATTGTTGTAGACGAAATAATCTTTCTTGATTCATTTTTTTACTTTTTTCTAATTGAGATTTAGTTGGTACAGGCATAAAAATATTATAGAGTGGAAACTATATCTTTCAATTCTCCTTTGAAATCAAGTAGAGTTTGTTCTACTGTTGCTTGAAAATTTGTAACATTATTTAACCAAAATTGTTGTAAATCTTCAGGAGAAAAATTTTCTCTTTTTAATAATGATTCTAATTCTTTAACAGCAGATTCATCTAATTTTGGAATAAGAGCCAAACCTAAACGACGTTCAGCTTCTGCTATAAATTGTGGAACATAGGCAGCACGTGTTTCTTCTGACAAATTTTCAAAACCTGCTTCATCCAAAGTTTTTTCAATAAAAACTTTCAAGAAGTCAAATTGAGCTATTTCTTGTTGCATATTTTTTTTATTAAATTATAAAATTAATTTATTTAAAATATTTAAAACTTTTTTTTCGTTCCGACAAACCCTCCTGACCTCCCTTAAAAAGGGAGGAACTTTTCTAAAAGCCAAATCTACTTTTTAAGTTTTCTCCTTTTTAAGAGGAGTTAGAGTGGTTTCAATCACCGTAACTCATTTTTAAGGAAGGACAGGTGAGTTTTTATAAATTATAAATTTTTTCTAAAACACTTTCTAAATTATTTAAAATTTCTTCATTGGTAAACCTTATGATTCCAAATCCCATTTCTTTTAAAGTTTCCTTACGCATTTCATCATAACTTTTTTGTTTCAAATGCACACCACCATCTATTTCTATAATCAATTTCTTTTCATGACAATAAAAGTCTGCAATAAAATAATTTACTTTACTACTGATATTAAATATTATAGGATATTGTCGCAAAAACTTCAAATTATTTATCTGCCTTTTTCTTATTTTCTCCCAAAATTTTTTTTCTGATTCTGTCTGATTATTCCTCAACCTTCTAGCCCGTGTTTTTATTTCTTGAAGTTTTTGTCTATAAGGAAGCATAAAGTAAACTTAATTTTACTCCAACACCCCCTGTATCCCCTTACAAAGGGGAGGACTTTTCTAAACACTTAACTTCTTTTTAGGTTCCTCCCTTTCTAAGGGAGGTCAGGAGGGTTCCAATCACTATTTCACTATTTCCTCACCACCAACAAACTCATAAAAAACATACCCACCAAAAATCCCAAAACCACATTCATCAAAATATTTGGTCTAACAGGAAATTTAGTCACAACTGCTTGATTCACAATTTTTATATTGACATCACCACCGACATATTCCCAACCTTTGGCTACCAAAGATTCACTAGCAGCATTGGCAATCTTTTTGGCGACATCTGGATCTTTGTGAAAAGCAGATACATTCAAAACACCAGTACCATAAACTACTGAAGGTACCAAGGTTTTTTGCCAAAGTTTACGTTTTTCTCTTTCATTTTTGTTTTCAAAATAATTCCAATCTATTTCATAATTTTTTTGCTCTTTTACTTTGTTATAAAAATCATCAGTCTTCATTACTTGAGCAATATTTTCACCAACACGTTCAGCAGAACGAACAACAGTATAAGGATCTACACCATAGCGTGACTGTGAAATAATCAATACTTGAGCATCAGCTCTATATTGTAAAGGAAACAATAAGCTAATACCGCCAGACAAAATAGCAGCCAGCAAACCAAAAACAAAAATTAATTTCCATTTTTTAAATACAAGTCTCAATGGGGTATGTGTTTGAAACATAATTTATAAGTATTAAATTGTTAATTTTTAATTGTTATTTCTTGTCCATTTCTCCAAACTACCAAAGACAATTCTTTTTCACTCGTCAAAATTGTTTTCCAAAGATTGTGAGAATCCAAAGCTAAATTATTTACTGAAACTATTATATCATTTTTTTTCAAATTTGTATTGTTTTTACCAGAATTAGTCACAAAAAATCCTTTACCCGGAGTAGAATCAATATTACTAATACCATGACGCTCTACAAAATATCCTTCAAAATCTACTTTACTTTTTATGAACTCCCCTTTTTCCAACAAATTTGGCAATTGAAATTCAGCATACCAAGCTGTTTGCAAAAGTCCTTCTTTATCCACAAAACCCACAAAATGACCTTCTTCTGTCATAACAATATTACCAGATTCTGTTTCAGGCTCAAGACGTAAACGACTATATTGTTCTGTCACCAAATGAGGATCTGTGGTTACCACAATAGTATCCCCTAGCTGACGTTCTTTCCAGACATTATAATTGGACACCCAAACTTTACTACCATGTGTAAAATTATTCCAATTTGGAAAAGACATCACCCGAAAATTATTACCAACAAATTTGACATACACAAATCCCCGTTCATTATCAAAAATAGTATTTTCTATTTTATATTCTATACCTTGACTGTCTAGAGCCAACCAATTATTCAGATTGTTTTTATTAAATTCAGGATAATAAAAAACACCCCAACCATTGGAAGTAAGCATTGCTACTCTACCCAAAAAAGCATTTTGAGGATAAAAATTATTTACTACAGACAAACTTTTGTCAAAAATATTTATGGTACTATATTCCAATCTTTTGGCAGCCAACAAACTAGGTGTTTTGCTCCAAGTTGTCAAATCATTTTCTTCAGTAACTTTGTTGACAAACAAAATATTTTGATTGCTACCTACTACTTCAGGTTCTAGCCAAGCCATACTAACCAAAGCTCCGGTAATACCAGCCAACAAACCAATAACACCAACATAAATAGTAAAACGAATATTTATCCAAAGATTATGCATAGGAATAGAAGAAGATTTTTGAGGTAAATGAGGTGCTTGTTTTATCATATCCATCTAATTAAAAAAAGTACTAAAATATATAAAATAAAATTGACTAATAAAAAACTAATCTGTTTTTTCCATACAATATCTTCTCTATTCAAATGAAAACGTACAAAAAGTTGTAAAATGTACCAAATCCAAATCGTCAACAAACCAGAAGCCAAATAACCAAATGGCAAAAGATTTATCACCCACATCAATTCAAAAATTACTGTTGCAAAAATAATTGACCACACCACTAATTTTTTTAATTCTGTTTTAAAATATAGACTCCAAATCATATAAGCACCAAAAGCACTATACAGAGCAGCCATACAAGAAAGAATTACAAAAGAAAAATTAGGAAAATAAATATTGATAGCATAAGCACCTATCAAAAAAGCATACACATTGAATACATACAACATCATCATCATCCGACGCAAAGGTTTTTCTTTGACATGAAGATCATGACTTATCTGTGGCCTACTCCAATAAGCAATAAAAAAATATATCAAAACAGCTGAAACTATAAAAATATAATGAAATAATTTGTTTTCTACCAAGACCATCAAAACAACAAAAGACCAAGCTGTCATAAAATTCAAAGCAACCTCAGTCTTATCCAAATTATAAACAAAACTAATAAAAGCAAAATAAGCAAACAATAATGACAAGGCAATCAAAAAAGCCAAAGCATTTGGGAAAAACTTAATCACAATCAAAGCAACAGGCAAAATAAATATTGATAATATTGCCACCCAAAGTGGTTTGTTTTTTTTCATAAACTAACGAAGAGTATTTAATACTTCCAAAATTTTTGTTTTACTAATTTCAGTGTCTGATACTAAACCTTGTTTTTGCATCCGCACAATTTGCAAAGTTGCATTCAAAAAAACTTCTCTTTTTTCTGCAGGGACTACTATTTGCAACATATTATTTTCCAACTCATTAGCTAATAAAAAAATATCTTTTTCACTATTTGTCACTAAATCAATTTGTTTTTCAATACTAGCCTGATAATTTACCACCATCTCTTCTGGACTGATTACAATATTTTGGTTTATAGTATTGGCATTAGACATATCCAGATTTTGAGAATTCTTATTTATAAGCAAATACAAAATAATAGCAACAGAAATTATCACAAAAGCAGCAATACTGCCAAAAATAAGTAAAACAAAATCTATTTTCTTTTTATGATGAAACATATAAGTATTGTAATTTTAGATATTATCTGATGAAATAATTATACAACAATACTCTAAATCTTGCAAAAAAATAGGAAAAAAAGTACAATTAAACATAGAAACAACTAAACACTACAACAAAAGGTATGCACACATTTCAAGATAATTTAAAATTGAAAATGTACAATTATGCCAAAAATGTATATAAATATACAAAAAATTTTCCAAAAGACGAATTATACGGGATCACTTCTCAACTCAGACGATCAGCATTATCCGTAACTTTAAATTATATAGAAGGTTATGCCCGTTTTAAACCAGGCTACAAACTACAATTTTACGAAAACTCTTACGGATCTTTAAAAGAATCTAAATTCCTAATTTTTTTTAGTTATGGTGAAAAATATTTAACAAAAGAGGAATATGAAAAATCTATAGAATTAGCCGAAGAAATAGGAAAAATGCTCTGGTCAGAAATAAAATTACTAAATAATAAAGATTGATATTTAATCAATTTAGTGCTATAGTGTTGCAGTGTTTAAATGTTTATTTGTTTTTATGCCCACCTACGCCATCAATAAAAAAGCCAAATTTGATTATGAAATTCTAGAAACCCTAGAGGCTGGCTTAGTATTGACTGGTCCTGAAGTAAAAGCTGTCAGAAGCAAACAAATCAAATTGACAGGTAGTTTTGTCACATTTCATGGTTTTGAAGCCTACCTTTTAAATGCCCACATTTCCAAATACAAATATTCTAGTCTAAAAGATTACGAGCCTGAAAAAACTCGTAAATTACTCTTAAACAAAAAACAAATAGCTTATTTAAGAGGAAAATTAGAAGAAAAAGGCTTGACAATAGTCCCTCTTTCAGTATATACTAAAGGTCGTAAAATAAAGGTAAACATTGCTATTGGCCGAGGTAAAAAACAATACGACAAAAAACGTGTCTTAAAAGAAAGACAAGAAAAAATAGATACCCGCCGTGCCCTCAAAGGCGACTATTAAAAAACATTTTTTCATTACTCCACTGTTTTATTGCAAGTAAGCCTTAACAAAAACAAATTATCTCAATTGTATCTCTATTTTATTTAAAACAAAGTTTCAAATGATAACAATTAGATTGCAAAAAATTTTGTAGTCTAAAATTGTCATTTTGACACTAAGGGGATGACAGGATTCGATAGTTGGATCTTGTTACCTTCCATAAGCATGTCGAGGAGCTACGCTTTCCTCGTAAATACCGGCGTAGAATCCCTAAGTGCAAACTTAGTAAGACAAGTGAAGAATGCTGTAGCTTCTGCTTTCAGTATGCCAACACTTGCATCTGTAGTAGCTTAAACAAGCTCATCTACCATCGCTTTTCGAGATACTCGATATTGAAGCCTGCGGTGTCAACCCCCATCGAGCGTAAATTGAAATGGTTTTCTGAACGTTTCAATTGACAATAAACCAGAATAGTTGGTAGTTGTTTTGCTGGTTTTCTAGCTACCATACGAAATACCAAACCTAGCTACACATGTAAAATATGGGGATAACCCATCTAGACCCGGGTTCAATTCCCGGCATCTCCACAAAAAAAGCCTGAAAGGCTTGTCAGCCCAAGGCTGATCCGCCTGGGGCGGAAAAAGCCAAAAAAGCCTTTCAGGCTTTATTTTAACCTAAAAAAGCTTTAAAAAAATTAAACAATAAAAAACGTTATGCGTATCTCTCACAAAAAAAGACCAGACAAGCCACTTATACCAAAATATCGCAAAAATGGTGAAATTGAAGCTGAAGAACTCATTGTTTTAGACGAAGAAGGAAAAAAACTTGGTATTATGTCAAAAAGAGAAGCTTTGGATATGGCTTTGGACAAAGAAATGGATTTAGTAGAAATCAATCCAAAAAGTACTCCTCCTGTAGCCAGACTTATAGATTTTACTGAATTCAAATACCAAAAAGAAAAAGAAGCTCGTAAACAAAAAGCACACTCAAAAACTAGTGAAACAAAGGGTGTACGTTTGTCAGCACGTATTGGTGAGCATGATTTGGGAATCAAACAAGCTCAGGCTGAAAAATTCTTAAATAGAGGTGACAAAGTCAAATTTGAATTGAATTTAAAAGGCCGTGAAAATGCCAAACCTGAATTAGGTATAGAAATATTAAAAAAATTGATGCAAAATATTCAAACAAAAATAGAAATAAAATTTGAACAAGAAATCCTAAGACAAGGAAAAAGTATTGTAGCTGTCATAGTAAAAAAATAAAATTAATCAAATACGGATAGTACACAAATTTCGTATTTCTTATTTGTTAGAAAAAACCTAATCTATACACACCACACGTCTTGACTCAAGCTCAAAAATAGTATATAATCACCGAGCTTCAAGATATATAAATTTATCAAAAATATGCCAAAAATGAAGACTCACAAAGGTACTGCCAAAAGATTCATGGTAAAAAAGTCTAAAAAAGGTACCAAAGTTTTAAAAAGAACTGACGGTCAAGACCATTTCAACTCACGTGAATCTGGTAAGACCAAACGTAACAAACGTTCAGACAATACAGTAGCTTTACCACTACAAAAAACTGTAGTAAAAGCCCTACCATATTCATAAAATGTAACAAATAACCAATATGCCTAGAGTAAAAAGAGGTGTACAACACGTCAAACGCCGTAAGGCCATCATGAAAAGAACCAAAGGTTTTGAAGCTGGTAGAAAAAATCTTATCAAACTAGCTCAAACTGCTGAAACAAAAGCTGGTGCATACGCTTATCGTGATAGAAAAAACAAAAAAAGAGAAAATCGCCGTTTATGGCAAGTAAAAATCAATGCAGCTGTTCGTGCCTTAGGTACATCATATAGTGTATTTATGGCTTCTATAAAGAAACATGAAATAGCAGTTGATAGAAAGATTTTAGCAGAAATAGCTGAAAAACATCCTCAAGTATTTACAAAAATTTACGAATCTGTAAAATAAATACAATAAACAAAAACTCACTAATCTAGTGAGTTTTTTATTTTTATAGAAAATATAAGACAATTTATTTCTTATTATTTCTTAAAAAAACAAACAATATCCTCTTGACACCAAAGTCAAAATATGCTAATATTTTATAATATAAAAGATCTTTTTAATGTTTGGTGTTGACTGGAGCACCCCCTCCTTTGCTCATCATGTCACGCCAAACATTAAGCAGGTCTTTTTTGTTTTAAAAAAATTTTCATGCTATAATACTTTAACATTTTTAAAAATCATTAGTTAGACTATGCGAATTTTAAAAGCTTTGTTTTCCAAAGCCAATTATGCCATAAGTAATTATATCACAAAAACAAACTTCCCTATTTCTGATGAAGCTAGACACCTAACTGCCTTACTTCTCAAAAGTAAAGACGAAATAGAAAGACAAAACATCGGAGATCAACTTTTAGACGAATTGGCTGACTTAGCTGAGATAGACATAGTTCATCTAAAAATATCTGACGAGAAACAATACCATAAAAAACATAAAGGCAAAGTAGCTTTACGACGTTATGGCTATTACAAACCACTTAGTCAATATATACATATTAGCAACAAAACAGCTGTTAGAGGCCAAATTTTGGCCCCAAAAAGCTTTGTAGATACTCTACTACATGAATGGCTCCATCATTATGATTATAAAAAATTAAAAATCAATTCTATTCATACTTCAGGCTTTTATGCCCGTCTCAAAGATTTGAAAGAAAAATTAGGATACTTCTCTTACTAACAGTTATAGATATTGACAACTTTTCAAAAAAAAGGTATTATATTAACCGTACTCAAACTAATCCAAAATTATGGGAATGAGAAAAAAAATCAACGCAAAATTTAAAATTGAGCGTGAAAAAGCAAAAATAAGAAGAGACAAGAAAAAACAAAAACGTCTTGCCAAAGCAACAGCTGCTACAAAATAGTTTGTAATTTTGGTTTAGAATTATTGTAATTTTTCAATTCAATTATCAAAAATAATTGAATATACGGACCGGTAGTTCAACTGGTTAGAGCACTGCCCTGTCACGGCAGAAGTTGCGAGTTCGAGCCTCGTCCGGTCCGCTTTGAAAAAACTCCACTAAAATTAGTGGAGTTTTTTTATATATAAATTAAAAATTCAAGCAAATTTATTTTTTATATACTACAAGCTGATTTCAATCTTCTATTCTTTTTTTGTTTAGCCCAAATAGGAATTAATTTTAATTTTTCTTCTTTTGACAAATGTAAAATTGATTGACATTTTTCACTACAAGTTCCTTCAAATTTTTCTTTACATTTGTCACATTGAATAAATAACACATGACACAAAGTATTGCTACAATCACGATAATCATCACAGCTCTCTCCACACTGTTCACATTTAGTCAAAATTTCATCAGAAATTGTTTCTGACAATCTTTCATCAAAAACAAAGTTTTTTCCTTTGAACTTCATTGGTAAATTTTCTTGTTTACACTGACGAGCATAATCAATAATACCACCATACAATTGGTTAACATCATCAAAACCTTCTGACTTAAGAAAAGCTGAAGCTTTTTCACAACGTATACCACCAGTACAATACAACAAAATCTTTTTATTTTTTTTGTTTTGCAATTCTTTTTTGACTACTTGCAATTCTTCACGAAAAGTATCCACATCTGGCAAAATAGCTCCTTCAAAATGTCCTATTTTAGACTCATAAGAATTGCGCATATCCACTACTACAGTATTTTCTTTTTCTAAATATTCATTCCACTCTTCGGCAGTAAGATGCTTACCAACATTACTAGTGTCAAAGGCATCATCATCTAGACCGTCAGCTACAATTTTACTTCTTACTTTTATAGTTAATTTATAAAAAGATTTACCATCATCTTCCACAGCAATTTTGAAAGGTACATTTTTGAATTCCAAAAAACTATCTATATATTTTCTAAACATTTCAAAATTAGCTGTTGGCACAGACAATTGACTATTAATACCTTCTTTTGCTAAATAAATTCTACCCAAAACTCCCATAGCACCCCAAGCGCGATATAACTCATCTCTCATTTTATCTGGTTCTAAAATTTTGACATAACGATAAAAAGACAAAGTAGTACGTGGTGTTGTATCTTCTTTGATCCATTTTCTAAGTGTATTATTATTTACTTTATTGTATAAACTCATATTATTATTAATAAAAAACACTCCTATTATATACCAAAATGGTATGATTTGCAAGACGTAAGATTACAAGGCTCACAAGGCGCCTACAAGGCTTACAAAGCTTACTAGGTTTACACTTAAATTTGCTTATTTTGCTTACTCTGCTAATACAATCATTTTTATTATCCAAAATATCAAAAACAAAAAAAACGGTCTCTTAGAACAAGAAACCGTTTTTAATTATATAAAATAAACATTATTGTGAAGAAGAATTACATACTTGCCAACCAGATGGCACATCACAAGGCGTAGGAAAAGCCTGACAACTACCTGCTTCACCTTGTTTGGCATAAGTAATCATTTGCACACAAATTCTCTTTTCTAGGACGTCCCAATGAGTAAGAGGTCTATCAGGATTGCTAGAACTAGTAAACTGGAAAGTATTGAGCATTTCTACAAAATTTGGAGCATCACTATTCATTTCCAAAATATAATCACCCATATTTACTTCAACTACAGTAAAAGATTTGGTACTACTGACAATAGCTTGAGTATATTTGAAAGCTTCACGACCAGCTATAGTTATTTTTTCTTTTTGTTCAAGAGCAATAGGATGAGCTACTAATTGTTTGAAAACACTCACATATTCACTAGAACTAGAATTAAATACTGTTACTCCCCCATTCCAATAATTCACAGTCCACTCTTGAGGATATTTAAAATTGAAATTAGCAAAATCTGCCATACTAATAGTCTGAGTCAATTGCAATTTTTCTTGAGATTTTTTTTCTTGCATTCTTTTTTCAGCATTTTCACGAATTTGAGAAGGTGTGATTTCTTGAATTACAGCTTTGTTGTTTTGACTTACATCTTGTGACAAATTACAACCAGCACCCAAAGTCATAGTAAAAGCAGAAATAATACCAAGCAAAGTCACCAAACCTAAATAAGTTTTATGTGTTTTATGACCTTTTTTACCTAAAGTTTTTTCAGTAAAAGAAATACGTTCACGTGTAGAAATCACGGTATCTGGGTTGAGAGAAATACTATCAATACCTTCACGCACGAGCATTTCAGCAAACTCTGGATAATCACTTGGAGCTTGTCCACAAATACCAACTTTACGTTTGTGTTTGTGAGCAGTTCTAATAACATCTTTGATAAGTTTTGTTACTGCTTGATTTCTTTCATTATAAACATGACTAACCAAAGCAGAATCTCTATCTACACCCAAAGTAAGCTGTGTCAAATCATTGGAACCAATACTAAAACCATCAAACATTTGAGCAAAATCATCTGCCAAAATAACGTTCGATGGAATTTCACACATCACATAAACTTGCAAATCTTCGCGGCCACGCTCAAGACCAAATTCTTTCATGGTATCTAATACTTTTTGTCCTTCTTCTGGTGTACGACAAAATGGAATCATGACAATAAGATTTTTTAATCCCCATTCTTCACGAACTTTTTTGATAGCTTCACATTCTAATTTGAAACCTGGTTTGTATTCTTTGGAATAATATCTACTAGCTCCACGCCAACCAAGCATTGGATTTTCTTCTTTTGGTTCAAATTCTTTGCCACCAATAAGAGTAGCATATTCATTTGTTTTGAAATCTGACAAACGGACAATCACATCTTTTGGATAAAAAGCCGCTGAAATACGAGCAATACCTTCAGCTAATTTGTCTACAGCATAATCTGTCTTTTTGTCATAGCCACGAGTAATTTCAGCTATTTGTTCTTTGGCTTTTTTATCTTTCAATTTATCATAATTAACAAGAGCCAAAGGATGAATACGAATAAAATTACTAAAAATAAATTCTTCACGAGCAAGGCCTACACCATCATTTGGTAAAAATGACAAAGAAAAAGCATTATCAGGATCACCAACATTCATCATGATTTTGGTATTAGTTTTGTCTACTTGTTTAATTTCAGTTTTTTGTACTTCAAATGGCAACATTTCTTTGTAAATAGTTCCTTCATCCCCGCCAGTACAACTAACAGTTACTTTTTCACCTGTTTTCAAAATTTTACGAGCATTTTTGGCACCAACCACACAAGGTACGCCAAGTTCACGAGAAACGATAGCCGCATGAGAAGTCTTGCCACCTTGTTCAGTCACAATAGCTGAAGCAATACGCATAATTGGCTCCCAATCTGGATCAGTAATTCTAGTCACCAAAACTTCACCTTTTTTGAAAAGTTTCATTTGTTTTGGATTGTCTATTACACGCACTTTGCCAGCACCAATCTTTTGACCGACAGAAGTACCTGTAAGTAATACTTTACCTTTTTTGTTTAAAATATATGTCTCAATAAAAGCTTTGTCTACATTAGCTTTCACTGTTTCAGGACGAGCTTGGACAATATACAATTTGCCAGTTTTACCATCTTTGGCCCATTCAATATCTTGATGTTTTTTGTAATATTCTTCAATTTCTACACCCCATTTGGCCAATTGTAAAACTTCGTCTTCGGTAATAGAAAATTTATTTTGTTGTAATTTTGGTACTGTCATTTGCTTTGTTCCTGTCTTACCATAAACAAGCTTTACTTCTTTGGTACCCAGAATTTTACTAATAACAGATTTTTTGCCATTTTTCAGACCTTCTTTGAAAACATAAAATTGATCAGGAGTAACTCTACCCTTTACTACATATTCACCAAGACCATAAGAGGCATTGATAAGTACAACTCCAGGAAAACCAGACTCTGTATCTAGCGTAAACATCACACCACTAGCACCAGATTCAGAACCGACCATAATTTGTACAGTCACAGACAAAGCCACATCAAGATGATCAAAACCTTTGGTTTCACGATAAGAAATAGCTCTATCAGTAAAAAGTGAAGCAATACATTTTTTGACAGCCAACTGTAAATCATTTTTACCAACAATATTTAAATAAGTTTCTTGTTGACCAGCAAAACTAGCATCAGGCAAATCTTCAGCAGTAGCAGAAGAACGTACTGCCACAGCAATATTATTTATTTTTTGTTCTTTGGATAATTGTGTATAAGCAGTATCAATTTCTTTGGCTAATTCTTTTGGAAGTTTTTCAGCCAAAATCATTTTTCTAATTTTTGCACCAACTTGAGATAAATTTTTTATGTCATTTATATTCAAATCTTTGACAACATTTTTTATTTTTTGTTTCAAACCAGTTTTGTCCAAAAATTCCCAGTAACTAAAAGATGTTACAGCAAAACCATTTGGAACACTAATACCTTTTTTACTCAAATTGTTGTACATTTCACCAAGACTAGCATTTTTACCACCAACAAGTGGTATATCTTTGATACCAATTTCATCAAACCACAAAACACGTTTGCTATCTCTAGCCACGTTATTTTTATTAGTATTTTGTTCCGCGATCTGCAATTTTTTTTCGCGGTTTTTTAACATAAAAAATAGTTAAAAATTAGATGTTTTTATTATAGCACAAAAAATGAAAATTTACAAAATAGTAATAAGGCTTGAAATGCTTAAAATGCCCAAAAGGCCTAAAAGGCTTTTACGAGTTTGACTAATCCTTTTGGATTTCCAAGGACTTGATTAATTTAAAAAATAGAAAAACGATTTCACCACGTTTATTTTTTATATATTTAAACTGATTATTATTTATAAAATCTAATTCTTTTATTTATATGTAGGTTACTAGCCTTTCTTGCCTTTCGGGCATTTTATGCCTTTACTTTACTTCACTTCCCTCACTTCAAGCAAATTAACAAAACCAGCATGACCAACAGGTTCACCAGCTACCACAATAATTCTATCACCTGATTTGATTATTTTTTTCTCACGTAAATGAGTCATAGAACGCTCAACTAATTCTTCAATACTTTTACATTCAATCACTTCAAAAGGCAAGACACCCCAAGATAAATTCAATTGATGTGAAACCAACTTACTATTGGTTGCTACTGCAATCGGAAATTTTGGACGATAACGAGAAATCAAACGACCAGTTTCTCCAGATAAAGAAGCTGCCAAAATAAGATCAGCCCCCACATCTTCAGCAACAAGACGGGACAATCCACTTATAACGTCGTCTATTTTGTTTGTCTTTTCTTTTGGTTCACGAATAAACAATTTGGTATATTCTGATTTTTCTGTTTCTTTGATAATTTTACTCATCATCGAAACAGTTTCAACTGGATATTTTCCAGTTGCAGTTTCATTAGAAAGCATTACAGCGTCTGTGTGATCAATCACAGCATTGGCAACATCAGAAACTTCCGCACGAGTAGGACGAGGATTATTTTGCATCGAATCAAGCATTTGAGTAGCAACAATCACCGGTTTGGCATTTTCAAGAGCAATATCTATCAATTTTTTCTGCACAATTGGCACTTCTTCCGCAGGAATTTCAACTCCCAAATCTCCACGAGCTACCATGATACCATCAGTCACTTGAATAATATCTTTGATATGTTTTACAGCTTCAGCTTTTTCTATTTTGGCGATAATCTTTATAGGATCATGAGGCTCTATACCCAATTCTAATTCCATCTGTTTGATATGATAACGTAAATCAAGAATATCATCTGGACGCATTACAAAAGACAAAGCAATCATATCTACTCCTTGTTCTACACCAAATTTTGCATCAGCTTTATCTTTTTCTGTCAAAACTTCTAATCCTGTCAAATCAGTCTTAGGAATATTGATACCTTTGTTGGAAAACAAAACTCCAGCAACGACAACTTTTGTAATAATTTTTTTGTCTTGAACTTCTTTTACTACGACTTCTATTTTACCATCATCGAGAAACATGGCTTCACCTTTTTTGATAAACTTATGCAACTCTTTGTAACCAACTTGAATAGCATCTTTGTCAGAAGGATCTGTAGAAAAAATTACTTCAGCCCCTTCTACCAAATTCACACCTTCTTCGGCAACTTTTTCTATTCTAATTTTTGGTCCTGACAAATCTTGCAAAATCGCAACAGGTTCACCAGTCTTCTCAGCTACTTCACGAATATTTTTTATAAGCATTGCATGATTTTCATAAGTGCCGTGTGAAAAATTGAGTCTAGCTACATTCATCCCCGCCCTTACCATCTTTTCAAGAGTTTCTACATCTTCACAAGAAGGTCCAATAGTACAGACAATTTTGGTTTGTTTTTCCATATTTTTTTAGGTTTTAGATATTAGGTGTTAGGTACTAGGTAAAAATAGGTTTAATCAAAAATCTGATTTTTAATTTAGGATTTATGATCTTAAATTTTACGATAGTAATTATACTCTAAAAACAAAATCGCTTCAAGCTGAATTTTGGAGCTTAAATATACATAAAAATTTCACTAATATATCTACCAATATTCAATAACAAAAGGAAACAAACTTGCTGGTAACCAATTTTTGAATCCATTAGCCGGCAAACTATTGATAAAATTAGCAGGACTCATATTTTCATAAGTTACAACACCATCTCCTTTACTTGCATCAATAGCATATTTATTAAAATGAAAATTTGTATTATCTAAAAATAAATTTCCACCATAAAAATAAATTCCACCAATAATAGTATAATCTCTTTTTACAGTCCAACCTAAATTAGAATCTTTGATTTGCAAATCACTATTCAAACTACAAATACTATAAGCATTTGGAAAACGGCTATCAAAAATATTTACATTATCCATTTCTACTTTTGAATTCACTAACCAAAAAGGTGAATAATATTTTGAAAGATAATCATAAGGATACTCTCTATTATCATGATAACCACCATTTTTCAAATTAACAAAAGACAATTTACTACCTTGAGAATCTTGTAACCAAATACCACCACAAACAGCATAAGGACAAACCTCTATTGGATTTTCAGATGTACCCAAAGCTTGCAAATTTCCTTCTACTTTCAAAAAACGTTTATCAAATAAATTTATATGAACACCAGGTAAAACATTTAAAGTCGCTGTAGAAGTCACATTTATTCCCATAAAATATACATTATTTACATCTGTAGTCAAAGTATAATCTTCATTTACCTCCAAAGCTGGTAATGTCACAAAATTGTTATTATTATCTATCAAACTATTATTTGACCACTTTACAATATTAGTACCATTACTAGTCAAAACTACCGGTGAAACTGGCTGAAATGTAAAATTGCTAATTACATTATTGGTAAAATTTATATTAGAACCATAGGAACTAACTAAAGAATAATAACCATTATTAAAAATAGTATTATCCACTTCAATATTACCTCCACCATCCCAAATATAAGCATCTTGATGATCGGAATAATCATCTTTCAAAAAAATGTTATCAAAATTTGAATTAGTTACTTTTACAGTTCCAGATTCATTACGAATCACAACTTGACTATAACACACATAACAACTACCATCTCTATAAGTACTTCCTCCATACCAAAAATTGGCATAATTTGCTTCAACAACACCACCTTTTACCACAATGGCACTCCAATCACCAGGAGCAGGATCACCGGCAGCTAATTTATTGCTTGGATTACCCAAAGCATACCAATCAGCCACTGTTTTATCACGTGCTGAAGTAAAATAAACAGGATCATCTTCTGTACCATTTATTTGCAATTTGCCACTTACTTTCAAAACAGAATCTTTATCAATACCAACGACGACGACACCCGGTTCTAAAATAAGAGTGTAATTAGATGGTAATACTACTTCTTGCGACAAAATATAAGGATTATGATCTTTGGTCAAAGTCAAAACAAAATTATCAGTAGAAGAATTTGAAAAAACATAATCTCTATCTAAATTTTTTGATAAAAAATAAAAACTATTATTATCAAAACCTTGACTAGAATAATTTTCACCACAACTACTATTTGAAAAAGAAAATTTAAGTGAATTATTTTCTCGCCAATTACTATGAAAATTACCTGATCTTTCAAAATTAATTCTTTCCAAAGAACGAGAATGATTAGTATTCAACGTAGGAAACCAACCCAAACTTTGATCAGTCTCATCTACAATATTACCTAAAGAATTTTTTAAGGTAATTTTGGCTCCAATATCTGACATATTAGAAATTGGAATAACTTTGTAAGAAGTACTACTCACAAAACCCGTAAGATCTACAGTACTAGAAGAACTACTATCCAAAATTTCCAACTTCCAACCAGACAAATCAATATCTGTTGATCCTGGATTATACAATTCTATCCATTCACCACCACAATTGTTTGAATATGTGGGAGCATAAGCTATCTCATTTATCACTACTTCTTTTGACCAATCTACAGAAATAATTTCTTCTTGTCCATCATTACTCCACAAAGACTCATTTCCTAATTTATCATAAGCTTTTACTCTAAAAGAATATTCTTTCGCTATTTCTGCTGGAAAAACAAAACTATTTTCAAAAGTACTACTCACCAAAGACTGCCAATCATCTACACTATTTTGTTTGAACTCCAAAACATAATAATCAATTCCACTACCGACATCATTACTTTGCCAAGTTAAATTGATTTGTTTTTGATTATCACCTACTACCACAGCTTGCAAAATAGGTTTGTCAGGGGCTGTACTATCAAGAGCAATATACGTAGTGCCGCTTACACTATTTTCATAAGTATCATCAAAAAAAGACATCAAAATATTATTATCTCCTTCTTGTAACGAAAAATCTACAGACCAAATATTACCTTGATCAAAAAACAAACTATCCAAATTATTTATTTTTAATCTGGTTAGTTCTTTTGTTTTTTCACCATTAAAAACAACTTTTGATTGATTAGTAATAACTGGTGTAGAACTAGCAAAATTAAAGAAAAATGATTTTACAACATCATCATTGTTTTGATTTGAACCATTTGAAGAAGAGCCAGAAGAAGAACCAGAGGAATAGCTTGGACTTGAAATAAAATTATTTTGAATTATCTCTTCTTTTTTAATAACTTCTTCTTTGGTAACAATTTCTTCTTTTTTTTCTTCTATCACTATTTTTTCAGGTTCTGCTTCAATTTTTTCATCAACTTTTTTTTCTTCTAAAACTTCTAAATTCAATACAAAAACATCTGTACCAACATTACTAAAACTATTACCAGATTGCCTAACAACCGTCAACTTAAAAACATAATCACCAGGTTTGTCAGGAGCTTGAATAACAAAATCAAAAGTAGCTAAATTATTTGACTCAACTATATTTTCTTTTTGCAAAGCTGGTCGTAATTTTGTAATCCAAGAATTATGATAAAAAATTTTGTTTTGAACTTCACCTCCCACAACATTTACAGAAAAATTTTTTCTTTCCCAAGAAACATTAGAAGTATTTTTTACTTTCAACTTAATATTCAATTCTTCATTTGCATTTGCCTGTAAATTAAGATTTTTGTCTTCTATAACAGAATTATAAAAAACCTTAACATCTTCTTCCAATGGTTTTTCTTCTAATTTTTTATCTTTTACTTCTAGATCTTTTAAATTATTCAAATCAAAAATATTAGTATAATTAGAAAAAATCTCACTAAAAACTGAATTATAACTATAATTATTATTTAACAAAAGATAAGGTGCTAATTGATCTAATTTTTTTGTATTAGCAGAATTTGGTGGATAAAAAATAAGAGCCGCATTATTTTGCAGCGACCAAGCATAAAGAAATTGTTCCAAACTATAACTCATGTTCTTGCCATAAGTTTTTCCAGGATCGTTTACATAAACAGTATCGTCTGTAATACCAGTGAGGACCATGAAGTGACCATTACTCCTATTTTTATAGGCCATCATATTTGTATATACTGCAACAATAACTGGAAAATTATTATTTACAGCTTCCTTAATATCATCAAGCGAACGTGTTTTTATAACATCTTCATCTGTAAAATCACCATATTCAGTTGCTAATATTTTTAAATCAGCAGTATCTGTATAATAACCATTGTAATTATTAATTGGTCTATTATAATTTGTATATAACCAATCATCTATATCTTTTATAGATTGTATTTCTAATTTTTTATTAGTATAGTATGATTCTAACATTAAATAAGATGTCGGACCACAATTCAAAGTAAAATTCCAACTTGTACCTGGCGGGTACTGTGAAATAAATGGCACATTCAAAATATTTTCTGCACTAACTAAATTAAAAAATAAAAAAGAAAATATTATTATTGACAAAAAAAATAGACTTTTCTTTTTCCCCTCCATATTTTTGTATTTAAAATGAAAAATTATTTAATATATTATCTACAAAATTTTTATTAGAACAAGAAAAATATAGACCTATCATACTATCTTCTCTATTAGTAACAATTAAAGGATTATCTGTACCTACATAAGTACCATGGGAATAAATTTTAATCCAATCAATATTATTATATTTTAATTGTTCTACATGTACTGATTTACAATCAAAACCTATTATATTTTTACAATTATTTTCTTCTTCAATTCTAAGTTCTTCTTGTGTTTTTATAGGAAAAAGAGTTATAGAAACACTACAACCAGGGGAACCACCATAAGCTTCTTTTGGTTGTTCATAATTTTGCACTCTCAAATCTCCTTCAAAATCTTTATACAAATAAATATCATCATTAACTTTTAAAGTATAATCATTCTTTTCATTCTTAACCAACTTATTACCATCTCCCAAATTTTCCACTGTCACACCCTCTGGTAAATCAGCACTCACCTCACTAGTACTTGTCACCATACTTTCATCATCTGGTGCTGTCGCCTGCGGTGCACTCTTCAAAAAAAAATAACCAGCCACAGCTAGCAAAAATAACCAAAAAAATATGTCTAATTTAAAAAATCTTTTTTTGTTTTCCTCCATATATTTTATTTATATAAATTATATTTCCATTATAACAAATTATTATTTATAAAAAAAGAGGTGTTTTTACACACCTCTTTTGATAACTAAATTTTCTTCTCCCACTCAAGCGCTGTGCGACAAATAATTTCTAAATCATCATACTTAGGTTGCCAGTCCATCTTATTTTTTATCTTACTATTATCAGAAATAAGAACAGCAGGATCACCCGGACGTCTTCCTGCTTTTTCTACTTTGAAATCAACTCCACTGACTTTTTTCATCATATCTATGACCTCTTGCACAGAAAAACCTTTGCCATAACCACAATTGAAAATATCACTTTTATTTTTGTTCAAATAAGACAAAGCTTTGATATGAGCAGAAGCCAAATCATCCACGTGAATATAATCACGAATAGCAGTACCATCTGGTGTTTTGTAATCAGTACCAAATAATGTTAATTTTTTGCGTTTACCAAGTGCCACTTCAGCACAAACTTTTACTAGTAAAGTAGCTTTCTCACTTGACTGTCCGATACTGCCATCTAGACAGGCGCCAGCTACATTGAAATAACGCAAGATAACATATTTAAATTTTGAATTAGCAAAAGCTACATCTTGAATAATCTTTTCATTGAAAAGTTTGCTTTGTCCATAAGGATTGATAGGAGAAACAGGTCCATCTTCTTTGGCTGGAATATATTTTGCATCAAGCTCGCCATAGACAGCAGCAGTAGAACTAAAAATAAATTTGTTTACTTTATATTTCAAACAAGCTTTGATCAAATTAATTGTATTACTCGTATTATTAGCATAATATTTCAAAGGGTCAATCACTGATTCTGGCACGACAATACTCGCAGCAAAATGTATTACACCTGCAACTTTTTCTTTGGCAAAAACAGTTTCCAATTTTTTGCTATCAGCCAAATCAAGTTTATAAAAACTTAATTTTACTTTTTTGGTGTCAGCGTATTTTTTCAAAGTATTGATAGTTTTTTGTAAACCAGTAGACAAATTATCTACAATTACAATATCGTTTTTTTTGTCAATCAATTGTTTGACGACATGACTACCAATGTAGCCAGCACCGCCGGTGATTAAATATTTCATATAGTTTGTAAAGTTATAAAGTTCATAAAGTTTGTAAACTTTTTATTTACTTCCCACCGCCACAACCTTAAACCCAGAATTCTTCAAATCTTCATAACGATGTGCGAGCATACGACGACCGTCAGCAATAATTACTTTGTTAGACATCTCTGACATAATTATATCTGCCAAACCACGAAATTGTGGCCAGTCTGTCGCTATGATTATTATATCAGAATTTCTAATTGCTTCAAACTCATGGCTGTGATATTTGATATTTACTGATTCAGGAAACATTTTTTTGAAATTGTCCATGGCAGCCGGATCGTAAATATTTATTTCAGCAAAATTTTTGTCTTGCAAATAATTCATTATTTCGATACTAGCTGAATTACGAATATCATTGGTATCGCGTTTGAAAGCAGTTCCTAAAATACTGATTTTTTTGTTTTCAAATCCACTTACAGATTCTATTCTTTCCAAGAAATTTTTGAGCTGTCTTTTGTTGGACAAATAAACTTCGTCTACCAAAACTGTATTTTGATTTTTTTGTTTGAGTTGATGAGATAATGAACGCGCATCTTTGATAAAACAACTTCCTCCAGCATAAAGGCTGTCATACAATCCCCAACTTCCAATACGTGGATCTGTAACCAAAGCATTGCGAACATTTTCAAATCCCAAATCTTCAAAACTTTCACAAGTACGACCGACGACATCGAAACAAACAGCCAACTTGTTGAAAAGCATATAATTTGCCAATAATTTTGCAGCTGCAGCTTCCTTAGGATTGACTTCAATATATTTAGTTTGTGGAGAATTGCAAAAACGTTCGTAAACTTTTTTCATAATCGCAAAATCTTTTTCGTTCCAAGCACCAACAACAATTCTGTCTGGTTTGATTGAACCTTGAATAGCTTTGCCTTCCACCAAAAATTCTGGATTAGAAACTACCCCAAAATTTTTGACGCCCTTACTTTCCAAAATTTCAGCAGTCTTATCTACCATGTCGATTGGTACAGTACTTTTGTTGATAATAACTACATATTTATTTTGCTCACTATTATTTCTTTTAAGCAAATTTTCAGCCAATTTTTCTGCAGCCAAATTATAATATTTGAGATCACTCTCCCCTGTTTCACCAATTTCTGGAGTTGGCAAACACATGAAAATAGCATCACAATTTTCCAAAAATTCACTGACTTTATTATAATCAATAGTAAATTCTATTCTTTCTTTATTGCGTGTAAGCAAATCACTCAAGCCTTCTTCAAAAAGACAAGCCTCAATTTGATCACGGTCGCCAGATGATAACATATTTATTTTCTTTTCATCAATATCATAAACCAAAACTTCGTGTCCACTAGAAGCGGAAACGGCAGCTGAGCATGTGCCGACAAAACCGGCGCCGATGTAGAGTAGTTTCATATAAAAAGGCTTAAAATGCTTGAAAGGCTAAAAAGGCCTGAAAAGCTGTATAATAAGTTGAAATATCAAAAACAGTTACTTTATTAACTTTACAAACTTCTAAGTTATATATACTGTGATAATTTTGACAAAATTCTTCTAAAAATCAAACATTTAGGAACTTGTCTATTATTCACTTGCCAAGATTTTCTAATCTCCTGCCAACCTTTAATTCTCTGAGCAACACTCTTAGCACTATGACCACCTTCCCTCATACAAACCAAGTTTTCATTAATATAAACAATATTAATACCTTTGATCAAAAAACGCAACATTAGCTCATAGTCTGCAGCTATTTTGAAATCCAAGTTAAATTTACCATACTTTTCATAAATTTCTTTTTTAACAAAAAAAGTAGGATGTGGAGGAGCCCAACCACTTGATAATTTCTTTTGATCATACTCACCTGCTCTCCAACTTCTTACTTTTTTATCAATATTTTCTCTATTCAAATATTCCAAATTAGCATAACAAGCATCCACTTTATTATTTTCAAAACAATCCATAACTTTGGCTATAGAAAATTCATCAATATAAAAATCATCAGAATTAATAATTCCAACAACATCTCCAGTAGCCAAAGAGATACCTTTGTTCATGGCATCATAAATACCTTTATCTTTTTCAGAAATTATTTTACTAATTTTATCTTTATATTTATTAAATATTTTCAAAGTTCCATCTGTCGAAGCTCCATCAATAATAATATATTCAATATCTGTATAAGTCTGCGACAAAACAGATTGAATAGTTTTTTCAATCGTTTTGGCACTATTGTAGGAAATTGTGATGAGGGAGATTTTCATTTTAAAATATTATGATAAATATATTTTAAAATATTCTTGACAAAAATCAATAGTATTATAGTATCTAACATTTTTCCTCTTTTGAAAATTTATGTCTAAATTCAAAATTTTATCTTTCAACAAAAAAATTGAATTATTATTAACAAAAAAGCATCTTTCATAATCCTCTAGAACTTCTTTACTTGCAGATATGTCCATAGAAAAAATATATAATCCAGCAGATTTTGCTTCCAAAAGAGATAATGGCATCGTTTCAGCCTCTGAAAAAAAACAATACATATCAGAAAGCGCATAAACCTCTTCCATTTGTTTTTCATTAAGATATCCCAAGTAGACAATATTAGATAATTTTTTCTTTTTACCTTGTCCTACTAAAACAAAAACTATATCTTTTTCTTTTATCAGATTGCTAGCTATTTTTATAATATACTTCAAACCCTTGTTTGGATCATTCAAATTTCCAGAAGAAAATAAAACTATTTTTTTATTTTGACCTAAATTATATTTTTCTCTTAACAATTTTTTATCAATGTTTATAATTGAAAAACTGACACTATTTACAATAATTTTTACAGTGAGTTTTGGATAAACCAAATTAACTTTTTTAGCAAGCCATTTGGCAGGAGAAACAAAAGTTAAATTAGAAATAGAACTAATCAAATTTATTTTTCTTTTTAAAGACCAATTTGCGAAAATTTTGTTATACGTCTTTGGATATAAATATCTATTTATACATTTACCTTCAGCTGAAATACAATGCTGACATCCCATACTATGCGCAGGAAGCCAAGTCAAAGCCCATTCATCATGCAAAGTCCAAATTATTGGTATATTTAATTTATTTAAAAAATTTAATAATAATTTATAATTTAAATAATAACCATGTAGATTATGCAAATGAACTAAATCAAATTTATTTTTTTTAATATAATTTATAAGACGTTTAGTAGAAAAATAAGTACCACAACCATCTATACCCAAAATTCTTACTATAAAAATATGGAAAAGTACCTCAAAAAAAATACCAAATTTATAAACTCTGTTTTTATAAACATTTTTACCACGACCATAAGCAAAATAAGCTTCCACATCCGGCTGTTTATCTGTGTAATCAAACAAAGTACGAACAATTTTTGCAGCACCACCACCATCAAATACTGTATTTATAAATAAAACTTTTTTCATAAAAAATTTTTTATACTTTGAAAAAATCTAACAAAATCCCAGTGGCCTTTTATTTTATTTACAAAATCATTTAAGCTGTCCAAATGATCAATTCTAATTCTTTTTAGTCTATAAAAATCAATACTTTTAAATAAATTTATTCCCCAATTGGTAGTACAAACAGTTTTATAACCACTATTCTTAAATAACTCATCTTGAAATACTCCAATATCTTTTTTTTGACCAAAAGGAAAAGCGAAATCTGATATTGAAGTGCCCAAAATAAATTCAAGTTCTTTTTTTGAATCAACTACTTCTGTAGTTATATTTTCTTTAGATAAATTACTCATTTTTCTGTGTGTCTTACTATGTGAACCAAAAGAAACAAGTCCTGAATTATTCATCTCTTCTATCTGATCTATTTTAAGAGGTTTTAAACCTTTATAATCTAGCCAATCTTTTGTAATATCAAGTTTACCCAATATAAATTCACTAGTAAGAAATATCGTCGCAGGAATATTATATTTTTTTAAAATTGGGAAAACCTCCAAATAATTATCTTCATAACCATCATCAAAAGTCACCACTAAACTTATTCCACCAGCCAAATTTGAAAAATCACCAAGTTTCACTATATTATAATTTTTAGTAATATAATTCATTTGTTCATCAAAGTTTTTTAAAGACAAAGAAAAAGGATTATTTGAACCAACAGAATGGTAATTCAAAATCAAAATACCATCCCGATAAATAAATGGATAACATTTTGCTATAATTCTTTTTATTAATTGCTTGTTCATATTCGATAAGCAGATATGTTAAGTTGTAAATCCATCAACATACCACTCCCTTTATTTACAAAAGGTTCACTTTGTATCTTGATAGTCTGTAAATAATACCTAAAGCCAGCTTTTGATAATACCTGTAATAATTCATCCAGTTTTTGTGGTTGTTTACTCCAAGAATGATACTCCACAAATAGATTATTTACTTTGTCCAAGACATCAACACAGTCCATTATTACTTCAACTTCAGATCCTTCAATATCCATTTTCAACATATCCACTAATTTTTCTTTAGATAACAAATCTCGTAATCTTACAGAAGATACTAAAGTAACATTATCAGCACCAAACATAGAACCACCATCAGCACCATCAGAACTAAAACTTATACCATCATTGTTTATCCAGACAGCATTATTTTCAAGTAAGACATTATTTATTCCGTTATCTATTAAATTATTTTTTAAATAAGAAAATATTTTTTTATCCGGTTCAAATGCCTTAATAATCGCATTAGGGTAATTTTTTTTAAAATACAAAATACTCGTTCCTACATTTGCACCGCAATCATAAATAATAGGTTCATCTGAAACATTTTTAAATTTATATATTTGATCAACAAATATTTCTTTAAACTGATAAACAAAACTGAGGCTATCAGGAACTATAAAAAAATAATTCAAAAAATTAATTTTTGTTTCTTTAAAACGTTTAGCATTTGAGAAACGTAAATACAATTTTAAAAAAGTACGTATATTTTTAGAATAAATAAAGTTATGAATTGGAGACAATAGATTTTTTAATAATTTTTTCATAAATAATTTTCAATAATTTTAATCAATTCTTGCATTCGATTTGTGTAAGTATGCTCAGTCAAAGTTCTCCTCTGTCCTGCAAGAGCAATTTTTTTTCGTTCTTCTTCATGATCTAAATAATATTTTATTTTATCAGCAAGATCTTCAGCATTCTTATAGGTCACAACTTCTTCACCAATTTTAAAAAGTTCTGATAAATTCTTTTTTTCGTCAGTAATTAACAAAGTACCAACTCCAGTTGCCTCAAAGAGTGTCATATTATTCGCATATTCCCCAGCCACAGAGTCTATATGTTTAGTCATAGTTATTTTAGAATTATAAAGCGTTTCAAACATATTTACTCCCCAAGATTCACCATGAATTTTTTTTCTAATTGGACTTTCAGATGACAAATTGTTAACGCCATACCCCCAAAAGTCAATTGGCACAATTTTACTTACTTTTTCTAACAAAGCATTTCTTTCATTATGTACAGGCCCATAACCACCAATATGAACCACATCAAAAAAATTATCTTTTTTTGATAGATTATTGAGTACTTCTTTTTCAAAACCTAATTTGAAATATTCACTCTTAATACCTGCTTTTTTAAACTTTTCAACATAATTTGGTAAAGATGAAAGAATAAGATCATAGTCTTTAAAATAATTTAAACTAGGCATAGGACAAGCTATCTGTCCAACTAATAATTTACAATATTTTTTTATTTTTTTCAAAAAAACAGGGGAAATGTGGGCCATCAACTGTATATATATCACATCTGGACGATATTCTTTTATTTGGGCAAGAATAGCCTTATAATACCAATCACTAGAAAAATAAAACTTCCTCTTAAGAGTCCTCAAAATTCTATTTTTATCAAACAGTTCTAATATCTTATTATAAGATAAATCATGATCTACTAACCATTTTTTTTGTAAATATTGATTATTAATTACAAAATCTTGAGCTTCATGTCCCAATAAACAAAGATTTTTTGAATAAAAATTAGCCGTACCAAAAAATTTATCAAAATATATTTTTGTCTGTTCATCATATGTAACTGACAAAAAAGAGGTGTCTTGTTTGGCTACACTTTCTATAAAAACTGGATAATCTGAATTCAAAATAACAAATTTCATAAATTCTTATTCGTGTCTAAGTATGGCTTTCAAAATAGCATCGTCGCCAAATATTTTTTTTAATATTTGAGCATTAGGCATTATACAATGTCCACCTATTTTACCATCTTTGGGTGGAAACAAAACTGGTCTAATAACATTTTCTTTTTTTAATTTTTTATAACCATCATTATAAGTTGTATTAAAATCTGACATAACTTCTTCAAAGTCAACTTTTTCTTCAACACAAATCTTATTAGCATAATCATGATAAGCAATACAAAGTCCGTAATAAGTTGTGTCTAATAATTTCCCAAGTTCACTAGATTTTGAACTTCCTAAAACTTTTAGATTATTTATACCAATAGACCTAAAATGTCGTGCTACTTTCATACCTAATTTTCTATCATCAGCTCCAATATATTTAACAAAAGTTTTTATACCTTCATACAAATAAGGATGTACCCCACGGACAGGAGAATGTACCACATTGCCAAATTTTTTGTATAAATTCAAAGTACTTCCAAGCCCAATTGTAGAATGGATAATAACTATTTTTGGTTTATAAGTAACAATATTATATGAAACAACCTCTTCAAAATTTTTTAAATATGGCAAACAAACATGAAGGATGTCCAAATTTTCTTGAAAAGTATTTATTTCTATATCCCTAATCAATGGTTTTTTGTAAAATTTAGCCATAGCATGACCAATTTCTCCATAACCTAAAATACCTATTTTTTTGTTTTGCATATTTAACTATATTATAAACTATATTATTTTAAAATTTAATTAATCTAAAATATGAAAAAAATACTCCTATTACATAAAAATAATTACAAATTTTTTCAACAAAATAATTTTGCCAATACCTATATTTTTTTCTATTCCTAAAAATCATAGTTATAGAAGAAAAAATAATTAATAAAATAGACATAAAAAATCTTACTCCATCCACGAACAATCCTCTTTTACTAATAAAAACTTGTTTGCTCACATATCCTGTAATAAAAGTCCTTTTTATCAAATATTTTAATTCCATTTTTTTAATAGGCACTAATGTATATACAATCAATTTACTAGAAAAGTATCTTTTTATTTCTTTTTTGTCAGCACAAATTTGTAATAAAGTTTCTTCACCAACACCTATTTTATTACCTTTCATGCCTAATTTTTGATCAAAATTACCAATTTTAATAAAAATACTTCTTCTAAAAAAAATATTTGAACCAGACAAAAACTGATTATTATGTAAAAAGCTACTAACAACTGCAGGTTCTCTAATTTCATATTTATCCAAAAACCAAATTTTTTTATCTATATAATAAGGATAAATACTACCACCAAAAATATCATACTGGCCATTTTTAATCAAATCATACGCAATCTCTAACCAATTATTCTCAGCGATAGAATCATCATCAATAAAAGAAATATATTCAGTTTGACAGTTTTTTATTGCACGATTTCTAGCATAGCTTAAACCTTGTTTATTTTCAAAAACATATTTTAAAGAAAGTAAAGATTCAAAAATTTTAACAACCTCTCTAGTATTATCACTAGAATTATTATCTACAACTAAAACTTCAAAAAAATCTTTTTTAACAGTTTGATTTACTAAACTTTCTAATACCTTTTTTAATAAATAAGATCTATTGTAAGTACAAATTGCAACAGTTATTTTTTCCATAGGTAGCTAATTTTTAATCTAACAAAATTATTATAAATTAATTTTACATTTGTTAACCAAAAACTTAAAAAACTAGATCTTTTATTTGTATTTTTTCTTCTTTTATAAGCTTGTTTCCTAGCCTTTATTAAAGAAATCAACCTTCTAAAAGATTTCTTTTTATCATTACCTTGAGAATTTTCTAATACTCTATAATCATACAAAATTTTATCTAAAAAAAACATTTTTGTTACCTCTTCTAATTTGAAAACTAAATCTTTATCTTCAGCATATATTATAAATTCATTATAACCTTCAGTTTTTAAATAAACACTTTTTTTAAAAGTCTTAAAATGACTCACAACATCACAGTCCAGTGTACTCTTTGAAATTGAAACCTCTTGACAATAACCATTTTTAACTGGATTTAGATCTTTATCACAATATTGAAACTGTGTATATACCATACCAATTTCGGGCATTTTTAGATAACAAGATACTACTTCTTCTACAGCTTTTTTTTTTAAAGCATCATCACTATCCAAAATACCAATTAAATCTGAACTAGCCAAAGAGATCATCTTTTTCAAAACACCAACATACCCAATATTTTTTTTATGTTTTAAAAAAATAATTCGTGAATCCTTTAAATATTTTTTTATAATATCAACTGAATTATCAACAGAACAATCATCTACTATAATAAGTTCCCAATTAATATATGTCTGATTCAAAACCGATTCTATGGCTTGCTTCAAATATTTAGCATTGTTATAATTTGCCATTAAAATTGAAAATTCAGGTTTTTTCATATTTTATATTTTTACCCAATCGTCTGGTAATAAGTCTTTTGTATTAATTGAAGAATCATTAAACCACTTTTTAGGAGCAACAACTATTTTGTCTGGATTATTGTTAAGCCAAGCACCCCACCAGCTAAAAGAACTATTAGCAATAATATTATGTTTACACAAACTCATCAATCTTAAATCTTCATAATTAAAATTAGCACTATTATTTTCAACGTAAATACATTTTAAAGTTGTTTCTAAATTTTCTTTAACCCATTCTATATCATCAGAAAAAATAAATAATACAGGATTTTCAATTCTTTTTGATAAAAAATCAATCGCATTATAATAATAATTTAAATAACAAACACCATGCACTTGCGCTGTTTTAATATTAGAAACATAATCACCTCTACGCACATGTAAAGATATTGAATTTACACTATTAATCTGTTTTGACAATTCCAAATTTTTACCTTCTATTTGTTTAGAAACAATTAAATCACCTAAAAGATTTTTTCTAATATCTAAAAAATATTTTTCACTCTGCCAATAACCATCCAAATAGGTATCTTTTTTTGAATCTAAAAATATTTTTTTATCAAAATTAAATTGCTGTTCAGTAATATATATGGCATTACGAAATTTTTTTGATATTATGCAAAATATTTTATCAAATAATATTATTTTTTTAAAATACCAAAAAATTTTCTCTCTGCCAGATATTATTTTAGAACAAATATTGAAATTATCAAGTCCGTATTTGTGTAATTTATATTTTTTATAAGGAGTTATATCCAAAACAACTTTGGTATCTAAATGAACAGAAAGTTTTCTTGCCAGAGCATATTGAAAAAGTTGATTTCCTAATCCACCTATTAATCTTACAACAATCATAATTTAATATTTTAACAAACAACTTGAAATTGTTTGTAAATCTGTTTCTGTAAGTTCTGGATAATTACCACAATAAAATCCATTATCATGAATAAAATCTGTATTTGGTACATTGTATTTTTCTTTTACATACTTATAATAAAAAGGCTGACGCTGCATATTCCCTGCTATCATTGGCCTCACTTCTATACCAGCTCCGGCAAATCTAGCCAAATAGTGTTCTCTTAGCTCATGACTCTTACAGACCACAGGCAAAGCAAAAGTTGAAAGACATTTTATATGATCATGTGTTAATGTAACAAGATCATCGTTATCTTTTACGATTTTTTCAATTAACAAATAATTTTTTTCTCTAGCTTTTATATTATCTTCTAAAAATTGAAGCTGATATGAACCTAGAAAACCTGTTATTTCAGTAGGTCTCATATTGAATCCCAAATCATAAAAAGTGTATTTTGCTTCAAATTCTGAATTTATATTAAATTTTTTTCTCCATTTATATTGTTGTTGAGCTGTTAAATTTCTATCCCAACCATTAGCACGCACTATTCTTAACATTTCAGCCAATTCTTCATTATTAGTACACACCATACCACCTTCTATAGAAGACATATGGTGAGCAACAAAAAAAGAAAAACTAGCACACAACCCAAAAGTTCCAGTTTTCCCTTCTGGCAATTCAGTCCCTAATGCTTCACAGTTATCTTCCAATAAAATAATATCATTTTTATTACATACTTCTTTTATTTTGGAGATATCCCCGACGAATCCTAAAACGTTAGTCAAAAACAAAACCTTCAAAGAAGTTTCTCTAATTCTATCTTCCAAATCAGACGACATAACATTAAGAGTATTAATATTGCAATCTATAGGTACAGGAATAAGACCAAGCTGGATTATAGGCATTATATTGGTTGACCAAGTCAGCGCAGAAAATCCCACTTTATCTCCTTCTTTTAGTATTCCTAAGTTTTTTAAAGACTGTATAATTGCCAAATTTGCACTTCCACCACTATTAAAAAGAATAGAATCGTTACTTCCTTGGAAAGAAGCAAATTTTTTTTCAAATTCTGAACATTGTACGTCCATACTCAAACGGTCTGTCTTTAAAATAAAATCTGCTAATGCTTTTTTAGTTTCAAACTCATTCAAAAAAGCATATTTCATTAATGGTATCATATTTTCTATAAATTAACTCCCCAAATACTTGTTTAAAAATGATTGAGGCAAACGAATTAATAATAAAAAAACAACTAAAAACGAGTACTTGGTTCCACTAACGCCTTTTTTCATTTCTACTGTATATTCAATAAACTTATCAAAAGGGAAAATACTTCGCCATGGATGCAAAATATTAATCTTAGAAGCATAGTTTTTATCTTCAGAATCTTTTACTATTCTTTTCTTAAAAAGAATTCTATCATCAATACACATATGAAAGCGGCTAAGTGTGGCTAATACAAACGCCATATCAGACCCCCATTTTTCATTTAAAGGGCAAATATTCCATGCCATTTTACATACATCTATTCTGTAAAGACCATAAATAATATTGGCCTTTCCTAATATTTCTGGATCCAATACGTATTTTATTATTCTAAAAAAATTATTTTTAATAGTAAACTTTTTAAAAGACGGATATGTTCTTACAATATGGTTAAAAGAATCTATATTAACAATGTTAGAAAAAGCTACTCCTGCATTTTTATTTTCTTCCAACAAATTAACGCATACTTCAATAAAATTATTTTCCCATTCATCATCATCTGATGCCCACATAAAATATTCACCAGTTGCTTTTTTAAGAACAAAATCAAAATTAAAAGAAACACCTTTATTTTCTTTTTGAATAAAGTATTTAATTCTTTTATCTTTTGCAGAAAATTCAAGAAGAACTTCTACAACTTCCGAGTAAGAAGAACAATTATCAGAAACAATAATTTCTAAATTTTTGTAAGACTGATTAGTTATACATTCCAATACTCTTTTCAACCCTTCAGGTCTATTATAAGTTGGAATTCCTACACTAACTAACTTTTGACTTTTTTCTTCCATATTACTTTATTCTCTTTAAAAACCCATCAGGAGAATTTGTTAACATAATTTTTGATTCAATATTTTTATCTATTTCAAAATCACTATTATTCTTTAAAAATTCAAAAACTGCAGTTTTAGGATTATTACCTTTACACCAAGGGCGATCAACCACACAATCATCTGACAAATCTTCAACTATAGTATCCTGAGCTATGATATAACTTCCTAAACTAACTAAAGGTGCATAAGTTTTAAGTTCTGCCAAAACATGTTCATGTGTATGATTACTATCCAACATAATTAAAATTCTCTTTTTGCTGCCAGCAATATGTTTAATTTTTTCTAGAATTTTATTATCTACACTTGATCCCTCAAACATAGTAATACATTTACTCATTGGGTGATTATTAATAATATCTTTAGTGTGAGAACGAATATCAATGTCAATTCCAATAACTTCACCATTCTCTATTTCACCACAAACTTCTAACAATTTTAATAAAGAAGCACTAAAAAGAATTGAACCACCCCAAGCAATCCCTGTTTCTATAATTAAATCAGGTTTAACTTCCCAAACAATTTCTTGCCAAGCTTGCATATCTTGAGGTGATTGAATAATTGGAACACCTAGCCAAAAAAAATTATAAAAATATTTTACTTTATTCATCTCTTCAAACAATATTTTACGAGACTCTTGTAAACTATGATTATTTTCATAAGATAAAATCCTTTTAGATGATTCATCTTTAAATTTTTCCAACTGATCGTTATTCATAATTTAAAAATTATTATTAATAATTCAACTTATTTAATATAAAAAAAATATTAACTAATGCAATAAAATAAATTTTCCATTATAACCAAAAGAAGATGCCATTTTTTTAATTTCCTCTTCATATACAGGATTCATAACAATAATAGTATTAACATCTATTTTTTTAAGAATCTTAGGTGAAACTATTTCTTGACCTGTTATAGGAATAAACTTATTCTGTTTATTTAAATTAATATCTATAACATACTGACATTTTTCAACAGAAATATTTAGCCTATTAAGAAATGTAACCCCTTTTGCCCCAGCACCCCATACAATAAAAGTACCCATTTCTTCAACCATTTTTTTATATTCATTTATCTTATTAGATAAAAAATTAGAAATATCATCAAAATTAATCAAATCTAATAATTTTAAGTCACTACATTTTCCACGGCTAATATCAAGTTGAAAATATTGTCCATCAAGCCCATAGTTAAAAACTATATTACCCAATCCTATTTTATTAAACAAAAAAGATAATGATCTCTTTGAAAAATAATTACAATGTTCATAAAAAAAATCAAAAAAAACTTCATTTTTAACAATCCACTCTAAAGAAGGAAATTCAAAATACATAGAACCTCCAACATTCAAACATTTTTCAATAGAGAATACAAACAAATCTGGATTTTTAATATGTTCTAAAACATGCCTACAAATAATAAAATCAACTTTTTCATCGACATTTTTATCATCAAAAAATTTTTTTATTACTAATCTATCAATATTTTTATTATAATCAATATATGAAGGGTCATAGCCTCTAATATTTTTTACACCCAAATCATAAATAATTTTGATAAAATGCCCCTTTCCGCATCCTACTTCAACCACTTTTTTATCAAATAACTGATATTTTTTATCAAGTCTTTCTGCAAGTTTAATCAAATAAGATTGAAAATAAATAGAATCATCTTGTGTATTATCATAAATTGAAGAATATTCCGTTTTTTTATCAATAAAATCCGCATTAAAAACAAAACCACATTCATTACACCCATAAAGATTAACAGAAACTTTTTCTTCCATCAAAGCACTCTCAAGAGTAACGTGCAATTTATTTTGCATTGCAGGACTATCAAAAAAATTAAAAATAAATTGTGGATTAGTATCTTTACAAATTGGACAAATCATATAAATATTTTTTTAAACCTTCCTGCCAAGGAGGTAATTCTATACCTAATGACTTAGCTTTACTATTTTTTAAAGCTGAAAATTTAGGACGTTTCATTTTTTTAGTTAAGCCACCTCTATCAACAGGTTTTATTTTTTTATTTATTTTAGACAATTTAATAATTTCTTGTGCAAACTCATACCAACTACACAATCCTTCATTAACCAAATGGTATATACCAGCTTCAGCATTACTATTTAATAATTTTAAAGTAGAAATACTCAAATCAACAGCATAAGTAGGACTAACAAATTGTTCAGAACTAACTTCAATAATATTTTTATCTTGTAACTCTTTAATAATATTTAAAACAAAATTACCTTTTTTTTCATGACTACCATTTTTTCCTCCATAAACACCACTAGTTCTAATAACAAATGTTTTATCAGGATGAGTTTTTAAAGCAGCATATTCCCCTGCAAGTTTAGAAAATCCATATGTTTGAAGTGGGTTTGTTCTATCATTTTCTTCATAAGGTACTTTTTTTTTGCCATCAAAAACATAATCCGTACTATAAGTAACAAAGGTAATATTTTGATCTAAACAAATTTTAGCTAAATTTCTCACAGCAATAAAATTAATTTCCATGGCAACTGCTGGATTTTCTTCACAATTTGTTACCACATGATAGGCAGAAGTGTTAATTAATATATCTGGTTTAATTTCAATTATTTTTTTTTCAACTTGAATTATGTCACTGACATCTAGTTCCTCTTTACTAAAACTCACAACATCAAAATCAAAATAAACAGAATGTTTTATAATTTCAGTAGCTAATTGTCCAAATTTTCCTATCAATAAAATTCTTTTCATACTTTTTTTAATAAATTCCACTTTTTATCTTTTTCTGAAAGAAATATTTTTTTTATTGGCCATGATATATCAAAAAGTGGGTCGTTCCAAAGTACACCAGATGCATACTCCGGTGAGTAGTATTCCGACATAAAATATTGAAGTTCACAATTATCAGTTAATGTTTGGAAACCATGAGCAAAACCTTTAGGTATTAAAAACAATTTTTTATTATTTTCTGTTAATTCTTCAGCAACCCACTGACCATAAGTTATTGAATCTTCACGCAAATCAATAGCAACATCATATATAGCACCTCGCAAACATTGAACAATTTTATCTTCCGCTTTTGATGATTTTTGAAAATGCATTCCACGAATAGTCCCCTTTTTTTTTGTTAAGGTTTGATTTACTTGTGTAACTGTAAATTGTAGATCATTTTTCTTTAATTCTTCTATACAGAAAGTCCTCATAAAATAGCCCCTTTCATCAATTTTAAGTTCAGGCTCAATAATATAAAGACCTTTTAATTTAGTCTCTTTGAACTTCATATTACTTTTATATCTGGTATTGGAATAATAAATTTACCTCCAGTTTTTTGATATTCATTTAATTGTTCTATTACTTCATCAGCTATGTTCCAACACAAAATTAAAAGATAATCTGGTTTATCTTGATAAATTTTTTCAGGTGAGTAAACCATTAAATGAGTACCAGGTGTGAATAAACCCTGTTTAGCTATCGATTTATCTACTATGAAATCAATATAATTATTATTGATACCAAAATAATTCAAAAGAATATTACCTTTAGCTGGAGCACTATAAGCAGCTATTTTATGACCTTCTTTTTTTAATTTATCAAGAAAAGAAACAAGATCTTTTTTTAAACTTTTAACATCACTGTTTATTTTTTGATATGTTTCAATTTTATCAAATCCAAATTCAAATTCTTTATCAACTAAATTCTTAATATTACTACTTATTTTATAACTACCAGGATGTGAAACAAAAATTTCTAGGGATCCTCCTTGCATAGAGGTTATTTCTACATCATAAATTTCCAAATCAGCTTGATTAAAAAGATTTATTAAAGCTATTAGAGAATAATAATAAACATGTTCATGATAAATAGTATCAAATTTTTTTTCTATCAAACCCTTTAAATAAGGAAACTCAAATACAGCTGTACCATTTTGTTTCAAAATAATCTTAACACCTTTAACAAAATCAACTATTTCAGGTACATGTGCCAAAACATTTGCTCCAAGAATTAGATCCGCTTCTATCCCATCATTTTCTTTTAATTTTTTAGCAAAATTATAATTAAAAAATTCTGGAATTGTAGGGATCCCATTTTTATTTGCTATCTCTGAGATATTAATAGCAGGATCAACTCCTAATATTGAAATACCTAAATTTTTAAAAAACTTTAATTGAGATCCATCATTACTAGCTATCTCCATTACTAAACTTTTAGAATTCAAACCCAATCTTTTTGTTAAATATTCAGAAGTTTCTTGACAATGTTCTAAAAAAGACTTAGACGTAGAAGAAAAATAAACATAATCTCTAAACAACCTTTCAGGAGGTACTACCGTAATTAATTGAACAAGATAACACTTTGTACAAAAGCCAACTCTCAAATCAAATTTTTCTTCTGTAGACAACTCATCTTTTTTCAAAAAAGAATTAACTAAAGGCATTTGGCCTAAAGAAAAAAATTCAATTATTAATGACTTGCAAGATTTACATTCCATATTTTTTTATTTGATTTATTGTATATATTAACATGTCATCACCTTGATGCCATTTTTTATACCATTCTACTGTTTCAGATAATGTCTGATTAATGTCCCAACGTGGTCTCCAATCTAATTCCTTAGTAGCTTTAGTAATGTCCAACCTAAGCAATTCAACTTCATGAAGATTATTTATTGATTGTTTTTTAAAAACGTTTTTTGTACCCCATAATTCAGAAGCAATAGAAACAACATCACCAACTGTTGCTTGATTTTCCATATTTGGTCCAAAATTCCAAGCACCAGAATATTTATTACCAAAATTATAGAGTTTTTCTGCTAAAATAATATATCCATACAAAGCTTCTAAAACATGTTGCCAAGGTCTTACAGAATTTGGATATCTAATGTTAACAAACTCATTGGAAATAAAAGATCTAATACAATCAGGAATTAATCTATCAGTAGACCAATCTCCTCCACCTATAACATTACCGGCTCTTACAGTAGCTAATACAGGATCACCTTGTTCCGATAAAAATGATGATTTCCATGACTCACAAATTATTTCAACACAAGCTTTAGAGGCTGAGTAGGGGTCATACCCCCCCAAAGGATCCGTTTCAACAAAGGGAACACCATTTTCATTATTTTTGTAACATTTGTCAGTAGTAACTACGACAACTACTTTAACACTTGGAGTTTTTTTAATCAAGTCTAATAAATTCCAAACACCAGCAATATTTGTCTGAAAAGTACCAACAGGATCATTGTAAGACTCTCTAACCAAAGGTTGTGCGGCTAAATGAAAAATTATTTCTGGTTTATACTTTTGTAAATGTCTAGACAAAGAATTTTTATCATTAATATCAGCTAAAGTTTCAGGTAAATCTAAATTTAAAATAGAATAAAGATTAGGATTATTTTTTGGTGGCAAAGAATAACCACTAACATCCGCCCCTAGTTCTTTGAGCCAAAGAGAAAGCCAGGATCCTTTAAAACCAGTATGACCTGTGACTAGGATTTTTTTATTTTTAAAACTTTTTTTAATATTTTCCATATTTTTGCCATTTTAATTTTCTCATTTTTCAACTCCAAATTTTCCATTTTGCATTACCTTCATTCCATAATTTATTCAAATATTCCATATCTCTAAAGGTATCCATGTTCGCCCAAAAATTATTATGCTTATAAACTTTAATTTCACCAGATTGGGAAAGTTTTTCTAAAACCCCATATTCTAAATCACAACTATCTTCAGTCGTAAGATATTCAAAAATTGATCTATTAAAAACAAAAAAACCACCATTTATATATGAATCAGCTTTTGGTTTTTCATTAAAATTCACAGTATCATTTTCTTGTATAGTTAATTTTCCAAATTGAGATGAAGGAATAGAACCAGTTACAGTTACCATCTTTCCATGACTACGATGAAATTTTAAAAGCTCTTCAATATTAATATCTGCGACACCATCACCATAAGTCACCATGAATTCATCATCTTCAATATATTTTTCCAGTTTTTTTAGTCTAGCTCCTTTTAAAGAATACTGACCTGTATCAGCCAAAGTAACTTTCCAACCAATCTCTTTATGATTCTGGTAAACTATACGATTTTCTGGTCTACCTAACTCAAGAGTCACATCATTATTCATTAACTCATAGTTATTAAAATACTCCTTGATTGTATCACCTTTATAACCAAGAGCTAAAATAAAGTCACTAAAACCATAGTGAGCATATATCTTCATAATATGCCACAAAATAGGTTTATTACCAATAGGGACCATCGGCTTTGGTCTAAATTCAGTTTCTTCTTTTAAACGGGTTCCTAAACCACCACATAATATAACTACTTTCATAAAATTAATTTTAATTATTTTTTAAAATTTCTTTGCCATAATTTTAAATTGATCATTTGTCTTTATTAGATCTTCATAGGTTCCGCTAGCCACAAGCTTACCTTTATCTAATAAATATACAATATCACATTTTTTAATGGTTGTTAATCTATGTGCAACTATTATCATAGTTTTAAACTTTGAAATTCTTTCTATAGAATCTAGTACGGCGTCTTCTGTCACATTATCCAAAGAACTAGTAGCCTCATCAAATACAAGAACTTTAGGATCATTATATAAAGCTCTTGCGATACCTATTCTTTGTCTTTGTCCACCACTCAACCTAATCCCCCTCTCTCCGATAATAGTATTATATGAATCCTTAAGATCATTCTCAATAAAATCATCAATACTAGCCATCTTAGCCACCATTTTAACTTGTTCATTATCAATCAAATGATCTGGCACTCCAAAAGCAATATTTCTAGTTAAAGTATCATCAGAAAGATATATTTGTTGTGGAACATAGCCCAAATTAGCCTGCCAATTTCTAATATTAGAATAATTTATTTCTACACCATCAATTTTAATTTGTCCCTCCTGAGGACTCAAAAGTCCTAAAATAATATCAACTAAAGTTGTTTTTCCTGAACCAGTAGACCCAACAATAGCAATAGAGGTTTTCTTTTTTATATTTAAACTTATACCATTCAACACTTTTTTGTGTGTATTAGGATAATGAAAATTAATATTTTCTAAAGCTACTTCATTTTCAAAAATCATAGATTTTAAATTTTCTTCATTAAGAATTTTTTTTTCTTTATATATACCATCCTCCAACATATCTTTATGTATACTGTCCAAAACAACCTTATTAAACCGAAAAACAGTAAAAGAATTAAATGCATCTTGCAATGCTGGCATTAAGCGATAACCAGCAAAAACAAAAAAACTAACCAAAGGAATAATTTCATTTATCAAAAAACCAGAAGAAAACAGAAACAAAATTAACGTAATAACTCCACCAAAGGCAAAGATCTCCATTATATATCGAGGTGTTTGTCCAACTACATCACTCCACATAATAAGTTGAGAATATTTATGAGAATGTTTAGAAAATCTATGTAAAAAATATAATTCTCTACCCAGAAGCTTTACATCCTTTATTCCACCCAATGCCTCATTGGCTGTTTCAAAACGTCTTTTATTTTCTTCTAAACGTTCTACACCCTTGCTCTTTAATTTAAAAGAAATCATAATATATATTATGACATAAGCTGTTATCAAAACAACAGAGGCAATTAAAGTAATTTTAAAATTAACAAAAAGAAGAGTTGCCAAAATAACCAAAATCATTATTATATCAGATAATATTCTTAAAAATGGAAAAAGAAAACCATTCATAAGATTTCCAACTTCAACCAATATATTTTTCCCCAAATCTGCAGTGTTTCTATCCAAAAAATAAATGTAAGGGAGAGACAAATATTTTTTCAACAAAGAAACTGACAACTTATGCTCTTTACCCCAAATGAAAGATGTTTTAACCCAAATATTTAAAGCTGAAATTAAATTACCAAGTATAATAATTGATAAAACAAATAAACCTACAAAAAATATATAAGAACCTTCACTTGTAAAATTAAATAAATTATAAACATAAAAATAAAAAAAATTTGAGTATATTAAATCTGAATTCATTATTATACTCATAAAAGGAAGTATAGAAATAATTCCCAAAGCTTGAAATAAAGACGAAATAATCGACAAAATCAAAACAAATAAAAAATGTATTTTTTCTTTTTTATTGAAAAGATCATTAATTTTATATAAAAAATTAAATTTTTGAATTATTTTTTTCATAACTTTTATAATTATATCATTCCAACTAAAAACTAATAATTTTTATTACACAAAAGGCTACTTAAATAAAAAAATAAATACTACTACCATTTATCAATTTTCTCAATTGTTTTTATCTTCACCTTTTGATATAAATCAGTGACCCTTTGGTCTACAACAGGCGAAAGCAAACGCAAAAGTTCATGACCAAGAATTCTGTATTGTTTACCAATCTTATTAGCACGAATAAGACCTTGTTTAAGCAGGCGTTTCATGGTACTACTACTAATTTTTAGTAAATCTTGAGCTTCTGTAGTTGTATATACTTCGTTGGGCTTGATTTCAGACATAATATTATAGATGTTTGTAAGAATTATAAATGTTATAATTAAAAAATAAATTACAACAAACGTAGTGATTAAACAACTATAACAATTTTATCATATGGTATCACTAGGTGTCAATACGGTCCAAATACCAATCATAAACCTGTTTTATACCCTCTTCTAGACTACTTTCATCTTTCCAACCTAAGTTATTTATTTTTGTTACATCCAAGAGTTTTTGCAAAGTTCCATCAGGTTTAGTAGTGTCAAAAACTATATTTCCTTCAAAACCAACTATTTTCTTGATCATTTCTGCTAATTCTAGAATAGTAAGATCCATTCCAGTCCCAATATTAAAAAATATATCGCCATTTTCATTTTGGTCCTTAGTTGGACTAAAATTTTGTAAGACAAAAAGACAAGCTTTCGTCATATCATCCACATACAAAAATTCCCGTCTTTGTGTACCTGTACCCCACACTTCTACTTCTGACAAATTATTTATTTTTGCTTCGTGAAACTTGCGAAGTAAAGCTGGTAAAACATGAGAATTATTCAAATCAAAATTATCATTCTCCCCATAAAGATTGGTCGGCATGACCGCAATAAAATTTGTGCCATATTGTCTATTGTAACTTTGACACATTTTTATTCCCGCAATCTTGGCAATCGCATAAGGTTCGTTTGTCTCTTCCAAAAGTCCAGTCAATAAATATTCTTCTTTCATGGGTTGCGGACAATTCTTTGGATAAATACAAGAAGATCCAAGAAACAACAACTTCTTCACGCCACTCAAATAGGCATTGTGAATTACATTATTTTGAATTTGTAAATTTTGATAGAGAAAATCTGCTGGGTAAGTATTGTTGGCCATAATTCCCCCCACTTTGGCAGCTGCCAGAATCACATATTCTGGTTTTTCTGTTGCAAAAAAATCTGCCACAGATTGCTGATTTGTCAGATCAAGTTCTTCTCTCGTACGTATAATAATATTTGTATAACCTTGTTTTTCAAGTAAACGCAAAATAGCAGAACCTACCATTCCATTATGTCCAGCTACATAAATTTTTGATAAATAGTTCATAAAGTCCTTAAAATTTAAAGTCCATAAAGTTTATAAAGTCCGTAAAATCACAACTTTTTACTTTATAGACTTTATAAACTTTATGGACTAAATACACTCCCCCTCCTCTGCTCACATTTATTTTTTTATGAAAATATTATAACATAATTTCTAAAAACCAACAAATTTATTTTTCTTCCTCACACATAATACTCACCAACTCTTTGAACTTAGTTTTTGGTACCCAATTCAATTTTTCTTTAGCCTTACTAGCATCTCCCAATAGCAAATCTACTTCTGCTGGACGAAAATATTGTTCATCTATTTCAATCAAAACTTTACCACTATTTTTATCAATTCCTTTTTCTTTCATACCACTTCCCTTCCACTCAATAGCAAAACCAAAATAAGGAGCAGATTCCTCCACAAATTCACGCACACTATGAGTTTCGCCAGTAGCAATGACATAATCATCAGCCTCTTTTTGTTGAAGCATCATCCACATAGCTTCTACATAATCACAAGCATAACCCCAATCACGCTTGGCTTCTAGATTACCCAAATACAATTTTTCTTGTTTTCCTTCTTTGATATTTTTGAAAGCATCCACAATTTTTTTGGTAACAAAAGTGCCACCACGACGAGGAGATTCATGATTAAATAGTATTCCGTTACAAACAAACATATTGTAACTTTCACGATAATTAACAGCAATATGATGAGCATAAACTTTGGCACAAGCATATGGACTACGAGGATAAAATGCTGTTGTTTCCTTTTGTGGAATTTCCAAAACTTTGCCAAACATTTCTGAACTTCCTGCTTGATAAAATTTTACATCCATACCTTTGTCACGAATAGCATCAAGTAAACGTAATGTTCCCAAACCATCAGCATCAGCTGTGTACTCTGGTAAATCAAAACTTACACGCACATGACTCTGTGCTCCCAAATTGTATATTTCATCAGGTTTTACTTCTTCCAAAATACGACTAACATTGCTACTATCTGTCAAATCACCATAATGCAAAAATAATTTAACACCTTTTTCATGTTTATCACGATAAATATGATCTATTCTTTCCGTATTAAAACTACTAGAACGACGAATAATACCATGTACTTCATAACCTTTTTCTAGCAATAATTCTGCTAAATAAGATCCATCTTGTCCGGTGATACCGGTTATTAGTGCTTTACGCATATAAATATAATTTTAAATTTAGTAATTTTAAATTTTAACTTGTTTGTCTGCTAAATTAAGAGAATAAAAATAATTTCATTTATAAATTAAAAAATATTTCCGCTCGCACCACATAGGCAAACAGATAATTTAAAATTTAAAATTCCTAAATTTCTAAATTAAAAAGATATTCCCTTTTCCACAGCTTCTTCATGCAACGCCTTTGCTTTTTCATTTTCACCCATAGCTTTGTACAAACTTTCAAGCTGTTGCCAGCCATTTGCAATCAAAGGATCATTTGAAATACTATCTCTCAACAATTGTTCAGCTTCTTCTGGTTTTTGCAATTGTTGTTTGACATTTGACAATAAATATTGTATTTGTTGTCTCTTTGGAGATAATAACAAAGCATCTTCCAAAATCTTTTCAGACTCTTGCAACAATTTTACATCTTGAGTAGCTGAAGCACCTATCAACTTCAACTGAGACAATTGTAAACTTACACGAATATCATTAGGATGAATCTTCAAATTTTCTTCCAAATTATTTACAGCCAAATTATAAAAATTTTCAGCCACAGCCCATTTATCTTTTATTTTTGTATCTTTAAAAATTTGAGTGATCACTTCAGTAAAAAATCTAGAAATATCATTTCTAATATCATCTATATGAGGACTAGGCGTTTTCAAAGCCAATTCATAATCAGCTTCAAAAGCTTTGCCTGACGTCAAATTCTGGATAGCACGCAAAGTCGCTTTGTTAGCACGAGCTGGATTAATATTTGTACTATATAATAAAATAAGAATAAAAACAGAAACTAAAACTGAAATACCTATTGAAATTTGTTTATAATTTTTAGTTAGATTTTCTTCTCTTTTATTTTCTGTCAAAAAATTTACCATAGCCAAGAAGAAAAAGAAATATAAATATGAAGTAGGATTATCAAAAACAGTAGCAACGCTAATAAAATGAGCCCACAAAAAAGCCAAAGAAAAAGCCAAAATATGAACATCCAAATTACCTTCTCTATATTTCTTTATCAACAACCAACTAGCAAGTAAAAACATACTCACATACAATACAATACCAACCACACCTTGCACAGCCAAAGTATTCATGATTACACTATGTGCATTGTCAAACCAAGTTTCAGTAAAACCATATTGCAAAAATTCTGGACGATAATACTTATTGAAAGCATAATAATAATTATTTGGACCCCAACCAAAAATTGGTTTTTCTTGCCAAGCATCCAAAGCCACTCCCCAAGCCATAACTCTAGTATTTGTATTAGATATATCTGTAGAAAACAGACGTCCAACTGTTGGCAAATTTTGAACAAATTCAGTATTTCTATTTATAAACAATACTCCAAAAATAGTCAACATACTTAAGAAAAATAAAGAAACTATTTGCTTCAATTTTTTCTGTTCTTTTAATGTAAAAAAATATACCAAACTTAAAATAATAATAGCTAACAACCAAGCAACCAACGCTCCTCTAGTACCACCCAAAAATATTCCCCAAAAACCAAGCAAAGCAGCTAATACTTCAAACCAAAACCAAGAAGCTTCAAAAGAAAACATTTGATTCTTAACCAATTTCAATTTGTCTTTGACAGCCAAAAGAGCACCTACAAAAAACAAAAACAAACCATAGCCACTAAAATATATAGCATTACCAAGTGTAGCCGAAACTCTTTCGCTACCTCTATTCAAAAGCATTTCTGGATCAGCATATCTTTGTAAAAGACCAATAAACATGACTACAGAACCAGCCAACAAAAATGTACGCAACAAATTTTTCCAATCATCCCAACTATGCAAAACACTACTCACAATAATATAATAAATTATATAATGAAAAATAGTAAAAGCTCCAAGCATTCTCTCGTGACTATCCCAAAAACTCTTATACCAATCCACACCTAAAAAAGTAGAAATCAAGAAAGAGGAAAAAAATGCCAAAACACTGACATGCAACCAAGAAAATCTAGGACGATACTTAGCAAAATTTGCAAACAACAAAATCAAATATACACCAAGCATGAGCAAGACAAGAGAGCGAAAATAAATAATCTTTGGTACGATAAACGGAAATATATAAACTTTTGGCAAAACAAGCAAAGGAATAAAAAAAGTTGTTCCAATAAGAATTTTCAAAATACGTTCTAAAATCTTTTGCATATAAAATAAGTTATTAATCTAAAAATACATATCATCTACAGTTTACTATTTAATACATTTTTTTTCAAGTCGCTCATATAAAACAAAAAATCTCGCTTTTAACGAGATTTTTTAAATATGTATTTTTTAAGCTTGTGCTTCAGCTGCTTTAGCTGCTGCGGCTTCTTTTTTTGTTGCTTCTTCAGCTTTTTTTGTAGTAAGTTTTGTTTGGCGTTTGTTACTGATTGTAACAGATTTTCTTTTTTTACCTTCAACCAAACCTTCTCTTACAAACAAATTATTTACAGTATTTGATGTTTGAGCACCAACAGACAACCAATGTTTTATACGATCTTTATTCAATTCCAATATTTTTGGATTTTGTGTAGGAGAATAATGACCTAAAATTTCCAAACTATTGTATTGTGTATCGTGACGTTTTTCTGAAACGATAAAACGATAAGTTGGTTGTTTTCTTTTACCAATTCTTTGTAGACGAATAGTCAACATAATATTTCTTTTTATATAAATAAACCTATCTAGAGCGGGTGACGGTTTACGAAAACTATTCTAACAGATAAGGTTTTATTTGTCAAGTATTCAAAGTATTAAAATCATAAACCGACTGACTATATTGAACAATATCTATAACTTCCAAAATAGGACAATCATAACCATAAACACATTCATAAGACAAAGTACACAAAAAAGTAACTTTTTGTAAACCGTTATTTACAAAGACATCAAACTGAAATTTTTCTGATTCTTCAAAATTTATATCAGGTAAAACAGTAGGGAAAGGAAAATAACCATTTTCTAAATTATATACATTTATCTGATCAATAATTTTATCAAACAACAATTTTTTAATATCTCTAATTTCTTTTTTAGAACTACATTTTTGAATATCCTCCCGAGTAGCTTGATAAGGTAATCTTAATCCATTCATTTTAGCAATTGTCTTAGCAGATATAGAAAATTTAGATAAACCTTTAAAGAAATCTTTATCTTCTAAAATTTTTTTCCAAATTATTCTTTGGCATTTTTCCAAATCAGGTGAAGATTCTTTTTCACTATGACTATTAACATCTTCAATACTATCACTCAAACCAATAATACCTTCACTTTCACTACGTATACTAAAATCAAATGGTTTATCTCTCATATTAATTATTTAATTTAACTTCAAATAGTTTATTCATATTTTGAAAAACCATCTAACATTTCTTGAAGATCCTTCTTAACAGATTGTAATACTCCCAACACACGTCCCCCTCCTCCAGAAGTAACTACTTCTTTATAAGAAGAATCTACTTTTTCATTAACAGTCTCCATATTAGATAATTCTATCTGCATTCCCTCTATATTTTTAGTATCATAAGATACTATTGCTTTATCTAGCAAATCCATATATTTTTTTGCTGTTGCAAGTATTTTTTTTGCTATTGATCTTTGTAATTCTTTTATATCAGGAACAAACGTTTCGGCTTCTATTTTCAACAATGATTCATCAACATAAAAGCTTCCACCCAATTTTTTTTCTTCAATTCTTTTTAATTTTTCTAAAACAGAAGATACCACTTGTTCTCTTGTGGGCATGAGGTTACTGATCACAGCTAGATTTGGCGTACTAAATCTAGATACTTGATTTATAACAATCATCCTCTTTTCTTCCATAATACCTCTTTTTACTGACATTTTATTCCTTTCTTTATTATAATCAACAAATTTAATTCCCCCAACACCAGGATCTTCTTGACCTTCTAGTTGTGCAATAGCTGTAATAGCATCTTTTTGAGCATCAGTCAATTCTATTTTTCTATTTTGACCCAAAAAAGGTTTGCTCCTAAATTCTCTATATGCTTGCTCTTGCAATTCACAAAGTTTTACAGCACAAATATAATCGTGAACAGATGCAGAAATAGAACTTAAATGACCTTCTAACTTATTAAGGTCAAATTTTTCTCTTATATAATCATCTACTTTATATGATAACAACTCACTCAAAACACCACTAATTACTCCCTTAATTTCTCTTTCCCTACTGTTTTTTGCTTCTGATTGCCTCAATTGGTCTTGATACAGACTAGTGGCCCCATCTACAGCAGAAGAACTAATGTATGAAGTTTCTTTGATTCTATTTATTGGATGAAACAAAGTCTCCTTAATTTTTGTAACAAATTGGAAGATATCAGAAGGTTGTAAATTTGGAGATGTTTCAATTTGTTCTATAAACTTATCAAAATCATCTTGTACATCTGGAAATAAATTAACATACGTCAAATTAGGATCATTACTATCTTTCATTACCTTTATAGCTATAGCCACATCCTTTAATTCCATTACCGCCTTATCACGAATATTATTTTTATCTACCGATTTTTCTTTCAAAGCATCAACCAATCTTCCCAATGTATTATTATAAATAGAAAAATCATCAAAAACTTTTATTGCATCTGCCTGTGTTCTTATTAATTTTTTTGATCTTTCCTGGTATGGTTTGCTTATGTATATGTATGAAATTGTTTTTTTCCCAGCAACAATCATAGACATTTCTCTAATAGTCTTCCACATTTCCTCATCAGACATATCTTGCACAATAGCCTTTATAACTTCTTCTGGAAGTTCTTTTAATATATCATTACCTATACCATCAAGAGAAAATGCTTTCTCACGAATTTGAGTAGCAATCAATTTAACAGCTTTTTCAGTATCAAATCCTTTTTTAGCAAATAATTTATCCAAGGTTCCCGTATCCAAAGCAGTACGAATACTATCCAAAAGTGCAATCTCTTCAGAATTGCCAGCGTGTGAAGCATCCCAGGCAATTTGTTCTTTTTGTTCTAATGCTCTTAAATTATTTTCTGCTCTTGTTAACACATCTTGAGACAAAGAAGCCGAATTTTTTGCATTCTCAAAAGCTACCCTTTGTTTTTGCAAGACATCTGAAGGTTCAAGTGGAGGAATGGTAAATAATTCTATATGAGAACTTTTCAATCCAGATCTGTTTAATGTGTCAGCAAAATTAATTCTAGCTCTTCTACGATACCTTTCTTGTACATTTTTATTAACAATAGCTGACAATTCACCACTGACCTGAGACATCACTGATCTAACACTTTGTTGAAAAACACCCAAATTTATAGGATCTGCTTCAGGTACATCTTCTACAGAAAGAATACCACTAGCAACTAATTCATTAGTAGCTTGAATAGCATTCAATTGTATCTGTACTTTCTGCGCAAGCACTTCCAGTTCTTTCACAATATTTTTCATAGCATCCTCAAATGCGGAGATATCCTCAGCATCAAGATCAACAGATTTTGCTCTTTCTATCATCTCAAAAACTAGCTGTTTAGTAGTAGCCACTTCACTATTAAGGACAGCAGGTACATTTTCCAAAAGTTCTATTATTTTTTGATGAGTTTCATTCTTCGCTTCAGCAACACTAGGCTGAAACTCCTGTGTATGTTCACCTTCTTTAATTGCATCGTGTATACTCATATATTTATATTAAAAAAATAAATTAAACTATCTTTTTTATATTTTTTTGTAACTTTTTTATTTCAACATCTTTAATTTTTTTTTGAAAATCTTTCACAATTTTTGTTCTCTTTGCTTTCAAAACAGTCACATTTTTTTTGAAATCAGCAAGAATATTAATAATAGAATTTTTTGTGTTTTTTACCATACAATAAGAAAGTTAAAAATATAAAATTAATTATCCAATTTGACACTAAGCAATTTACTAATACCGTCATTACCCATTGTTACACCGTAGAGTACATCTACAGCGTGCATAGTCACTCTATTATGAGTAATAACGATGAATTGTGATTGTAAAGACAACTCTGTCAAAATCTTGGTAAAACGAGTTGTATTGGCTTCATCAAGAGCAGCTTCTACTTCGTCCAAAATTACAAATGGTGAAGGATTAGTATGCAAAATAGCACAAAGAAGTGCAATAGACGTCATAGTTCTCTCACCACCAGACAGTGCTGAAATATTTTTTATTTTTTTCCCTGGAGGACAAGCATAGACTTCCACACCTGTCAAAATTTTTCTTTTGTTTTTCTTTTCTACAGGATTTCCCAAATCATCAGTTTCCTGCAAATTTTCACTTGAAAGTACTTCACCTTCTAATACCATCTCATCTTCATCTTTTTCAGTACCATACACTTCTACCAACTCAGCACTACCACCTTCAAATAATACTTTGAAATATCTACTAAATTCTTTTTTAATTTTATTGAAACTTTCTTTATGTTTTTTCTTCATCAACTTGTCTAACTCTTCAATCATTTTTTCCAAATCAGCAGAAGCTTTACTCAAATCATCCAATTCAAAAGATAATGAATCATAACGAGCTTTTATCTCTTCATACTCACCCATCACACTTTCATCAATTCCCCCAATCAAAGACAATTGATATTTCAATTTTTCTATTTCAATTTTGCAAGACTCCAATTCTTCTTGCAAAAATTTGTCAGTCAATCTTACTTTTATATTACCAATACCTTCTTGTAATTCTGTAAAAATTTCTTGTTCCAAATCTTCTCTGTGTGTTTGTAATTTTACAATTTCTACTTGCAACTTATGTTTTTCATCAGCTTGCTTATTCAAAGATTCTTGTTCTTCTTGCATACTATCTTGCAAAGAAAAAATTCTTTGTCTTTTAGCTTCTTCTTCAGCATTCAATTGTTCTATTTTTTTGTTTACTTGTGAGATATTATCTTCCAAAACTTGTATTTTTGTTGACAATTCTTCTTTTTGACTAGAAAAAGTATTCATCATTTCACTATATTCTTCTTTTGACAAAGTATGCATTGATAATTCTTGTTTAAACTGTGATAATTCTTTAGAAACATCTTTCAAACTATTTTGTAAAAGTCCAATTTTTTGACTTTGCATTTGCTCTTGCATACGTTGTTCCATCAAATTTTCTTTGAGATTTTCAATAGCTATTTCCATTTTGTCCAACTTGATTTTATTTTCCAAAAGTTCTTGTTTCAATTGTTCATAAGCATATTCACTAAAATCTTGATTGCCACCAGCAAAAGACAAAACTCCTTTTTTACTATGTCTAAAACCACCTTTCATAGAACCACTAGTTTCCATGATATCCCCTTCCAGAGTTACCATACGTACACGCCCAATGCCTATTTTGCGAGCAATATCTATATTTTCTACAATCAAAGTAGAACCAAAAACATAAGAAAAAACATCATCGTAAATAAGATCATAATTTACTAAGTTTACTGCCAAACCATAAACACCAGTAGTATTTTCTAACTCTTTGATATCATTTGGTACAAAACGTCCTTTTATTTTGTTCAAAGGCAAAAATGTTGCAAATCCCAATTGTTGCTTTTTCAAAAATTCAATAGCTGATTGAGCGACACTATCATTTTCTACCACAATAGCACCCAGATGAGCCTGAGCAGCCACTTCCAAAGCCAAACGATACTTTTCGTCTACTTTGGCCAACTGCGCCACCAAACCGTGTACTTTGCCACCAAATTTGCCAGGAACTTGCATCAAAATAGCATTAACAGCACGCAAACCTTCAAATTGAATACTATCTTTGCCTTGTTTTAATTCATTTAAATTGTGTTCTATTTCCAACTGTCTGTTTTGTAATTTTATTTTTTTATTTTGAAAATCTTCAATATCCAAAGAAACAGACTTCATTTTATTAGAAATTTCTTCTTTTCTTTTATCTTGCCCTTCAATATCTTTTTCAATATTTTTTTCTTGTTGCAAAAATTCATCTATTTTGGATTCAAGCCAACCAATATTTTGTTTACCTACTTTACCAAATTCAGTTTGCAACTTTCCAGAAACAATAGCTTGATCTCTTTCCAAAGAATTTTTTCCTTGTAAAAGCTTTTGATATTCATCTTGTAACTCTGTAAAAACTTCTTGTCTAGATTTTTCTTGAGCTAATTTTGACAATTCATTTTGGACAGACAAAAGACGAACATTCACTTCTTCATAAATTTTACTAACATTGTCATGCTCTGATTGCAATTTTTCCAAATCCAAAGACAAATTATCATGCAAAGTAAAATAATACTTTTCTTGCAAATCACGTAGAGATATTTCTACTTCTTGTCTTTTTTCCAATTTACCAACTTGACGTTTCAAATTTTTCAAATGAGGTTCTATTTCTTTGAGCATCAAATCTGCTTGATTGATATTTTCTTGTGTTTTATTAAGTTTTAAGACAGCATGATGACGTTTGATTTGAAATTCTTTGATACCAACAGCTTCATCAAAAAAATTCTTTCTTTCTGCCGGTGTTTGCAAAAGTAGTCTATCAATAGTACCCTGACTAATTACAGAATAAGATCCTTGACCAAATTGTGCTTGTGCCAAAAGAATTTGCAAATCCAACAATCTAGTTGGACTACCATTTAATAAATATTCACTTTCACCTGAACGATAAATTTTTCTAGAAATTTCTACTTCATCATAATCTATTTTTATTCTTTTATCTTTATTATCTAATAACATTGTAACACTAGCCAAGCCCATTTTCCCTTTACCTTCTGAACCTGCAAAAATAACGTCCTCACTTTTTTTGCCACGAAGATGCTTCATACTTTGTTCACCCAACACCCAACGAATAGCATCTACAACATTACTCTTACCACTACCGTTTGGACCGACAATAGCAGTAACACTATATTGTCCAGAATTTTTTGGTGCAGGAAAATCTATTACAGTATTACTGGCAAAAGATTTAAAACCATTTATCTCAAGTTTTTTTACGTACATACACTACTCAAACGATAAATTAAATATTAAACAAAATACTACTTTCTAAAGTATATATCATTTTATTATAAAAATAGTTTATAAAGTTAAAAGTTTATAAAGTTTTTTAAAATAAATATACAATCAAATTACTTTATAAACTTTCTTGTCCGCCTTGGGCGGAATGAACTTTACAAACTTTTAACTAAAAACTGTATAAATAAGACAAACTATAAAATAAGTAATAGTTATTCTACAAATTACATCTATTATACCTTTTTTCTTGATAGTTGACAATAATATGAATATCAGATATAATGGCTGGCTGTAAAATAAGACAAATATGCCACATAGAATAGCCAAACAAATTCACTCTGAAATCCTTCAAAAGGACAATTTTTTGCTAGTAGCACATCAAAATCCTGATGGCGACGCTTGTAGTTCTGTTTCCTCATTTTCCCAAATGTTGGAACAATTAAACAAAAAATACACTCTATTTTGCAAAACACCGGCTTCAAAACAATTTGAATATCTAAAAAATATTGACCAAATACAAACTCATCCAGATACCTGGAAAACACAATTTGGAGCTATTTTGGTTTTTGATTCAGGAGACCTATCTTATGCCGGCATTGATGAATTTATAAAAAACCAAAAAAAACCTTTTATCATCAACATAGATCACCATGCTAGTAATATTCAATATGGCAACTTCAATTTAGTAAGAGAAACTTTATCTTCCACAGTAGAAGTAATATACAACTACTTTTTAGTAAATAAAATAAAAATAAATAGTGAAATGGCTACAGCATTACTCACAGGTCTTATTACAGATACTGATAACTTTTCTAATGCTGCCACATCAAAAGAAGCCTTGTCTATGGCTAGTTACCTAGTAAACAAAGGAGCCAAATTCAAAAAAATACACGATTATATCGTTTTAGACAAAAATATTGCTATTTTACAATTATGGGGTACTGTACTCAATCGTTTAAATATAAATGAAAAAAATAATATTGTTTATACTTATATAAAACAAGCTGACTTACAAAAATATAATTTGGGCGAAGAAGAAATTGGAGGATTATCAAACATGATGAATCATCTTACTGAAGGACAAGCTATATTTCTTTTCAAAGAAAAAGCTAATGGCAATGTAAAAGTCAGTACTAGAACTACTTTAGATACCTTAGATCTTTCACAAATTGCCAGATTATTTGGTGGTGGTGGACACAAAAAAGCTGCTGGTTTTGAAATAAATGGTCCTATTGAAGAAGCTATAGAAAATGTTTGGTCCACAATTGAAAAAAATAAGAATATAAGGTAATATATAAATAGCATTGTTTTACAAAAAATAACATTCGAATTACGAATGTAACTAAATAAAAAATAAACTTTATGAACAACTCTTCCAACCAAGAGATAACTTCTCAAATCCTCATCCCAACTATTATAGAAAAGACTAGTTATGGTGAACGTGCTTATGATATTTATTCCAGACTACTCAAAGACAGAATAATTTTTTTGGGCACAGAAATCAATGACCAAGTCGCTAATATTGTGATAGCTCAACTATTATTCTTGGCCAATCAAGATCCAGAAAAAGATATCAAAATATATATCAATTCCCCTGGTGGTTCAGTCACAGCTGGCTTAGCTATCTACGACACTATGCAATTTGTAAAACCTGATGTATCTACTATTTGTATTGGTATGGCAGCTAGTATGGCCTCAGTTTTATTAGCCGCAGGAGCCAAAGGCAAAAGATTTTGCTTGCCAAACAGTGAAGTCATGATTCACCAAGTCATGGGTGGCACTCAAGGCCAAGCTAGTGATATCAAGATTCACGCTGAAAGAATACTAAAAATGAAAGACAACCTAAACGCAATTTTACAAAAACACACTGGTCAAAAATTAACTACTATCGAAAATGATTCAGACCGTGACAATTTCATGAGTGCTCAGGCAGCTGTAAAATATGGTTTGGTAGACAAAGTGATTGAGAAATAATAATATTATATAAATTGTAGGGACAGGTCTAGACCTGTCCCTAACGTTTTATTAAGAAAATTATGAAATACAAAGTTTTTCTTTTTGACACAGATGGTGTAGTCGTTTTATCTGAAATGTTTAGTAATCACTACAGTCAAAAAAATAATATTCCAAAAGAAGAAATGTTACCATTTTTTACAGGAGTGTTTCAAGACTGCATGAAAGGCAAAGCAGACCTAAAAGAAGTAATTAAACCATGGCTAGTAAAATGGCAATGGAATGAAAGTGTAGATGAATTTCTAAAACAGTGGTTTGAACATGAAAATAATATCGATGAAAAAGTTATAGAATTTATAAATCAATTAAAAAAAGAAGGTATAAAGTGCTATTTAGCCACCAATCAAGAAAAATACCGCACAGAATATTTGAAGAATAAAATGAAATTTGGAGAATTATTTGATGGAATTTTTTCTTCAGCTTATATTGGACACAAAAAACCAACTAAAGAATTTTATGAATTCATATTAGATAATCTAAATATTCCAGCAAAAGAAATATTTTATTTAGATGATGATGTAAAAAATATAGAGATTGCCAAAGAATTAGGTATAGAATCTTATTTATACAAAGACTTTGATAAATTTATAAAATATCTAAAAACAAAAACAGACTAATACACGTCTGTTTTTAAATAAACAAAAATAATGGTTTAAAGATCTTAGCTTATTTTTCAGTGTAATCTTTTCTAATCAGTGTAATCAGTGTCAAAAAAAAATTCCTCAGCACAAATGTGTTGAGGAATATTTAAAAGATTAAGGAATTGAGTCCTTACCTGATCCAAGAAGGTGTGTTCTAGGTCAATTGCGAGCCGTAGCCTGCCCTAGCCTACAACACACCCCCATGCTTGTCGTGGATACAGGATAATATGTTTTTAATAGACTTTACTAAGAAAAACGCACTATCCTAAATCCTCGTTTAGCTTTAACTATTTATAGTTGTGAATACAGGAGCGTATATTTTTATTTACTAAGCTTATGTGTCAAAAATATACTTTACTACATTCTTAAACTGTTAAACCTTTTTTTATACGACTTGATATAATAACATATTATAACAAAGTTGTCAAGAGTAAATAAGGATAAAAAACAAAAATTGGCTTATTTAAGCCAATTTTATATATTATATGTCCACAAATCAATTCAAAACAGGGTCATTTAGATCAAAAGGTAATTGATTTTCTTCTAAAACAGGTACCTCTGCTGTAATTTCTTCTGTAGTATTTGGTATTTCTTCAGTACTTGGTATAGTAGCTTCCACTTTTGGTTCTACACCCACCAAACAAATCTTTGGTAAAGGTCGATAATAACTATCAAAAACAACATTTTCTTTCTTACCATCAGCCAAAACACGAGTATAGGTAAAAGAAGTTTGAGCACCAACATGAGATTCTTGACATTCTTTTTTGCCAGGAGCTAAATTTGTTGTTTCTATATTCTTGACTGGTCCTGTAGGTATCCATTTAGAAACAACTGGTGGACTATATGAAGCTTTACGACCATCATTTGTTCCCCAAAGATAAATGAAAAGATCACCTGTTTGTGTATTCATTTCAGTTGTAACCAAAATATAATTACCAGTATCATTCAAAAAACGAAAATCTGGATTTGGATCATAAATAGTAGCATCTGTACCAGGATTACCATTTGATAAATCATTATAATAACTCACAACTAAAGAATGATTTCTTCTTGCAGTAATTTTTAATCCAGAATTCATAGCGGCACGAAACATTGTAGTACCTACCTGACATAAACCACCAGCAACTTCTGGTTTTATTTCATCACCTTTGATAACTAACTCTGGTAAATATCCATCTGCAACAGTAAAAGGTCTTAAAGCGTTTACAAGAGAAAAGTCTTCATTAGGTTTGATAAGTAAACCATTCAACTTATCATAAATAGCATGTTTTATGTTTTTGATACGATTTGTAGGACTACCTTTAAATCTAGATTGTCCAACACCAATAATTTCAGAGATACCTAAATCATTGACTTCTCCTGTTTTGATATTTGGTTTTGTCTCTTTGATTACCAAATCTACATTTTTTACTACAGCATCCAAATGTAAAATTCTAGAATCAAAAGCTTCTTTGACTTTTTCTAAAGTAGCTTCAGTATCTACTGTTGCACCAGGTCTAGAACCAACAAACTCATTAACTTTTCCATTAGCACCAATTTGAAATTTGGCATCTTGAGCTTTTATGTTTACATTAGGTTCAATTTCTTTTAAAAAGAATTCTGTAGTAGAAGCAAAATTTAAACCAAAAGATAAATTACCTTCATTATTTTTTTGGACCTCCAACCAATCTGAAATCATCTTAGTTGTAATCACCCAATTATACTTTTTAGTAGTAAATTTATCTATATAAGAAATATTTAGAGGACCGCCATCAAAAATTTTACTTAATTTGTCTGTCATTAATTTTACATCTTCTTCTTTTATTTCAGCATCCTTAGCATGAGAGACAATATCAATATTAGGTGTTTCTAAATTTGACCAAGATTTCAAAATCTTACCAGCTACCATTTCGTAGTCAAAAGAATAACCTGATGTCGAAGAAACTAATTCATATTTAAGAGGATCCAATGTAGTAATTTTGATAGTAGCATTTTTTGGTTCTTTTATATAATCTTTCAAAAAATTTTGTATTTGTATAAAAAGTTCATTCTTGTCTATTTTTACAGTTTCTAAATTCAAAGTAGGTTTTTGAATACGTACCAAAACAGCCGAAAATATATCAGACAAAAAATTATCATTTTTACGATAATAAATTAAACTATCTACTTCTTTTTGTATGTCTAAATCTATCAAATCACGTGTTTCCTCTTTGGCAAGAACTGAAGGATAAACCGTAAATTTTTTTTCTTCACCTTCAAATGAAAAATTAAATAAAATACCTTTATTTAACAATTTAGTATTCATGCTTTGAATATAGGTAGTCAAATTTTCTTTGTCCATACCTCCAATATGAATACCACCCAAATAAACACCTGGCAAAACTTTTTCTTTGTAACTATCTACATAAACAAAACTAGCCACAAAAAAAACACCAACCATTACAACAAATATTGTAATAATCAACCAAACACGTTTCCACGAAAAATTAACCAACTTTTCATTTTCTTTTTTGAAAAAATTTTCAAACATATTTTTTAAATTAGTCTTCTACTATCTCAATCGAGATTTTGGTTTCATGTTTCTTTTTTGGGATACTTAAAAACAAAACACCATTTTGAAATTTGGCATAAGATAAATCACTTTTTACTTCAACAGGCAAAACAACCGTACGAGAAAATACTCCCCAAAAACATTCTTTGTAATAATATTCAATGTTTTTTTCTATATCTAAAGGAGAATATCTTGTACCTCTAATAGTCAAAACATCATTGTGAACAAAAACTTCTATTTTATCTGGTTTAGCACCAGCCATAGTAGATACTACAAAAATATGTGAATCATTTTGAGCCACATCTATAGATAATTTACCTTCACTACTTCCCTCTTCTATCCAATCTTTGAATTCTTTTGAGGCTTCTTTTCCATAAGCTTCTTGTGAAGAAACATCTTGTAAATTTTCTAAAATCATAGAAAATCCATGATTGTTCATTTTGTTTTTCATAATATAGCTAAATTATAACAAAAATATTAGATATAGTAAACACCCAAAAAAACAAAAATAACCACAGGTTTAGAAGTTGACAATATTATTTGTTTGATATAGAATATACAAGAATTAGATGTTAAAAAAGGAGAGATGGCTGAGTGGCCGATAGCAGCAGTTTACTAAACTGCAGTCTCCGCAAGGGGACCCAGGGTTCGAATCCCTGTCTCTCCGCCAGGACCAACTTTTGACACTTAACAAATGACAGTTGACATCTTAAAAAAAGTTAATAGTCAATTGCCAACTGTTAAAAGTTGTCATAGGAGAGGTGCCTGAGAGGCCGAAAGGGGCACACTGCTAATGTGTTGTCTGGGTAAAACCGGACCGCGGGTTCGAATCCCGCCTTCTCCGCTTTTGATCATCATAGTAACAATACACCAATCTTGACAATTTACATTTGACTATTAAAAATTAACCTTATTTTAATAAGTTAATTGTCAAATGTTAACTGTCAAAAGTTAAACTGGAGAGATGGCTGAGCGGTCTATGGCGGCGGTCTTGAAAACCGTTGAAGGGTCAAACCTTCCTAGGGTTCGAATCCCTATCTCTCCGCTAAAAAAACAAACTTTATTTTAAAGTTTGTTTTTTGTTATAATTTGACTACAACAAAAGATTATTGATATAATAACCAAATATAAATTATAATCAAATGACATGAATAAAAAAACAAAAAATATTACTATAATTTCAATCATAATTATTATCTTAAGTATTGCTATTTATAGTTTAGTCTCTTACAACCAAAAACCTGGCAAACTAGATGAATTTGCCAAATGTTTACAAGACAAAGGGGCTGTTTTTTATGGCGCTTTTTGGTGTTCACATTGTAATGCCCAAAAAGAAACTTTTGGAAAATCTGCCAAATACTTACCATATGTAGAATGTTCTACTGTAGATAGCAATGGACAATTACCTGTCTGTACTAATCAAAAAATAGAAGGCTATCCTACTTGGATATTTGCCGATGGTAGTAGACAATCTGGTGAATTATCTTTGCAAGAATTAGCAGAAAAAACAAGTTGTCAATTACCTTAATATAAAAAATATGATCGAAATAGTAAACAAACTTTTAGCTACAGGCACACTTTTATCACACATTTTTTTAATTGTAGTTTTGATTTATATTTTTTGGAAAAAAGAAAACAACTTGGCCAAGAAATTTTTTGGACAATATGGTCTACTATTAGCTTGGCTAATGGCTCTTTTTTCTGCTTTACTTAGTTTGTATTATTCTGAAATAGTTGGCTATTTACCATGTTCTTTATGTTGGTGGCAAAGAGTCTTTATTTATCCTCAAGCAATATTTTTGGGTATTGCTTACTTCAAAAAAGAATTTAAACATTCTTACTTATACGCTTTAACATTGACAATATTAGGAGCTATCATTGGTGTCTATCAAAATTTACTTTATTACCTAGGTACTGAAAATAGTATTGCTTGTGATACTGCTGTCTCTTGTACCAAATTATATATTTTGGAGTTTGGCTATGTTACAATACCTATGATGTCACTTACTGCTTTTATACTAATGATTTTCTTTTTAAAAATGCAAAAAAAATAACTTTGTAAACATAAAAAAATATCGCAATAAAAAGCGATATTTTTTTGTCTAATTTTATAATTAATCAACCTCTAGCTAAACTAAAACCATATACATTAGCAGCTTTATGCAATTTTAAGACCTTAGCACACTCCTGAATAGTAGAACCTGTAGTAAATACATCGTCAACTACCAAAATATTTTTGGCAAACACATCTTTTTTATTCTCTAAAGAAAAAGCATTTTGCAAATTCACTAATCTTTCTTGTCTTTTGAACTGAGCTTGTGGATGTGTATATCGAGTTCTCTTGAGTAAATTAGTAACCGGCTTATGTAAAATTTTACCACAAAGTATTGCTATTTTTTCAGCTTGATTGAATCCTCTTTCTACATATCTACGACTATGCAAAGGCACAAAAGTTATTAAATCTATATCACTTATTTTTTTGTTTGCAAAAAAATTTATCAACATTTTTTCAATTATTTTATCCAAATCTTCTACATACTGATATTTGAAATTATGGATTATCTCCCCTATCAAATCTGTTTCTAAATATTTGATAGCAGCGACATGTTTGTCTATAAACAAAGGTTGGCAATTATCACAATAATTTCCATCAATAGTTTCTTTGTGACAAATAGGACAACAAAAAACACCAGACAAATCTAGTGTTTCAAAACATTCATTACAAACAAAAGCACCTTCTTTGGCACAGTTTAAACAATTTACTGGAAAAAAAATATCTTTTAAAGAATTGACAATTCCTCCCAAAATCATATAAAAAATTAATTGCTTAAAGTTTTGTCCCAAACAGCTGAGACTTTCCAAGTATTATCAACGTATTCAAAATCTACTTGGTATTTTTTTTGTGTTTTACTTTGTTCTACTTGATTATCTTTTTCAATAGAAATAACATGTTCAGCATCTACCATGGCAGAAGCTTTTGCTAAATTTTTGTCAAAATTAATAAGAGACATACTAAAAACTCTAGTAGTAACACCACTATAGTCTTGCTCTTTTTTTCTCATTTGTGTATTCATCCAAGTATTCATACTTGGTGTTGCCAAACTTTGTAATTCTACAATATGAACATTGTTATTTTGATTAGAATAAGTAAAAAATCTTTCTACAAAAAATCTAGACATCTGTTTCAAAAATTGTTCTTCTGGTGTTCCGTCTGGTTTACTTATAACTTGATTATTATTTGCTAAATTATCAAAAATTAAATTAGGATTATTGCTGTCTACAATATTTTCATTGACCACAACTTCTGGTGTGTTCTCTTGCTTATTGTTTTTTGGTTTTATATAAAAAAAATATAATAAAATAACCAAAACCAATCCCACAAAAATACCAGAAAAAATAAAAATTCTTTGTCTAAATGTAAACATAAAAATAGCAATTAGTTTATGATAAATACTCATTATTCATTTTATCTTGAAAATCTTTTTTGGCTCTTTCTATTTCCAAAAGCTGTTGAGGATTGGTAGTGACCAATTGATCTTCAGTATAAGAAGCAACTACTTGAATAGCCACATGTTTGTTGCCAGCAAAGAAAATACCTTGTCCTACCGGACTATCCAAAAGCAAATATTTTTCACCTTCTGTCAACATAAAAGTCTTTTGAATAGTATCAATTGCTGAAGGAGATTGTTTTAAAAGCAATTGCATAGATGAGTTGTTCACAATAGCTTGTCCATAAGGAGAACGCAAAAAATCATTGACGTCTTGAGTGATAGTTGTTACTCCCAAGAAATATTTACGACAACGCTTGACCAAAGCATACATAAATTTGGCACTATCTTCGTGCATCATAAGCCACCAAGCTTCATCTATCATAAGTAATCTTTTCTTTTTTTCAGAACGCACAATATTCCAAATATAATTGACCAAAGTATAAATAGCCATTGGACGCAATTCATCTTCCAAATCACGCACACTAAATATCACAAGTTGATTACTTGTATTTACATTGGTTGGAGAATTGAATAAGCCAGCAAAAGTACCATCTGTATATTTTTTTAATCTAATTACTAAATTTTCAGCTCCATCCATACCAGACAAAACATCCAGCAAATCTTGCATCACAGGCGCTTCAACAGTAGACAAATCACTATTTATAGTAATATCTTTTTTGGCATAAGTCTCAAGCAAAGCTCTATCCAAAATAGAATCTTCTGTAGAATTTATAGTACCTAACATAATACGCAACAAACCTTTCAAAGTAATGACAGCACTTCTAATCACATCTTCAGTTGAAACTTGTTGACCAACAGGTCTTGGCAAATCAAAAGGATTTACTTTACTATCAGAAGCCAAAGAAATATTTACATAAGTACCATTTACAGCTTCAGACAAATGAACATACTCCATTTCAGGATCAATTACAATTACATCAATACCCATCATCAAACTACGCAAAATTTCCAATTTTACAGCATAAGATTTACCAGCACCAGAAGTAGCAAATACTACCATATTGGCATTTTGCAAAGAAAATCTATCAAACAAAATCAAACTATTATTATGTCTGTTGATACCATACAAAATACCATCATCACTAGTAAGCTCTGAGGATATAAAAGGAAATGAAGCTGCAATCGGAGATGAATTCATGTTAAAAGAAATAACTAATTCATCTACTCCCAATGGTATTGTAGAATTGAAGCCTTGTTCAGATTGATACAAAACATGTTTACTATGAATCAATTTTGAACCAAAAATATTGTGCAAATCATCAGTTTGTTTGTCCAATTCTTCTTTACTTGTTGAGTACAGTGTAATATAAAAAGCAAATTGAAAAAAATGTTCAGTACCCTGAGTCAAATCATCTCGCAAAGATTCTATATCACGTAAAGCTGTCTCTCTCAAAGGATCACGGGCAGCGCCTTTTTCAGCGTCTGAAGACAATTGTGCTTGCAAAGCACCTACTTTATTTTTTAATTGTTTCAAAATTACCGCAGAGTTAACAGGATAAAAAAACATACTAACATCCATACTCAAATTCAAATTGAGGATAGAAGCATTCCAACCAACTCCAATATAACGAGGATAACTAGTTACAAAAATAGTACGCAAAAAAGTATCACCCAATTGTAAAAAATTTGGTTCTACTTTGAAAGCTGAGGGCGCAATAAGATCACGTATTGCCACCGTACCTTCACGATAAACACGCTCTTCTTCAAGAGATATTAAATCTTCTTTAATTTTTATTTTTTCTTTATCTTCAAGCTCGTAATCTTTGAAGTTTTTTATATTACTGCTTGAAATAGGTCTAAAAGGCATATTTATGATTATATACTATTTTTTTAATAACTAAACACTTACAACTCCTCTATTTGCTGTTTTTCGATATCACCCAATTGTTCTGCAAAAGCAATATCTGGATTGTAAGTATTATAATATAATTCTATCAATGATTGTGTATCTAACTGCGCTACAGATAAACCCATATTTTCCAAACCACTAGATACTTGTCTAACACGCATTTCCAAACCATCTTTTCTTTGTTTGAATCTTTCGTCTTTTAGACGTAAAGAAATTGCTGGTTTGACAACTTCCTTGAACCTTGACCAAAAACTTTTTTTATTATTAGACAAAGGATCATAAGGAACTATCACATAATATTTTTTGGTCATTATTTTGCCAATATCTACTAACTCTTCAATAAAAGAACGATAATCAGCTGTTTGGATGCGCAATAATTCGTTTGTTTGTTTTTTTTCTTGGTCCATCAATTTCTCTAAGTAAGGTTTGACTTGCAAACGTCTAGATTGCACACTAATTTGAATAGGAAAATCCAAAGAATTCAAAAATCCTACATAAGAAGAAATTGTAGCATTTTGTTCGTCTTCTGATTTCAAAGAAAAATTGATACTAGAAGTAATAAGTACTGCTCGCAAAGTGCCATCTTTCAAAACCACAACATCATCTCTAATTTCAGCAATAGGCAAATATGTCTGCGTATTTGGTTTTTTGTTTATTTTTTTTAAAGCTTTTTTATTTTGCATAATATAAAAAATTTAACAAATCTACTACTTCTAATCAAATTACTTTTTGATAAAGAATAAACTAAAAAGAAAAATCATCATCTGGTTTATAAAATCCTCCAGTATTCACCAGTAAAGCCAAATCTCTAATATGTTTTTTTTGAACTTTTTTTTGTTTTTTGTCAACACTCTCTACAACAAAAACACGTTTACGTAAATAATTTAATTCAACTTTGTCATAATGTTTGTGCCAAACACGCAAATCTGGTTTTTTTAAACTTTGTATAACATTCAATATGAAATAATGAAAATTTTGTCCATTTATTTTTACAAAAGAGAAAATAAGACCCAAACCTCCAAAAAAAACTAAGCACAAAAGAAACAAATAAAAATCTCCATAACGAAAAGAAAAAAAGATAATAGTACCAGTGACTAATAATATAAGAAACTGTCTCACTGTAATTGGACCAAAAATTTTGTCTTCTACTTCAATAAATTGTGGTACTACAAACTGTTGCATAAAAACTACTTACTTAACTTGTCGTTTAACTCTATCAAACTTTTGTATTCTTCAAAAGTAATAAAATCATTAGGATTTTTTGTCTGAAAAAATTGTTGTAAAGTAATATGTTTGTTGAAAGCTTCCAAGGTTGCTCTGACATACATATTGTACAAAGGACTCAAGTGCCAACCTTCCATAGTATCTAAAAACAACAAATAAGATTCTTGTTTCCAAGATTGAAATTTTGAAAATAACATATCCGCACATTTGTAAGGATCTTTGGCAAAACGACGAAATTCTACTAATGAAAATTCGGATATTTCTTGTTTTGGTCCAGTTGTTTTTTGTTTCAATGATTGTGGTGAAGCCACATCATAAACAACAGATTTTGGTGGCGTATGAGAAAAAGGAGCACTAAAAAAATTATCATCTGTAATAGTATTTTTGGCAATTTCTTTTCTAAAATTTTCTGGATTTATGTTTAGGACTTCATTTTTTGATGTAGCATCAACAACATTTTTTGTATTAGTATTCAAGATAACTTGTTGTTTCTTTTTTTCAAAAACTATTTCAAACAAATTGTCTAAATTATTTTTGTAATTTTTTATTTGATTCAAAAATCTATTGGCTTGATCATCATCCAAACCAAGACCACCGTGATTGATATCTCGTTTAGCATAATCCAAAATCTGATAATCATTTCTAATACCTTTTTGCCAAGAAATAAGCAAAGATTTAGCACGATTTTTCATATCATCATCTATTCCCATACTAGGCATTTTGATATGTTCATTCAAATCATGCATAGCCACATGCACTTTACCTTTGTTTTGCAAAGCCACTACTTCTTTGTTGTCTTCTTCTAAAAGTGATTCATTGTCTTTTTGACCCCATTCAAAATTTGCAGCAGCTTCATTGACAAAAATATCTGTCACTGGTGTAGTTGTTGCCAATTCATTTTCTTCTGCTACAGGTACATCATTTTGTTCTTTTGCTAAAACTTGTTCATTTTCTAACAATGTAACAGCTGGTGATAGAGGTACAGAAGCTGAAGTGACAAACATTTTTTCTTCTTGAATATTATTTTCTAGCGGGGTTATTAGCTCATTGTTCATCACATTCTGTTCATTGTCACTCATTCCGCTCTTGCCAGACGTTTGGGATGTTTCTCCATTCCCCTTTTCTCCTTCACGCATTTTTTTGAATTCCTCAAGAGTAACGCGTACTTTTGTACCGTCAGCTTTTTTTACCAAAATTGTGGCTTGTTTATTATCGGCCATACTTATTTAGCATTAGTTAATTCTTCGTTCCAGACAAACTTACCAGCATTTTCATCAAACATATACAACTCTTCAATATTTACATCACCTTGTTCTTCCGCCATTTGAGACAAAATATTCAAAACTTCTTCTATTGGAGTCAACTCTCCATTTTCATCATAAGAAAATTGTTGTTCTAGTTGGGATTTGATTTGCAAATATTTATTGTCTAAATTGCTTGTACTATTAGATAAAAGATCTTCATTGTTTTCTATATTTTCAACAATGTCAGTATCTAAATTGACTATTTCGTCCAAAGCATTATTGATATTAGAGAATTCTGATTTATTCAGTATTTCTTTACCATTAAAATACAAATCAATAAATCTTGAAATACTTTTTGGTTGAACACCTATCAAAAAATGTACAAAAGAAAAAAATGTTACAACAACTTCTCTTTTATTTACAAAAAAATTATCAAAATTCAAATCATTTGGAAAATTAGAAAAAAATATTTCTTCTAATTTTGCTTTTAAATTAGCTAACTCCAATGTAGGGTTACTTTTACTATTTAATTCTGTAATTTCTTGTATTAATTCTTTTTGAATAACATTTTTTCCTTTATATGTACCTAAAACAATATTAGAATTGAAAATACTTTCTTTTATTTTTTTATATTCAGACATTTGTTCTTCTTCCAAAAGAAATCTAGAACCCAAATAGTTTAATAAAGTTTCAATAGGTTCAAATTTAAGTACACTAGCAATTACTAATTGTTTTGCAAATAAATGATTATTTACAAATTCAATATGCAACATTGGCATTTTTTTCCAACAAATTTCTACATACATTCTATATAATTTCCACCAATCATTTTGTATTTTTTTATTATCCGCAAAAGAATAATCCTCATCCAATATACCCCAAAAGACATCCTTAGCAACAGGATCAATAATAATTTTTCTAAGTTTAATTTCAACCTCAGAAAAATTATTATTTTGAATAATTTTTTTTATTTGTAAATCATTATTCATAAAAAACAAATCAACTATTCCACAATCCCGATGATATCGGAAATATGATATGAAAATTAATTATACTATTTTATTCTTTTAATCTTCCTTTTTTTTTAAAATTTCTTTTAATCTTTCCTTTTGTTTAAAATCTGCCTCAGCTTCCAATTTTTCAATAAAAGGTTCCCACTGTTTTTTTGCTGTTTCATAACCACTACTTTGCATTAAACTTTTTGTTTTCTCTAAAAAATCCAAATATTCATCTACATTTGATGAATCAACAGAAGCTTCATTAACAGAACTACTTACAGATTTCATACTCTCTGCTGCCATAGAACGAGAATCAACACCTTTGAAAAAAAATGAAACTGAGTTTACCCCTCTTTTAGAAAAACCATTTATTTTATATTTATCACCAATTTTCTTTAATTTAGCATAACCTTCAATACTATCAACTCCTCTAGCTCTTGTAGCAAAATAATCTGTCTCGTCATTATCGGCTTTACTTTTCCAAGATCTTGTTATTGTACCAGAAGCTATATCATCACTACTTGGTGTTGAATTGATAAGACCAAGACCATATTCATCACCTTTCATAGCAACAGATTTCATAGCTTTTTCTATTTGTTCCAAAACAATCTGTTTTTGAACTTCTTGACCTTCATATAAATCATCAAAAAGTTTTTGAAGATATGCTATTTGTTCGCCCTCATCCATAGAAACTGCTTCAAGTTTTGTTGTATGAACACCAAGACGTCTTTGCAATTCTGCTTTTAAACGATTTTTATCTCCTAATTCGTTAATACCCAATTTATCTAAAGCATCAATACGAGTATCACGAGAAGTTTCAGCGTCATCTAACATATTCAAAGTAGTCAAAGAATTTTTTTGCATTCTAAGTTTTTTCAAAAGATCTGTATCTCCTTTATCCTCAGCTTCTTGAATTTTGACAATCAATGTCTGCTCTAATAAACGTCTATCTTGATAACTCAAATTAGCAAACATTTCAGTATCTCTTTTTTGTATTTCAGCTGCAGCATTTTTTCTTACAGAATTAGCACGTAAATCATCAGATTCTTTTTCATATCCTTCTGCTCTAGCTGAAGCCAACGAAGAAATTTGTGTTCTTTCCACACCATCTTTCAATCTCTCTACAGCCGCTTTAGAAACAAAAGATCTTCTATAAACATTATCTTCTGGACCAGTCATATTACCTTTTGTATCTAATGTTATTTCTCCTAAAATCTCTTTAATAGCTTTCAATAAATATAATTCTTTTTGAGAATTAACATCTTCTGTTATAGCTTTTGTTCTAGCTTCAAGAGTTCCAAACTCCTGCTCTCTCTTCTTGAATTTATCATCTTCCATAAGTTTAGCTTTTTCAACAGCAGAGCCTTCATCCATACGTTTAGCATATAAATTTTTTGCTTGAGTCAATCTTTCTCCAGCTTCTGTAGATCTATTATCTAAATTTTTATAATTATCATCTGTATCATGTAAATGTAATCTAGTATCTTCTTGCATTAAATCCCTATCAGTATCAACAGTTTCTTGAAATTTTTCATTAAAAACTTTCTTTCGTGCCAAAATTTTCATATAAGTATCATCATCTGTTTTTTTGTCTAAAATTTGATCTTTATCTCTTTCTTTCAAATATTTTTCACGTTTAACTTCATCAACTAAACCAGTTACAACCTCACCTTTTGATTTTGATGAAGACATAGCCTTCAAAGAATCTACTACTGATTTATCATTTTCTTTTATAAGTTTTAAAGCACGTTCAGCACCTTTTTGAGGACCTTTTGTATCTTTAGCTTCCACAGCAAAATCAGCTCTCACACGAGCAGTTTGTTTTAAATCACCACTTGGAGTTCTACTTGTAGATATTTTTGCTTCATGCTCTCTATCCATATGTTCAGCAATATCCTCCCAATTATCGGCCAGAGTGTCTTTTCTTTTTGAAGAACTCCAAAGAGCTGTAGCTCCAAGTACAGCAGCACCCAAAGCAAAACTTTTAAAAGTTTTACCTTCTTTTTTTGCATCCTCTCGTTTTTTTTCTAAATTTTGAACTTGCCCATCACGTGCAATAGCAAATCTTTTGAATGGATAAGTAGTAACACCTTTTATTTGTTTACCGTAACGTCTTAAAGATCGCATACCAACAATAGGTGTGTTTTCTATAACAGCATCCTTGCCCTTACCCACCATCCATCTACCCAGAGCATAACCACTAGCAATAGTAGCCACTTTCTTACCCCAATCTACAGCAGCACTTACCATACCAGAAGCAGTTGCTCCTGTTTCCTGTGTCATTTTTAGACCAATCACCAAAAATATAATACCCAAAATAAAACTGGCCATATTTTCCCAAGTAGAAACTTCTAACAAAGATATAGAAGTAGGAATACTACCAGTATCCAAAGGTACGGTCGCACTTTTACTTATTTCAGCCATAATATTGCCGCTACCAAAAGTAGCAAAAGCCAACCATAAGAAAAAAACCATTACCGGAGCGACTATCACATGCCTGTTGAACTCTGACCACCATTTACTAGCATATTTGTCACCATCAGGCAAAGCTGACAAAAGATAAGCCAATGGAGACAAAATGATCAAAGCCCACAATACCACCACACGAGCAGCCATCACGATAGCATAAGCTCCCAAGGTTACCGCTGTAATAACCGAAAAAATAAGAGCCAACACAGCAGCACCAAATATGGCATAATTGGCTTGTTGCATATCAGAACCAAGCTCTCTACCATGAACCATTGTATTTATTTCAGCCAAATCAAACATGTTGATCAAATTACCACCAGCACTAGCAGAAATAGCATTCAAAAAAGTAATTGTAAAAACATGAGCTACATCAATAATAACTTGAGCTATCAAATTACTAAAATTTATCAAAATAGCCATAGCAATCAACTTGACTAGGCCTTTTTTCCATTCATACTTTTCAATACCTAAAATAGTAGCAAAAGCAATAATAAGCAAAGCAACCACAAAGAACATATTAGCTACATCACGTACCATCACCCAACCAATTTTTACGACATTTACATCAATATAATTGTTGTAACTAGCTAAATGAATAAAAAATTTCAAAAAGAAAATACTCAACAAAATAGCTAAATTAGCAAAAGTCAACAAAGCACCAGATACCCAATTACCGATACCACCGAAAACATCTGTACTACCTTCAGCAATTACACTATGACTAGAAAAAATAAAAACTAAAATAATTGAAGAAACAAAAAATGCCAAATAATGATATTTGGATAATTTTTTTGGTAATATTTTTGACAACAAGTTTTTTATTTTCAAAACTTGATTTAAGACAAAACGACTCATGTATTTTTGGTTAGCCGTTTAAAAATGTATTTGTAAATATTATAACACAAATTGCAAATAAAGAATAATAGCAAAGCTGGAGAATATCCACACCATAGCTAATATAGATAATTTAGAAATTTTGGAATTTTTAATTTTAAATAATAAACTAATTTTTCTAAACTCAAATATTTAATCCCGACTAGTCGGAACTAAATTAAAAACGTCCTTTACAAAAAGAACGTTTTCTATTACAAAATTAATTTAAAATAAAACAATTATGGTTTAAGTCTATTCACCATTCTAGGGAAAGGAATACACTCACGGATATGTTCAATACCAGCCATCCAACGTACAGCACGCTCTACCCCAATACCAAAACCAGCATGTGGTACAGAACCATATTTACGTAAATCTGTATACCAAGAATATTCAGCTTCTGGCAAATTTTCTTCTCTAATTCTTTCCAATAATAAATCAAAATTATCTTCACGCTGTGAACCACCAATCAATTCTCCAGAACCTTCAATACCAATCAAATCATCATTCAATACACGAGAATTGTTTTCAGGATCTATCTTCATATAAAAAGGCTTGATAGTTTTTGGCCATTTTTCAATAAACACAGGCACATCACTATCTTTGGTAAGTAAGCCTTCATCATCATTTCCCAAATCTTCCCCATGTTTGATATCACTACCTAATTCATTCAATTTTACAATAGCATCATCATAAGTATAACGAGTAAATGATTTTTCCAAAACTTTTTTTAGTGGTTCAGTATTTCTTTCCAAAATTTCAAATTCTTGAGTACAATTGTCCAAACATTTTTTGACAATAGCTTTGACTAAGCCTTCTTGAATACGAAGATTTTCTTCATGCTCTACAAAAGCAGCTTCAGCATCCATCATCCAAAATTCTGTCAAATGTCTTTTTGTTACCGATTTTTCAGCACGAAATACTGGACCAAAATCATAACAACGACCAACACTAGCAATCGCCGCTTCTATATACAATTGTCCAGATTGTGACAAATAAGCTTCACCTAAATCAAAATATGGCACAGGGAAAAGTGTAGTGGTTCCTTCACAAGCATTTGGTGTAAAAATTGGAGAATCAGTACGTACAAAATTTATACTATGCAAATATTCATTGATAGCAGTTTCTACAGTATCGCGAATACGCAAAATTGCCCATTGTCTTTTTGAGCGAAGCCACAAATGACGATTTTCCAACAAAAATTCTGGACCATGTTCTTTGTGAGCGATTGGATAATCTTGTGACAAACCAAAAATTTTCAAATCAGTAACTTGAATTTCATAAACACCTTCTTTTTTGGGATGCTTACTTACAGTACCCATCAAACTAATAGAAGACTCTTGAGTCAATTTTTCAGTATTTAACCAAGTTTCAGCAGAAACATTGTCTTTGGCAACAACAGCTTGAATAAAACCAGTACCATCACGCAACTCCAAAAAAGAAAGAGAACCTGAAGAACGTAAGTTATACACCCACGCTTTTATTTCTACACTTTGTCCGACAAAATCGGCAATATCTTTGATAAACATAGTTGATAAATTTTAAATTTAGTAATTTTAAATTTTAAGATTACAATCCTTAATAATACTACAACGGCTAACTAAATTATGCAAGTCTGTGCCCAATCAGCGATTCTTTTTTCTGTATGAAATTGTAACAAATTATGTAAAAAATTATGTGTTTTTTTGGCTAAATAAAGCTCAAAATCTATATTAAACAAATTTTCATAAGAGCTATTTTCCAAACGAATAATATCATCTAAATAACGACTATTAAAAACTTTTTCATCATTACTTAACTTAAAACCAAGAAAATATAATAAATTAACCACAAAAAAATCTATCAACAAAATTATTTCCTTTTTTTCAATTTTTTCTAAATTATCTAAATAAACAAAAAAATTATGTAAAAAATAAAAAAAACGTTCATCCCCTGCTCCCTCAGAAAAAAGTTTATCAACCAAATATATCACAAAACTTGCTACTAAACTTTTATCCAAATTTTGTCTAATACCTTTAAAATAATCTTCTATATAAACTCTCGTCAAATAATCAAACTCTTTACCTTTTTCAATATCAATATTAACCAAAGAAAAAGGCTCCAAATGAGCCGAATTTTTGCTAACTATCTTTTTAACACCACGTACGACCAAAGAAATCTTACCCTTTTCTTCATTATAAACTGAGATTATTTGGTCAAATTCACGAAAATCTTTACGTGAAAGAACAATAGATAACATAATACTTAGTTAAAAGTTTATAAAGTTTTTAAAGTTATAAAGTAACAAAATATAAAAAATCTAAAATCACAAAAAACTTTATGAACTTTACAAACTAACTGTCTAAATACGTCTTAAGTATAAGCATAGCCGACTTTTCATCCAAAGAAGCATCTCCATCCATAGTTCTAGCTTCAGCAGTAGTCAATCTTTCATCCACAAATTCAAAATCTTTTTTAGTCAAAAGATACAAATCTTCTGCAAATTTTTTTATTCTATTAGTATTTTGATTTTCTGTCATATCTTCCAAAGTCAAAGGAAAACCAAATACAACTTTATCAATACGTTCTTCTTTGATAATACTCGCTATTTTTTTTAATTGTTCTTCTCTAGTTTTTTCAATAACTAAACCAAAAGGTAAAATAACATCAAGACCAGTCTGCAACCAAGCAAGACCAATACGTTTTTTACCATAATCTACACCGAGGATATTCATACATCAAAAGCTTGAAAGGCCTAAAAAGCCAGAAAGGCTTGAAAGGCTAAATTTAAAAAAGCATTTTAGGCTTCTCAAGCATTTTAAGCCTTTCAAGCCTTTTTACAAAATTATTTTACTTTATCTAACATCACATCAATCTTAAGTATTTCAGCTTCTTTCTCTTTGCTAGAAATACTTATATCAATTTGTTTTTTTTCAAAACCATTTTTTTCAAAAACGATACTATATTCACCAATCGCTAATGGCAAAAAATAACGTCCAAACATATCAGTCACATAATATTCTATAAGACGATTTCTTTTCTTTTCATAAAGAGAAACAGTCACACCTACCAAAGATGATTTCTTTTCTCCAAAAACTCTACCATATTGTTTTTCTTTTTTTCCAAAAGACAAACGAATAAACAAAAATAATAAAACAAGATGTAAAAATAGCATAGCATAAGTCCACCAATCTCTCACAAAAATTACTACCAAAAAAGCAAACAAAGGTGCTAAGAAAGCCAACAAAATAGCTAATCTTTTTTTCCATTTATTAAAATAAAAATTAAATTTGGAAATATTTTTTTCTGCTGGATCAACTGGCACATATTTGTTGACCACATCTTCTTTGGAATTTATCAAAATATTCTCACCTTTATATTCATTTTCAAATTTCAAAGAAGAAAAAAGTGAAGGAAAAACAAAACCTTCGCGACGAACCTCAACTTTATAATTACCCGGATCTGGCAAAAATAAATATTCACCATTTCTACCAGTTACAATAGTTTTGGCAACTTTGTCATTTTCTTTATCTAGCAAACGAACAGTAGCCAAATCTACAGGATCTTGATTCAAAGAATTGAAAATTTTGCCCACAGTTTGATTTTTTCTTTTGGTCAAAAGTAAAAGTGGTTGCGTAAACAAAAATTGAAAATACAAAAAGAAATTGGCAAAACCAGAAGCAAAAGGAACATTCAAAACAGCAACACCAGCAATAATTGGATTCAATTTTTCAATCACACATTGTTCCAAATATTGACGCTGTTCACCAGAAGCGGTAGCAGCCAAATTCAAAAGAGATTGCCCAGATTGTAAACCAAAAGTTTCACTTGAACAATCCAAGACAGTAGAAACTCCAGAAAAAGTATTGACTGTATTTGAAAAAACACCTACTTGTTTATAACAATCAGATAATTTGTTATAAGAATCAGAAGAATTAGAATCCAAAGTATTGTTATCAATCAAATTTTGAACACAAACAGACAATTCATTTGTCTGATCTTGAGTAAGAGCAAGCAAATCCAAAGGTTGATTTTTGAGCATTTCTTTTAAAACTGGAGTATCCCAAACATTATTGAAAGAATATTTTTCATAACAAATATTTTGAGCAGAAATATATTCTTTTTTCAAATCTTCTTCACGACAATTATTTTGTTGATTACTAGCATCTGCCTGCAATTTTTGAATACGACGAGCATAGTCCTCAGCCTGCTTAGCACAAATTTCAGGGTCACCAGCTTGATAACAAAGTGCCAAATTAAAATCTAAATCTTGATTTATAACGTCTATTTTTGCTTGAATATTTTCAACAGTATTTGAATTACAGTTATTTAATTTTTCTATATAAGTATTGTAAGCAGTAGACAAACAATTGGTAATCTCAACTTGATCCGGAATTTCTTCAGCAAAAACAAAAAACGGTATAAAAAAACCGCTAATTAAAAAAAATACAAACAATATTTTTTTCATATTTTTAAAGTATTTCTGATGGTCTTCTGGTAACAACCAAAGGTCCATCTTTGGTAATAACAATAGTATGTTCAAAATGAGCACTCAAACTTTTGTCTATAGTAGAAACACTCCACCCATCATCAGATGTTTCTACATTATAATCACCCATCGTAATCATTGGTTCAATAGCAATAACAGCATTGTGTTCCAATTTCCAACTTTCTAAATCTCTATCATAATAATTTGGCACACGAGGTTCTTCATGTACTTCATGACCAACTCCATGACCAACAAGATCACGGACAATACCATAACCTTGTGGCTCAATATAATCTTGTATAACTTTACCAATAATAGCAATACTATTTCCTACAAAACATTTTTCAATAGCTAATTCTAAAGATTTTTTTGTTACATTCATTAATTGTCTAGTTTTTTCTGTGATATTACCAACTGCTACTGTAATAGCTGTATCTGTAAAAAAGCCATTACCACCACGTCCCAAACCAGAATTTACAGGATATTGCATACCAATATCAATACTAAAAATATCCCCTTCTTTTAGAATTTTGTCTTTACTAGCAATACCATGTACTACTTCTTCATTTACAGAAGCACAAATAGTAGAAGGAAAAGGAGGTTCACTTCTACGACCACGGTAACCTTTGAAAGCAGGACGTCCTCCAGCCTCTAAAATGAGTCTTTCAGCTTCCATATCTACTTCATAAGCAGATATACCAGGTTTCACCATTTGAGCTAATTTATCCAAAATTTCACCCAAAATACGGCCACCTTCTATAATTAATTGTATTTCTTCTTGTTTTTTTATATATGACATATTGTGTATATAATATCAAAATTGAATAGATTAGGCAAATAACCCTTACAACATTACAACATTATAACTTTATAACGTTACAAACTCTCACACTTATCAACAAAAACCCTTGATTAATTACTAAAACTAAAGTAAAATATTGTTTAGCGTTTTAGAAAAGTGTTTCATGGGTAGAAACATTTTTCTACCAAGCAATTGGCGCTATCTTTTACCTGGCTATTGAGCTGACTTAATCTAAGTTGGCCAAAAATGGCCAGGTTTTTTATTTGAGATAAATAGTCAAAACTAGACTTCAAACAAAATAACTAACAACGAAATTAGTAACAATGTTTGAAAAATAACATGTGGATGTTGTTTGCGCAGTTCTATAAAAATTTTCAAAAACAAAGCAACTACAAACAAAACAATAAAAAATAAATAAATTATTTTTGATACTTTAAAAATCATAAAGTCTTCAGACAGTGCTGTTTTTGCTTGCTGATATTTTTCAGCATTAGTCAATGCTACTATTTTAGGATTCTTCCAAAAAATGTTATGTTCATAAACTTTGTTATTTACATCTGTAATACGAATAATAGGATTCAAAATTATTTTGAACAAATCATCACTATTGCCAACATAACTAATTTTACCAACATAAATACCATCATTTTCAGTTGGAGTTAATTCTATGTCATATTGATTTGCTTCTACTTTGATATTTTTTACAGAACCAGCAACATAAGCTCTGGCTGTAAGGGTAATTATGCCTTCTCTACTTTCTTGCCACAATAAAACTGACTTATCTTCATTATAAAAAATAGGTTCAAACAAAGTTGTTTTTTTTTCGCTAACACCAGCCACTGAACTTTCAAAGCCCTGTTTTGTTCCAAAATGAGAAACAGCAAAAATACTTGATGCCCTATTTTTGTAGGCTCCAACAGCTAAACCAATACCAATTTCTTGATAATCTTTGTCAATAATATTGGCATAATGACTGGGACTTTTTACCCAAGCATCCAGCAACCTTTCAGCTGTAAAAAAACCTACAGCCAAATTCTCACCAGCAAAACGATAATCATAATTTACTTCTTGCAAAAATTGTTTCAAACCTTTACCTTCAGGAGAAACATGTTCAAAATAACTTTTTTGCGCCATATCCAGAGCTTTGTTTTGAGCAGAAGTATCCAAATTTTCATTTTCTACTAACTTAGGCAAACCTAAATTTTGACGTAAATCATTTGTCAAAATAACGACTTGTGCAGAATTATATTTCAAAACATTCTCACTAGTAAAAGCCGAAATTGGTAATAAAAATACAAAAGAAAAAACTATCAATTTAGTAACTAAAAAAAATAGACTATAAAAAACAGCTCTTTTGGTATGCAAAATATAAGGATGATAATTATTTTTTGAATGTGGAACAAAATAATTTTTTAATGTCCTCCTAATATACATAATATAAAATTACAAATGACTTTATAAACTTTCTTGTCCGCCTTGGGAGAAATGAACTTTACAAACTTTATAAACTATATATATTTTAACACTTCTTCATCAACATTATCAATACTTTCCTCACCATCAATACTAACTAATTTCCCATTCTCACGATAGTAATCCAAAATATCTTTGATAGCATCATTACCTTGTTCTTTGATTCTTTTTTGAATTGTTTCTGGATTATCATCACTACGAACTATAAGTTTTTGAGCACATTCTGGACAATCTAATTTTTTTTCATTTTCCAAAGAAAATGGCAAAATAAAACCACAAGCAGGACAAATTTTTCTCTTTGTCAAACGATTGAAACTTGTTTCATCTGACAATTTTATTTCAATAACTATGATTTCATCTTCAAGATTTAGAGAAGCAAAAAATTCTTCATATTTTTTGGCTTGAGTTAGATTACGAATAGCACCATCCAAAACCACAGTTTTGCCAAGATCTAAATTGGTTTTTATTGCTTGAAACGCTAATTTGTAAATCAAATCATCAGACACCAATTTACCAGCTTTCATATCCGCTAATTTAGCTTTGTCTAATATATCAGCCTTTGGATCAGCATCTAAAGCTCGTAATAAATCACCAGTAGATATATGAGCACAATCAAATCTTTGTACAAGTTTTCTAGCCTGTGTACCTTTACCACTACCCGGAACCCCCATCAAAATTATTATCTTTTTCATAGTTATTTTTTTGTATTATTTTGTCTTTGTTTGAAATATGTTTCAAAAGTTTTTAAAATATTTTTTCTATCAGAATCTTCAATTCTATATTCCCGTCTCAAATTATACAATATTCTGTCAATTTCTTTCAAAGAAATTTTGTTAAAAACAGCTAATTTGGACAAAAGTACTTCTTCTATTAACTTTTCTTCTTCTTGTGAAAGACCAGATATTCTCACACTAGAGATAATCTCTTTTACTTCTAAACTATTTAAAGAATAATAAGTTACAAAATCTTGACTATTGGTCTTTTTGCCATAAGAAAACAAAAAATTGAAAAAACCCATAATTTTATTAATCAATTATCCCACAATCTCAACAAAATTGAGAATTAGCTATGAGAAGGAAAATTAACATAATTCCGATAAAATCGAGAATAAACTAAATAAAAGCTTAAAAAATATACCACAAGTTTATAAAAAAAGCAAACCTTAGCCAAAAAAATTGCTAATCAAAACAAAACCACTAAAAAATCCAAAAAATATAAAAATTAAAGCTAAAACAATTTTTCGCCACCAACTAGGCCTAAACATTTTGGGTAATTCGCGATGATTCAAAAAAAATACCAAAGCAATATGTACAAACATCGCTATAGCATTTATCACTGCCCCCAAAATTATCAACTTTTTTGGTTCATAAAAATTGAACAAAAAAAGCAAAATTCCAAAGATAATTTGTGACCACAAAAAAGTAAAATAGATTTTTGATAAATTTATTTTATTATTTTTGTTTTTTTCTATTTTTTTGATAGCCCAATTTTCTGCCATAATACGAGAAGTAGAATCCATTACACCCAACTGAGTTTGAAAAAGCATAATAGCCAAAACTAACAAAAACAAAGAACCTACCCAAGGAAACACATTTTGACCAATCACTAAACCTTGATTTATCACAAAACTTATTCCTTCTTTGTTACTTTCCAAACCATAAACTGTACTATAAGACAAGATCATCAGAAAAATCATAGACAAAAGACCAACCAACCAAAAAACCAAAAGATGTTCCAAAGATATTTTTTTCCACCAAGCTTTGAAACGACTCACATTTTCATGATTTATTTCAAATTCTTCACCAGCTAATTTTACTTCATTTTTTTCTCCTTTATGAGCAAACAAACCAGCTATTTTTTGGGAATAAACACCCATACCATAACCTTTTTCTTTGATATAAATAGATTGTGTCAAATTCAAGTTACCACCAGCACCAGAATAAGCAAAAGCAGCCAAAAAAGTAGTCAAACTAATACCTAATGGCAAAAAACTATAACCTTCTCCCCTACCTACAAAACCTTGCAACAACATTTGCCAATCCATTTTACTACTCAAAATAATAGCCAAAATAAATACAAATGGCACACCCAACAAAATAACAGTCTTTGTTATTTTTTCCATCATACCATAAACAGTTTTACCTAAACTCAAAATCAAACCTATAATTATCAAAAAACTTATTGCCAACCATTTAAAATTTGCAATAGCAAATACACTAGCAAAAAGTTGGGCTGACGCAGCCACAATACCTGGCAAACCAAAACCAATAAAAGTAGAAAAAATAAACCAATAAGCAGCGCCTTTCCAAAATTTATTAATACCCACAAAAACACTTTCACCTTTTACCAAAGCATAACGAGATATTTCCATGTTTATAAAATATTGAAAAGTTAAACCAAGTAAAGCACCCCAAACAATCCCCAGACCATAATTGGAAACCATATAAGGCCAAAGAATTACTTCTCCAGAACCAAGTCCCAAAGCCAAAATAATAAAACTAGGACCAATCAATTTTTTGAAACTAATTACTGGTGGAAAATATTTTTTTTCAGACATGTTTTTTAATTCAAAATTAAATTTGTTTATATTATAACATGAAAACGCTAAAATAAAAAAACAATCTTTTTTTAAGATTGTTTTTTGTTTTTTTAATTCAAAATTAAACTCTATCGTATTCGTGCATTTTTACTTGAGCTTCAATTTGTTTGGTAATATCAATAGCAACACTTACCACGATAAGTAAACTAGTACCACCAATTACCAAAGATTGTGATTTAGTAAAGATTTGAGCAATCAAAGGAAGTACCGCAATTAAACTCAAAAACAAAGCACCAGAGAAAAGCAATTTACCCATAGTATCTTGCAAATATTTTTCAGTTTCTTTACCTGGTCTAATACCTGGAATAAAAGCACCTTGACGTTGTAAATTTTCAGCCATTTTTTGTGGTTGGAAAATTACAGCAGTATAAAAATATGTAAAACCAAATACTAACAAGAAATATACAACACCATAAAATAATTGATTGTTAAACAAAGTTATAATTGTTTGTGAAGCACTAGCCATAAAACCAGTACCATTTACAAAAAATTGAGCAATCATAGAAGGAAACATCACCACAGAAATTGCGAAAATAATTGGAATTACACCGGCCATGTTCAAACGCAAAGGTAAATGACTAGTATTGCCACCAAAAACATGATTACCACGTACTTGCTTAGCATAACTAACTGGAATATTTCTTTGACCTTCATTGATAATTACAACACCTATAATAGTCAAAACTGCCATTAACAAAAACATGATATACATATACAATTGTGAAGGATCATAATTGATAACAGCATTAGAAAGAGCTGTTGGTAAAGAAGCTACGATACCAGCAAAGATAAGCATAGAAATACCATTACCAATGTGTTTTTCTGAAATAAGTTCACCTAACCACATCAAGAATATTGTACCAGCCGTAATCATTATCATGATAGAAATATAACGATACAAATTAACGTCACCGAAAATTTCATATTGAGAATTACTCAATAATTTTATCATAGCAAAAGATTGTAACAAAGCCAAAGGTACAGTAGAAATACGAGTATACATGTTTATTTTTTGTTGACCACTTTCACCTTCTTTGGTGATTTCTTCAAGACGAGGTACAACCATTGCTAACAATTGAAAAATAATAGAAGCAGTAATATATGGAGCAATACCAAGCATCACAATAGAAAAATTTTCCATACTACCACCTGAAAACAAATTCATCAAACCTAAAATTTGGTTACCTTCCAAAAATTTTACTAAATTTTCAGTATTAATACCAGGTACAGGAATATGAGCAGCAAAACGAAATACGATAAATAAAAATAATACAAAAAGAATTCTTTTACGTAAATCTTTAATTTTCCAAATATGTTTTATTTTTTCCCACATAAGATAATGAATTTTAATGTTTGTCTAAAATAATTTATTTAGGAGTAACATTTTGCATGCATACCCCCTATAACTAAATATAAAGCATTTTCAGCTTTATATCAAGAGGAGAGAAGATTTTAGAAAGAAATTTTACCACCAGCTTTTTCAATAGCTTCTACTGCTTTTTTGGTAGCTAAACAATTTTTGATTGTTACTTTTTTTGTAAGTTTGCCAGATGAAACAATTTTTGCTCCATTTTTGACACTTTTTATTAAGTTTTTTTCTTTCAAGAAATAAGGTGTTACCTCTACTCCTTCTACAGCAAATTTTTCTAGAATAGCAAGTGTAATAGTTTCAGCTTTAGCTACAGGAGAAGTGAAACCACGAAGTTTTGGAACTTTTTGTAATTGAGCTTTGAAAGCATGAGTCATTAAGCCACCTTTACCACCAGAACGAGCTTTTTGACCTTTCATACCACGTGCTGAATAAGTACCCTTACCAGAGCCATTACCACGTCCTAATCTTTTTACATTCTTTTTTACTCTTTTTGAAGAGATTGTACCTGGAGATAATGTCATATTAACTTATTTATTATTTTTTATCAGTTTTTTTAACAATAGCTTTTCTAGGAGCTTTTTTGATTTTTTCATCTTTTTCTACTACAGGAACAACAATATTTTTTACATCAATTTGCTTGATAACATTTTTTTCTACCTTTTCACGAGCTTGTTTAGCACGAGCAATTGCTTCTGGTTTGAATCTTGATAAAGCTTCAAAAGTAGCTTTTACATTAACAATTTTGTTGTTTGATTTACCAAGCATTTTTGCTGAAGCATTTGGTACACCAGCAAGTTCAAGTACAGTACGAATAGAACTGCCAGCGATGATACCAGAACCTTGTGGGGCTGGTTTGATCATTACTTTTGCAGCTTTATATTTTGCTTCTACACGATGAGGAATAGTTTCTTTACTAAAAGGTACAAAAATCATGTTCTTTTGAGCTTGTCTTACAGCTTTGTCTACAGCGATTTGTACATCAGCACCTTTATCTACACCATAACCTACTTTACCTTTTCTATCACCAATCAAAACTAAAGCACGAAAACTTAAATGTTTTCCACCTTTAGTAACACGAGTAACACGTGCCAAATCAACAATTGATTGATCAAACTCTGGTTTTTCTTTTCTTGGTTTTTGTCTTTTATTACTTTGAGGTTTTGACATATATAAAATTATTTTTTAGCAAAATTAAAACTGTAAACCACTCTCTCTAGCACCTTCTGCTAAAGCTTGTACACGACCGTGATAATTGTATCCACTACGGTCAAAAACAACGGTAGTAATATTTAATTCTTTAGCCTTTTCAGCTAATTTTTTACCTAAAACATAAGATATTGCTACTTTTCCTTTTCTTTCACCAACATCAACAGTTTTATCAAAATCTTTCTTACTATTCACACTTACCAAAACTTTTGAAGCTTCGTCATTAATAATTTGAGCGTACATACCACGTAAACTACGGAAAACACTAATACGAGGAATAGTTGCTGTACCATTCATACGAGAACGACTTCTCACATGACGACGTAATCTTTTTTGTTGTTTAGTTAATATTTTCATAAAATTATTCAAAGTTATTCACCTTTTGACGCTGTTTTACCAGCTTTACGTCTAATTATTTCTTCAATATATTTAATACCTTTTCCTTTGTAAGGTTCTGGTTTACGGATAGAACGTATTTCAGCAGCTGTAGCACCTAAAGTTTCTTTATTATAAGATTCTAAAGTGATAAGATTTTTTTCAACACTAGCAACAACAGCTTCTGGCATTTTGAAAATAACAGGATGTGAAAAACCTACTTCTAATTGTAAGTCTTTACCTTTCATGGCAACTTTGTAACCTACTCCATTTATTTCTAATTGTTTTTTGAAACCTGTTGTAACACCTAAAATCATATTTTTTAAATGAGCACCATAAGTACCCCAAAGAGATTTCTCTTTTTTTTCTTCTTTATTTTCAACATCAACAGTCAAAGTGTTGTCAGCCATTGTGATTTTGATTCTTGGATCAATTTGTCTTACCAAAGTTCCTTTTGGTCCTTTTACTTCAATATTAGCATCTTTTATATTGACAGTAACTCCAGCAGGAATATTGATAATTTGTTTTCCTATACGTGACATAGCATTAAATTACATTGATAATTCTTTTTAAAAAATTAGTAAACAGAGCAAACAACTTCACCACCAATACCTTTTTCTTTAGCTTGTTTTACTGTCATCATACCTTGAGATGTAGAAACGATAGCCAAACCAAAACCATTCAACACAGTTGGCAATTCTTCAGCTTTACGATACATTCTATGTCCAGGTTTACTTTCTCTTTTTACAGAAGTAATTGCTGGGTTTTTACCATTGTATTTAAGTTCAATAGCCAATACAGGTTTTGGTCCTTCAATTTTTTTCACTTCTCCTAAGTAGCCATGCTCTGACAAAATTTTTCCGATCATAAATTTTACCTTAGCAAAAGGTAGCTCAATGTTTAATTTTTTCGCTTTTTGAGCATTTCTAATTCTCGTTAGCATGTCTGCGATTGGATCGGTCATCATAGTAGTATATAATTATTTATTTTATTTATTATTAAATTATTAAAATTATTATTTATAAAATTACCAACTTGATTTTCTAACTCCAGGTATTAAACCTTTGTTTGCTAGTTCTCTAAAACAAATACGACATAAACCAAATTTTCTCATATAGCCGTGTTTACGACCACATTTCCAACATCTATTTACTTGACGTGAAGAATATTTTGGTTTGTGTACAAATGTTTTTGCTTTTTGTGCTTGAGTTGCCATAATTATTATTTATTTATTTCTTTTTTGATAAAAGGAAAACCAATTTTTTCTAATAAGGCATAACCTTCTTTATCATTTTTAGCAGTAGTGTTGATAATGATTTGTAAACCATGAATATTATCTGCTGATTCACCTGAAATTTCAGGGAAAGCTAATTGCTCTTTGAAACCTAAAGTATAATTGCCTTTTCCATCAAAACTTTTTGGGTTGATACCACGAAAATCACGAACACGAGGAAAAGTTAAATTGATAAGTTTATACAAAAATTCATACATAGCATGACCACGCAAAGTTAAAGAAGCTCCAATTTCCATACCTTCTCTAATTTTGAAGTTAGAAATTGATTTTTTAGCTTTGTTATTGATAACTTTTTGTCCAGAAATTAGAGTCAAAGTTTTTTGAATTCTTTCTACAAAAGCTTTATCTTTTGTATTACGACCATAACCAACATTAAGCACCACTTTTTCAATTTTTGGTACTTGCATAATATTAGCTAAAGCTAATTCTGCTTTCAAAGCAGGAACAACTTTTTCTTGATAAATTTTTTGTAATTCTGGTTTCATAATTTTGTTTAGTAAACAAGTTAGCTATTTATATAATTAAGCTACAAATTCACCACTTACTTTAGCTATACGTCTTTTTGTATCACCTTCTATCTTATAGCCTACGCGTGTTGGTTTTTTTGAATTTGAATCTATTAACATTACATTACTGATATTGATAGGTGCAGGTAATTCTATTATTTGACCTTTTTCACCTTGTTTACCTGATCTCAAGTGTTTTTTTAGTAAGTTAGCACCTTCTACAACCACAAAAACTTGCTTAGTTGTTTTGTTTGTAAGTACTTGGATAACTTTACCAATTTTGCCACTATCTTTTCCTGTCAAAATTTTTACATTGTCACCTGTTTTTATTTTCATATTTTTATTATTTCATAGTTCATAGTTCATTGTTCTTAGTTCAGAGTTCACAATTCTCGTAAACTTTACTAAGAACTTTGAACTCTGAACACTGAACTCTAAACTGTTTTATAATACTTCTGGAGCAAGAGATACGATTTTTTTGTAACCTTTTGTTCTAAGTTCTCTAGCAATAGGTCCAAAGATACGAGTACCTTTTGGTTCTTGATTTTTTTTATCAATAATTACGGCAGCGTTTTGATCAAAACGGATATAAGTACCATCAGTTCTTCTCATTTCTTTTCTTTGTCTCACAATAACAGCATGGACAACATCACCTTTTTTTACTTGTGCACGTGGAATTGATTCTTTTACAGAACAAGTAATAATGTCACCAATACGAGCGTATCTTTTTTTGTATCCACCAAGTACTCTAATACACATGAGCTTTTTAGCTCCGCTATTATCTGCTACTTGTAACATGCTTCTGTGTTGAATCATATTTATTTATTTAAAACATTTTTATAATTTACATTTGTAATTCAAATGTAATTTTCATTTATTTAATAATATTAACCAATGTCCATTTTTTTGTTTTACTAATAGGACGACACTCTACAAAAGTAACGACATCACCAAGTTTGGCACGAGAATGTTCATCATGTACAGCATATTTTTTACTTACAGAATATTGCTTACGATATTTTGGGTGCATTTTGATTATTTTTATCAAAACATGAATGGTTTTATCTTCTTTGATACTTACCACTTCACCTTCAAAATTTCTGTGTTGTACTTTTTTAATATCGGACATAAGTTAAATCAATTATTTTTTGTTATTTTTTAATGCTTTTACAGCTGTTAAAATACGGGCAATATCTTTCTTTTCTTCTCTGATTGAACTAGTTTTCTTAAGTTGATTAGAACTAGCTTTAAAACGTAAACTACGTACTAAGTCTTTTTTTTCTAATAAAAGTTCTTCTAAACCAGAAATACTTTTATTTAACAATTCTTTATAATCCATATGAAACTAGTATAATCTAATTATTGTTTATTAACAAAAATTGCTTTAACAGGTAACTTGTGTTTAGCACTTTCCATTGCTTCACGAGCTTGCTCTAAAGTAATACCAGACATTTCAAATAATACAGTACCTGGTTTTACAGTAGCTACATAATGATCAGGACTACCTTTACCTTTACCCATCGGCATTTCACTACCTTTTTTTGTCATAGGTCTATCTGGAAAAACACGAATCCAAATTTTTCCACCACGACGTACAAAACGTGTCAAAACGCGACGACTAGCTTCTATTTGTCTAGATGTAATCCAACCATGTGTTGTAGCCTTTAGACCAAAAGTTCCAAAAGCAACAGTATTAGTTCTAGTAGCTACGCCTTTATTACGACGTCTAGGCTTATGCCATTTTCTGTGTTTTACTTTTTTTGGTAACAACATACTTATTTTTTAGGTTTTCTTTTAATATCTTCTTTTTTGTCAGCTAATTTATCTATAACTTCAAAAGATTCACCTTTGTATATCCAAACCTTTACACCAATTGCCCCATACATAGTATGTGCTGGACGACTAGAATAATCAACATTACTTCTAAGAGTGATAAGAGGAATTTTACCTTGTGACAAAGTTTCAGTACGAGCAATTTCTACACCATTCAATCTACCTGCCAAAGTAATTTTTATACCTTTCGCACCTGCATTCATTACTCTTTCAATCGTTTGTTTCATGATACGACGAAAAGCAACACGATTTTCAATATCTCTAATAATATTTTGAGCAACTACTTCTGCAGATAATGAAGGTTGACGCACTTCTTGAATATTCAATTTTACTTTTACAGACATTTGCAAAAATTGTCTTTCAATATTTTTGCGCAAATCATCAAGACCTTGACCACCACGACCAATAAGAACACCTGGTTTAGCAGCAAAAATAGTAATGGTCATATTTTTTGGACCACGTTCAACAAAAACAGAATCGATTTGTGCGTCTTTAAATTTTGAAATCAAATATTCTCTGATAGAGATATCATTTTTCAAGTACTGTGAGTAATTTCTTTTACCTACCCAACGTGAACTCCAAGGAAACAAAATTCCTATTCTATGAATTTGTGGATGTACTTTATGACCCATAATAGATTAATTATCAAATTTCTTTTTACTATTTTCTAAATTATTTTTTTGTAGTTTTTTTGACAGATTTTTTAATTTCTTTTTTTTCAGTTTTTTTAGCTGTAACTTCTTTTTTAACTTCTTCTTTTGTTTCAGTTTCTTCTTTCTTTGTTTCTTTTTTAGTTTCTTCAGCTTCACCTGACAAAATTATTGTAATATGTGAACTTCTTTTACGTAAAGGAGTTGCTCTACCCATAGCTCTTGGCATCCAACGACGTAATGTAGAACCTTCATTTACAAAGACAGTTTCAATTTTTAAAGTTTCTTCTTTAGCATTGTCATTGTGTTTAGCATTAGCAATAGCTGATTCTAATAATTTTTTTACAGGAAGAGCTGCTTGCTTACCACTAAATTTCAACTGATCTAGAGCTTTATCGATAGATAATCCACGAATCAAACCAACCACTAATCTTACTTTTTGTGGACTTATTCGTAAAAATCTTAATTGTGCTTTTGTTTGTACTTTCATAGGCTAATTAAATGTATTTTTCAAAAACTATTTTTTTGCGACAGGTGCAGAAGATGGGGCTGGTTTTGATTGTTCTTTGGCCATCTTACCACCATGTCCTCTAAATTTACGTGTTGGAGAAAATTCACCTAATTTATGTCCAACTCTGTTTTCATCAACAAACACTTCTAAAAATTCTTTACCATTATGTACCAAAAAGTTGATACCAACCATTTCTGGAGTAATGATACAAGCGCGAGACCATGTTTTGATAGGTTTTTTGTCACCTGATTCTTTGACTTTTTTTACTTTCAAAAGTAATTTTTCGTCAATATTAGGTCCTTTTTTCAAACTTCTAGACATAAATTATTATTTTTTTAAATTATTATTTTTTCTTTTTACTACTCTTTCTTCTTGAAACAATAAATTTATCACTTTGTTGTTTTGGTCTACGAGTCTTCACACCAAGTGCAGGCTTACCCCATTTAGTACGAGGACCTTTACGTAAACCGATAGGACTATGACCTTCACCACCACCATGAGGATGATCTACAGGGTTCATATTCTTACCTTTTACTGTTGGTTTGATACCTTTGTATCTCATTCTACCAGCTTTACCCCAACGTACAAGCTTGTAATCAGAGTTACTCAATTCACCAATTGTAGCTAAACATTTTTTATTGATTAATCTTATTTCACTTGAAGGCATTTTCATTTGAGCATATTCACCTTCAATAACCATCAATTGAGCATAATTACCAGCACCACGAACAGCTTGACCACCTTTACCTGGTTGAAGTTCAATATTATAAACATTTAAACCAGCTGGAATGTGTTCTAAAAGCATACGATTACCTGCTTTTGGTTCAATCTTACTTTGTGATGATACTACAACATCACCAACTTTCATATTTTTTTCAGCCAAAATATAAGATTTTACACCTGCTGTATCTTCTACCAAAGCGATACGAGGTCCACGATTTGGATCGTATTCAATAGCTTTGACAGTCATAGGAATATCAAAATTTGTGCGAGAAAAATCTACATGTCTATAAAAACGTTTTGTACCGCCTCCACGATGACGTACGGTAATTTTACCAGAGTTATTTCTACCAGATTTTTTGTTCATTGCACTAATCAAAGATTTTTCAGGTTTACCTTTTGTAATATCAGAAAAATCTTGGACACTAGAAACGCGTCTGCCTGGAGTGGTTGGTTTGTACTTTCTGACTGCCATAATAAATAATATATTCTATTTAATTTAGATACTAAACACCTTCATGGATACTAATAGTATTGCCTTTTTTCAAAGTGACTATTGCCTTTTTGAAATCTTTTCTTTTGCCTAGCATAGCACCAAAACGTGTACGCTTACCTTCAAAATTCATAACTCTAACTTCTGTAGGCATTACACCATAAATTTGTTTGACAGCTTTTTTTATTTCTGTTTTATTAGCTTGCTTATTTACCAAAAAAGTATATTTACTAGATACTTCAGCATGAGCAGCTTTTTCACTAACCAAAGGTTTGATTATAACACTATGAGCATTACCTTTCAAAGAAACACCTTTTTTTACTTCTTCTGAAGCTTTTTTGGTTTTTGTTACTTTTTTTGTAGTACTTAAAACATCAGCAGTTTTACCTTCTACTCCACCTAGCTGTTCTTTTTCTTGCTTTTTTGACCATTTGTCTAATAATCCCATATAAATATTTAAATACTAAATTATTTTGCTAAACGTTGTTCTAAAAATTTCACAGCATTTTCAGCAATAAGCAAATATTTGTTTTCTAACAAATCCAAAACATTTACATCTTGAGCTCTCACTATAGCAAAGTTTTTTATATTTCTTAATGTTTTGATAGTTTCATCACTAGCTTCATGTACAACAACCAAAGTTTTTCTACCATTTTCAGCAAACAATTTTTTGTTGATATTTGCAATATCTTTTGTTTTACCAGTAAAATCAAATTTTTCTAAAACTACCAAAGCATTGTTTGACAATTTGTCTGTCAAACACATACGTGTAGCTAAATTATTGACTTTTTTATTAACTTTTTGTTTGTAATTTCTTGTACTCAAAGGACCAAAAGTGATACCACCACCACTCCAAATTGGAGAACGGTTTGAACCATGACGAGCACGACCAGTACCTTTTTGTTTCCAAGGTTTTCTACCACCACCAGAAACTTCTGATCTATCTTTTGTGTCAGCCCATGGTTGACGACTATTGGCACGCATTGCTACATATACTTGATGAACAACTTCTTTGTTTACAGGTGTAACAAAAACCACTTCATTTAAATCAAGATCTTTTACTTGTTCACCTTTTGAATTGTACATTGCGACTTTTGTCATATTTTTTATAATCTAGTTAGGAATCTACTTTGTTTCTTGTAAAGCTTCTGCTGTTGGTTCTATAATAATTTCAGCTTGTGGTTGTTCTTCAATTTCTACTTGAACTTCTTCTACCACTTCATCTTTTTTCATAGGAGTAACATTACCACTATTAGCAAAGATATAAACCAAACCATTACGAGCACCAGGGATAGCACCTTTGACTAAAATTTCATTAGTTTCAGGATTAATTTCTACTATTTCAAGATTTTTTACAGTAATTTTGTCAGTACCCATGTGGCCTGCCATTCTAGTACCTTTGAAAACGTGTTGAACACCACCGGCTCCGATACTACCAGGCATTCTCAATTGATCTTTATGACCATGAGTAGCTAGAGAACCATGGAAACCATGACGTTTAACAACACCTTGAAAACCTTTACCTTTTGAGTGACCAGTTACTTGAACTTTTTCACCTTTTTCAAAGATTTCTACAGTGAATACATCACCACGTTTTAATTCACTATCATTATTAAAATTATGTAAATGTCTTACTGTAAGATTTACATTATTGTCAACACTTATATCTTTTAAGTGTCCTTTTGTTGGTTTGTCTAATCTAAATAATTTTTGTATACCAAAACCAACTTGAACGGATTTTACTCCATCTTTTTCCAAAGTATTTACTTTGGTAACAGTACAAGGTCCTGCTTGAATTCTGGTAACTGGAACTACAGTACCGTCTTCACGAAAGACCTGTGTCATGTCTAATTTTTTACCTATAATAAATTTCATAATATAAAAAAACTAGAAGTGAATATGGCAAACAATATAAGAGTTTGTTACATTCACTTCTAGCCTTCAAGACCGCTAATTGGTTTAAGGCACTTTAGTAAAAATGTAATGAGTTACCTCCGCTAAAACAACTCTTTTGTTTGTCAGATGTTTTCCTTGATTTTTAGGATCTTATCTGCTTGCAAATTGTTGTGTATTTAATAAACTTGTATATATTTTTATACCCGAGTATTGTAACGCAAACAAAACAAAATGTCAAGGATAATATTGTTGATATATCCCCAACTTTTTTAAATTTCTTGTAAAAATCAAACTAAACTTGAATAATCTGCAATTCGATGTAAAATTACATCATTTTTATTTCTAAATCTACACCACTTGGCAAATTTAAGTTCATAAGAGCATCAATTGCTTTTGGTGTTGGATTTACGATATCAATCAAACGTTTGTGTGTACGCATTTCAAATTGTTCTTGAGCTGTTTTGTGAACAAAAGTAGCACGGTTTACACTGTATTTATTGATAGAAGTTGGAAGTGGTACTGGACCAACAACTTTTACACTATTTCTTTCAGCTGTATCAATAATTGTTTTTGTTGCGATATCAATAATTTTACTATCGTAAGATGTGATTTTGATACGTAATTTTTGATTTTCGACTTTTATTGTTTTTGTTGCGTTGTCTGACATAATGAATAAAGGTTTAAATAATACTTCTAGAGCCTCCACAAAAAGGAGGCTCTAGAGAGGTATTAATCAATTATTTGATAATCTTAGTTACTACACCAGCACCTACAGTACGACCACCTTCACGGATAGCAAAACGTACTCTTTCTTCCATAGCAACTGGTACGATCAATTTAACTTTTAGGTTTACAGTATCACCTGGCATTACCATTTCTGTACCTTCTGGCAATGTTACTTCACCTGTTACATCAGTTGTACGGATGTAAAATTGTGGTTTGTAACCATTGAAGAAAGGTTTATGACGTCCACCTTCTTCTTTTGTAAGAGCAACTACTTCAGCTTCAAATTCAGTATGTGGAGTAATTGTACCAATTTTAGCCAAAACTTGACCACGTTGTACATCTTCTTTCTTTGTACCACGTAACAAAATACCAGCGTTATCACCAGCTTGACCTTGACTCAAATTCTTGTTAAACATTTCAATTCCAGTAACTGTAGTTTTTGAAATTTCTTCAGTCATACCAACGATAGAAACTTCATCACCAATCTTAACAACACCACGATCGATACGACCTGTTACTACTGTACCACGGCCTTCGATTGAGAATACGTCTTCAATAGGCATCAAGAAATCTTGATCTAGAGCACGTACTGGATCTGGGAAATAAGTATCCAAAGCAGCAAGCAAATCCATAACTGGTTTTGAAGCAACTTCATCATTTGGGTTTTCAAGAGCTTTTAGAGCTGAACCACGAATGATTGGAGTTTCATCACCAGGGAATTCGTATTTTTTAAGTAAATCTCTTACTTCTTCTTCTACTAGGTCGATAAGTTCAGGATCTGATACTTGATCAACTTTGTTTAAGAAAACAATAATTCTAGGTATACCAACTTGACGAGCAAGTAAGATATGTTCACGAGTTTGAGGCATTGGGCCGTCTGCTGCAGATACTACTAGTATTGCACCATCCATTTGAGCAGCACCAGTGATCATGTTTTTTACATAATCAGCATGGCCTGGACAATCAACGTGTGCATAGTGACGTGTTGCAGTTTCGTATTCTACATGTGCTGTAGCAATTGTAATACCACGTTCGCGCTCTTCTGGAGCTGCGTCGATTTGGCTTACATCTTTGTCTTGTGCAATAAGACCATGAGCTGCTGCTACTTTCAAGATAGAAGCAGTAAGAGTAGTCTTACCGTGGTCAACGTGACCAATTGTACCCACGTTTACGTGAGTTTTGTTTCTTTGAAATTCTGCCATATTAACTATGGTAGCGTTTGGCCGCTCTAACTTAGGATGGCCTAGTTAGATTTGTTTCCAGCGACCTTGAATATTAATAAATCTAAATAAATTATATTGCTCAAAAAAGAGCAAAAAAATACATAAAAATATGCGGTGTGATTATAAACTAAATTTTAAAAGAAGTCAAGAGCAAGCTTGGGGAATAACTGTGAAAAAAAATGACAAAGATTTGAACACCATATTTATACTAAAATTTGAAACAAAAAATACCACAAAAATAGCTAAAAATATTTGCCGAAAGTAAAAGAAAAGTGGTATGATTAACAAAGATTAAATAATTCAAATTTAAACAATAATCTTATGAAGATTATAGAAATACTTAAGAAATTAGGAATCTTACGAAGTGGTAAAGTCTCAGGAACTTACAAAAATTACGCGGAAATGCCAGACGAGTTGAAATACGACAATGTTTATAACAAAGATACAGATCCAGTAAAAAATCAAAAAAAATCTTCTGTTTTACTTTTCTGGTTACTACTTAGCTTGAGTACTATTATCATCTTGTTTTCGTTAGTAATACTAACATTTACTCTTTGGTTTTTTCTTTCTCTACTTATTTTTTTCTTTCTTATTTATCAACTATTCAATTACAAAAAAGGTGGTGTACTAGCTACAAAAATTTTGGGTTACTTTGTACTCTTTATTTTTCTCTCTATTGTTTTCCTATTTATCTCATTGGGAGATGAAAGCGATACTACAGACAAGGGACAAACAAATCTAAGTAAGACCGCAGACTGTAAAAAATTAGCAGAAGAATATGATAACAAAGTTTTTGAAATCACCTCAACAGACAAACTAAAAGGAAAAATTGGTTTCAAAATTGACAAAAACAATTGCCAATATGAAATAACTTGGCATACCCTTTTCGAATCAAATTTACTTGAAAAAAATGTCCACGAAACAGATACTCCAAATACCAACTATGATTATGTAGCAGACATTATCTTTGAAAAAGAAGGGCCTAACCCTTTAGATGGTAATATTGACCCCGTTTTTACAAACAAAGACAAACTACCTACCGATATCTTCAATCATCGTGTACCTTATGATTTCTATCTAACACCTGGACTTATAGCGGGAACTGACAAGACTAGCTCGACAGAAACATTCCATCAAGTAATGCAAAGTAGTGGAACTTTTAGTCAATCTACAATTGATGAAATTTTGGCTGTCAAAAAAATCAAAATATCTAATCGTGAAAATGGTACAGAAGAACCTACTACTGTTGAATTCAATATAAAAATTCAAAAATAAAACTGACTAAATTATGCGAGATAAAAAACAACTAATACTTTTACTAAGTCTTATCATCTTTCCACCTATTATAATTGTCTTGAGTAGACAAATACTACCAAATAATTATTTCTTTTCTTCTCTCTACAAATTGGTATTCCTCTCCCCTATTATCTTTGCGATGTGGAGTGAAAAGAAATCTTTGACACAAGCTCTATTCCAAAATTTTTCTTTTGCTACTTTCAAAAAAAATATTTTGAGACTGACTCTACTGGGTATTTTTTTATCAGGAATTTATCTGACTAGTTTTTTTGTTTTCAAAAATTTGCTAGATATCAGTACTATTACCACTAAACTAAACAGTCTAATAAATATCAATCTAAAAAATCTTATTTTTATTGGTCTTTATATCATCATTTTCAATTCACTACTAGAAGAATACTTTTGGCGAGGATTTCTCTTTGCCAAACTAGACAAGATCCTCAAACCTTGGCAAGCCTATCTTATTACTGGCGTTGCCTTTTCCTTTCATCATGTCATGTTTTATTACAATTGGTTCAATTTGGGATTCTTTGTACTAGTCACATTTGGGCTTACCGTCTACGCTCTTATCATGAATTATGTCTTCAAAAAATATCAAGACCTGTTTTCTTGCTGGTATGTTCACATTTTTGCAGACATTGCTCAGATATTTATCGCTTTCAAGATTTTTGATCTTATTTAGATTACCTCACATATTATTGTTTCCAACGAAAATCTATTTTTTACCTAAAATTAATTTGCTGAAAAAAATATCATTAGGTATAATGTGATTAGCTTTTTAAAGTTTTATTAATATATATTTAGTAATTATTTTATTAGTTCCATTTTGCTACAAAATATTTTTTATAAAATTATTAACCAACACAACTATATGAGAGAAGATGGATTAACAATGGAAGAAATGAATCAACAAACAAAAAAAGAAACTGAAACTATAGAATCAAACAAAGAACAACTTGAGGAATTGTTTGCAAAAGGTGAAGTTGATATTTTTTTTGTTCAAGCTGTTAAATACGCTACTTCTGATCCGCAAAATTTCTCTCAATTTTATAAAAAATTATTTACTGAAAAATTTCCAGGAAAAGTCTTAGCACAAGCACCTGATGCCAAATTACTTGTTTTAGGTGCATTTATAAGCCGCTTCACATACATTGAAGGAAAACCAGACTTTGACAAACAAAAAGAACAACTTTTACAACAAATCAAAGAAGCGAAAGAATTTAGTGATTTAATGGAACAAAGAAAACGAGAGGTACGAGAAAGTAGCAAAAAAATATTTTATGAACTACAAATTCAAGAACACGCTAATCTTCTATCAGAACAAGAAGTTGAGGAATTAATAAAGAATGCGCAAGCTAACATAGAAGATCCTCACATTTTGCGTTTACTAATTTCTTATTATTTATACACACAAGGTGAATTTGCTATGCCAAATTCTTCAGAAAGCAAATATTTGATGAGACAAGATGGAGAATATATCAACAGATTAAATGAACGCACGAAAAATATACTAGAAAATCCAGAAGAATTAAGATACGTGTTAGATGTATTATCCAAAAAAATTCGCACAACAATAGAAGAATCAAACGATCATGAAGCTATCACTGCAACAAATCAAAAAAATTTAATGGCTACACCTACTTGCGTGCTTGCAGAAGGTGATTTTTTACATGGTGCTCCAATTAACACACTTGATCAAGTGAGAAAAACAGGTTTTTTGTGCCGTGAAGTACAATACCCAGAATATGCAAAAACGTCAATGTCGTTAAATTGGGGAGGATCTATTTCTTTTGGTAGACAAACGAAAGACGAAATCATAGAAAAAAATAGAGCAAAAACAAATTACGCGAATCCATTCATTGGACTTCTTAATAGAGTTAGTTTTTTAGGTCGATACATGGGTAATGTTGCGAGTGAATATGGTGCATATGACGGAAGTACTAGACATTATCTAAAAACCGGAGAACAAATGACGAAAAAAACAAAAGAGGAAGAGTTAAAAGACAGAAAAAACAAAATATTCGATATTAAAGCAGCAGGAGATGACGCAATAACATATGTTTTACGCGAACAAAAAAATTCCTACACTCTTGATGCAGGAACAGCCACCAGACACTCCGACGAACACGGTGTTGGTATAGGAGTGCCAAGTATAGAAATAAAAGGTGTTATCATTGATGCAACTAGTGAAATTGCTATAAAAAAAATATTGTCTGAACTTTGCAAATATTCCTTCTACATTCCGGTATATGATTCTGAAACTGGAACATGTATAAACGAAGAAATGAAAAAACTTTACGAATAAGAGTTTTTTAATTTTGAATATCCACCCTCTAATTACTCCGATTAGAAACCAAAAACTATGAACATCCAAAAAGTAAAAAGAGTATCTCCTAAACTCAAAAAATTCCAAGATGAAGAATGGTTGATTTCTGATATTGAGCATTATGGTAAAGCTCGTAATTTTGAAAAAAAGAGTTACAAATTTATGGCTAAAAATAAAAATGAAATTTTAGGTGTATTAGATTTAGTCATCGAAGCTAATGTCGCCTTTCTTGAGGGATTAGTTGTCAATCATAATCATAGAGCCAAAGGTATAGGAAAAAATCTTTTATTGTTTGCAGAAAATTTCGCGAAAGAAAACAAATGCACAAAAATATGGACTGAAACTGATGAAGACTGGGAAGCAGCAAAGTTTTATAAAAAAATGGGGTATGAAATTTGTGGAGTACATGAAAAACACTATTTAGGAAGAAAAGGTTTGATTTTGACAAAGTTTTTTTAAACTTAATTTATTTTGACTTATTTATGAAAAAAATTATTTATGCACTTTTTATTAGTTTTATAATATTGATTGGATTATTTTTTTTATTTTACAAACAAATTCCTAAAGAATGGGAAACTATTACAACAACATTTTGTTCTTTACACGGAGGGTCGATGATTGAAAGCGGATGTGGCATAGCAAATTGTGACTCTAAATGTGTTGTTCCTTATAGTGATGGTGGCAAAGTATGTTCTGACTCAACCCAATGTTCACATGATTGCATTGTAAATAGCGCACAATTACCTTCTCCATTCTTCGACCAAGGAACACAAAAAGAAATTGAGAATGGATTAGCCAAATTACAACAATGTATTAAGAAGTCAGAAAATATTTACGACTGCAGTGCAATGAATTTATCTGGTAGTTGTGAAAAAAGAGAACCAGCAAATTGTGAACACCGATGGAAATTGGATAATGGCGTTATTACAGCAATTTTTGCAGAATGTACAATGTAAAATGTAATTTTATAAACTATTTATGCACAAAAAACTTATAATACTAACAGTTCTAATGTTTTTTGTAGGAACTGGATGTTCAAAACAAAAAGACCAAATTCAACAAACATCTAATCAGGAAAATCAAAACATATCTATCAACTCTGAAATCACCACAAAAAATATACTGACAGAAAAAGATTTTGGCAGTTTTGGATTATTAGATACGATACAAAACAAACCAGAATACACTTTTGAAGTTCAAATTAATCCACAATTACCAAATTATAAATTTCATGTTGTTTCTTACAATACAAGTACGCTAGAATATGGCTATATTGAAATATTCAACACAGTCAATATTACAAAACCCGTACAAATAATTGAACTTTATGATTCATCTGATAGGTTTTTTAGTGATAAAATCACAACATTCTTTACGGCAAAAGATATAAATTTTGATAGTTTTTCTGATATAGGTGTACCTATAGATAATGGAGCCACATGGATTTCATACCAATATTGGATTTTTGATCAAGAGACTAACACGTTTATAACAGCGCCTGTAACTGATGACTTCAAAGAAATAAGTTCAAATGGTTTAGAATTTGATAAAAGCAAAAAACAAATCACTAACTACTCTCTAACTGCTGGTATTGGTAAAACAAAAAGTATTTATCAATTTGAAAATGGACGACTAAAACTATTAGAATAACAAAATTACTCAAACAAAAATATAGACAAAATTAAAAGCAACTAAAAAGTTGCTTTTTTGTTTACTCATTTTGTGATATAATCTAAACAACTTATTTAATAACTAAAAAAATATGGATGAACAAAATAATTTTAATAACGCACAAAGTCAATCACACATTCCTACCTTTATTTGGATAATTTTGGCAATACTCCTATTTGTAATAGCCGGATTAGCTACATTTTATTTTTTACAAAACACAAGTAACAAAAACAATGCACAAGCGATGCAAACTCAAATTTCCTCTCTCAAAAATGATGTAGCCAAACTACAACAAGAAAAAGTTGATTTGACTACTAGTTTACAACAAGCACAAGAAACTGCTCCAAAAAATACTGACTTAACAACTCCACACAAGTCAATCACTCTAGACATTCCAAAGTTAACATTATCCTTCCCAGACAATTATAATATAAACAAAAGTACTGAAAAAAATAGAAGAGGAAGCTATAGTTCCTATGACTTCTCAAATACTAACAATACTGAAACATTAGACTTGAATGAAGTACAATTTTTTTCTCTTGAATCAATCAAAAATTTCAACGATGCTTGTACTTCCTCAGACATCCCATGTTTCATGGGTGATTATCCAACAGTAGAGAGATACACAGGAGAAAAACAAGCACTATTAGCTAAAAAAGATTATATACAAACTTATCCTGACGGTCAAACCAAAGAATTCAAACTACAACAATTCAATGGTCAGGATTTCTTAGTAAGTTTCATATTTGATCCAAATGGTTCTGTCTATGAATACACAACTTTCGTAGGAGATACAAAAATAGATATCTGGGTAAATGTAGCCAAAGAAGATCAAAAAGCTCAGAGTGATGAACTTTTTACAAAGTTTATAATAAAGACTTTATAACAAATTTTACAAAATATTTAAGCTACAAAAAAACAGTCCCGACAAAACGGAGACTGTTTTTATATTTTTATGCTTTCATGTTTTAATGAAATCTAAACCGGTTCCTCAAAAAACACAGGGTCTTCATCTAAACCTTCTTCAGCATCAAGTTCTTCTTCGTGTTTTTCAAAAGGAACTTTTTGTTTGTTTTCAAAAACTTCTTGACCAAAAGTATTATAAACTACATTATCTTTACTATCATCTACTCCTAACAATTCATCATCTTTTTCATCATCTTCTAAAAAAGAAGATTCTCTATAATTAAAAAAATCAGGAATATTTTCAGAATTTTTTACCAAATCTTTGTGTCTAGTAGACAAGATGTCCCCTGCTTTGTGCCACTCAGGATCATGCAAAAAATCTTCAGCAAAAGGATCTGTTGGAGGATTTTCATTCAAATCTTCTGCCAATATTTCATCTCTAATGTTTTTTTCTTCTTCCTCTTGATAAGAACGCCAAATACTAATGTCTCTGTTTATTTTGTCTAGCAACTCCCCTTCTGACATTTCATACAAATAATCATTACCATAAGAAAAATCTTCACAAGAACAATCTTCTTGTTTTTCAATCAAATCTTCATAAGAATCCAAATCCATCATCACCACATCACCCTTTTCTTCATCATGAATAATAAGAGTACTACCAGTTTTTTTGGCTAATTTTATTAATCTATCTAAATTTGCTGGCATAGTATTATTTTAGAAAGTTATTAGTAATTTCATTTTACCATTTTGCGACCAAAAGTCAAGAATAAGCCCAAAATAAACAAAATTTGGATTTTGGACTATATTGTTCTATAATATAAGCAAACAAATTTTTATATGCCAAATTTTTTTACCAATAATTTATTATTAATTAATAAAACATATGAACAACAAAAAGATTTTTGCCTTTTTATTTATTAGTATTTTTTTATTCTCTGGTTGTAATGTAACTACAAAAAAAGAAATATCTACACCAAATCAAGAAACACCAAATATAATCAATGAAACAACTACTACAATAATAAATACTGAAACAAATTCAAACGATACTTTAGGAAACACATCAGAAAATATTTCAAATATAAAAAACACACAAGATGAAGACTTTTTGAACCGCGAAAAGCAAGCAGAAAAAATAATTCGCAATTTAGAAACTGTCAAAAACTGGCTAAAACAATTTTCCAATTCTAATGGCACTTCACCTATTACGGGTGGCAAAGCCATAATAGATGTAGAAAGAAATGAATATGATGTCATTACCTTTCATCTTTATGAAAATACCAAAGAACGCAATATCACTTTTGATTGGTACGACGTAGATATGGAAACTTCAATTGTCACTAATATGATGTTGGAAGAAGTAAAATAATTTATGGAAAAAATCATCAAAGATAACGAACCACTTAGTGCCTTAACTCATTTTTTAGGGCTTTTACTTTCCATTGCTGGTTTGGTATTAATGATGGTTTTTGCTGCTTTGAAAGATAAACATGTGGAATTAGTAGGTTTAAGCATTTTTGGTAGTAGTCTTATTCTCTCTTACTTTGCCAGCTTCATTTATCACATCTTTGCCAAAGAACACAAAGTAAAAAAAACTTTACAAAAAATAGACCATGCCATGATCTTTGTACTAATTGCTGGCACGTATACTCCTGTTTGTATTAGTATGCCCAATAAAGAATTAGGCTGGAGCATCTTTGGAATTATTTGGGGATTAGCAATTTTAGGAATTGTGATCAAAATAGTTGGGATAAAAATACCAGGTTGGCTTTCCACAATAATTTATCTTGCCATAGGCTGGTTCATTACCATTGCTATTGTGCCAATTATCCAATGGCTTGGTTTAACTGCCGTATTATGGCTCATCGCAGGTGGTTTAGCTTATAGTTTAGGAACTATCTTTTTTGCTTTAGAAAATTATGTAAAAAGAAATCGCTGGTGGGGCATGCATGAAATATTTCATCTTTTCGTGATGCTCGGTAGCTTCTGTCATTTTTGGTTGATGTTTAGATATTTAATAAAATAAATTTTTATTATTCGTCATGCTTATGTACTTTTAACTTAATTTGTTTTATAATAGAAATGTTAATTGTCAAAAGTTAATAATCTTATAATGCCTGTCAGCTTATGAAAAAAATTACTAGTTTTATTTCCAAAGAAATTCTCAAAATAGATGAAATTGTTTTAATAAAAAATTTACAACCTGGTATTATTAATATTTTGAAAAAAGATTTTCCAAAAATAAAAAATACTGACTATATTTCTACTAATGAATTAAACAGATACCGCCGTTTATATTTTCTTTCACTTATCAAAAAAGAAGAAGGCGAATATGATAAAATAGAAAAAGATGTAGTAGAAGCTATCTCCAACAATAGTATCTTGAATGAAAATATCGAAGATACTATAGAAGAAAAACTTAGTATCGGTCAAAAAATTGCTGACAAAGTTGCTTCTTTTGGTGGTAGTTGGGGCTTCATTATTACTTTCTTTTTGCTCATGTTTTTTTGGATAGTTGGTAATATTCTATTTTTAAATAACAAAGGTTTTGATCCTTATCCATTTATTTTACTAAATCTTATTCTCTCTACTCTCGCTGCTATCCAAGCTCCTATAATCATGATGAGTCAAAATAGACAAGAACAAAAAGATAGACAAAGAAGTGAACATGATTACAAAGTAAATTTAAAAGCCGAATTAGAAATAAAATTACTTCACGAAAAATTTGATCACTTAGTCGTCAACCAAAACAAAAGACTACTAGAAATGCAACAATTGCAAACTGATTACTTGGGAGAAATTATAGAAAAATTAAATACCAAAAAGAAAAAATAAAATAATCTAAACTTCAACCTATCGGCAGGCAGGAATCCTAAATCAAAAATCTAGAATAAAAAATATTTTAGATTAATGATTTAGGATTTTTTTAATTTCTATACAAAAAAATAGTAACTTCTAACAAAAGTTATAATAAAAACAAAAAACTCCCAAAAATAATTTGAGAGTTTTTTAGAAGATTCACAGTTACAAATGTGACAAAAAACGTTAGTCTTTTTTAGGTCAAGACCAAGATCAATACTCTTGCGAGTATGATCTCGACTTTGGATTTTTACTTTCGTAAAAATGTACTCCAGAAAGGAGGTGATCCATCCACAGCTTCCGCTACGGATGCCTTGTTACGACTTCACCCTGATCATTAACCCCACCTTCGTCCCTCTAATGAGAGCCTTCGGGTGTTGCCAACTT
>JBAYVA010000003.1:0-160642 GCA_041674805.1 Candidatus Magasanikiibacteriota bacterium | reverse complement strand
CGGCTCATCGCATCCTGGGGCTGGAGAAGGTCCCAAGGGTTTGGCTGTTCGCCAATTAAAGCGGTACGCGAGCTGGGTTCAGAACGTCGTGAGACAGTTCGGTCTCCTATCTGTTGTGGGCGTCGAATATTGAGGAAACTCACCCTTAGTACGAGAGGACCGGGGTGGACGAACCTCTGGTGTACCAGTTGTGCTCCACGCATCGCTGGGTAGCTAGGTTCGGCACGGATAAGCGCTGAAAGCATCTAAGTGCGAAGCCGTTTCCAAGATTAATATTCATTATTAGGGTCGTCCGAGACTAGGACGTTGATAGGCACTAGGTGAATGCCAAGGTGTACTAATTACCCGAGCACTACAGAAACACAGAGTTGTGTTTCGCGTACTTACTATTATGAAAATTTTGTTAAAGTTGAGTGAAACATACTTAAATAAATAGGTATAAAGTTTGGGTGCTTTTTGAGACGGGGGTCCGCCCGATCCCATTCCGAACTCGGAAGCTAAGCCCGTTATCGCCGATGGTACTCGCAAGGGGAGAGTAGGCCAGCGCCCAAACTTTGTACCTATTTTTTTATTGTCAAAAAAATATTTATGAGGTTTTTATATATTGAATATAAAAATTATCATTTACAGATAGATTAGAAATAGGTATAATACATATACCTATTTTTTAATTATAATTGTATGGAAGAAAATTTTGAACAACACACAATTGAATTCTTTTTTAAAAAGTTTGGCATTACAGATCCAGACAAAAAAGCTCAGTTTTTACCAGAAGTTACCGATATTATTTATGATTACAATATGCATGTTGTAAAAATGGAAAAAGAAAAAGATGAATCTAGAAAAACTGCTTTGTTGAGTGATTTACAGGAGATAGAAACAAAAATTGCCAATATTTTTACTAATAATAATTCTAAATAGTTTTATGGCATTGTCACAAAGACCGGTTGCTCTTATTATATTGGATGGTTTTGGTATTGCACCAAAGAGTATTTCTAATAGTATTTCTCTTGCCAAAACACCTTTTTTTGACTCACTTCTCGCGCATTATCCATCTATGTTGCTCAATGCTTCAGGACTCAGTGTTGGTTTGCCACGTGGTGAAGTTGGTAATTCAGAAGTAGGCCATACTACCATTGGTTCTGGTATTTTGCGTTATCAAAGTTTACCTAGAATAGATAGATCAATTGCAACTGGTCAATTTTTTAAAGAAAAAGTTTTGTTGGAAGCTTTTCAAAATGCTAAAAATAATAAAAAGAAAATTCATTTTGTTGGTTTGATTGGTAATGGTGGTGTGCATGCTTCACAAGAACATTTGGAAGCTTTACTTAGTTTTGCTAAGTCAATGAAAATAAAGAAAAATGTTTTTATTCATGCTTTTTTGGATGGGCGTGATACTGCACGTGATGTGGGCAAACAATTCATGGAGAAACTTTTGATTTTTTGTAAAAAAGAAAAAGTAGGTGAGGTGGCTTCCGTTGGTGGTAGATTTTTTGCAATGGATAGAAACAACAATTGGGATAGAATTGCCAAGGCTTACAATGCTATTGTCAAAGGTGAATCTGAATATAGATATCGGGATCCTTTAGATGCTATTTCTCAATTTTATAATAAAGAAATTTATGATGAAGAACTTCCACCATTTGTGTTGGTAGATAGAAAAGATAGAGCGATAGGTAATATAGAAGATGGTGATATGGTAGTATTTTTTAATTTTCGTGCAGATAGAGCTAGGCAGCTGTCTGAAGCTTTTGTTTCTAAGGATTTTAAAAATTTTGAAAATTTGAAATATGAAAATTTGGATTTTATCACATTTACAGAGTATAAAAAAGATTTACCTGCTAAAGTAATTTTTTCTCCAGAGATAACGGCTAATCCTATTGCTAAAGTTATTAGTGGTTTTAATTTGAAGCAGTTACATATAGCTGAAACAGAAAAGTATGCTCATGTAACATTTTTTATGAATGGTATGACAGAAAAAGCTTTTGTTGGTGAAGAAAGAATTTTGATTCCTTCGCCAGATGTTTTGTCCTATGATGAAAAACCAGAAATGTCAGCAGATTTGGTAACAGAAAATATTGTCAAAGCACTTAAAGCAGATAAACATGATTTTTATGTCATAAACTATGCTAATCCGGACATGGTCGGGCATACAGGTAATCTACAAGCTTGTATAAAGGCAGTAGAGACGGTAGATATCTCTTTGCAAAAGATTATAACAGAAATATTGAAACGTGGTGGTACAGCCTTTGTAATGGCTGATCATGGTAATGCTGAAGAATTAGTCAATCCTTTGACAGGTGAGATAGACAAAGAACACAACAATTATCCAGTGCCTTTTGTAATTATTTCTAATAAATTTGATGGTCAAGCTAATCCAGATTTGAAGAGTATGGAATTGCCTTATTTATCACCGGTAGGAATCTTGGCTGATGTAGCACCAACAATTTTGACTCATATGGGTCTTGATGTACCGGCGGAGATGACTGGGACGAATTTGTTTTAGTGGAATGCGGAAAGGGGAACGAGGAATGTTTCTATAAAAAAACGACTTCGCAAATTGAAGTCGTTTTTTTTGTTTTAATGTTTTAATGTTTTTATGTTTTTATGTCGTACAAACCAATACACTGCCCATAAAATAAAAGGAATACTTAGAAGTTGTCCGGTGCTGAGTGGAAAATCAAACAAATTATGTTTTTCTTTGAAAAATTCTACGAGAAATCTACTAGAAAAATATAATAATAAAAATAAATTGAAAATAAAATATTGTGGAAGGTTTTTGTATTTTTTGTAAACAAAATAAATTGTTACAAAAATAAGTAAGGCAATGATTGATTCATACATTTGACTTGGATGACGTAAAATCATTTCACCGTTATCAAATTTAGGAAAATAAATTCCCCAAGGCACTGTCGTAACTTTGCCAACAATTTCAGAATTAAAATAATTACCGAGTCTAATAAAAGAAGCGAGCAGTGGTATTGGTATTATTAGTAGATCTAAATATTTTTTGATATCTATTTTTTTTATTTTTTGATACAAAAATACTGTTAACAAAAGTCCAAGAGTCAGACCATGACTAGCTAGTCCACCATGATTTATCATGATAATTTCTTTTGGGTTGGCTAGAAAATAATCTAGATTGTAAAAAACAATGTGGCCGATTCTGGCGCCGATTAATCCACCAATAATTAACCAAATACTCAAGTCATAAACTAATTCTATAGAGTAGCTTTTTTCTTTAAATATTTTTTGATAAATTAAAACTGATAAAATAATGCCTAAAGTCAAAAGTAAACCATACCAACGTATAGTAATAAAACCATAATTCAACAATATAGGATTGAGAGTATTTACAAACATATTTTTTGTTTAGAATTTTATAGAATGATTATAGAGAATAACAAATGCTGTGTCAATTGTGAGATAAATATCCACATCTCTGCCCCTTGTAAATAACACAGAATATTGTTATAGTCTTTCTTGATTTTATTCTATATTTATTAAGAATAAAATAGTATGCTAACTTAAAAATTTAACTACAAAATTATGTCATCAGATGAAAATTACTTACAAGTCAAAGAAGCTTTACTTGGTCATATTCGTGAACTTTTTGAAGAAATAGAATCAGAGGTAGCACGTTTTCATGAAGAAAAATTTGCTATGCTTGAAGATGCTCTTGAAGAAGCTTCTGACACTGAAGAATTACAAGTAGCTTTTGGTCAATGGTTCAATGACCATGCTGAAGATTTGGATCTTGGTTATGAATTGGAAGAGGTTTGGGATAATGCTTTGGACAAACTTGATTTGGACATGTAATTTTTATTCTTGAAAGAAATATTTGAAAGTGATACTATATGAGTAGTATCATTTTTTTTACACTATCATCCCGAAGTCGACTAGGTCGATTATTATCATACAAAATTTTATCAATATTTGTTTCAAGATATTATTATTTACTTTTACACGAGAGATGAATGGAGATAAAATAGAGATGATAATATATAATCTTATCTCTATTTTATCTCAATTTATTTAATGACAACAACTAATAAAACTTTTTTAAAAAAATCTTATGTCATCTTACACACAATTCGGTTTTGAAAATACTAAGCGTATGTACGCCGAAGCACTCAAAAAAAATTATGCTTTGCCTGGATATAATGTTAGTAATATGGAACAAATTCAAGCTGTACTTTCAGCTTGTTTGCGTACCCAAAATTCAGTAGTAATGCAAATTTCCAAAAAAGCTTATGAATATATTGGTGAAAAACTTATTGCTCAAATGGTATCGGGAGCAATTTTGCAAATGAAAGAGGAAGCAAAAAAAATGAAATTAAAACCAATTACCGTCGCTTTGCATCTAGATCATGGTGATAGTTATGAGCTTTGTGTATCTGCTATAAAAAATGGTTTTTCTTCGGTGATGATAGATGCTTCACATTTGTCTTACAATGAAAATATCAAATTAACAAAAAAAGTAGTAAATTTTGCACATAAATACAAAGTAACTGTAGAAGGTGAACTTGGAGTACTCGCTGGATTAGAGGATGATGTTTCGGCTACTGAACATATTTATACTAGACCAGAAGAAGTAGAAGATTTTGTGAAAAAAACGGGTGTGGATTCTCTAGCTATCGCTGTCGGTACTTCGCATGGTGCTTACAAATTCAAGCCAGGACAAGAGGCAAAAATTAGATTGGATATTTTGAAAGCTATTGAGAAAAGACTCAAAAATTTTCCAATTGTTTTGCATGGTGCTTCTTCGATACCGCAAGAAGCTTTGGAAAAAATAAACAAATATGGTGGCAAAATGGAGAGTGCTATTGGTATTGATCCTAAACAAGTTCGAGCTGCTGCCAAAACAGCTGTTTGTAAAGTAAATATTGATTCAGATAGTCGTATCACCATGACTGCTAGTTTGCGAGAGGTTTTGAGTCAAAGTCCTGAAACTTTTGATCCAAGAACTTATTTGGCCAAAGTTAGAGAAGATTTGATGAAAATGTATATGAAAAAAAATGTGGAAGTTTTGGGGTGTGGCAAAAAAGCAAAATAAGCAAGTTAAGCAGAATAGGCAAAATAAGTAACTTGATTAATTTTGACAAAATTATATAAATAAAAAAGGCTATTGTTAGTCTTTTTTTGTTGTTATCCACAATATTGTATGTAAAAAATTGACAGTTTTTATATTATAAAATATACTGTAATAAGCAAAAATATGGATATTAATCTTTTCAAAAAATTAGGATTTTCTGACAAATCAGCCAAGGTATACTTGGTTTTGCTTGGTTTAGGGCCAAGTTCCGTGCGTAAATTGTCTGATAGCCTCGATATGAACCGTGGACAAGTCTATGAAGTTCTCAAAGAATTGCAGGAAAAAGAGGTTGTCAGGTTCTTCAAAGAAGATACCAAACAGCTTTTTGTAGCTGATGACCCTGAAAATTTGCGTAAATTAGTGGATAGAAAAGAACAAGAATTGAAGATCATCAATAAAAGTGTTGATATGGTGATTCCTGAGTTACAGGCTCTTTATAATTCTGGTGGAAATAGGCCAGTGGCTAAGTATTTCAAAGATGATGAGATAAAAACAATTTTGGAGGATGTTTTGACAGTTTGTGAAAATTCAGAAGAAAAGTTGTATCGGGTGTATTCAGCTGAGAAAGTGACAGAGCATTTGTACGAAAATTTTCCATCCTTTAGCGACGCGCGTATTGCCAAGAATATTGAAGTCAAAGTGATTGCTACAGGTACTGGTGGCGAGTTGCGAGGACTCGACGAACGCAAGTGGCTCAAGCAAAATAGTAAAACACCAACTTATATTTTTATTTATCCAGGCAAGACCGCTTATATTTCTTTTGATAGTAAAGATAATTTAGTTGGCGTGATTATTGAAAATGTTGGAATTTGTGAAACACAGAAAATGATATTTGACCAGGTTTGGGGGACGTTGTAACAGCTTAAGAAGTCCGCGGTATAGTAAAAGTTTTATTAGTTGTTATCGTTAATAAACTGAGATAAAGAGATAAAATAGAGATAAAATTTTTTTGTTATTATCTCTATTTTATCTCTATTTATCTCTTATATAAAAATAGCAAAATATTTTTTTAAACAGAATATTGTAGAAAAAACTTTATGTTCATCATCGACTTTGACGACACACTATTTGATACTCAAAAATTCAAACAAGAATTAGCTAGTAGTTTGCTGAGTTTGGGAATTGGTGAAAAATTGTTTTGGCAGACTTATGCTGAGGCGAGAATTTTGTCAGATGGAAATTTTTCTTATTCTTTTGAAAGGCATGCTAGTATTTTGGATAGAGAAGGATTTGATTACAAACAAGTTTTGGATAATTTAAATAAAGTTAAAGAAAAGATAAATAATTTTTTGTTTGAAGATGCTATTTATTTTTTGGAAAGTTTGAAAGAATCTAAGCAAGATTTGTATTTACTTAGTTTGGGTGATGAAAACTTTCAGAAATTAAAAGTTGAAGAGTGTCGTATTTCTAAATATTTTAAGCAAGCTTTTTTTCGTGGTAAAGATAAAGAATTGGTTGTGAAAGAAATCTTAGCTGAAAATAAAGATAGTAAAGATAGTAATGTATTTTTTATAAACGATAAAATTGAAGAAAGTCAAAAAATAAAAAATGATTTTCCAGAAGTAAAAGTAATTTTGAAACAAGCTGTTACTCTTACAGAAGAAGAATATAAAAAAAGTGGTTTAAAATATTTCAAAACTTTAACAGAAATAAAAGAATATGTCACAAACTAATTTAAATAAAATCGGCGTGGTAATTTTGGCGGGTGGCAAAGGTACTCGTCTCAATTGCACAGACAGACCAAAAGTAATGTTGGATTTGAATGGTAAGCCTATTGTAGAATATGTGGTAGATACTTTGCGTAAGATGGGTTTTTCTGATAAGCAAATTTGTCTTGTGGTTGGTTTTAAACATGAAGTGGTAGAAAATTATTTTGGAGACAAAGTCATTTATGCTTTGCAAGAAGAACAGCTGGGTACTGGGCATGCAGTTATGATGGCTGAAGGTGTGATGAAAAATAAGTTTGAACAAATTATTGTATTGCCAGGTGATTCTCCTTTTATAAGTCAAAAAACTATGGAAGATATTATACAAAATAATATCAAAGAAAAGACAAAAGTTACTATGGCTTCGGTTAGCTGGCCAAATTTAGAAGGAGATAACGCCAGATTTTTTGATTTTGGTCGGGTAGTGCGTGATGAAAATGGAAAGGTTATAAATATTACCGAGAAAAAAGACTGTACAGAAGAAGAATTAAAAATATCGGAAGGAAATGCAGCGTATTATTGTTTTGAAAGTAAGTGGCTTTGGGAAAATATAAATAGTTTGAAAACTAATAATGTTCAAAATGAATACTATTTGACTGATTTGGTAGATATTGCTATTTCACAAAATGAAAAAGTAGAGAGTGTAATAATTCCAGCTGAAGAAACTGTTGGTATCAATACCTTGGAACAATTGGAACAAGCTAAGAAAAAATTATCTTAAAAATATTATGTCTGAAAAAAGATTTTTGAATGGTTATGATGTGGTATTAGAAGCCTGTGAAGATGCGGAAGCTACCCAAATGTTTGGTTACCCAATTACACCGACTACTGAAATATTGTCTGGCTGGATAAACAAATCTTTACAAAATAAAAATTTGCATTGTTTACAAACCGAAGATGAAGTCGCGGCTGGTTTTGCTGTTTGTGGTGCTGTTATGGCGGGAGCCAAAGCTTTTACAGCGACAGCTGGTCCGGGGACAGTACTTATGCAAGATGCCCTTAGTATGGCCGAAGGTATGAGATTGCCTTTTGTGGCTCTGATAGGGCAACGTGGTGGACCAAGTTCAGGTACTGTCATCTATTCGCAACAAGAAGTAAATTTGAGTATTCATGGTGGCAATGGAGAGGGAATGCGTATTGTCTTATCTCCGTCTAATCTTGAAGAATTGTATAGTCTGACTCGCAAAGTTTTTAATTATGCTTATAAATATCGTTTTCCTAGTATTCTTTTGACTGATGGTTATTTGCTGAAAACTAGACAAAGTTTTTCTTTGCCAGAAACAAAAATTGAAAACCAAAAATTGCTAGCGCTTGTAGATGAAACTAGTCAAAAAAATATTAGAAATATTTATACTTTGGAAAAAGAATTGATGTCTGAACTTGAAAAAAATAAACAAGATTTTGATGAAATGAGTAAAGAAATTGTAGAGTTTGAAATATATTCAGGTGATGTTGCTATAGATGATGTGGAAAATTTAGTTATTGCCCATGGTATTGTGGGAGCTGTTGCCAAAGAAGCCGTTGATGAGCTGAATAAACAAAATAAAAAAGTTGCTTTGTTTCGCCCTATTTCACTTAGCCCTTTTCCAAAAGATGAATTGAACAAACTTGCCAAAAAAATAAAAAATATTTTTGTTTGTGAATCTAGCCTTGGTCAGTTGCGAGATTTGGTAAAACAAAATTTGGAATATGAAGTGAAAATTTCAGGAATTTTCAAACCAGCGGTTGGTGTTGAAGCGGAAGAAATTGTTGATTTAGTTTTAAGTAACAAATAATATGTCCAAAGATGCCAAATTTTGTATGGGTTGTGGTCATCCAATTATCTTACAGAATTTATACAAAATTTTGAAAAATAATAAGGAAGATCAAAAAAGTGTTTTAGGCTTGGACATTGGCTGTTCACTTTTGGCTTGGGATTTTTTGCAAGTTAATACTTTCCAAACACATCATGGGCGTGTAACTCCTACAATGGTTGGTTTCAAACGTGCCAAACCAGAAGCTCTGACTTTTGCTTACACTGGAGATGGTGGAGCTTATTCTATTGGTTTGCAAAGTTTGTTGTGGTCTGCCAAACGTAATGATCCTGTCACGGTGATTGTGGTCAATAATTCTGTCTATGCTATGACTGGTGGGCAAACTGCACCCACAACTATGAAAAATCAAATAACTTTGACTTCCCCAGTAGGTAATAGTGAAGAGCCTATCGATGGTTTGGCTTTGGTTAGAGCCGTCAACAAAAAAGCTTTTGTCGCTCGCACAGCGGTCAACAATCCAAAACAATTGCAAGAATATTTACAAAAAGCTATTGAGTCTCAAAAAGAAGGAAACTTTGCTATTGTCGAAGTTTTGTCTTATTGCCCGACCTCATGGAAAACTTTTGGTATAGAAACAAATAACTTTTTGGAAGGTTTGAAAAATGTTTTTGTAATGGGTGAATATTAATTTCTAAAAATATGAAGTTTAAAATTTTACTTGCAGGAGACGGAGGACAAGGTGTGCAGACAATTGCCAAAATAGTGTCTGAATGTTTTTTTGCCAAAAATTTTGAAGTAAGCTCTATCCCAAATTATGGTTTGGAACAACGCGGTGGAGTTTCTTTGAGTTTCATCCAAGTTTCTGATAAACAAATATTTTATCCAAAATTTGCCAAAGCAGATTTTTTGTTACTTATGTCAGAGCAGGCAAGAGAGAGAACTTCTGAACATGTTTCGGCTGATACTGAAATTATTGATTTCAAAAATTATCAAGAAATAATTTTACAAAACAAAATATCACGTAGTAGTCTTAATATTTTTTTCTTGGGAGTAATCGCCAAATTTTTGTCAGAAAAAAATCTGATTAGCAAAGATGATATTTTTGTGATTTTTGAAAAAAAACTTGCTAGTAAAAAAAATTGGGAAGAAAATAAACAAGTTTTTGAGATGGGTTTTTTAATATAAAATAAATTAAAATTATATATGAAAAAATCAATAATATTTGATATGGATGGCACTCTGTGGAAAGCTAGCTCTGCTAGTGCTAAAGGCTGGAACAAAGCCTTGGAAGCTTTGGGTGAGGAAGCACGCGTAACAGCTGTAGATTTAGAGAGTGTTGCTGGCAAACCATATCAAGAATGTATTACGTCTTTATTGCCAAATTTGTCTGATAAATATCCTGATTTGTTAGAGACTTTTAATTTTCATGAAACAGAATCTGTAAAACAATATGGTGGTGATTTTTATGAGGGGGTTCTGGAAGGTATAAAAGAATTATCAAAAGATTATTCTGTATTTGTTGTAAGTAATTGTCAAGATTGGTACCTTAAATTATTTTTGAAATTTTCTAAATTAGAAAATGTTTTGGTAGATTATGATTGTCATGGTATGTCACAAGTACCTAAAAGTGAAATGATACAGAATATGAAAAAGAAATATTCTCTGGAAGATACTGTATATGTTGGTGATACTGTTTGGGATGAACAGGCTGCAGATTTGTCTAATACAAAGTTTATACATGTTTCATATGGATTTGGTAAACCAGAAAAAGATTGTATTTCTTTTGCAAATTTTTCTGATTTAGTAAATTTCTTCAAAAATAATTAACAAATAAAGTATTTAACTCATCAACAAAGAACGTAGCTAAAACAAAAGTTCTCAGACTCTACAGATCCTTCGCTACGCTTCAGGATAATAAAAATCATATGTGCGGAATAATTGGATACATCGGGAATAAAGAAGCATTACCAATTTTAATAAAAGGTTTGCGACGTCTTGAATATCGTGGTTATGATAGTGCGGGTGTGGCTATCATTGAAGATTCTAGTATCAAAAGAATTAGATCAGTTGGTCGCATAGATAATTTGGCTGACAAAATAAAAAATGAAAAATTCACAGGGCATGTGGGAATTGCTCATACTCGTTGGGCTACACATGGCGGAGTGACAGAGGAAAATGCTCATCCTCATTTTGGTTGTGATGAAAAACTGGTCATTGTTCATAATGGTATTATAGAAAACTATCGAGAAATAAAAGAAATGTTGGGAAGTAAACATACTTTCAAAACAGAAACTGATACTGAAATTTTGGCGCACTTAATTGAAAATAATTATACTGGAGACTTGCGTTTGGCTGTAGAAAAATCTTTGACTATGGTGCGTGGTACTTACGCATTGGTAGCCATGCATAGTGATCATCCAGATACTATTGTAGCTGCTCGTCTGGGAAGTCCTCTTGTTGTGGGAGTAAATACTGACAATGGACAGGAAGAATATTTTATTGCGAGTGATGCTTCACCAATTTTGTCTTATACCAAAAAAGTAATTTTCTTGGATGACAATGAAGTCTTGGAAATTAGTGGAGGTAAGATGAATACTTTCAATATCAAAGATGAAATTGTACAAAAAAATATTGAAGAAATAGAATGGGATGAAGCTGAAGCACAGAAACAAGGTTTTCCACATTTCATGCTCAAAGAAATTTTTGATCAACCAAGAGTTTTTGTAGATGCTATTCGTGGGCGCTATGATTTGAAAAATGGTATTTCTTTTTTGGGAGGAATTAACATGACAGAAGAAGAAATGCATAGTGTCAACAAAATAATTTTGATTGCTTGTGGCACAGCTTCGTATGCTGGTATGGTTGGCAAATATGCTTTTGAGCGTTTGGCAGGAATTCCTACTACGGTAGAAGTTTCTAGTGAATTTCGTTATAGTGATCCAATTGTTGACGAAAAAACTTTGGTTTTTGTGTTGTCTCAATCTGGCGAAACTGCCGATACTTTGGCAGCCTTGCGTGAAGCCAAACGTAAAGGTGCTTTTGTGCGTGGTGTAGTAAATGTTGTTGGTTCTACAATTGCCAGAGAAACTGATGGAGGAACTTATATTCATGCTGGTCCAGAGCTAGCTGTAGCTTCTACCAAAGCTTATACTAATACAGTAGCAGTCTTGCTCTTGTATGCTTTACAATTCGGTCGTCTCAAGAGAACTAGTCTAGCTACAGGAGAAAGAATTTTGAAAGCAATGCTTGAAATACCAGAAAAAATGACTAAAATTTTGGAGCAAAGTGATAATATAAAAGTTATTGCGGAAAAATACAAAAATACCAAAAATATGATGTTTATTGGGCGTGGTGTCAATTATCCAGTAGCTTTGGAAGGTGCTCTCAAACTCAAAGAAATTTCTTATGTGCATGCAGATGCTTTTCCTGGTGGAGAACTAAAGCATGGACATATTGCTTTGCTTAGTACGGACTTTCCTATTTTTGCTATTATGACCAAAAATCAACTTTATGATAAAATGAGAAGCAACGTGGAAGAAATAAAAGCTCGTAAAGCGCCGGTTATTTTGATAGCTACTGAAGGTGATGTTGGTGCCAAAGATTTGTCTGAAGATATTATCTATGTGTCAGAAACTATGGAGTTGCTAGAACCACTTTTGAATAGTGTGGCTTTGCAATTGTTTGCTTATCATACTGCTGTGACTTTAGGTCGTGATGTGGATAGACCACGTAACTTAGCAAAATCTGTTACAGTAGAATAGTTTTTCATTAAAATATGAAAACATAAAAACATTAAAACAAAATATTTTAAATATGAAAAATGTTGTTACAATTGGTGGAGGGAATGGTATGCCAACGACTGTCGTCGCTTTAAAAAAATTTATTGATAATATAAATTTGTCGGTTGTTGTGGGTATGAGTGATTCAGGTGGTTCTTCAACCGGTAAACTTAGAAAAGAATTAGGTGTTTTGCCTCCTGGAGATATTATGAGAGCTATTTTGTCTGTTTCAAAGTATGATTATCATTTTTTGAAACAAATTTTTTATAAAAACAGATTTTCTGATTCTGGCAATTTGACTAATCATAATATTGGAAATATATTTTTAACTTTTGCCGCACAGTATAGTGATTTTATGACAGCTGTGAGAGCTTTTGAACAAGCTTTGGAATCTGTAGCGACTGTTTATCCTACAACTCTTGAAAAAAGTAATTTGTTGGCTGAATTGCAAAATGGAGATATTATTTTTGGTGAGGCAGATATTGATGAACCAAAATATGATAATAATATCAAAATAAAAAAAGTTTGGTTAGAAAAAGAAAACGAAAAAGAAAGCCCTGCTATTTATGTAGATACAAAAAAAGTTTTGGGAAAAGCAGATTATATTTTTCTTGGACCTGGAGATCTCTATACTAGTGTTATCGCAACTATTTTACCAAAAGGATTTAAAGAGGCTTTACAAAAATCAAAAGCAAAATTGATTTATGTTTTTGGTAATGCTTATCACTTGACTGGAGAAACTGGACCTACAGAATTTAGTGAAGCTGTGTTGACTTTGGAAAAATATATTGGTAGGAAACTTGATTATATTATTTATAATAATCATATTTTGAATAAAGAAGAAAAAGAAAAATATAAAGAACGTGGTTGGGAGCTGATAGGATATGATAAAGAAAACTTATTAGATCACAATGTGCTTGAATGTGATTATGAAAGAATTGGTGGTGGACTTTGTCCAGACAAATTGGCTAATTCATTAAAAGAAATAATGGGTTTATAAATTTATGGAAATACAAACAAAAGAATTTCAATCAGAAGGTATACGTTTTTTTATAAACAATGAAGACAAAAAAGAAATTGCTCATGGTTATATATTCATTATTAAAAATGATTTTCATGATGAGCCTTATGCTCTTTTTGAATATTTTGCAGTGGATGAAGAATATCGTGGACAAGGTGTTGGTACCAAACTTTTGAAAACCATGATTGAAAAAGCTAGAGAAATAGGTTGTTATAAAATTTTGATGCAAAGTAGATACGGTAGGGATGATATGCATCATTTTTATGAAAAACTAGGATTTCATGATCATGGTAAGAATTTTCGTTTGAATTTGAAAGCCTCAAAAGCTAAAGAAGGTTCACACGGGGCAGGCTGTGCTGGTTGTCGAGCACAAGTTGAATTTATAAATTAAAATATCTGTTTTTATCAGTTTAATCAGTTGGATCAGTGTTCTATCTAAACTACAAAATTTAGATAGAACACATATTGAACAAATTTAACAGATTTGAACTGATACCAATAAAAAATAAACTAATAAATCAATAAAATAATTTATGAACTTATACGAGTTCGAAGGTAGAACTTTATTTCAAAAACATAACATAAAAATTCCTGTTGGAGTTATTATTCATCGTGGTGATAATGTGGCTGAGGCTTATAAAAAATTAGGTTTGGTTAGTGTTGTGGTCAAAGCTCAAGTATTGTCTGGTAAGCGTGGAAAAAATAATGGTATAAAATTTTGTAATAATTTAGAAGAAGTCGAAAAAGCCGTTACAGAAATTTTTGCCATGTCTATTCGTGGACAATATGTTTCAGCAATTTTACTCACTGAAAAAATAAATATTGAGAGTGAAAATTATTTATCTATCACTTATGATACCAACAAAAAACAACCTGTTTTGATTTTTAGTACTGAAGGTGGCATGGATATTGAGGATGTCTCTGATGAAAAGATTTTACGTGTTCCCTTGGATATACGAGATAGTGTTCTCCCCCTTGTAGGGGGAGTTAGAGGGGGTTACACAAAAGCAAGTTTGTCAGAGTTATCTAACCCCTCCCAACCTCCCCTAATAGGGGAGGAGTATCTAGAAGTTGCTCAAAGACTTTGGCAATGTTTTCTCGCTGAGGATACTAGAGTTGTAGAAATAAATCCGCTTGTCAAAACAACTTCTGGAGAAATAGTAGCTCTCGATGCCAAAGTAGCACTTGATGATGATGCTTTTTTCCGTCATAATAAAGAAGCACAAGAGCGTGCTAAAGAAAAAGGAATAGAACAGTCAACTATTACAGATTGGGATTTGTTTGAATCTCGTACTATGCTTGGTCGTCCGGCGACTGAACGAGAAATTGATGTACAAGAAATTGATAAAGGTGAAAAGTATTACCAAGGTACAGCTGGCAAATACATTGAGCTAGATGGCGACATTGCTCTTATCTTAAATGGTGGAGGAGCAAGTATTGCTAATATGGATGCTTTAAAAAAAGTTGGCTTAGATCCTGCCAATTATACGGAATATTCAGGCAATCCTCCTCGGGAAAAAGTCTATGAGCTAACCAAAATAGTTTTGTCCAAACCAGGGCTAAAAGGCTTGTGGATGTGTGGTGTAGTAGCTAACTTTACTAATGTGGCTGAAACTTTCAAAGGAATAGTGGATGCTCTCGACGAAATCAAGCCGGCCTTTCCAATAGTTGTCCGTCGGGCTGGGCCTGATGACAAAGAAGGTATGCGTGTGATGGAAGAGTGTGCTAAGAGAAATAACCTTAATATGAAATTATTTGGCAAAGAAACAAGTATGAGCGACACTGCTCAGGTTTTGGCGGATTTGATTAAATAATTTAATAATTTTATGTTTGAAAAAAAGAATTTATATTTATATACATTTGTGTCTGTTTTGTTGATGGGTTTATTTGTTCTTTATTATTTAGTTGCTTGGGCACCTTGTGAAATGTATGGTCGTGATTGTGAAGCTATGATGTCAGTTTTATATTTAGAATTACCAGTTTATATTTTGGTAGATTTTTTAAGCAAAATTTTCAAATTTGATGTATATAATTTGTCAGAATCCTTTTATTTTGTTTTAGGTGTTATACAATTTGGTTTTATTGGTTTTTTATTGCCAATGATTTTGTTGAATTTTAAAAAGTTGTTTAATAGAAAATAATAATATGGAACCAAAAAAATGGAAAGTAGAATCTACAAAGGAAATTTTCAAAAATCCTTGGGCAAGGTTGCGCGAGGATATTGTGATAGATGAGCTTAATAGAGAATTAAATTTTGTAGTTTTAGAATTACCATTTGGTTCTTCTGTTTTGCCAATTGACAAGGAAGGAAATGTTTATTTGATAAAACAATATCGTCATGGCTATGGAGAAATAACAATAGAAACACCTGGGGGAAAGCTAGATGAAGGTGAAACACCCGAACAAGCGGCTCGTCGTGAGACAGAAGAGGAAATAGGTGTTCTACCAAAAAAGTTAATTCCACTTGGTACTATTTCTGGACTTACCAGTAATATTCATCATACAGAATATCTTTTTCTCGCAGAACTTGATTCAATACCAGAAATATCACTTGATTCAGATGAAGAAACATTATCTTTGGAAAAAGTATCAATGCAACAAGCAATAGATTGGGCTGTAGATGGTACAATTGTACATGGACCAGCTATTGCCGTTATTTTACGTGCTAAAGAATATTTAAAATTATAATTATCAAAAACTATATGAATAGAATAAAAGAATATTACAAAAATTCACCTAAGAGAATTGGTTGGACTTGGTTTGCTGTGCATTTATTTTTCTTGATGGTTGCTTTTATTGGGTTTCAAACACCTTCTTGGGAATTTAGTAATTTTAGGATTTTGCCTTTATTTGCTTATTTATTTCCTGTATTACCAATAACAATGATTTCTTCTTTTATAAATCCAAATTTTTTCATGGATGAAATTGTATTTTTGTTTGGTGCTGTATATTATATATTATTTTTTTTCATGCTTTTCAAAGCAAAAGATACTTCTTCAAAAAAATTTATAATTATTAGTAGAATTTTTTTAGTTTGGTTTTTACTTGCGTTAATTTGTTCTTTTATTATACTTTTTAATTTAGTTTTAGCTGATATGACACTTTAAAATTTATTTTATTTATGTCAATCTTAATAAACAAAAATACTAAAGTCCTCGTTCAAGGTATCACTGGTAACGAAGGTGAAAAAGCTGCCAAAGCTATGCTGGATTATGGTACCAACGTTATTGGTGGAGTGCGTCCTGGCAAAGGCGGAGAAGAAGTGCTTGGTAAACCAGTTTTCAATACTGTAGCTGAAGCTGTGGCGCAGTTTCCAGATATTACGACGACTGCTATTTATGTACCACCATTTGCGGCCAAAGCGGCAATCTTGGAAGCGATTGAGTCTGGTATTTCACAAATCAATACGATTGTAGAGCGTGTGCCAATTCGTGATACAGCTTATTGTCTAGCTGCTGCCAAAGAAAAAAATATTCAAATCATCGGACCAAGTTCGCTTGGCTATATTGCCCCAGGTCTTGGACGTATTGGTGTAGTCGGTGGACCAAAAGTACAAGCTGACGAAATATTTACTCCTGGTAGTATTGGTATTATTTCTCGTTCGGGTGGTATGACAAATGAAGTTTCTTGGCAAGTGCGAAAAGCAGGATTGGGACAAAGTACTGCTGTGCATGTGGGAGGGGACTTACTTATGGGCACGACTTATGCAGATTTGTTGAAATTATTTGAAAAAGATGAGGAAACAAAAGCCGTGATAATTTTTGGTGAGCATGGTGGTAGTTATGAATTTGAAATAGTAGATCTTATCAAAAATAAGGAATATTCCAAACCGCTCGCGATTTATATCGGTGGAAAATTTGCTAGCACTTTGCCAGAAGGTATGAATATTGGTCATGCTGGTGCGATTGTGGAGCGTGGCAAAGGAGCTCTAGAAAAATCCAAAGCTTTGTCCGAAGTGGGTGTGATGATTGCGGATAGATATGAAGATCTTGTTACATTGATAAAACCTTTTGCTTGAGAGACGCGGATTTACGCAGAATATTTAGAAAACTTCGGTAAAATTTTAATTTTAATTAGCGTGCTCAGGGTCTACAGATCCCTCGCTGCGCTTCAGGATATATATGAAATTCCAAACCAAACTAACCAAAGTAGAAAAAGGAGAAGAAATAATTCGTGGTGAAAAATTAGAAAAATTGATGACAGAAAATACTTTTGCACAAAATATTTTTTTCTTGTTGACCGGAAAAATTCCAGACAAAAAACAAACAAAAATGTTTGAAGCAATTTTGAGTTCAGTCATTGATCATGGTCCTGCAACGGCTTCTGCTCTGACTGCTCGTATTTCAGCTTCTGCTAAAAATCCTCTTCATGCGTCAGTAGCAGCAGGACTACTTGGTCTTGGTGAAAGGCATGGTGTAGTCATTTCACAAGCTATGGAATTTTTTTATAATCATGAAGATGAAAAAGATTGGTTGACTTTGCTAAAACAAATGAAAGAAAACAAACAATATGTTTTGGGATATGGTCACAAATTTTTCGAAGATGCTGATCCACGCACTGTGAAATTGTTTGAAATAGCAAAACAAAATGATATTTTTGGTCAACATTGTGAATTGGCTTTGGTGGTTGAAAAAAACTTGAATGAAATTTCATCCAAAAAATTACCACTCAATGCAGATGGTGCTATTGCTGCTATACTTTGTGATATGGGAATGGCAAGTAATATTGGAAACGGTATATTTATCATCGCTCGTGTACCAGGTCTTGTGGCTCAGGTTTTGGAAGAAGTGGAAAATGACACCGGAATAAAGCGACTTTCAGATGAAGAAATAGAATATTTGTAAGTTATTTGGGACTACACTGTTATGGATAACACAAATGTAAAACGAATATTCACAAATATTTTTTAACTTAGTTTATAATCCGTATCATCCGTATTATCCGAAAATCAGGATTGTTTTATTAATAACTTGCTATGAAAAAAGTGCTTGACTTGCACATCCATTCAAAATATTCTCGTGCTTGCTCGAAGAGTTTAGAATTGCCTTTGATTGCAAAGACTTGTGAAACCAAAGGAATAGATATTATATCTACTTCAGATTTTACGCATCCGAAGTGGTTCCAACATATGAAAGATTGTTTGGTTGAGGATACGGAAGGAGTTTATAAATTAAAGACCTCACCCGCTGGGACTGCGTCGTCCCAGTCGACCTCTCCTAATAGGAGAGGTGATGACGTTGACTCTAAGACGCGCTTTATAGTTGGGACGGAAATTGCTTCTATAAAAAAACACAAAGGTAAAACACGTAGAATTCATTTGCTTATTTTTGCACCAAGTATTGAAGTGGCTGAAAAATTTAATAATAAATTGAATAAAATGGGTTTCAATTTGAAATCTGATGGTCGTCCTATTTTGGGTTTGACTTCAAAACAGATTTTGGAACTCATGCTTGAGACCGATGAACGCATGATGATGATTCCGGCGCATGCTTGGACACCGTGGTTTGGTATTTTTGGTAGCAAAGGTGGTTATGATTCTTTGCAAGACGCGTTTGAAGAATTGACACCTTATGTACGGGCCATAGAGACGGGTCTGTCGAGCGATCCACTCATGAACTGGAGGTTGTCAAGTTTGGATAATATCACGCTCATATCAAATTCTGATGCGCATAGTAATGCCAAACTAGGTAGGGAAGCTAATGTTTTTTATTTTAAATCAGAAAAAGATATTACTTATACAGAAATAAAAAGAATTATTGATGAACAAGATAGAAAAAAATTTATTTCGACGATAGAATTTTTTCCAGAAGAAGGAAAGTATCATTATGATGGACATATGTCTTGCAATTTTTCTTGTGCTCCAGAAGAAACAAAAAAATTGAAAGGACTTTGTCCGAAGTGTGGTAAAAAATTAATTATCGGAGTAGAGAATAGAGTACATGAATTGGCGGATAGAAGTATTGAAGAAGCCCGTGATGCTGGTAAAAGAAAAATTCCTTACCAAAGTATTGTACCTTTGGCAGAAATTTTGGCAGATGTTTTTGCTTGCGGTGTAAATACCAAAAAAGTTAGTGAAACTTACGAAAAATTATTACAGAATTTTCATAATGAATTTTTTATTTTACTTGAAGCTGATCTTTCGCAGATTGCAAAAGTACCTGGAGAAAAAATTGCTGAAGCAATTTCACGTGTGCGTAGTGGGAATATTTTTGTGAAACCAGGATATGATGGTGTGTTTGGTACTGTAAAAATTTTTGCAGATAAAAAATAATATTTTTAAAAAAACAAAAACACTCTCTAGACGAGAGTGTTTTTTTTGTGAAGAAAAAATATTATTTTTTCTTAGCAGTTTTTTTAGCTACTTTCTTTTTAGCAGCTGGTTTTTTCTTAGCTACTTTTTTTACAGCTTTTTTTACTGTTTTTTTAGCTGGTTTCTTAGCTACTTTTTTCTTAGTAGCAGGTTTTTTTGTAGGCATAAATTCACCTCCTCAATATATTAAATTTTTGATGTTCACTTTGACGTGACCATGGTGCACACCAAATGAAAATTTGTGTGACATCATTAGAAATTTTTTACATGACAAGCATCGATGTAAAAGTTTCTTAAAAATTTTTTTGTAAAAAATCTTTTCGACCTTTTATTATTATAAGTATAATTCCTTTTCACTTTTTTTAAAATAGATTTTTGTAAAAAGCTGTGTATAACTTTTGTAAAAAATATTTTTTCTAAAAAAAAATTTAGAAAATAAAAAACTTACAAATTTTTTTTGTAAGTTTTTTTTAAAAATATTTTTTATGTTGACTTTTGTTGCAAATTATTTAATTTTGTAATTTCTCCTAGTGTTTCTTGTAATTTATTTATAGTTTTGTCTATCCAATCTTTACCAAAATTTTCTTCATGCCACAAATAATTTTCTTTGTTTGATATCCATTCTAAAAAATTTATAATTATTTCTTCAATATATATTCTTGCTTCAAATGTTTTCATTTCTAAAATATTACTATTCAAATTGTACCAAATGAGCATACGAAATTTTCGTAAATTTTTTTTTGACATTTGTGCTAGTTGAGTTGCTTCATAAAATCTATTGATATTCATCAGATCCATCATGTCAGCATCTTTCAATAAGTTCAAAAGTAATCTTGTTTTTTTGTTAGCAAAAATTTTTGTCATTATTTTTCCAGTAATCATGCCATTGCACATAAGTAGTCCAAAAGTTTTCAAAGCAACTTTGTTTTTTATACGATATTTGATGGTATAAAAAAGTAAAGCCAAAGCTGATAAGTTGTCATCAAACATAGCCATCCAAATCATAGATGGCTTGTTGTTGATAGCACGACTAATGTCATGCCACCAAGCTGCCAATTCAAGAGCATCTCTTTCTATTTGAGTGAGTTTGATTGGAGCAGAAATTTTTTTGACATTTTTTACAACTCTCTCGACATGACGCAAATCATGTAAAGGATCAAAAGAATGACTCATTTGTTGTTGAGCTTCAATAATAAGTGATTTGATACTTTTATTAAAAAGCATAATGTGATTAATAAATCTTTTTAGATTTATTATTAGTTACTGTTAGTATAACAGAAGATGAAGATGTTTGGTATGTTATATTCTGATTTTGATCGGGACTAACCTGCTTGAGCTATTGGCCTTAATATAAATAGTAATTTAGTTATTATTTTCTATAATTTTTTATCTTCTTTCCTTTTTCCAATAAATACTTTTTGTAGTATTTTCTGTTTTTACATTTTTTCAGTCTCTTTTCTTCGGCAAGTGCTTCATTTCTGTTTTCACATTCTATATAAGCAATGGGTGTCCAAGGTACACCTCGAGAAGTGTATCTTTGTCTACCATTATTATGGTAGTCAATTCTTGCCAAAACGTCTGTTGTTTCACCTATATATATTTTTTGAAGTTTTTCACTCCACAAGAAATATATATAATGCATAAAATTGATTGAATTTTTTTATTTCTACATTTTGTAACACAGGATGAAATTGAATTATCAATCCCAACGTTATATTCCGATTTTAATCGGGGATAACTAACTGAGCTACGTTGTAGGCTAGGATGGACTTGAACCATCGACCCCAACGTTATAAGCGTTGTGCTCTAACCAACTGAGCTACTAGCCCTAATAAAATAAAACTAACTTTTGAACTATCAACCCAACGTTATATCCCGATGTTATCGGGACTAACCAACTGAGCTATTGGCCCTAATGCAAACTTTTAACAAATAGATTATAGCAGATAGCTCTTGATTTTTCAAGTCTTTAGCTGTATAATCATTCTACTTATGAAAAATCCTAAAAATAGTCAAATTTTTAATATTACAGAAGAAGGACGTGTAGAACGTCTTGATGTTTTTTTATCCAAAGTTATAGGGATTAGTCGTTCTCAAGTACAAAAAATGATTAATGCTGGTTTGGTACTCTTGGACAACAAGATTCCAAAAAAGACAGGAGAAAAGCTTATTTCTGCTAAAACTATAGAAGTATTGTCAGAAAAGCTTCTTGTAGAAGGTGATGCAAATTCTGTCACTACCAAAGCCTTGTCAAAGAAAAAATTGGCAAAATTGGAAGTATTGGCTGAAACAGATGATTATCTTGTGATAAATAAGCCGGCTGGTATTTTGGTACATCCTACTCAAGCTATGGAAAAAAATACCTTGGTAGCTAGTTTGCTTGCCAAATATCCAGAAATTGCCAAAGTAGGAGATAGTGAACGTCGTCCTGGTATTGTTCATAGATTGGACAAAGAAGCTTCAGGTCTTTTGGTAATTGCTCGTAATCAAAATAGTTTTGAAAAAATAAAAAAACAATTCAAACAAAGAAAAGTAGAAAAAATTTATAGTGTTTTAGTTTATGGTAATTTGGTCAAAGATTATGGCATAATAGATTTTGATATAGATAGAGGAGAAAATGGTCGTATGGTATCTCGTCCAAAAATTGATAAAATGAAATTGAAAAATGTCAACAAAATTCAAGAAGGAAAAAATGCTTTGACTGAATATTGGGTAGAAAAAAGATACAAAAGATTTAGTTTGTTGAAAATCAAGATTCATACTGGCAGAACTCATCAAATTCGTGTACATATGTTTGCTCTTGGTCACCCTGTCGTTGGTGACAAATTGTATGTAAACAAAAAATTGGTCAAAAAAGGTGATCAAGTTTTAGATAGATTGTTTTTGCATGCCAAACATTTGGAATTTACTGATTTACAAAAAAATAGAGTTTCATTTGAAAAAAATATTCCAAAAAATTTGAAAGATTATTTGGATAGTTTGGTATAATTTTATGGAAAAACCTTACCCTATTATTATTATCTCTGGTCCTTCGGGAGCAGGGGAAGATAGTATCATGAGTGCGTTGGAGAAGAGACTTGATATAGAGAGAGTAATCACGACTACCACTAGAGAAAAAAGACCTGAAGAGAGTGAAGGTCATCCTTATTATTTTTTGACTAAAGAAAAATTTGAAGATTTGCTAGCAGAGGACAAAATGTTTGAACATGCTATCCAGTATGAAAATTATTACGGTGTGACTAAACAGGAGATAGAGAGAGTAAGAAATAGTGGAAAAGTAGGTGTTTTGAAGTTGGATCTTCAAGGTATTCAAACTTTACAAAAGAGGGGGGACAAGGGCTTCGTTAGTATATTTGTGTTTGCTCCTATAGAACAACTGGAAAAGAGGGTGAGAAATAGGGATGGTAGGAGTGAAGAATATGTCCAAGATAGAATGGAATATGCTAGAAAATGGCTAAAATATAGTCATATTTACGACTATAAAATAGAGAATGTAGAGGGTAAGTTGGACGAATCAGTAGACCAAGCAGAGGCTATTATACGTGGATTATTTGCTCTTGACAAAAAGGGAAATATTGTGTAAAATGTCTGCACTAACTTTAATTAAAAATCTTGTATGTTGGGGTAATCACTGCCAACCTCTCGTAAATAAAAAATATATGTCAAAAGAAATCAAAGATATTCGTGGTGAAATTAAGGCAGGTATGATTGTCAAAGTTCACCAAAAAGTAAAAGAAACCAATGCTAAAGGAGAAGAAAAAGAACGTATTCAGCTTTATGAAGGAATTGTAATCGCTGTAAAACATGGTCAAGAAGCTGGAGCAACATTTACAGTTCGTAAAATTTCTGAAGGCGTAGGTGTAGAGAAAATTTTCCCTTTACATTCCCCAGTAGTAGACAAAATTGAATTAGTAAGACAAATGAAAGTTTCTCAAGCTCGTCCATATTACTTGAGAACACACAAGAAAAAATTGAGAGAAGTAAAAGAAGAAAAAACAGAAAAAGTAGTTGAAGAAGTAAAAGCTGAGGAAGTAAAATAATATTTCAAAAAATAGAAAAACCACTTGAGAAAGTGGTTTTTTTGTTGATTTATTTTTTATTCTGCTAGACAATAATGTACTTCTGTCCAACCTTGGAAGCTAGCTGGTGTGCCACCAAGATCTTTACACTGTGTTTCATCGGTGACGTTTTGATATACTTTTACAGTGTACTGTTCTGGTGCGCCGGGACAATAATCCCCGCAGGCGAAGAAATCTACGATGGCAGGTTTCTCTACGTTGTTGGCTTGTTTATCGTGAGAAACGTATTTTGGCCAGAGTAAGTAGGCAGCGGAGAGGATAATGACGAGGAGGACTAAAATAAAGGGTAATGATTTTTTCATAGATAAATATTATTTATATAATAATTTTAGCATTAGACATGTTTTGTTTAGTAATTTAATTTAAATTTTGTGGTAAATCTTGTATGCTAAATATGAGTATTTCTATATTGTGGAATATGATTTTGTTGTTTGGTATTTTTAAGTTGGTTTCGTAGCCAAAGACAAGGACAGGTTTTACAAATATTTTTGGATTTTCACCAAATTTACTATTTTTTATAAAAAGACAACTGCCCAACAATTTTTTCAATATGTCTGTCTTGTCATATATCCCAGACATAAGAAGGTTATTTTTCCATTCGACAGTACCAGACCAATTTTTGATTTCTATACCATAATAATTATTATTTTTTTGGATTAATAAATCTAAATCACCATTGTTTGTCTTAAGATTTTTTTCATAGGTGATATTCATTGTGTCTAATTTTTTCTGTAGTTGTTTTTCTAGTTTCAATCCTTTTGTATAATTTTTAAGATTTTTGACACTATGATCACGTAGATATAAAAAAATAACCACAATAAAACCTAGTAGAATGCCAATCATAAGATTACCCCAACTCTGCTTTACTCCAATTTTTACTCCCAAATAGTAGGGAACTAAAGCAAGTAAAAATTGATAAAAAAATTCACGTCGACTAAAATGTTTTATATTTTTTTCTAAATAATTTTTTTCCATAGCAAAATATGATATATAAATTATAGCCTAAGTTTAGCATTATCGGTATTTTCTAGCAAATTAAAAACCACTTGGGAAAGTGGTTTTTTAATAATATTTTGTATCTATATAATATCCATAAACACTATTGCAAAGATATCCACCTTTTGTTTTATGCTTTCTAATAATGGGGGTATTTTTATTTTTTGTAAATTTTTTTCCACAATAATTACATTCATAAATGTATCGGATTTCATTTTTGATTTTACCTAGATAAGAATTAAAAATGTTTTTTAATTTTGGTCTTTTGGCTGGTTTATTTTGGTCAAAAAGGTATTTTTTTTCTGGTATTTCACCAGCTTTACATAGTTCAATTTGATATTGTGGTGTAAATTTTTTTTCTGTATTCTCTATGGACTGAAAGTCTTTTGCAAGAAAACTTCTTATGCCTGGTTCACTTTTTCCACCGTTTAATTTATAAGCGTATAAATATTCCCATTCTGTACCATCTTTTCTTTCTTTATACTTTAATGAGTATGGTTCTAATATTCGTTCTTCATTTTTGTAAGTTACTTTCAACAGAGTTTGTGCTCTTCCGGCTTCCATTATCGGTAATCTTAAAGTAGCTTCGAAAAAAGTAAAATTTCGTAATCCACTATTGGGATAAATTTTAAATATTTCTTCCATATCAGAAATAAAAGTTTCTATTGCTCCTTCTACATCAAACATAATAGATTTTGCACAGATAATAGTTTTAGTCCACATTTCTTTAAAATATTTGAATTGTGTTTTAATTAGTATTTCTTTAACTACGTGTGGGTTTTTAGAAAATATTGTTTTTTTGATAAAAGTTTGAATTAGTTCTTTTCTATTGAGAGTACTCTCAGGTAGTTTTATTGAATAGACATAGTCAAATAAATCAGGGGCATGTTGCCTTTGTAGAATACATTTAAGTTTTGTTGCTATTATTTCTTCCAGCTTCATGCATCTGATTTTACAGTTTAACTGATTTTTATCAGAATATGGGTGTATTAAATCTAAGTTTTGAATTGGTAGTAAGACTTTGTCAAATCTAGTTATGTCCATTGATATTTTTATTTTTAAATGATCTGCATCTCCATAAAAGTCTTTGAAATATATTCTTACTTCGTAGACTTTTAGATCAGGTATTGGGGCATCAGTTGCTGAAAATTTTTCATCAATACGATTTTCTTCTTTTGAAAATAGTATCTTTGTTTTATTTTGTATAAAGTCACATACTTTGTTTATTTCTGTCATTAATATTTCTTGATTAATGTCCCCAGGTATTCCTAAGTCTATATCCGAAGAAAAACGTGTGTTTTCAAAGTAGCACTTACGTAATGCATTACCTCCTTTTAAAAAAATATTTTCTTTTAGATCACTTATTGTGAATAATCCAAAAAGAAACCATCCAAAGATATAGTCACGTTCTACATTTGATCTGTGAATTTTAAATTCTTTGACTTTTAAATCTATCTCCTCTTTTTTAATCATATGTCTATTCTTTTGTTAATTTAAACTGTGGATAAAGATAGCTTTTAAATTCTGTTAATTTTCGGTATAATGATATTATATACCTAAATTAATTAAATAGTCAATAGTCTTATGCCTAGTTTAACTAAGAGACAAAAACAAATTTTTGATTACATAAAATCTTTTATAGAAAAAAAAGGTTATTCTCCTACTTTTGAAGAGTTGAAAAAAAATTTTAAACTTAATGCTCTGTCTGGTGTATATCAACATGTAGACGCACTTATTGATAAAGGTTATATTATGCGGGATGAAAATGCTACAAGAGGCCTTAGTATTAGAGAACTTGGTAAAATTGATACTTTAGAAATTCCACTTGTTGGCACAATTACTGCTGGTCAACCAATTGAAGCATTAGAAACTAGAGGAGATACTATCACTATTGCGAGAGATACTTATTTTGATCCTGAACAATTGTATGCTTTGAAAGTTTCTGGTGACAGTATGATTGAAGATGGTATTTTCGATGGTGATATTGTGGTAATAAAGAAACAAGATTATGCAGATAATGGACAAACAGTAGTTGCTATCGTAGATGAAAATGAAGCAACTTTAAAAAAGTTATACAAAGAGAAAAATAGATTCAAATTACAACCAGCAAATCAAAATTTGCTTCCATTTTATCGTACAGAAGTAGAAGTTCGTGGTGTTGTTGTAAAAATAATTAGGGATTTCAATAGTCAATTACAACAAAAAACAAAAAACTTCAAAACTATTGATTTGTTTGCAGGTGTTGGTGGAATAAGACTTGGTTTTGAAGAAGCTGGGTTTGAAACTGTGTTTGCAAATGATTTTGAACCAAAGTGTAAAGACACTTATGACTTAAATTTTGATGGAATTCAACTTTTTGTAGAAGACATTCAAAAAGTAAATGAAAAAAAACTACCAGATTTTGATTTTTTGCTTGGAGGGTTTCCTTGCCAGGCGTTTTCTATTGCAGGATATAGAGAAGGGTTTGATGATAAGAAAGGTAGGGGAAACTTATTTTTTGATGTTGCAAGAATTATAAAAGAAAAAAAACCAATGGGTTTCATGCTTGAAAATGTAAAAAATTTGAAAAATCATGATAATGGAAAAACTTTTAGAATTATATTGGATACTTTGGAATCTCTTGGCTATCATGTAAAATCAAAAGTTTTGAATAGTATGGAATATGGTAATGTGCCACAAAATAGAGAAAGAATTTATATTGTTGGTTTTAGAGACAAAAAACATTATGAAAAATTTAATTTTCCACCCACAATAAAATTGAAAAAAAGTATAAAAGATTTGTTAGAAGATAATGTGGATGAAAAATATTATTATGATGGTAAACCTCTTTATGAAAAGATAAAAGGTGATGTTACAAATTCAAATACTGTATATCAATGGCGTAGAAAATACGTTCGTGAAAATAAAAAAGGTGTTTGTCCTACTTTGACAGCAAATATGGGAATGGGTGGACATAATGTACCAATTATTAAAGATAAAAAAGGAATCAGAAAACTGACTCCTCTTGAATGTGCTAGAATACAAGGTTTTCCAATGGATTTTAAACTTCCAAAAGGTATGTCTGATTCAGCTCTTTATAAACAATTTGGTAATTCTGTGAGTGTTCCTGTTGTCAAAGCTGTCGCAAAACAGATTAGAAGAGCGATTGAGTAATTTTATAATTTTTGAAGAAAATTTTGCCATTCTGTATCAGAGTTATGAAGTTTACCAACAGCTTTTACATATCTATGGCCCTTAGTGAATTTTTGATTTGGTATTTCTGTTACTCGTTCAAGTTCATTTACATAAGCAAAACCACAGATCCAAACTGGAATTGTGTTTAATTCTAGTATTTTTTTAAAATTTATATTTTCATCAAGAAATTTTCTAACTTTTCCAAAGAATGAATGATCTCTTAATATTCTAAATAAATGATCACTTGGTAAACCAACTCTTGCAAATATATATACATCACTTTTTCTTTCAGGTAATTCCACTTCATTTGAACCTAAAACTAAAAAAGCATTTTTTATTTTACTTGCTTTTATACCTACTCCAAGATTTGGTATTCTAAATTCTTTACCATCTTTAATCATGTCAAAATCTTGAGGTGTGATTTCTTTTGGATGTACAGATTCGTCTAATTTTATATCAATTGAAAACTTATTGTATAGAAATTTTTTGATTGCATGTTCGGCTAATATTCCAAGTATTATATCATCAGCAGCTTGAACTTCTGTTCTTTGTCCTCTTATTCCATTTAAAGAAAGTCCGCCATAAACCATTTTTATAGCAAACTCAAAACAAGTTTCGTATTCTTTTATTGATAAATTTATTGTCCTTTCTTTTTTTAATTGTTTCCATATATTAAGTTTTTCCTTATCAAAATACCATCGCCCTTTAATTTTTACTCCTTCTATTTCATTGCTAAAAGTACTATAGTTTTTGAACTCTCCCTCATTAATATTTAAAAAGGTTATTGCATCATTTTTTTTAAGTAAACTTTCTTCTGGCATAAATTTTTATATTTAACAATTTTAATTTATTGTATTTTAAGTCTATCATTATTGGAATTTTCTTGCAACCACAAAAAACAGAGCCTTTCAACTCTGTTTTCATTTAATTTTATTAGTTTTACACCACTCCCTTCAAATACTTTCCAGTCCAACTCTTTTTTACTTTGATGACGTCTTCTACTGTACCTTCAGCAACTACTTCACCGCCAGCTTTGCCACCTTCAGGACCTAAATCTATTATCCAGTCACTTGATTTGATAATATCCAAATTGTGTTCGATGATAAGCACAGTATTGCCTTTGTCTACCAGTTGATTTAAAACGTGTAAAAGTTTTTTGATGTCTTCAAAGTGCAAACCAGTACTTGGTTCATCAAGAATGTAAAGAGTTTTGCCAGTTGAACGACGAGACAATTCAGTCGCTAGTTTGATACGTTGCGCCTCACCACCAGAGAGAGTGGTAGCTGGTTGACCAAGTTGTAAGTAACCTAAGCCTACATTGCGTAAGACTTGTAATTTTTCAGCAATATTTTTGTCATGCATAAAAAATTTGTAACTTTCTTCTACAGTCATATTTAATATTTCAGCAATATTTTTGTCTTTGTGATGGATTTCAAGAACGTCACGAGTATAGCGAGTACCATGACATTCACTACATTCTACATAAACATCATTCAAAAAATGCATTGGAATAGTTACATAACCTTCACCTCCACAAGCTTCACAACGTCCATCACCTTTGACATTGAAACTAAAAGTACCAGCACTATAACTTAACATTTTTGATTCTGGTAATTCAGCAAACAAATCACGAATGAGAGTAAATATCCCAGTGTATGTAGCAGGATTACTGCGAGGGGTACGTCCGATAGGAGTTTGGTCAATAGTAATGACTTTGTCTATATTATTCAATCCTTTGATAGTCTTGTGATCACCTGGTTCATCTTTGGCACGGTAGAATTTTTTGGCTAATTCTTTGCTCAAAATATCTAAGATAAGAGTAGATTTTCCAGAACCAGAAACACCAGTAATACTCACCAATTTACCTAGTGGAATACTCACGTCAATATTTTTTAAGTTGTTGGCAGTTGCACCTTCTATACGTATATCTTTGCCATTGCCTTTGCGAGGTTTTTTGGGAATATCTATTTTTTCTTTTTTACTTAAATAACGTCCGGTCATGGATTTGTTGTCTTTTTTGACTTGTTCAGCTGTGCCAGAAGCCATGATTTGACCGCCGTATTCACCGGCGCCAGGACCAATGTCAATAAGATAGTCAGCGGCTTCCATAATAGCTTGATCGTGTTCTACGACGATGACAGTATTACCAGAGTCTCTTAGAGATTTCAAAGTTTCTATTAGTTTGGCATTGTCTTTTGGATGTAAACCAATAGATGGTTCGTCCAAGATATAGATAATTCCAGATAAGCCTGCAGACAATTGAGTTGACAATCTTACTCTTTGTGATTCACCACCAGAAAGAGTACTAACAGATCTATCCAATGTTAAATAAGACAAACCTACTTTTTCTATATGATCAAGACGACGACGTATTTCTTTGGAAATAGATACCGCTACTTCTATTTGTTTTTCTTCTAATTTTTTGGTGAGTTCTGATTTACCTTTTTCTATATCTTTGAAAAAAGTTAGAGCTTCGCCAATACTCATTTCTACAATATCGGCAATACTAAAATCTGAAATTTTTACATATAAACTTTCTTTTTTCAATCTTTTTTTATCACAAATAGAACAAGCTTTTTCGTGCATGTAACTTTCTATTTCTTTTTTGATGTATTCTGATTTACTAGTAAGATATTTGTTGGTTAAATGAGGTACGACACCTTCATAAATTGTTTTTTTACCATTTATTTCGTATTCTTGTTTTTCCGTACCATAAAAAATTATATCAATTACTTTTTTTGGTAATTGTTCTACTGGTATGTCTACTGAAAAATTGTGAGCTTCGGCTACTTTGGCAATAAGTTCTTGATAGTAAATTTGGTTACCAACAAGTCTGGTCCAAGGTTGGATAGCGCCTTCTTCAATTGTTAGTTTTGGATTTGGTATGACAAGTTCGGTATCTACTTCTAGAGTTCTGCCAAGACCTGTACAACGAGGACAAGCTCCATAAGGACTATTGAAACTAAAAGTGCGAGGTTCAACTGGTTCAAATACACGAGAACATTGACTACACATTGGTACTTGGGAGTAGGTAATTGTTTCATCTTTGTCTTCATCATAAATTTTGACAAAGCCATTGGAATAGTCTAATGCTTTTTCTACATGTTTGGTAAGATCACTAAGAGAAATTTGACTCAATCTTTCGATGACAATATCTATATCGTACAAATAATCTGAATTGAATTTGAAATTTTTTAGATTGGCGATAGAGACGTTGACGCTATTGATCAGAAAATTACTATAACCAGTTTTTTCTATTTTTATTTTTAAATTTTTTAGATTTACTTTTTGTTGGCGTAAAATTGGTGACAACAAAAAAAGTTCAGAATTTTTTTTCTTTAATTTTCTAATTTCTTCAATGATTTTTCCTGAGTTAAAAAATTCTACAGGGATATTACAAGTTGGACACCATTGCTTGCCGATGCGAGCAAAAAGCAGACGCAAGTAATCATAAATTTCGGTAGTTGTGCCAACAGTAGAGCGGGGATTTTTGGCAAAATTTCTTTGGTTGATAGCAATAGTAGGGGAGAGACCTTGGATTTCGTCTACATCTGGTTTGTCTTGCATATCCATGAATTGTCTGGCATAAGCATTTAGACTTTCAGCATAGCGTCTTTGACCTTCTGCATAAATAGTGTCAAAAGCGAGTGATGATTTACCAGAACCAGATAAACCAGTGATAATTGTTAATTTATTTTTTGGTATTTCGACTGAGACATTTTTTAAATTGTGTACTCGAGCGTTTATTACTTTTATTTTATCTTGCATATTTGTTTTAATTTTTATTTTGGTGCTTTGTATCCCCATTTAGCATAAGCTCTTTCTCTTTTTGTTTCATCTGTAGATATTGAAGGTATTTTTGATACATCTAGATTCATTACAAATCCTTCCATCATTTGTTCTTTTGTAATCCAGTATTCTTTTGGTATACCAGGTTTGATTGTATGTGCTAGATTTTCACAAAAAGTTTCATCCCAATTTCCACCAACTCCTTTATCTGGCATATCACATAAATCAATAGGATTTTTGTTTTCGTCTAATCCTATTAGGTGTTGTACATCTGTTCCATTTGCTGCTGTATTTAAATTAAATCCTATAGCAAATCCTAAATATTTTTGATCGTCACATTCATTAATTAAATCATTTAATTGAGTTTCGTTATAGTTTAAAATAAATTGTTGTCTTTTTTTTACTTCATCTATATTTATCTCAATACCATCGTCATCATCAATACCATTTCTTTCTACATTTTTTTCACCTGTCACAGATCCATTAGTTTGTTTTTCCCCACACATTATCCATACTTCAACATCATCTGACCATATCCAACCCCAATAATCAAAAAAAACATCTATAGCTAAACTATTTAAACCTCCTTTTTGACCAAAAGCATTATCTAGAATACTAGTAGAATAAACTTGTCCTAGTATTTTACCAGTTTGGCATGAACTTAATTGATCATTAATTCCTTTAAAACATAAGTAATTTTTTTGTGTACAAGCATTTCCTTCACAAAATTGTCCATTTGTTTTATCTACATAGTAGTCATTACCACAAATTGTAGGCGTTGTGTTACTTGGTAAAAACCATGTTGTTTGATCATAAGGAACAGCTGTTGTGGGTGTTGTTGCTAAACCAACTTTTAAATTTTTGTCCAATTGTTCACATCTTGCTGGAGCTATACCCATAGTATTTATAGCCCAAATACCAGGCATACGTAAGTTTACTAAATAAGGATTGATATTATTTAAGAGAGTATAGGCAAAAGCCAATAAAACTAGTCCGATGACCGCTCCAAAAATTTTTTTCTTAGCTTGTCCGACTGTATCTGAATTGCCACCAGAATAAATGTACATGATGCCAGATACGATGATGATTATTACAGCTACGACAGAGGCTACTACAAAACCATATTGATAAAAGAATTTTAAAAAATCACCAATATTAGTGAATTCATTTCTGCCTCCAAAACTTATATTGGTAACACTTTTGCCAACAGGTAGACATAATCCAATGTCTCTACCTAAGACATCTTTACCATTTTCATTAGTTTTACAAATACTTTTGGCATCAGAATTTTTGGCAGCACTATAAAAACCTTCTTCTGCTTCTACGTTACCAAAAGAAGCACGGTAATTGTCACAGTCTTCTTTTACCCAACATCTTTGGTCAAAAGCTTGGGAGGTGTTTGGAAAAAATAAAAAACCAAACATTAAAAGTAAAAATAGTTTTTTCATATTTTTATTTGTTTAAATGTTGAATAATATATTTGTCCCAATCTGTTTGTTCAATACTACCTTCTAAAATTTGTCCGTTTAGTACGTAAGATGGAGTTCCTCTTAGTCCTATATTTACAGCATCAGCTATATCTTTTTCTATATTAATTAAATATTTTTCAGATTTGAAACAAACGTCAAATTTTGTTGTATTTAAGCCAATATTTTGAGCATAAAGATATAGTGATTCATTGTCAAATTTTTTGTTTTCAAAAAGAGCTGTGTAGTATTCCCAAAATTTGTCTTGTTCTTGTGCACAAGTACTTGCCAAAGCAGAAGAAACTGCGTTTGGGTGTAAGTCAGTCAAAGGTAAATGTTTGAAAACAACCCTTAAAACTGGTTTGTATTTTTCTTTGATATATTTGAAAGTTTCGTAATTTTGTTGACAATAAGGGCATTCAAAATCTATAAAAGCCAAAATAGTTACTTTGGCATTTTTTTCTCCTTCGCTTGGGTTGTAGTCTTGTATTAGTTTATTGTAATCTTTTATATCTTGAGGAGCATTTTTGTCAACAGCGGAACTAAAATTATTTTCGTATTGTTTGGCTATATTTTGAATATCTTCATTATCACCATATTTCAATTTGATGGAATAGTAGATAAAAAATATTAAAATAATTAGCAAAATAGCACCTAACAAAACTGAAATGGAAACAAATAAGTATTTCCAAAACCTAGATTTTTGTAGCATAAAATAATTTTAAATAAATGGTGCTCATATTATAACATATTTTTCGTTTTGTCAACAGAGAAAACTAATCTTGATACTAACAAACGGCAATTTTTTTTATATAATTAGTGTAGATTGGCGGTCATTGACAAAAAGGTCTTATTTTGTTAGACTTAGTCTACTAAACTTGCTTTTAATTAAATTTATTGTATAATTAAAATATCTAAGAAAATGTATGATTAACCAAATTCTAAATATAGTACAAATTGTTTTAGCTGTATTGCTTATTCTAGTCATTTTATTACAACAAAAAGGATCTGGTTTGGGTTCAGCTTTTGGTGGTTCTGGAACAGTATATACTACCAGACGTGGTTTGGATAAAGTATTATATCAAGCTACAATTGTCATCTCTATTTTGTTTTTTATCTTAGCTATTGCTAATCTTATAGTAGTTTAAAGGTAAATACTTATCTTCAAGTTTGGTGGTGTCAAAATTATTTGTCACTTAAATTTGTTATCTTTATTATTGTGTCTTCATTATTACAAAAAACTTCAAATTTTTTTAAAAAAATATTGAAGTTTCGCAAAAATTCAGATCGTTTACAACAAAACGATATATTACTTATGAAGAAAATGCGTAAAAGTAGTTTTCCTTCTTTACGTCAGTTTTTTAATATAACTAAAGTTTTGTCTGTTTTTGAAAAAATATTATTTTTTTCAGCAATTTCAGTTTTTATTTTTAGTTCTGTTTGGTCATTAAATGTAGTTTTTGATAAATATCGTGTAGAAGTATCAGCTGTTGGTGGAGATTATGTTGAAGGTGTCTTAGGCTCACCACAATTGATCAATCCTTTGTTTTCAGGATTGAATGAAGTAGATCAAGATTTGGTAAGTATGGTTTATACTGGTCTGATGCGTTATGACAAAAATCGTAATTTGGTGACTGATTTGGCTAGTAGTTTTGAAGTGAGTGAAGATAAAAAAGTTTATACTTTTAAGATTAGGCAAGGAGTTTTTTGGCATGATAAAACCCCATTCACTATAGATGATGTTATCTTTACTTTTGAATCTATTCAAGATAGTTTGGTAAACTCACCCCTAAAAGTTAGTTTTGAAAATGTTAAAATAGAAAAAATAGATGAAAATACTCTCAAATTTACTTTGAATGAAGCTTTTCCTTCTTTTTTGTCTACTTTAACTGTTGGTATTTTGCCAAAACATTTTTGGTCAGAAATTTCCTCTGATAAAATAAAACTTGCTCAAAAAAATTTGCAACCAATAGGTACAGGTCCTTTTGTTTTCAAAAAAATAATGAAAGATTCAACAGGTACTATCAACAAAATAGTTTTGGAAAGATTTGAAGAATTTTATGGACAATCAGCTTATATCAAAACATTTTCTTTTATTTTTTACAATGATTATGATGGCCCTGAAGGTCTAGTCACAGCATTACGTGAAAAAAAAATTGATGGTATAAATTTTGTACCATTTGAATATTTGGAAAAAGTAAAACGTAAAAATATTGATTTGCATACTTTGAAACTTCCACAATATACAGCTCTTTTTTATAACATGCAAAGAGACTTTTTGGATGAAAAAGATTTTCGTTTTGCTTTGGCTCAAGCGGTAGATAGAAATAGAATTGTTAATGATATTTTGCAAAATGAAGCTGAATTGATCAATGGTCCGATATTAGAGGGTTTCCCTGGATTTGATGCAAATTTAGAAGGCACAAAATTTTCTTTTGAAGAAGCAAACAAATTATTGGATAAAAATTATGAAAGGATATCAGCTGAAGATTTCAAAAATTTGTTGATAGAAAAAAAAGTAAAAGAGTATGAAGAACAAGTAAAAAAAGAAAATGAAACTACTTCTAGTACTGATAATGGTATTTCTACTAGTACAACTACTACTCTTAATATTGAAGAAATAAAAAATAATATAAAAATTGAAGTAGAAAATACTTTAGATGAAGCTCAATTATTTTATAGAACAATTGACAAAAATGACAAAACAAAAATTTTGGAATTGAATTTGGTCACAGCTTCAACTCCTGAATATACTAAAATTGCCGAACTTATTGCTGGTTATTATCAAGATATTGGTATAAAAACAAAAGTTAGTTTGGTAGATTCAAAAGAGTTTGTTCGTTCTGTTTTGAAAACACATAATTATGACATTTTGTTGTATGGTGTGATTGTGGGCAATGATCCTGATCAATATCCTTTTTGGCATTCAAAACAAGTAGATTATCCTGGTTTGAATTTGTCTTATTATGAAAAAAGAAGTGTAGATGAATTGCTTGAAAAAATTAGAACAACCAAAGAAGATTCTGAATTGAATACTTTGTATAGTGATTTACAAAAAATAATTTTGGAAGATACTCCTGCTACATTTTTATTTTTGCCAACATATACTTATGCTTTATCTAATTTTGTAAAAGGTTTTGATGTGAGTAATATTTCTCATCCAGCTGATAGATTTTCAAATGTAAATGAGTGGTATATTAAAACCAAAAAAAATTGGAATTTCAATAAATAATTTTTTGATAGAATACAGATTTGACGTAAAACAATAATTTGTTTCGTTTTATATGTATTCTATTTTGAAACAATAATTTGTTTCAACAATTTATTTTTTCTTTAAAAAATAAATTTATTAATTGATTTTTATTTTACGTTTTTAGTCTTCTTCATATTAACGTAACAAAATTAATTGATGTTTTTTAGAGTGTATGGGTTGATATTTTTATCAACAAAAAATCCACATTAATAATTATATTAAAATGTGGATTAAGTATATTTCAAAATTTTGAAATATATATTTATTAAATCAACAATCTTGTTTTCCCTATTTATTGGGAAATCGGATGTGAGAATAAATTCAAACTTAGTTGGAATGAAATTATTTTCTCTCGTCAACCTGTCTATTGGATGGGGGCGAATTAAATTATAGTTATGATAAGAAAAAATGTTTCTGTTGTAAACAGAAAAAATACTCCTGAGGAAGTGACAGGTAACCAAAAAACACTTAAACCAAAAAGATTTTTTCATAAAAATGGAAAAACACAATCAGTTTCTCTCAATAGTGGTAGTAATAGTAAACAAAAAAATTTGCAAAGACGTCCTTCTTCAAGACCAAGTCCTATTGTGGCTTTGAAAAATAATTCAAAAAATTTACGTATTATACCTATTGGTGGTTGTGAAGAAGTAGGTCGTAATATGACAATTTTTGAATATGAAGATGATATTGTGATTTTGGATATGGGTATCCAATTTCCAGAAGAAGATATGCCTGGTATTGATTATATTATTCCTAATGCTAGATATTTAGAGAAAAAAATAAAAAATATTCGTGGTGTAGTATTTTCTCATGGTCATTTGGATCATATTGGCGCTGCTCCAATCCTTTTGGAACAATTGGGTAATCCTGTGATAGTTGGCAAAGATTTGACTTTGGCACTTATCAAACATAAGCAAGATGATTACAAAAAAGGTACTGCTAATAAATTGCGTACAATTAGAATCAACAATCTGACAGATGTTGTAAAACTTGGTAAATTTACTATCAAATTTTTTCAAGTAGAACATTCTATTATGGATGCTGTTGGTGTAATCATTGAAACACCAAATGGCACAGTGATTCATCCAGGTGATTGGACTTTGGCTAGAGATATAAATGGTATTACACACATCAATTATGATCATTTGAGTAACTTACCAAAACCTACAGTTTTGATGTTAGAAAGTTTGGGTGCCTTGAATGACAAAAGACATGGTATTTATGAAGAAATATACAAAAATTTATTAAATATTTTGGATAAAGCTCCGGGTAGAGTAATTATTGGTACTTTTTCTTCTCAATTAGAACGTATCAAATGGGTAATTGAATCAGCTGAAAAACTTGGTAAAAAAGTAGCACTAGATGGTTATAGTATGAAAATGAACGTCAAAGTCGCTCAAGAACTTGGTTATATCAAATCTGCCCAAAGTGTTTTGATAGATGTCAAAGACGTGGATAGATATCCAGAAAATAAAGTCGTAGTTATTTGTACGGGTGCTCAAGGTGAAAAGAATGCTGTCCTGATGCGTATTGTCAGCAAACAACATCGTTTTATACAATTAAAGAAAAATGATACAGTTGTTTTTTCTTCATCTATCATCCCTGGAAATGAAAGGAGTATCCAACAATTGAAAGATAATATTTATCGTCAATGTGATAATGTTATTCATGGTGAAATCATGGATGTTCATGTTAGTGGTCATGCTACACGTGAAGATATTTTGACGATGCTTGATCAAATCAAACCAACTTATTTTATTCCAGTTTATGCCAATTATTATTTTTTGCGTGAAGCTGAACAATTGGCTGTCAAAAATGGTTTCAAAAAAGAAAATGTTTTTGTGCCAGACAACGGTAGTATCATAGAAGTAAACAAAGAAAAAGCTGTAGTATTGGAAGAAAAAGCGCCAAGTGATTATGTTTTTGTGGATGGTCTAGAAGTAAGTGATAGTCAACATATAGTATTGCGTGACAGACAAGTTTTGGCCGCTGACGGCATGTTGGTAGTCATAGCTACTATTGATTCTAAGACAGGCACTTTGATTCAAAATCCAGATATTATTTCTCGTGGTTTTGTTTTCCTAAAAAATAACAAAGATTTGATAGAAGATATTAGATCAAAAGTAAAACTATTGGTTATCAAATCAGATCCAAAAACTTGGGCTGATACCAATCAAATTAGAAACGATATCAGAGATAAAATAGGACAATTTGTTTTGAGTAAGACTGAAAAACGTCCAATGATTTTGCCAGTGATTATTGAAGTGTAAACAGCAGAATAAGTAATTTGAAAATAAAAAATCGTCTTCTAGAAGACGATTTTTTTATTTATTAACTTTATTTTTGTTCTTGCAAAATATTTTGTATTACTTCTAATGTTTGTTAATAAAGAACTCCTTAAAATAATTGTTAAATTATTTTATTATTTTTTCGATAAATTAAGTTTATGAATTAAAATTACAACTAAATTTTGTAAAACTTTTTCATTTTTTATTAATACCTGCTAAATATCTAGCAGTATTAACATTTCTTATAGTCATGAGCTTATAAGATTTGTGGTTGATTATTTTGTTTAGCTGGCTTTTGTTATAATTAGCTCTCTTTACATTCCAAAAGATAGCACCTTTTACATAACGAATGTCTAGGAATTCTTTTTTGATTGGTAATTCATCAATTATTTTTTTGTTGTCAGATTCTGGAAATAAATAAGCAACATCAGTTTTTTGGGTACTATCATTTTGCCAATTTTCTGGTATTGTCTGCGCTATTTTTTTTATTTCTTTTTCGGTTTTGATAATAAGGGGTATTTCAAAAGTAAATTCTTTTTTTAGACATTTTTCTATTTTTTTTAGTACATCATTTTTTTTGTCTGTTGTTTCAAATATAATATTTCCAGAATTGATATAAGTGTAAATGTTTGTGTAGCTTAATAATTCAAATAAGATTTTGAGTTTTTTCATTTCTACTTTGTGGTTACCGCCGACATTGATGCCACGGAGGAGAGCAATGTATTTCATATAGGAAGTTATTTAACCGCTTATAAATATATTATTTGTGATAAATATTAAGTTTTTTTTATTTTTTGTTGGTATTTATCCCAATCGTTTTTCATTTTGATTAAATTTGGTTCTGCTAAACGTCGGCTGATATCAAAATATAAGTTATTATATTTATTTAGTTTACGTTGTATATCACTAGTAAATCCGTTTTTGATAGCCCACTCTATCCATAACATATATAGTTTTTTATCAAAGCACATAGCCAAAGCATCTGCATCTTTTATTATTTTCATTTCAGTAGAATCGCTATTATATGAAATTAAATCACGAACTTGTTTCAATTCAGTACTTGTTAATCCAAGATTATCTAAAAAATCTTTAGTGACTATTAAGTTAAAACTTTCGTGGGTTTTGTGAAGTGTCTTTTGATCAGCATGATATATTTTGCCGATATCATGAAGTAATGCAGCAATTGAGGTTACTAGTTCATTGCACTTAATATCATTAGCTATTTTCATAGATAAATTTTGAACATTAACACTATGGTTATACATTACTGACCAGTGATTAAAACTGTAGTGAGGGTTATCTTGAAAAGCTTTTTTTACAAAAGCATCTGTTTTATCGACTAAGTCATGTTTAAATTGCATAAAATTAAAGAGTTTTAGATTTACTATGTACAATATTTACATTATATACAAAAAAGATTGTTTGTTGCAAGTAATTATGTATAGTTTATTATTTTATTTTTTTGTTTATAAAAAAATATACACAATTATCAATTTACATTTTGTGCAAAATATAAATTTGTGTTATAATAAATTCATATAAATAATTTAATTTAAAATTTATGCCTGTCAAGAAAACAGAAACTACTTCTGGTAGTAAAACTTTAAGTTCGATGACTGACATGCCTGCTATGGATTCTATGCCAACAGAAAAACACGATTGTTGTCGTGGTGGTCATTTTGGTATGATGAAACATTGCAAAGAGCATAGTTGTCATTTTGGTAGAAAGTTGATTATGACTTTCGTTGGTATTTTAATTGTGTATTTGATTATTTTCATTGGAACTCTCATTCGCAATGAAATAAAAAAATATGATTATATTGGTGTAGCAGATAGACAACTGTATGATAAACAAATTTCAGTTACAGGTGAAGGTAGTGTAGAAGTAAAACCAAATGTGAGTACTGTAGTAGTGGGTACTGCTATCAAAGCAGCAACTTCACAAGAAGCTATGGAAAAAAATGATAAATTAATAGCTGACTTTGTAACAAAAGTAAAAGCTTTGGGTATCCCAGAAGCAGATATTAAGACAGAATCTCAAAGTATGTATCCTGAATATAACTATGCTACTGATGGTACAAGTAGTTTGTCAGGTTATAGTATAAATCAAAGTGTAACTGTCAAAGTTCGTAATAATGTTAGTTTGGCTAGTAAAGTTGTAGCTTTATCTTCTGAAGTGGGTCTAAATACTATTGGTGGTGTAACTCAAAGTATTGATGATAAAGAAGTATATATTGCAGAAGCTAGACAAAAAGCTATCAAGGATGCCAAAGTAAAAGCAGCTCAATTGTCTCAAATGTTGGGTATAAACTTAGAAACAATCTTGAGTTATAGTGAATATGTTCCTGGTGAATATGAAGGTATGTATTATGATAAGGCAATGTTAGAATCATCTGTTGGTGCTGGTCCTACTATTGAAACTGGTACTGAGACAGTAAAATTGAATATAACTATCAATTACAAAATAAAATAATTAGCTAGAATTAAAGACAGCCTTTCCAAAAGGCTGTTTTTTTTGGTATAATATAGAAAGGCTGGGAAAGGCTTGAAAAGCTTAAAAGGCCGGAAAGGCTTTTTGTTTTTAAATTCACGTTTATAAATTTAAGTAAACCTAATACCTAATACCTAATTAACTAATATATATGAAAAACACTGAAATAAAAAAAATTGTTTCTAGAGAAATTTTGGATTCACGTGGTAATCCAACTCTAGAAACAAAAGTTTATTTGGAAGGTGGTGCTATTGGTAAGGCTGCTGTCCCATCGGGAGCTTCTACAGGTACTCATGAAGCACTTGAACTTCGTGACAATGCTCAACGTTTTGGCGGTAAAGGAGTTCTCAAAGCTGTAAAAAATGTTAATACTCTGATTAATAAAGCTTTAATAGGTAAAGATGTTTTGGACCAAAGGAATATTGATAAATTAATGTTAGATTTAGATGGTACTGAAAACAAGAAAAAACTTGGGGCAAATGCTATTTTGTCAGTGTCTCTTGCCTGTGCTCGTGCTGGTGCCAAAGCAAGTAAAATGCCTTTATATAAATATATTCGCAGTGCTTATAATTTGCCAGAAAAGACTTGGAGGATGCCAGTAGCGACTATGAACATTTTAAATGGTGGACGACACGCTGACAACAATTTGAGTTGTCAGGAATTCATGATTATTCCAATTCACAAAAAATTTGCCGAGCGTGTTAGAATGGGTTCTCAAATTTTTCATTCTCTCAAAGCAATTTTGAATGATAAAGGTTATACTACTTCGGTAGGAGATGAAGGTGGTTTTGCGCCGGACTTACTCAACAATGAAAGAGCAATTCAATTGGTAATAAAAGCAATACAATCATCAGGTTTTGAACCTGGCAAAAATGTTTTTCTTGGTTTTGATATTGCTGCTTCAGAATTTTATCGTAAGGGTAAATATTATTTTTCTAGCCCTTCACAAGCTTCTAGTGCAGACAAAATGATTAGAATTTTAGAAACTTGGATTAGAAAATATCCTATACTTTCTATTGAAGATCCATTGGCTGAAGATGATTGGGAAAATTGGGCTCTTCTTACCAAAAAATTTGGTAAGAAAGTGACTATTGTAGGAGATGATTTGTTTGTGACCAACGTCAAACGTATACAAAAAGGAATTGATGAAAAAGTAGCTAATGCTGTACTTATCAAGCTTAATCAAATTGGAACTTTGACTGAAACAATTGATGCGATTTATTTAGCTAAGAAAAATGGTTACAAAGTTTCTGTGTCACATCGTTCAGGTGAGACTGCTGATACTTTCATTGCTGACCTAGCTGTCGCTGTAAATTCTGAGTTTATCAAAACAGGTTCTATGAGTAGATCGGAAAGAGTGGAGAAGTATAATAGATTGATGGAGATTGAAGAAGAAACTGAAAAATAAACAATATTAAATAAACAAATTCCAAATAATATCAAAATTACAATATACAAAAAAATTTATGGAGGGGAAAATTTACAACTTGGAAACAAGAACTTTGGAGTTTGCGAAAAGAATTGCAAAAATGTGCAAAGCTTTAGAAAAAAGTGAAATAAATAATGTATATATAAAACAAATAATACGTTCTTCCACTTCAGTTGGAGCAAATTATAGAGAGGCAAATGAAAAATTGAGTAAAAAAGATTTTTTACACAGAATCAAAATCTCGAGAAAAGAATGTAAAGAAACTACATATTGGATAGAACTGATTATTGATAATAATTTAAATTTAGCAAATAGAATAAAATCCTTACTAAACGAATCAATTGAGTTAAGAAAAATATTATCCACTATAATAGACAAATCTACATAATTTTAATTTGTTATTTGTATATTATTTGGAATTTGTTTATTTAGTATTGGAAATTTTTAAATATGTCAAAAGAATTAAACCTACAAAACGAAGAAATCAATAAAAAAAACAAGCCAGTTGTCTTCATGATCCTCGATGGTTTTGGTTTGGCTGATTTCAAAAATGTTGGTAATGCAATTACACCAGAGACAGCACCAAATATTTTTTCTTATATAAAAGATTATTCTAATACTCAACTTATAGCTAGTGGTTTGGATGTTGGTCTTTTTCCTAATCAAGAAGGAAATTCTGAAGCAGGACATTTGAATATTGGCGCGGGTAGAGTAGTTGAGCAAGATTTGGTGCGAATTACGCATGCTATCAAAGATGGAACTTTTTTCAAAAATGACTCATTTCGTCATGCTCTTTATCATGCCAAAAAATATAATAGTTCTGTTCATTTGATGGGACTTTTGACTGATGGTCAAAGTGCTCATTCTAATCCAGAACATATTTATTCTTTATTAGAATATTTTCGTAAGCAAGGACATAAAAAAGTTTTTTTACATTTGTTTACAGATGGTCGTGATTCTTCTACTCATGGTGCTGTAAATTTTTTGCGTCTTTTGCGTAAGAATATGAAAAATGGTGAAAAAATTGCGACGATTATGGGTAGATTTTATGGTATGGATAGAAACAAAATGTGGAGTAGAACTAAACAAGCTTATGATGCTATGGTCTCGGGTGTTGGTTTACAAGCTGAAAGTGCTGAAGAAGCAATTTCTCAAGCTTATAATAGAGATGAAACTGATGAATACATTTTACCCACAGTTATTGTTGAAGGTGGAAAACCTGTGGGTAACATTGAAGATAATGATGTTATTTATTTTTTCAATGCCAGAAGTGATAGAGCTAGACAAATTACCAAGTCTTTAGTTCAGGAAAATTTTCAAAAGATGAATCCAGGTGCGTTTAAAAGAAACAAATTACCAAAAAATATTCGTTTTGTGGCTATGACAGATTTTGGTCCAGATTTACCAGGAATTTTTACAGCTTTTCCAAGTCCAGATTTTAAAAATTGTTTGGCCAAAGCAATTGGTGAAAATTATAATCAATTATATATTTCTGAAACTGAAAAATACGCGCATGTTACTTATTTTATGAATGGTGGTTATTCAGAACCTATTAATGGTGAAAAAAGACTTATGATAAAATCTGGTGCACATTATTCATATGCTGATAAACCAGAAATGCATGCACAAGAAATTACTAATATTATTATAAATTATTTAGAAAATAATACTTACAATTTTATTACAGTAAATTATCCTAACGCTGACATGGTCGGGCATACTGGTGATTTTGAAGCAGCTAAAAAAGCGGTAAATTATATGGATAATCAGGTGAAAAGAGTAGTAGATTGTGTTTTATCAAAAAATGGTATAGTATTTATTACGGCTGATCATGGTAATGCTGAAAAGATGTTTGATGAAAAGACTGGGGAGATTATGACGTCTCATACTGATAATCATGTCCCATTTATTTTGATTAGTGATGATAAGAAAACAAAATTGAAAAAAGGTAGACTTTCAGATATTGCTCCGACTATTTTGAAAGTGTTGAATATTGAAAAACCAGATGAAATGACGGGACATTCTTTAATTTAGTCCTGATAAAATCGGGATGAAATTGTAAAATTTTTAAATTGTTTCCACCCAAGGCGGACAAATTAAAATTTAAAATTGCTAAATTTAAAATTATGATGAATCGTCCAAAACCTGCTGTTTTACTTACTTTGAGTGGTTGGGGAATTGCACCAAATACACCTGGCAATGCAATTTTTAAAGCTAATACTCCAAATTTTGATAAATTTATTCAACAATATCCAGTGATGAGTCTTGGTGCGTCTGGTAAAGATGTGGGACTTTTGGATTTTGAAGCTGGTAATTCTCGTGTTGGTCATTTGAATATTGGTTCTGGTAGAATTTATAAAAAAATTTTACCAAGAATAAATGCTGCTATAGCGAGTGGTAAGTTTTTTTCCAATCATGCTTTTTTGTCAGCTATAGAACATACTGAAAAAAATAATTCTAATTTACATATTATTACTTTATTTGGGAATCAAATTCACAATGCCAATGATGAACATTTTTTTGCTTTATTGCAAGTGGCAAAACAAAACAAGGTAAAAGAAGTTTTTGTGCATGCTATTTTGGATGGTGAAGATGATATTTATAACAATGGTATTCATCATATAAAAAAAATAGAAGCTAAAATGTCTGAATTAGGTATAGGTAAAATTGTTAGTATTTCTGGTAGAAATTATGCTTTGGACAATGGTCGTAATTGGGACAAAATTTCTTTGGCCTATTATCACATGACAGGTGAAAAAGTTTTGAATATTGAAGAGACATCTTTTGAAGCTATTCAAAAATCTTATGACAAAGAAATTTACGATGCTGATGTTTTACCTACTTTGATTGGTAGTAAAACTAAATTAAATTTTATTCAAAAAAATGATGCTGTAATTTTTGCTAATTTTGGAGCTAGACTTGCTAGACAATTGACTAAGTCTTTTGTTTTGCCAGCTTTTCCAAAATTTGAACGTATTTATTTACGTAATTTATTTTTTGTGACAATGACTGATTACGAAAAAGAAATTCCTGTTGTGGTTGCTTACCCTCGCAATATCATTCATAATTCTTTGGCAGAAGTTTTGTCCAAAGCAGAAATGAGACAAATCAGAATTGCTGAAACAGAAAAATATAGTTGTGTTACTTCTTTTTTTAGTGGAATGTTTGAAGACAAATTTGGTGATGAAGAATTTGTACTTGTTCCTTCTAAAAAAGTTTTGTCATATAAAGAAGTTCCTGAAATGGCAGCTAATTCAATTGTCAAAGATGTTGTCAAAGCTATAAAATCAGAAAAGTATGATTTTATCTTGGCCAATTTTTCTAATGCTGAAAGTGTGTCTAAAACTGGTGATTTTCAAGCTACTATAAAAGCTTGTGAAATTTTGGACAAATATATTGGTAAAATTGCTGAATATGTTTTGGCTGAAGACGGAGTTTTATTTATTGTTGGAGACAGTGGTAGTGCTGAAGAAGTACTTAGTATGAAGACAGGTACTCTTGATAAACAAAATAGTAACAACAATGTTCCTTTTATTATTATTCAAGAAAAATTATTTGGTATTTCTGGTAATGTAGGAGATTCACCTGATGATGATTTGAGTCTTTTGCCTAAGTCTGGTGTGTTGGGTGATGTAGCGCCGACAATTCTCAAAGTTTTGGGTATAGATAAACCTGAGGAAATGACGGGACGTTCACTAATTTAAGCACATGCCACATATCACATAACACATATCATTTATCAAAAGTTTTAAGGAGTGGTTTCATGATATTTTGAAGAAAAAAATTACAGATTATATATTGTCTGGATACATTATTTCTAGAAAATTTCCAAGTGATGAAAGATATACATTGACCTCGCAATGTCGTAGATCTATGGTTTCTGTATTGTTAAATTATGTAGAAGGTTTTGCTAGAAAGAAGAGAAAAGTGATGACTAATTTTTATAAAATATATTATGGATCTTTGCAATAATCAATTATCACTTTTTATTTAGCATGTAATTTGGGCTATCTTTCTACGAAAGAATATATAAATATGTTTCATAGAAAAGAAGAACTTGCCAAAATGTTGTGGTCAACAATAGATAATTTAGAAAAATAAAACACGAATATTTCTATACGTGTTTTTTATTTGTTATATGTATTGTGTTATGTGTTTTATTTATTTATCTCATTTTTTATATGCGCTACAATTTCTTCTTCCACATCATTTAAATTTTTGCCATTTATTTCAAATTTTGTTTCATTTTCATCACCATCAGCATTGTATTTTTTCATCATTTCTGTCGCATGATTTTGTGGTAATATTCTCAATATACCAGATATTTTGTTTTTTTCTTCTGGATCTTCATTGAGTAACAAAACAAATTGAGCAGTAGGTGCAGTCGTGATCAACTCATCTATAATATTGTTTAAATCTTCTTTTTTAGCACCACTTCTGACAAAGTCGTCACGCGTAATAGTAGACCAAACTAAATTTAAATCCTTGTCTTCTTTTAGATGACTTAGTATAGTTCCCCAAATTTTGAAAGTAGCAATAGATTTGGTTTGATAAAGATTTTTGATAATAAAAGCTCTGTCAGCTCCCAAATCTACTAATTTACTAGCAACTTGTAAAGTTAGTGGACGGACTTTATTTTTTTTGAAACTATTTGTACCAGCAATAATACCTGTTAGTAAAGATTGAGCGACTTGTCTGTTGATTAATTCTTCTTTGGCTTGTTGCAAAATTTCAAATACTATTTCAGAACTGCTACTAGCAGGTAATTCTATAATATTGATTTGTCCAAAATGTTCATTGTTGGCTTTGTGATCAATATTGATAAGAGGTTTGCTATAAAAAAAGTTTTCGTGATTAGTAAAAATGTCACCAAGAGAAGATAAATCAGTTGTATCAACAGTGATTATCAAATCATATTTGAAGTCACTTTGGCTAGTAGTGATATTTTCTTTGTTGATATAACCATTTTTTGGAGTAATAAATATTCTCAATTTGTTTTCTTTGATGTCATAACTCAATTCAGATAGACCATTTTTTTCTACATCAATACTAATAACAAAATTATTTAATCCATCAAAACTATCTTTTATTTTGTTGGAGTGTTTCAAAAATTGGTATTGACTTGGTAAAACAAAAGAATCACAGACAATATCTACGCGTTTGCCTAGTTGTTCCAAAAAGAGCTTTAGAGCCAAAGAACTTCCTATAGCATCGCCATCGAAGTGTTTTTTGAAAGTTATTAAAATATTTTTTTTGTCTTCAATAGCTTTGTTGAATTGTTCTATTTTATCAAGTGCCATATTTTTTTGTTGCTATCAAGTATCTACAAGCCTTAAATACCTAGTATCAACATCCTTTGAAACGTTCAAAAGAAGAATAAAAGATTATATACTAAATGAGGTTTTATGTCAATAGAGCCGAATATTATGCGTTTTTTTGAATTATTTGGCTAACTCTAGGCATTTTCTTGCCAAAATATCGATATTGAGGTAAACTATTACTATCTTTAACAATTCGGATTTCCGGATAATACGGATGATACGGATATTTTTAAGGAATAAACAACAAATTTTAAAAAACTTTATTAGTAGTATCCGGAAAATTAGGATTATCCGTATATCCGGAGTGTTAAGATAATAAAAAATATGGAAAGTCTAGCAAAATCTTACGAACCAAAAAAATACGAAGATGATATTTATAAGTCTTGGGAAGATAGTGGATTTTTTGATCCTGATGTTTGTATTAGAGAGAAAATAACAACAGAAGATTCCAAACCTTTTACTATCGTCTTGCCTCCACCAAACGTCACAGGAACACTACACATGGGTCATGCTGCCATGCTCGCAATAGAAGACGTAATGGTCAGATATCATCGTATGAAAGGCGATAAAACGCTCTGGGTGCCAGGTACTGATCATGCTGCTGTTGCTACTGAATCCAAAGTTGAAAAGATGCTGATTGAATCAGGAGAATTCAAAAAACCAAAAGAAGAATTGGGTAGAGAAAATTTTTTAAAAAGAGTTGCTCAGTTTGCTCAAGAATCTCACGATACTATTGTCAATCAATCCAAAAAAATGGGTTCTAGTTTAGATTGGAGTAGAGAAGCTTTTACATTGGATGACAAAAGAAATTTGGCTGTCAAAACTGTTTTCAAAAAAATGTATGATGATGGACTTATTTATCGAGGCTACCGAGTAATCAATTGGTCAGTAAAGGGTCAATCTACTTGTAGTGATGATGAACTTGTTCATATTGAACGTCCTGCTAAGATGTATTATTTCAAATATAGTAAAGATTTTCCGATTACTATTGCGACTACACGTCCGGAAACCAAGCTTGGTGATACTGCTGTGGCTGTAAATCCTACAGGAAAATACCAAAAATATATTGGTCAAGAATTTGAAGTACAAGATGTCGGACAAAAAGGTCATATTCTAAAAATAAAAATTATTGGCGACGATCATGTTGATGAAAGTTTTGGTACAGGAGCCCTTGGTGTAACCACAGCTCACAGTCCTGTGGATTTTGAAATGTATTTGAAACAAAAAGCACTTGGCAATGATATTGGACTGATTCAAGTTATTGGTGAAGATGGCAAAATGACTGGTAATGCTGGTAGTGATTATACAGGCTTAGGTGTAGAAGAAGCTCGTGAAAAATTTGTAAACTATTTACGTGCCGAAGGTCTGCTCGAAAAAGAAGAAGACATCATTCAAAATGTTGGTACTTCTGATAGATTCAAAGATGTTGTTGAACCTTTACCAAAAACTCAATGGTTTGTAGATGTAAACAAAAAGTTCAAAGTTCAAAGTTCAGAGTTCACAGGAAAATTGGAATTGAAGGGTATTGAAGAAGGCCAAGAATATTCTCTCAAAGAATTGATGCAAAAAGTAGTAACTACTGGACAAATAAAAATCGTGCCAGAAAGATTCGACAAAGTTTATTTCAACTGGATAGATAATCTTCGTGATTGGTGTATTTCTCGTCAGATTTGGTATGGACATCAGATCCCGGTTTGGTATAAGAAGAGTAACGAGGAAAGTGGAATGGGGAATGAGGAAATTTTTGTTGGAGTCGATGCACCTGAAGGTGAAGGCTGGACACAAGATCCTGATACTTTGGATACTTGGTTTAGTTCTGGTTTATGGACGTTTTCTACACTTGGTTATCCAAATTTAGATTCACAAGATTTGAAAAATTTTCATCCAACTTCAGTACTTGAAACTGGTTATGATATTTTATTTTTTTGGGTAGCTCGTATGATACTTATGACTACTTATACTCTTGGTCAAGTTCCTTTTGAAACTGTTTATTTGCATGGTTTGGTACGTGATGAACAAGGTCGTAAAATGAGTAAGAGCTTGGGAAATATTATCAATCCACTTGATATGATAGAGAAGTATGGCACTGATGCGACACGTCTTTCACTTTTGCTCGGTAATACTCCAGGCAATGATATGAAATTGTCTGAAGAAAAAATTGGTGGTTTTAGAAATTTTGCTAACAAACTTTGGAACATGGCAAGATTTATTGAAATGACTTTGGAAGCTGAAGAAAAGAAATTGGTGAAAGATATAAGTTTGCCCGAAGCTAAAACTCTTTCAGATAAATGGATTTTGCAAAAATTGAGTGAAGTAAGTAATGTGGTTGTTAGTAATTTGGATAGTATGAACTTATCTTACGCTGGTGAAAAACTTCGTGACTTCACTTGGAATGATTTGGCAGATTGGTATCTAGAGATTGCCAAAATTGAAGGTAATAAATCAGAAATATTGAATTACGTTTTGAGCACAGTACTCAAACTTTGGCATCCTTTTATGCCATTTGTGACAGAAGCTATCTGGCAAGAATTTTATGGTAAAGAAAATATTTTGATGGTTGAAAAATTTCCTTTAAGTACTGAACAAAATTTAGAAATAAAAGATTTTGAAATTATTCAAAATGTGATAGTCGGTATTCGCTCAATAAAAGGTGATTACAAAATTGATCCAGTCAAAAAACTGAACGTCACAATTTCAGCAGGTGATAAAAAAGATTTGTTGTCACAAAATTCTGCAATAATTAGTAAATTGGCTAGATTAGAAAATTTGCATATTGAAGAAAAGATTGCAAAACCTGATCAGTCCGTTTCTTTTGTCGAAAGTGGTGTAGAAGTTTTTGTTGAACTTGCGGGCGTGGTTGACTTCGCCAAAGAAAAAGAAAAACTAGGTAAAGAAATAGAACAATTGACTAAATACATTGCAGGACTTGAAGGTAAACTAAGTAATTCAGGTTTTGTAAGTAGTGCTCCAGCAAGTATAATTGAACAAGAAACAAATAAGTTGAGTGAAGCAAAAGAAAAATTGGAGAAGTTAAATAAACAATTTAATAATATTTAGGGTATGGTTTTTTCAGAATTAAAAAGAGGAACGTCAATAGGTGTTGAAAAAAAAGAAAAAAAAGAATCAGATTTATTAGCACAAAAATATATAGAATCTTTGGATGTTATTAATGAATTTGTATTGAAAAAAGAGATTACTTTTTCAATAGAGGAACTATTTACTTTATCTAGACATATAGATAGTATTTTCCGTGCGATTGACTTAATTAGAAAAAATCAAGATTTGGATAAGCATCGTTTGCATGATTTGAATAATATTGGCACTGGTTTTGTGGGTTTTTTAGCTTTATTAAAAAGTGATCTAGCAAAAGGTGATTATTCAGCAGTTAGCGAGGATTTAGAATTGTTGAGTGAATATCGTAGTGATTGGTTTAGATTTTATGTGGCTTTAAAGGACGCATTACTTAGGCAGTTGTTTATGTCTGGGCAGGAATATGAAATGAAATATAACTTTGATTTGGAGGTAATAAAAAATGTTTTGGACTTTTTTGTAGAAAAAGAAATTGTAAAATTAAAACAAAAAAATTCTGGTAGTAATTCTTATGAGGGCATTGAAAAAAGAAGATTACAAATAGATGTTGATTGGGATGTTTTATATAGACAATTAGAAGGTAAACAAATAAAAGGAGATATAGCTGTTGTAGGAAATACTATCTTGAATGAACTACGTAATTCTTTGAAAAAAAATATTGAAGTAGCAGGAGAAAATACTGAGATTGATGTTGATATTTTTGTAGAGGATAATGACTTAGTAATTAGAGTTAGTGATACAGGAAAAGGAATGGAGTTTAGACATTTGGATCCAAAGGATGCAGATTGTATTTTCAAAAAAGGTAGTTCAAGTACTGGAAGTAGTGGTCTTGGTTTGGCTGATTTACATATACGTTTAGCACAAATGGGAGTAGAGATTGTAATTCTTTCAAAGAGAGTTGGTCAAGACAACTTTGAATATTATAGTAATGGTATTGGTATTCCTGGTAAGTCTATAACTCTTCATAGTCATGACGAAGTAGAAAAAATGTTTAATAAAGATGGTGAAAATCATTTTGCTAGGAAGGTAAAAGAAAAAGGACATGGTACTGTAATTTCATTGTATTTACCTTTGGCAGCCTAAAAATGTATGAAAGAAAAATTAACGATTATTTGCATAAATTAGTACCTTTCTTTATAATGTTAGTTATAAGTGATTTGATTATTAGTATCTTAATTTGTTTTAAAATAAATATATGAATGTAATTATTGATGAAGAAAAAATCCAAAATCTGTTATCACGTGGTGTAGAAAATATTTACCCAAAGCGTGATTTTTTGGAAAGTAAATTAAAATCAGGTGAAAGATTGACAATTTATAGTGGCTATGATCCAACAGCACCTACTCTTCATATTGGTCATGGTATTACTATGCTTAAACTTCGTGAATTTCAACAACTTGGACACAGAGTTATTATGCTGATTGGTGATTTTACTGCGATGATTGGTGATCCAACAGACAAAGGTGCGGCTAGAACAAAATTGACTCGTGAACAAGTTTTGGAAAATTGCAAAATGTATCAACAACAAGTTAGTAGTGTATTAGATTTTGGTGGAGAAAATCCTGTGGAAGTTCGTTACAATAGTGAATGGTTTCTCAAAATGAATTTTGCTGATGTGCTTGATTTGACTTCACACTTTACTGTGCAAAGAATGCTAGAGCGAGATATGTTTGAAAAGAGAATGTCCACTATGGTTGTGTGTAGACATTGTGAAAACAAATTTATATCTCCTATACAATTTAGTAAAGAAAGTTTTGAGACAGTCACATTGAAAGGTAATAAAACCAATTGTCCACATTGTAAAAAAACAACGGGATTGGATAAAGAGGATTTGGTCTTTGATTCACAGCCAATTTACTTACATGAATTTTTGTATCCTGTAATGCAAGGTTATGATTCAGTTGCTATGGATGTTGATGGAGAAATTGGTGGTAATGATCAGACTTTCAACATGTTGGCTGGACGTGACTTGATGAAAACTTTAAAAAACAAAGAAAAATTTGTGCTTGCTGGTAAACTTCTGACAGACAATAGTGGTAAAAAAATGGGTAAGAGTGAAGGTAATATGATTGCTTTTGCAGACACTCCAGAAGATATGTTTGGCAAAATTATGAACTGGACTGATGGTATGATTGTCAGTGGTTTTGAAATTTGTACACGTATTCCAATGTCAGAAGTTGAACAAATTAAAAAAGATTTAGAAGCTGGTGCTAATCCTCGTGATGCTAAGTTCAAACTTGCCTATGAAATTACTAAGACTTTTCTTGGAGAAGAATCTGCCAAGCTTGGTCAATCCCATTTTGAAAAAGTAATCCAAAGTAAAGATAGACCAGATGAAATCCCAGAACTAAAACCGGTTAGTTACAATATTATTGAAGTGTTGGTAGAATCAGGACTTAGTACTGGTAAGAGTGATGCTCGTCGTGCTATAGAGCAAGGTGGAGTCAAAGTGAATGATGAAAAAATTGAAGCTTTTGATTATGATACCAAGCCAGAAGATGTGATTCAAAAAGGTAAAAGGTTTTTTGTTAAGGTGAAATAAATTTTATGAATAAAATTTTACAAACAAAAATCCAAGAAATTTTGGGATTAGAAAATCTTATATTTTCAACTCCACCAAAAGCTGAAATGGGTGATATTGCTCTACCTTGTTTTGACTTAGCCAAAAAAGAAAAACAAAATCCAGCTGAATTTGCCAAGAATTTTGTAGAAAACTTTTCTGTGCCAACAGACTCAATTATAAAAGAAATAAAAGCTTTTGGTCCTTATGTTAATTTATTTTTAGATACTGCTGAAGTTAGTAAATTAATTTTGGAAGAAGTGAATGAAAATTTTGGTAACAATAATATTGGTCAAGGTAAAAAAGTTTTGATTGAATATCCTTCTCAAAATACTCACAAAGAATTTCATATTGGACATTTTCGCAATGTTTGTATTGGCAATACTATTGTGCAAGTTTATCGTGCGAGTGGTTATGATATTATCCCGATGAATTACGTCAACGACTTTGGTCGTCATGTGGTGAAATGTTTGTGGGGAATTTTACATAGTTCAGAGTTCGGAGTTCAGAGTTCGGAGATTAATAATGCTCAAAATAAACAAAAGATGCTTGGTGAGATTTATGTCAAAGCTAGTAATTATTTGAAAGAACATGATGAAGAGTATAAGGCTGAGTTAGATGATATGCAACAAAAATTGGAAAGTGGAGAAGCCGAAATTACTAAATTATTTTTGGAAACCAGAAAATGGAGTACTGATGGTTTTGTTGATTTGATGCAAGAAATGAAAGTAGAACATGATTCTATTATTTACGAAAGTGAAGTGAAAACTGCAGGACAAAAATTGGTTGATGAATTATTAGACAAGAAAATTGCTGAAGTAGGGGAAGGCGGTGCTATTATTGCTGATTTAAATAAATACAATTTGGATATTGCTTTGCTTCGCAAAAGTACTGGAGCCGGTGTTTATATGACTAGTGATTTAGCTTTATCAGAGGAGAAGTTTAAACGCTACGATGTAGAAGAAAGTATCAATATTACTGGTAGTGAACAAGATTTTTATTTCAAACAGCTTTACAAAGTTTTGGAACTAAATGGTTTTGACAAAAAAATGACGCATATTGGTTATGGCTTAATTAATACTCCAAATGGGGGGAAAATGTCTTCTCGTAACGGTGGAGTGATACTTTACGAAGATTTGCGTGATAGAGTTTTGGAACATTTACAAAAAGAAACAAAAGCTCGTCATGAAGACTGGAGCGAAGAAAAAGTAAAAGAGACGGTTCATGTTTTGACGATGGCAGTTCTCAAGTTCACTATGCAAAAGCACGAAGCTGACAAAGTGGTAACTTTTGATTTTGATGAAGCGGTGAGTTTTGATGGTTTTAGTGCGCCATATATTCTCTATACTGTTGCTCGTATCAATAGTTTGCAAAAAAAATTTACTGGTAAATTAAATGATGATACTGATTTCACGTTGTTTACAGAAGATGAAGTAAAAAATTTAGTAATGAAAGTATCTGATTTTCCAGAAATTATTACAAAATCATTAGAAAATTATAATTCATCTGTTATTGCCAAGTATTGTTTTGACTTAGCCAAAATGTATAATGATTTTTATAACAAACATAGTGTATTAAATGCTGAAAGTGAAGAATTAATAAAATCCAGATTATATTTGAGTATCAAAGTTTCAGAAGTTTTGACAAAGGCTCTTCGATTGCTTACAATAGATGTGGTATCAGAAATGTAAAACAATACGGATTTACGGATAATCCGGATGATACGGATGTGAACTTCGGGAATATTTATTTGTGGTATTCGTTTTATATTCGTGCTATTCTAGAACTAGAATTAAAAACTAAACATTGAATTAATAATATATGTTGTATAAAAAAATCATCAGACCAATATTATTCAAAACTGATCCAGAAAAAATACATCATTTAGTGATACATATGTTGAAAGTAGTAAGTTCATTTTCACCATTTTATAATATAATAAAAAAATTTTTATTTGTAGATGATCCACGTCTTCATGTAAAAATTGGCAATTTAGAATTGAAAAATCCAGTTGGATTGTCAGCCGGTTTTGATAAAAATATTACAGCACCGTTGGCCTATCCTATGCTTGGTTTTGGTTTTGTGGAGCTTGGTTCTATCACTAATTCAGCTCAACCTGGTAATCCTAAGCCAAGATTATGGCGTTTGCCAAAAGATAATGGTCTTATTGTTTACTACGGTTTGTCTAATTGTGGAAGTGTAGAAGCTGCCAAAAGAATAAAAGAAAAATTACAAAAACGCGATATACCTTATGGTATTAGTATTGCGGTAACTACTGGTTTGGAAGGAAAAGAAATGGCAGATGATTATGTTCGTTCATTTTTGGATTTGTATGAGCTGGCTGATTATATTACTTTGAATGTAAGTTGTCCAAATGTTGCTAAGTGTGATGTCTTTGCTCAAGTTTCTTTTATAGAAGAACTTTTGCTGAAAATTATGAATATTGTTAAAGAACGAAAAATTAATAAAGATATTTTCATCAAGATTGGACCAGACATGAGTTATGAAGATTTGGACAAAGTGATAGATTTGTGTTTGAAATATGAGATTACTGGCATTGTGGCAACTAATCTGATAAAAAATAGATCTTGGGTCAAAAAATTTAAATCATCTGCTGAACAGTTGAATCATCCTGGTGGAATTTCTGGTAAACATCTGCAAGATAGAAGTAACAAAATAATTAGTCATATTCGTGAGCGAGCTCACGATAAACTAAAAATCATTGGTGTTGGGGGTATTTTTACAGCTGAGGATGCTTATCAAAAGTTACAAGCTGGAGCTGATGCTTTGCAAATGATTACAGGTTTTATTTATGGGGGACCATTGACTATTAGAAAGATTAATAAAGGTTTATTAAAAATTTTGGATGGAGGGAATAATTAATTTAATATTTATAAAAATATGGTAGAAGGTCTCTCAAGGGATAAAGAACCAAAAAAAACAGGTAATTTAAAATTAGTTTCTTTGTCAGAATTGCTTAAAAATGATAGTTTATTAAAAAGTTATATAAATTGTTATATTTCTGTTTTTGATGCTAATAAAAGTAAAGAATTTGGTGAAGATAAATCACAGTGGGATGAAGTTTGGGATGAAGAAAAAGTTTTGAATATGTTAATGAAAATAGACAGTCAAGGTTCTGATGAATATTTAAATTTGTTTTTGAATGAACAAGAAGAAGTTGTGGGTTTTGCTCATGCTTATTTTGTTGATAATATAGGTAATATTACAGATTTACCTAAAAATTTTAAAGACGATGATATTAAAAAGGATGTTGTTGAAAGTGCTTTAAGATTTTTTCCTGATGTGGATTCTGTATTAGCTGTTCGTGAGTTTGGTATGAGAGCCGATAATAGAGGAGGATTAGAAAAATTGATTAACTTAGTTGTCCCTTTGTTCAAAAAAGCTAAACTTTCTGGTGTTAATCATTTTTGTTTTTGGACAAGTAAAGATAGTAATTTATATAAAATTTCTCAATTATTTGGTTTTACTGAGGTTTATAATTTTGGTTCAAAAGAACAAGATAATACATCAAATTTATTATATTTTGTTTCAAGTATAGATAAATTTTTTGAAAAAGTAAAAGAACTTTCTCAAAAATAATAATTATTTTTATGTTTGATTTTTCTAAAGATTTGTATGCGTCTAGTTATAATGATTATTGTACGGGTTATTTAGATGAGCCTAACGGAGGTTATTATACTTTATTAACACATTTATCAACGGTGTCTGTTAATAATGAAACAGGTGTACGTGGTTTAGATCATATTGTTGCATTTGATAAAGCTGAAGTTGATGGTATAAATTTAGGACAATTTAATATGATAACAGTATCTTCATTTTGTGGACCTAATGGAAAAATTGCTGGTTATGATTTTTTAAAACCTAAAAAAGGATATACAAAAATTGGTAACTTTGGTAAAATGAGTTTATATGATGGTAAAGATTTTTTGAACGCTAGTAAAAAAATTTTAGGTACTGTTAATAAAAAAAAATATCCTATTAAACCAGGTTCTCATGTTCCTTGTGCTGCTAAATATTTTTATTTAGATAAACCAGGCAAAATATTTTCTGTTTTTTCTATATCAATACCTAAAGATAGAAAAAATAATGCTTGTCTTTTGATGGAAAATGTTGGAGAAATGTTACTAAAAAATAAACAAGAGTATATTGAGTCTGTTATAAAGAGTATAGAAAAAATTTCTGAAAATCAAAATGTTGAGTATAAAGAAACTTTTATTGCATTTTCTGAAACAAAAGTAAAAGAAAAACAAACAGGATGTGCTTTGGTTTTATTGCCATATATTAAATTAGCAAAAAATATTTTTATAAAATAATTTATAATTAACATGGACTATTTTTATTTAGTAGTTTATGCGTTAAATATTATATTCACCTTGTCTCTAGGTTTTTTTGTTTTGTATAAAAACTTAAAAGATAAGATAAATACAACGTTTTTTTTGATGTCTTTGTCTATCTCCGGTTGGTTGATTACTTTGTATTTTTATTATAATGATCATTTTGTAGATTATTTATTAAATATAGGTAAATTTAATTTTGTTTTTACGGAATTATTAATTTTTTTTGTTTTTTTATTTGTTTATTATTTTCCGAAAATACAATTTAAGATAAAAAAAACATTTTTTATATTATTTTTTTTAGAATTAATATTTTTAATTTGTTTAACTTTATTTTCAAATCATATCGTTATTAATGAAGTATTTTCTATTGAAAATAGTGGTAGAAGCACTGTATTTGGTGATTATTATTTTTTATTTTTTTTACATTTTTTATTTTTTTCTATTTTATCTTTGGTAATTTTAATTTTGAAAATATTAAAATATAATAATGAAAAAAGAATGCAGTTGGTTTATTTTTCAACAGGGTTGCTTTTATCTTTGTTTACTGGTTCTCTTACAAATATAATTTTACCTTTTATTTATGATAATTTTTCAATACAAAGGTTAGGTTCTGTAAGTTCTTTTTTCTTAGTTTTGTTTACTTTTTTTGCTATTGTAAAACATAAGTTATTTGAATTAAAAGTATTTGCTACACAAATATTTGTAGTATTTTTGACAATGTCTTTTATATTTCCTATATTTTTTTATAATAATATATTTGAATTATTTATAAATATAGTATTATTTATTTTAGTGGTTATTTTTGGTATTTTTTTAATAAAATCAGTCAAAAAAGAAGTCCAACAAAAAGAAGAATTAGCTATTCTTGCTCACAATCTTGAAAAAGCCAATCTTCGTCTTCAAGAACTTGATCAACAAAAAACAGAGTTTTTGTCTATTGCTTCTCATCAACTTCGTACTCCTCTCACGATTATTCGTGGTTATATTGAGCTTATTGGCGATGGAGCTTATGGTAAAGTTAGCAAAGGTTTGAAAGAAACTTTGGGAAATATGGATGAGAGTAATGATAGGCTTATGACTTTGGTAGAGGAATTCTTGGATATTACACGTATTGAACAAGGTCGTACTAAATTTGTATTTGCTGAAAATAGTCTCAATGAGACTATTAGTAGTGTTGTCAAAGAACTATCTATGAAACCTGAGTTTGCAGAAAAAAAATTAAAAATATCTTGGAAATCTGAAAAAAATATTGATAAAATTGTTATGGATGAAGAAAAGATTCGTCATGTAGTTTTCAACTTTTTGGATAATGCTATCAAATATAGTGACAAAGGAACTATAAAAATTTCTCTTGAAAAAGAAGATAATGGTTATGTTTTGAAGATAAAAGATCAAGGTTTTGGTTTCAACAAAGAAGATGAAGTTAATTTTTTCCAAAAATTTTATCGTGGTAAAAATGTACAAGGAACCAATGTAAATGGTACTGGACTTGGAATTTATGTTTGTAAGAGATTCATCGAAAAACATGGTGGTCATGTTTGGGCACATAGTGAGGGACTAGGGAAAGGAAGTGAGTTTGGTTTTTGGATACCAGGTGTGAAGGTAGAGGAAAAAGGGGAATGAGGAATGTGGAACATGGAATGGAAGACTTTTGACTTTTTGTCTGTTTTAATGCTATAATAGCATATATTTTAAAAATTAATCTTAAATATTTATGTTCAAACAAAATCAAGAAGATTTAGCTAATTTTTCAGCACCTAGTACTAATCATGCTCATCATTCTAATCAAGAAGATCAAGTAGAAACTGTGGTGGGTCCATCTGTGGTAGTAGAGGGTGATTTTGTCTCTGAAGGTAATATTTTGGTCAAAGGTACTGTTTCTGGTAATGTAAAAACTGGACGTCTTTTGACGGTAGAAGAAGGTGCCAAAATTTTGGCTAATGTCAAAGCAGGTGATGCTGTAGTTTCTGGAGAAGTACAAGGTAATGTCAAAGTAGAGGGACGTCTTGAGCTTACATCTTCTGCTCGTTTGCTTGGGGATATTAGTTGTGCTACTTTAGTAATTGAAGCTGGAGCTTTGTTACAAGGTAAAGTAAGTATGGATGGTATAGAAAATTCTTCATTAAAAAAAGTAGCAAAACGTGTAAAAAAGACTATTGAAGAGGATATCGATGCTCAAATGGAGGCATAGTTTTTGTTGAAATAAGTTTTAAGAATCTTCTTTATGTATGTCTATCTTTATGACAATTTTTTAAAAAACAAAAGATATGACTCTTTGGTTAAAGCAATGGAAACTAGATTAACAGATTATGGTATTGCTGGGAAAATAATTCGTTTGCAGCGTTATACTAATTGTGAAATGTTGATTGAAGATGAAATAAGAAAAGGTGCTAAAACTATTGTAGTAGTTGGTAATGATGTGACATTTGGTCATGTTTTGTCCCGTGCTGCTTCTTGTCGTGTTACTTATGGTTTTTTGCCAGTTGGTACTGAAAATACTATTGCTGAAGTTTTGGGTATTCCTGTTGGTCTTGATGCTTGCGATATTTTGGCTAAGAGAAGAAAATTATATTTAGATGTTGGCTGGCTAAATAATAGATATTTTATTTCTCAACTTCATATTCCACCTAGTGATATTCAAATTGAATATGATGAAAGTTTCAAAGTAGCTAGTAAAGGCAAATTAATGGAATTAGTAGTCTGTAATTTGAAACCATTTGTGTGGACAAAAGGTGGCAAAGATTTTGTGGTGCATCCACAAGATGGTAAGTTGGAAGCATTTTTACGTCCGATTGTAAAAACTGGTTTTTTCAAAAAAGAGCAGTTTGAAGAACCAAGCATTTTTCCTTTTGAAGAAATAATTGTTTATAGTAAAAAGCCTTTTGTGGTAGAGACTGATGGTAACATTTCAAAGGAAATAAAAGTAAAAATAAAACTAGCAAAAAGTAGAATTGAAATGATTGTTGGTCGTGATAGAAAATTTTAGCATTGATTTCACTGATTTTTATGGATTACACAGAAGTATATCAATCAGTGTAATCTTTTTTAATCTCTGCCGGCAGGCAGTAGTGTAATCAGTGTGAAAAGTCGGAGTGGTGGAATGGTATACACACTAGCTTGAGGTGCTAGGCTCGTAAGAGCGTGGGGGTTCGAGTCCCCCCTTCGATACAAAAAATCAAATAATAAATTTATTTTTTATGTATACTGGAATAATACAAGCTTGTTTACCTGTAGCTAAGACAAAAATATTGCCTGGTCTTCTTAGTTTTTCTTTAATGTTACCAGTTGAATTGTTATCTGGATTGAAAATAGGGGCTAGTGTGTCAGTAGATGGTGTTTGTTTGACAGTTAACAAAATTTTAGATAATGAAGTATTTTTTGATGTGATGCAAGAAACGCTTAGTTTGACTACTTTGAGTAGTTTGAAAACTGGTCATAAAGTAAATGTAGAGCGTTCAGCTATTGAAGGTGATGAAAATGGAGGACATCATATTTCAGGACATGTGCACGGTGTAGTTGAAATTGTTCATATAGAAAAATTAGAAAACAATCATGCTGTAACTTTTCAGATTTCAGAGAATTTAACTAAATATGTGTTTAACAAAGGTTTTATTGCTCTTGATGGTGCTAGTTTGACTGTAGTAGAACCAAATTTTTCTGATCACACTTTTAAAGTTTGGTTTATACCAGAGACATTGGCTAGGACGACTTTTGGTTTTAAAATTGTTGGTGACAAAGTCAATGTAGAAGTAGATCAATCTACACGTATTGTTGTAGATACTATAGAACGTATTTTGCCACAGTATTTGGAAAAGATGAATGACAAAAAATAATTTTGATTTTTTGAGTGTTGTTTATATTGACAAAAAAGCCTTTTTCTGCTATATTTAGCCTGTTCCCGCCCAAGGCGGGCTAGCATTTTACATTTGATGATCGATTGGTTGCTTTATTGTGACTAATAGGAAAGTCCGAACTTCCCCATACCCTTCTCGAAGGGTTGGGACAAAGATAGTGGATAACGTCCACCCTCTTTATCTGAAAGGGTATTGAGCGGGAAAGTGCCACAGAGACAATACTAACTCGCCGATTCGGCGGACAAAAGGTGAAAAGTAGTTTGATATCATTTGCACAATTGACAAATGGTTACAAGCTTCGGCTCTCAGTGATGAGATGCCGTGGTAAACCCTATCTGAAGAAAGAGCAGCGTTGCGATTTATCGTTTCGAAAAGTTAGCTCGTTTGAGCCTATAAGCAATTATAGGTCTAGATAAATGATCATCTCCCGACTAAGTCGGGAACAAAATTCGGCTTATAAATGTAGAATGAATAATTAAGACCAGCTTGTGTAAACAAGGTGGTCTTTTTTTATTTAAAAACCGTTTTTTCTTTCTATTTATTTGGCATTTAGGATTCATGATTTAGAATTTTTATAGTTTGACTAATTGCAAAAATTAGGCTATCATAAGAGTAATTATTATCTAAATAAACTATGAAACGTTCGGAAATTTTACTTATGTTATTACAAGTACCAATTGACTTTTTGATGCTTGTTTTGGCTGGTTTTACGGCCTATTCACTGCGTTTTAGTGATTTTGTTGTAGCTATCAAACCGGTGATTTTTGGGATCAATTTGTCTCAATTTATAAACACAGTTAGTATTTTTTCTATAATTTGGATTATAATTTTTGCTATTTTGGGTTTGTATTCTATTGATCAAAACCGTCGTTTTGCAAAAGATTTATTGAAAATAATATTTGCTTGTTTTATTGGATTATCTATAGTTTCTCTATATATTGTATTTTCAGGTCAATTGTTTGATTCAAGATTTTTACTTTTGGCTAGTTGGTTTTTTGCCATGTTTTTTGTAATGATAGGAAGATTTTTGCTTAGAGGTCTAAAAGCAATTTTGTATCGTTTTGGAATTGGTTTGCGTCGTGTTGTTGTGATAGGAGAAGAAAAAAATGTTTTGGATTTTGTAAATACTTTAGAAAAAAATTCTCGTTTAGGTTATTTTGTTATAAAAGTTTATGAAAATTACCATAAAAATTTAAATGATGAATTAAAAAAAATGAATATTAATGAAATTATTTTGTTTAGTCCAAAAAATAATGAAGATAATATTATCCAATTGAAACAATTTTGTGATAAAAATCATATTGTTTTCAAATATTCAGCTGATATTTTTGCTACTTATTCTACTAATATGAGTATCTATACTTTGGCAGGTATACCTATCGTAGAATTAAAAAAGACACCTCTCGATGGGTGGGGTAGAATTTCCAAAAGAATTTTTGATATTATTATGAGTGTAATGATTTTGATTATTATTAGTCCGATTATGCTTTTGGCTAGTTTGATTATTTTGTTAGAAACTGGTCGTCCTATTATTTACAAAAATGAACGTGTGGGTATTCGTGGTAAAAATTTTTTTACTTTGAAATTTCGTTCGATGTATCAACAAGATTGTACAGGCAGTCAATTCGTTAAATCTGGTGAAGAGGCTGAGAAAAAAGAAAAAGAATTGATTAATAAAAATAATAGTAAAAAAGGACCAATTTACAAAATTGAAAATGATCCACGTGTTACACCTTTTGGTAGATTTATTCGTCGTGTTAGTATTGATGAACTACCACAATTTTTTAATGTTTTGAAAGGTGAAATGAGCATTGTAGGTCCACGTCCACATCAGCCAAGAGAAGTAGAAAAATATTCAGATGAATATCCTGATGTTTTTGTTTTGAAACCAGGTATTACAGGTTTGTCTCAAATTTCTGGTAGAAGTGATTTGTCATTTGAAGAAGAAATGAAATTGGATATTTTTTATATAGAAAAATGGAGTTTGTATTTGGATATTATTGTTTTTGTTAAGACTCCTTTTATTTTATTTAGAAAGAGAAAAGTTTTATAAAAAGGCTAAAAAGGCCTGAAAAGCTCCAAAAGCTTGAAAGGCTTTTTAAAATATTTGTGTAGCAACTAGTATTTTAAGCCTTTCAAGCATTTGATTATGAGAATAGCACTAGTACATGATTATCTTTCACAAGATGGGGGAGCTGAAAGAGTTTTGCAAGCGTTTCATGAGATTTGGCCAGAAGCGCCAATTTTTGTTTTATTTCATGACAATAAAAAAATAAAAAATTTTCCAGAAAATTTGATTAAAGAATCATTTTTGTCCAAGTTGCCTTTTGTAAGAAAAAAATATCAATGGTATTTACCTTTGATGCCCATTGCTACGGAAAAACATAATTTAGGTGATTTTGACGTAGTTCTTTCTTCTACCAGTGCTTTTGCTAAAGGAATTTTGACCAAAGAAGATGGTTTACATATTTCATATTGTCACACACCAACTCGTTATTTATGGTCTGACACTCATGAATATATTCATGATTTAAAATATAATTTTTTTATTAAATTATTTTTGCCACGTCTTATACACAAATTACGTATTTGGGATAAAAATAGTGTTGATAGAGTAGATTATTTTATTGCTAATTCGCATACTGTTTTTAAAAGAATAAAAAAATATTATCGTCGTAATAGCGATGTTATTTTTCCTCCAGTGGATTTTGATAAATTTTTTGTGAGTGAAAAAGTAGGTGATTATTTTGTGACAGGTGGGCGCATTGTCAATTATAAGCGTTTTGATTTAGTAGTGCAGGCTTTCAATCGTCTTGGTTATAAATTAAAGATTTTTGGTGATGGTCCATCTTTGGAATCTTTGAAAAAAATTGCCAAAAGTAATATTGAATTTTTGGGACGTGTTAGTGAGGAAGAAAAAATAAAAATTTTGAGTTCTGCCAAAGCTTTTATTCATCCTCAAGTAGAAGATTTTGGTATTACACCTATAGAAGCAATGTCAGCTGGTAGGCCTGTTATCGCTTATGGAGTAGGTGGAGTGACTGAGACTGTGATAGATGGTGCAACTGGATTATTTTTTTATAAACAAGATTGGGAAAGTTTGTTTGAAACAGTTTTGAATTTCGAAAAGTATAATTGGGATAGTCAAAAAATAAGAGAACATGCTAAAAGTTTTGATGTAAAGATTTTCAAAAAAAAAATCAAAAATTATGTTGAAAAAAAATATTTCGCATTTTTGTCAGAAATAAATAGTTGTAATCTTTAAAATTTAGGAATTTTTAATTTTGAATTTTAAATTTTTTTAAAATTTCTAAATTTCTAAATTTAAAATTATATAAATATGAATATAGTAATAGACATCCGCAGTCTGACTGAAAAAAAACGCACTGGAGTGGGGGAATATACTTATGAACTTTTGGATGCTATTTTTTCACAAGATAGTGCAAATAATTATATTTTGTTTTTTAATTCTTTAAAAAAAAATGAAGTTGATTTTTCTTTTGTAAATTACCATAATGTTTTTTTGATAAAAACAAATTGGCCTAATAAATTATTGAATTTATTTATTTTGTTGAAATTTATCAAGTTGGATTTGTTTGTTGCTAAATATTTTTACAAAATATACAAAAAACAAATAGAAAAAATAGATTATTGGTTTTCACCAAATTTGAATTTTCTGAATTTATCTGAACATGTCAAAACTATTTTGACTATTCATGATTTGAGTTTTGAATTTTTGCCACATTGTTTTAGCAAAAAAATGTTATTGTGGCACAAACTTATTAATCCAAAGAGACATTGTCATCAAGCTCATTTGATTTTTACTCCTTCTTTAAATACTAAAAATGATTTGGTAGAAATGTATCATTGTAATCCTAATTTTGTAAAAGTTCTTTATCCAGGTATTAGTAAAAATTTTTTAGATAATTTAGACAAAAGTATAGATGTCTCATATTTAAAAAACAAATATAATTTACCGGAAAATTTTATTTTTTTTCTTGGTACTTTGGAACCTAGAAAAAATATTTTATCTATTATTCAAGCTTATTCTAATTCAAATTTGATAAATAAAAAAATTAATTTGGTAATTGCTGGTAATCGTGGTTGGAAATATGAAAAAATTATTAAGAGCATAGATGAAACTAGAGGAGTTCATTATATTGGTTATGTTGATGCGCTAGACAAACCTGCTTTATACAAATTGTCTAAATTATTTTTGTATCCTAGTTTGTATGAAGGTTTTGGTTTTCCTGTTTTGGAAGCTATGATTAGTGGAGTTTCTGTAGTGACTAGTAATCGTTCTTCTCTTTTGGAAATTGTTGATAATAATGTCGTTTTGGTAAATCCTCACAATGTTGCAGAGTTGAAAGAAGCTATGAAAAAAAATTTGCATAGACAAAATAAATATGATAAAAACTTTTTACTAGAAAATTTTGATTGGGACAAAACTGCAAAAGAATTTTTACAAAATTTATAAATTTTTATGAAAAAAATAGGTATAGATGCTCGCATGCTTAGTTCTACTTTTGGTATAGGACGTTATGTTGAACAGCTTGTAAAACAATTGCAAAATATTGATACTAAAAATCATTATATTATTTTTTTGCGTAAAGAAAATTTTGATGATGTACAAATAGTTAATCCTAATTTTGAAAAAGTTTTGGCAGATATACCTTGGTATACTTTGGAAGAACAAAAAGACTTTTTGAAAGTTTTGACAGAACATCCTGTTGATCTTATGCATTTTCCACATTGGAATGTGCCATATTTTTATAAAGGTGATTATGTAGTAACTTTACATGACCTTATTATGTATCATTTTCCGCGTCCTGAAGCTAGCACACTTGGTAAAGTAAAATTTTGGATCAAAGATCAAGCTCATCGTACTTTGATTAAGCACATCGCAAAAAATAGTAAGCATATTTTGACAACTAGTAACTTTACAGCTCAAGATTTGATTAACACTTTACAAGTTTCTTCAGAAAAAATTTCAGTTGTGTATCAAGCACCTTTTGAAGTAGTAAAAAAAATAGAGGATAAAATAGTAAATGTTTTGGAAAAATTTGTGATAAACAAAAAATTTGTGATGTATGTTGGTTCAGCTTATCCGCACAAAAATTTGGGTAAATTATTGGAGGCTTGGCATATTTTTAATGAAGAAAAAAATAATGATTATCAGTTAGTTTTAGTTGGTAAAAATAATTATTTTTATGAGAAGCTTCAAGAAGAATATTTTTATGTTCAGAATGTAATTTTTACAGGTGTAGTTTCTGATACTGAATTGATTCAGCTTTATAAATCAGCTAGTGTTTATGTTTTTCCTAGTTTGTATGAAGGTTTTGGTTTACCGCCTTTGGAAGCTAGTGTGTATAATGTTCCTTTAGCCGTGTCTTCTGCTAGTTGTTTGCCAGAAATTTTGTTGGATAGTGCTTTATATTTTGATCCTAATAATTCTTCACAAATAGCGGATGTTTTAGATACTATTTTAACAGATGAAAATATTAGATTTGAATTAAGAAATAATGCTAAAAATAATTTGAAACGTTTTTCTTTGGAAAAATTTGTGAGAGAAACTTGGGAAGTATATAATAAAAATTTGTAATATTTATGTCTTCGGAATTTATCAACAATCAAAAAGTACAAGAAGCTATTTTGAAAACATTAGCTTATTTTGATATTTTTTCGCAGCCTTTGACTAAAAGCGAAATATTAAATTTTTTATTTTTTCCTTATAAAATTTCAGATGAATCTTTATTTTATAATTTGGATTATTTAGTAAAAAACAAAAAAATAGAGTTGGCTTATAATTTTTATTTTTTGAAAGGTAAAAATGAGAATATAAAAAAACGTCAATTAAAAGTAAAAGTTATAGAAAAAAAATTAGCTATAATGAAAAAGGCTTTGTCTAAAATATCCAAAATACCTTTTTTGCGAGCTGTGTTTGTTTGTAATACTGTAGCTATGGGAGTAGCAGAAAATAATAGTGATATTGATTTGTTTATTATTGCCAAGAAAAATTATATTTGGTTTGTACGTTTTTTTACTACTATTTTTTTGAAAGCATCAGGTTTACGTACTAGTAAAAACAAGCATAAAGACAAAATATGTTTAAGTTTTTTTGCAGTAGATAGTCAGTTGAATTTAGAAAATTTAAAATTGGAAAAAGTAATAGATATTTATTTGATTTATTGGATTTTGAATTTGTTGCCAGTTTATGATCCTGACAATTTGTATTTGAGTATTAGAAAAGCCAATAAATGGCTAGATAATTATGTTTATGTTTCTGACAAACATTATTGTTTGGTAGATTATTTAGCTAGTACTAATTCAAATTCACACAAAAAATTTTGGGAAGAAAAACTTAAAAAAAATAATTTTCTGGAATTTTTTTTGCGTAAATTACAATGGAAAAAAGTGCGTGAACACTATGGTTTTTTAGCGGATATGTTAGATAGCAAAGTTGTAATTTCAGAAGATTTTTTGAAATTTCATGAAAATGATAGAAGAAAAGAATATTATGATAAGTGGTTGAATAAGTGCCAAGAAGTTTTATAATTACAGATAATAATCACGGGCTTTTTTTATATTTTCGTAAGCGTTTAAAATTCACCTAATATCTAATACCTAATTTCTAATAAAATTTCAAATAAATAATACCTAAAAATTTTTGTCTTAAATTAGTGGTAAATCATTTAATTTATACATTTGGTATGTTATTAGAAATTAGATATTAGGTGAATTAGAAATTTATCACATTATGTTTTCAAAATTAAAAAAGTATTTACTTCAATTGTCTTTGTTTCTTTTGCCAATACAGACAGTCTATATTGTGCAAGATGGTTTTTTAAATGGACAAAAATGGCAATATGGTACAATTGTTTTTTATTTAACAGAAATTATCTTGTGGATTGTTATCATGTTTTTTGTTATAGATTTTTTTATTCTTTTTAAGCATAAAGAAATAAAGGCAAAAAAAACTTGGGATAAAGAAAAAATTTTTTCTATTTCATTTTTATTATTTTTGTTGTATTTATTTTTTAATACTTTTTTTGTAGCAAATAATTTTGAGATAGCTTATCAGTTAACTCGTTGGTGGATGTTGGGTTTTTTATTTTTTATTATTTTGTCTAGTGGTTTTTTGCAAATAAAAAGTATTTTGTGGCCATTAGTTTTGTCTAGTATATTGCCGAGTATTTTGGGTATTTGGCAATTTTTGACTCAGCAAACATTTGCTAGCAAATTGCTTGGCTTGAGTTTTTATTCAGCCGATATTTCTGGAGTTTCTGTTGTGGCTAGTGAACAAGTAGGTCGTTGGCTTAGATCTTATGGTACTTTTGTACATCCAAATATTTTTGGAGCTTATTTGGTTTTAGTTATAATTGCTGTTTTTTTCTTGTGGCAAAAAATAGATAATCAAAAACAAAAAATATTTTTGTATGTTCTTTTGTTTTTACAAACAATGTCTTTATTTTTTACGTTTAGTCGTACGGCTTGGATTACGTGGTTACTTTTTATTATTTTTGTTAGTGTTTATTATATATTCAAAAAGAAAAAGATTTTGTGGCCAGTGATATTTAGTTCTGTTTTTTTTATTATTTTGTTTAATATTTTTTTTACTTTAGTACAAAATAGAATACAAAGTAATTCTAGTTATGAAGTAAAATCAATTTCTGAAAGGTTAGTTGGTTATAGAGAGGCCTTAAATATTTGGGAGGAACATCGTTATTTGGGAGTAGGGGCTGGCAATTATACATTGGCTAGTTATGAATTGAATAAAAATAGAGTGGGTAGTAGTTATCAGCCAGTGCACAATATATATCTATTGTTTTTTGTAGAATATGGTATTGTTGGTTTTGCTTTGTTTGTTTTTGTTTTAATTAATTTTGTGATTTATTGGCTAAGTGTAAAAAAAGTTGATCAAATATTTTTTTGGCTAATTTTAGCTATTATTTTTTCTACTTTAGGACTTTTTGATCATTATCTTTTGTCTTCTTATTTAGGTTTTTTGTTTTTGAGTATATTTTTTGCTCTTATCTACCGTTTGTCCACAGATTAATAACATCATATTTTTATTTGGCTAATTTTAGCCACTAGGCAAAGATTGACACTTCTTGGTATTTTTACTAAGATACATAGGCTAACAAGAAATTTAAAGAAGCCAGTGTTAGCAACAGGCGTGAAGCGTACGCTGTTCAAAATTCGTGTTTTCTGACAGGCATCACGAATTTTATACACAGTCGTCGCATCAAGCTCGTTGCTAACATTGGTTTTTTTGTGTGTTGAGAATAATTTAAATATTAAACGAATATACATTGATATTTTTTCACAAAAAAATTCTCTTGACATTTTTTTTCAAGAGTTATATGATATTATCACTCACTTAGTACGAGTGATAATATGTTTATTTTTAATTATATATAGTATGAATATAAAACCACTTGGTGACCGTCTTTTGGTCAAACCTCAAGTAGAGGAAGAAAAAACTCTTTCTGGAATTATTTTGCCAGAGACAGTGGATAAAGAAAAAAAGGCTGAAGGTGAGATTATCGCACTTGGTAATGGTGAAAAACTAGCTAAATTAGATTTGGCTGTTGGTATGAAAGTATTGTTTAAAAAATGGGGTGGAGAAGAAATAAAAATAGGTGATGTTGAATATAAAATTTTGGACCATGTAGATGTTATCGCGGTAGTAGAATAATTTTTTTGCAAGTTTATTTATTATCTCTACTTATCTCTTCGTTTTAGAAAAAATAAATAGAGATAAGGAGATAAATTGAGATAATTAGTTTTATTTACTTATAAAATTTTATCTCAATTTATTAAAAATTTTTTTACAAACAAAATAAAAATTAAAATATAAACTTAATAAAATAATTAAAATAAAAACGTATGTCAGCAAAACAAATAAAATTTGATAACGACGCTAGACAAGCTCTTGTCAACGGCGTCAATATTTTGGCCAATGTGGTCAAAGTAACTCTTGGACCAAAAGGACGTAATGTTGTTTTGGACAAAGGTTATGGTGCTCCAGTGATTACCAAAGATGGTGTGTCAGTGGCTCGTGAAATTGAACTAGAAGATAAATTTGAAAATATTGGTGTTGAACTTATCAAAGAAGTTGCCAACAAAACCAATGATGTTGTAGGAGATGGTACGACTACTGCTACTGTTCTTGTGCAAGCAATTGTCAAAGAAGGAATGAAAAATGTGACAGCCGGTGCTAATCCTGTGGCTCTTAATCGTGGTTTGCACAAAGCATCTGAAGCTATTATCAAAGAGCTTCGTGATAATATTGCCAAACAAGTAGAAGAAGATGAAATAGCGAATGTAGCTTCAATTTCAGCTAATGATCGAGAAATAGGTGAGAAGATTGCAGAAGCTATGAAAGTGGTTGGCAAAGATGGTGTGATTACTGTCGAAGATTCTCAATCTTTTGGTATGGAAATAGAGACTGTCAAAGGTATGCGTTTTGATAAAGGTCTTGTTTCTCAATATATGGTTACCAACAATGAACGTATGGAAGCTGAGTATCAAGATGCTTTGGTTTTGGTGACTGACAAAAAGATTTCTTCAGTTGAACAAATTGTCCCAATTTTGGAAAAACTTGTTGAAAGTGGTCGCAAGGAACTCGTAGTAATTGCGGAAGATGTCGATGGTCAAGCTCTTGCAACTTTGGTTTTGAACAAACTGCGTGGTATTTTCAATGTTCTTGCTGTCAAAGCTCCTGGTTTTGGTGATAGACGCAAAGAAATGCTTGAAGATATCGCTATTCTTACTGGTGCTAATGTTATTACTGAAGAAGTTGGTTTGAAATTGGAAAATACTGCTTTGGCAGATCTTGGTCGTGCTAGAAAAGTAATCGCTAATAAAGAATATACTACCATTGTCGAAGGTGGTGGTGAAGTCGTCAAAATAGAATCACGTGTCACCCAAATTAGAAAATTGATTGAAACAGCTGAAGGAGATTTTGAAAAAGAAAAATTACAAGAACGTCTTGCTAAACTTTCTGGTGGAGTCGCTGTTATTCGTGTTGGTGCGGCTACTGAAACAGAAATGAAAGAAGTAAAACATCGTATTGAAGATGCTGTCGGTGCTACCAAAGCGGCTATTGAAGAAGGTGTTGTGCCTGGTGGTGGTGTGGCCCTTATTCGTGCTGGACGTATTTTGGATAATTTAAACTTGGTTGATGAAGAACAAGTCGCTGTCAACATTTTGAGACGTGCTATTGAAGAACCACTTCGCATTATTGCTCAAAACGCAGGATTTGAAGGTGCTGTGGTTGTAGCTGAAGTCAAGAAACATGAAGGAAATTTTGGTTTCAATGCTGCTACTGGCCAATATGAAGATATGGTGGCTGCTGGTATAATTGATCCTACCAAAGTTACTCGTAGTGCTCTTGAAAATGCTGTTTCTGTCGCTGGAATGTTTTTGACTACAGAAGCTGTGGTGACAGATTTGCCAAGTAAAAATGATTCTTCTTCATCTGCTATGGGTGGTGGTATGGGTGGGATGATGTAATTTCATTAAAATATTAAAGCATAAAAACACTTGTCCCGACTTTGTCGGTGATTAAAACAATCCTCAATTTGGGGGTTGTTTTGTTTATAAGAGTTTTTAATTGTTGCATTGTTTGTGTGTTTTTTGTATTTGTAATATGTAATTTTACCCTTGTCTTTTATTTCAAATTAAGGCATAATAAGGTAACAAATAATCCCAAATATGGAAATGCAAGAAGTGCTAAAATCAATTGAAAATCTACAAAAAAAATTGTCAGAAATGTACGATATTTTGGATATTGCCAAAAAACAGTCACAAGTTTTGGTAATCGCAGAAGAAGTAAACAAACCAGATTTTTGGAAAGACCAAGAAAATGCTACCAAAAAAAGTAGAGAGATGAGTGATTTGCAAGCTGAAATTGATATTTGGGGTAAATATGACAAAGAAACAAAAGATTTGCTAGAAATCGCACAAATGGACGAAGCAGATAGTGACGTGAATATGCGAGAAGACATTGAAAAACAGTATGTAATTTTGGAAAAGAATATTCTCAAATTAGAGTTCAAGACTTTATTTGACGGTAAACATGATAAAGAGAGTGCCATTGTCTCTATTCACTCTGGCAGTGGTGGTACAGAGGCCCAGGATTGGGCTGAGATGTTACTTCGGATGTATCTGCGCTATGCTGACCAAAAAGGCTGGAAAACAACGATTTTGGATGAAACTAGGGGGCAAGAAGCTGGATTCAAGTCTGTTACTTTTCAAGTAGAAGGTAATTTCGCTTATGGTCATTTGAAATCTGAACATGGCACACATCGTTTGGTTCGTATTTCTCCTTTTGATGCCGAAAAAATGCGTCACACTTCTTTTGCTCTGGTAGAAGTAATTCCTGAGCTAGAAGAATCAGAAGATGTCAAAATAGATGATAAAGATATACGTATAGATACGTTTATGGCTGGTGGAAATGGTGGTCAAAGTGTCAACACGACTTATAGTGCTGTGCGTCTGGTACATCTTCCAACAGGTATTACTGTAACTTGTCAAAATGAAAAATCTCAACAACAAAATAGAAAATTAGCAATGAAAGTCTTACTTTCTAGATTACAAAAAGTTCAAGAAGAGAAAGATGAAGAAGAAAGATTGAAACTTCGCGGAGAATACAAAAGTCCTGAGTGGGGAAGTCAAATCAGAAGTTATGTCTTGCATCCTTATCACATGGTCAAAGATTTACGCACGAGATATGAAACGACAGATGATGAAGGAGTTCTCAATGGAGAATTGGATCCCTTTGTTGAAGCATACTTGCGTTATCTAAAAAATACCTAATCACTTAATCACCTTATCACCTAATCACACTACGTTGAATTATGTTGGAAAATACAATGAGTGAGTTTCGAAATAAATTAAAAAAACTAATGCATAGTTATGTAAAATGCGCTTATGAAGTAACAAAAAAATTTCCAAAAGAAGAATTGTATTCGTCAGTCTCTCAATTGAGAAGATCATCTATGTCTGTGATATTAAATTTTGTGGAAGGCTATGGTCGACGAAGAGATAAAGTAAAATTAAATTTTTATGAGATGTCCTATGGATCATTAAATGAATCAAAATATATATTTTATTTTGCACTTGATGAAAATTGGATAGAACACAAAGATTATAAAAAAGCTTTAGATCTTGGAGAAGAAATTGGTGCAATGCTTTGGTCAGAAATAAAATCAGTAGAAAAAAATATTAATTAATTTATCTAATTAGTCTGAAAGTGATCAGGTGATTAGGTGTTAAAGTGATGAAGTGTTATGTCTCTATCAAAAAAACTATTCTTCAAAATAAACGCCAAAGTCGGCAAATATGCTTGGCTTGATAGACTCATGTATTTGTCAGCCAACTTACTAATTTATGTTTTGGCATTTTTTGTTATTACTTGGGGTGTATTTGTTTTGGGTGGTGTTGATCCAGAAAAATTTGAAACAATGGTAAAAATATTACTTACTGTTTTCGTTTTTTCTTTTGCTATTAGTTATGGTATTGCTTTACTTTGGAAGCATCCTCGCCCGATAGTTGAATTTCCAGAAACAAAAATGTTGCTTCACCCAATCGAAGTTTGGAAATCTTTTCCTTCTGACCATACTAGCATGTCATTTTTGCTCGCCGGAAGCGTAGTACTTATGGGTGCTGGTCTTGGCTTTTCTATTTTTGTTTTATTGCTTGCGACAATTATTGCTTTTTCTCGTGTTTATGTCGGAGTGCATTATCCTCGTGATATTATGGGTGGTTTTGTTTTGGCTTTAGTTTTGCTTTTTGGTTCAAGTTGGCTTTTGGAATATATAACACAACCTTTGTATACGTTTTTGACTAATTTGATCGCGTAACGCATGACGCGTAACACGTAACACGTAACACGTAGCGTATAACAAGTGTTGTACGAAATTTAAATCTAAAAAAACAACATTTAATTCAAAATATGGAAAATCCAACTTTACAAGAAGTCATTCAATCCAGCGAAGTTGTGGTTCATAAAGGTAGATATGCGTATCTTAAGGCGACGCAAGAAACTTCTTTTGATGGACATTTTCTTGTTTCCAAGGATAAGGATGAAACGACTGTTGTTACGGAGGAGGCAAATTTATTTAAAGTTAAATATGATAAAGATGAAAAATGGTTTAAATTATTTGAAATTAAAGTGTCTCTGCCTTTTTTAGCAAAGGGGTTTCTTGCTCGTGTAACAAAAACCGTGTCTGACGAAGGATTGAATGTTCTTGTAGTTTCAACATTTTCAAAAGATTACATTCTTGTGCGTGAAGAAACATATAAACAAGCAATGGAAGCTTTAACTAAGATTGGATTTCCCCTCAAAGATGAAAGTTAATTGAAATTTAAAATAAAGTAAAAAGAAAAGACTTATTGGGTAAATTTATCGGAGAAATTTTGTCTTTTAATACATAAATATATGATTACTGAAAGAATATCACAATTTACTCCACCACAAGAAACTCCTAAGGCAATAATTCCTGAAGTAGAAATTACACCAGAACAGAAAGAAATTTTAAAATCAGCAATAATATTTGCAGAATATTTAACAGGTCGATGGCCACAAGTTGACACTGATGTTGAATTGTCAGAGTTATCCGAGGGTGTAGAAACTATATCAAGAATGAATTATTATCTTTCTGGCTCTTTGGCCTCTATGCTTTTATCTTGTGCAGAAAAATTTACTGAAATGGACGAAACTCGGATTCCTGCTTTAAGAGATGTTCGTACAAGAGAAATACCTGAATCAACAAGAAAAATTTTGGCTTCTTTTGCTCGCCAGATTGGCGATTTAGATTATGTTCCTACAGACCACTACAAAGCAAAGAAAATTCACGTCCAAAATTCTTTCGGTAAAGTAAGTGATGAAGAATATAGTCGATTGCGTACTCAGTACATCTGGAAAGGTGGTAGTGGTCCCTCTTTTGACGAAGTGCCAGAAAAAGGACGTAAAGTTTTAAAACGAGGTGATGATCAATTTAAAGTAATGTGCGATCCTGTTGAAGCTTATGGGCCAAGAAGGGTGGCTAAAGTGAATATTGAGGGAAAAGATTATTATGTTGCGAGGCCAGATACTATCCTCGCATATAAAGTTTTACATTTGCTTCAAAGCTATGAACAAAAACCTGAAAAATTTAATGCCGATTTTAGAAAACTTCTTGGGGCTTTAAAGGAAATGTACAGCGATGAAGAATTAGAGCAAATTACCCAGCAAGTACTTACAGATTATGAGGATGCAATGGAGGTTTCTCATATTCATCGAAATGAGGGTAAAGAAAATCCGCCAGCATACGAAAGAAAAGTTCCTAAATTTATTGAAAGAGTGTTGTCTAATCCGCAGTTATCTCCGGAGATTAAAACTATGCTTGAAAGATTAAAAAAATAAAATTGTCCTGATTGAATTTCGTCTATCTGTGAAATAAAAATTTTTCATTGTTTACACGCATTCATTATTAATTATATAATAATTATTATATAAAAAAACTTTATAAACTTTACAAACTTTTAACATTATAACTATTGTATATGAAAATCTTAATCTTCGCCGGAGGGGCTGGTACTAGACTTTGGCCAATCAGTCGCAAATCTAGTCCAAAACAATTTGAAATTCTAAAAGGTGATCAATCGACTATTCAAATGGCTCTTGAGAGAATCAGAAGTTTTGGTCTCGACAATGTCTATGTTTCTACCAATGACAAATATGTTGATTTGGTTTATTCACACTTGCCAGAACTAGATAAAAATCATATTATGGGTGAACCGACTAGACGAGATTTGGCGGCCGCTGTGGGCTTAGCTCTTATGAAATTGAAAAAAGAAGGTGTGACAGGTACTATCGCCATGCTTTGGGCAGATCATTTTATGAAGAAGCCTGAGAATTTTGTGGAAGCTCTCAAAAAAGCCGAAAAACTGATTACTGAAAATCCTAATAGATTTGTTTTCTTGGGAGAAAAACCTCGCTTTGCCAATGAAAATTTGGGTTGGATAAATTTGGGTGAAAATATTGAAGGTGATTTATTCAAATTTGAAAGTTGGAAATATCGTCCAGAAATTCTAGAGTGTCAAGAAATGTTTGAAAGTCAAAAGTGGATGTGGAATCCTGGATATTTTATTTTTGATATTGATTTTGTTTTGGAACTTTATAAGAAACACAAACCAGAAATGTATATTGCTTTGGCTGATATGGTCAGTGGACAAAAAGATTTGAATACAGAATATGCAAAGTTGGAAGCTGAATCTTTTGACAATGCGATTGTCGAAAAAATAGACAAAGATCAAGCAGTAGTGATAAAAGTAGATTTGGCTTGGACAGATCCTGGTACACTTTATGCCTTGAAAGAAGCGCTTGTTGATGGTACTGACAAGAATTTTGAAAAAGGTACAGTTGTAGATTTGGATTCTACAGATAGTCTTATTTTGAATGAAGAAAATGGCAGACTTGTGGCTACTGTTGGTCTCAAAGGTATGGTCGTGGTAAATACCAACAATACAACATTGGTCTGTCACAAAAATGATGTGCCGAGGATAAAAGAGTTGTTGAAGAAGATTGAAGAAAAAGGGCTAGAGTCTTATCTTTAAATGTATTTTTAACATACATACAGATTACAGATAATACTGATTTACAGATTTGAACTATGTAAAAAATTATTTGTGATATTCGTTTAATATTTGTGTTATTCTTTTTAATCATATGAAAAAATTACTATTCTTAATTATAATAATCTGTGGAGCAATCGGAGCTTGGTTTGCACACTCCGAGATTTTTAGTGCTGAAGCACAGTATGCAGATAAAGTAACTTTTTCTATTGCCAAAGGAGAAAGTGTTTCGTTGGTTGCTGAAAAGTTGGAAGAAAAACATATTATTCGTAGTGCTTGGTTTTTCAAAAAATATTTATCTTTTAGAAAATTAGATACAGAAATTCGTGAAGGTGAATTTGTGGTAGAGTCTCCAATCACTTTGGCAAGAGTTATAAATTCTTTGGCCAATCCTACACAAGCTGAAACTACTATTACTATTTTGCCTGGTTGGGATTTGAGAGATATTGCTGAATATTTTGAAAAGAATGCTATAGCTAGTAGTAGTGATTTTCTAGCTGTAGTTGGTAAATCTGCTTACAATTACAAAGTAGAAAGAGAAATATCACCTGTGGTAGAAGGTGATTGGAAAATTACAAAAGATAAACCAAACTTCGTTAGCTATGATGGTTATCTTGCTCCAGATACTTATAGAATTTTCAAAAATGCAACTATTGAAGAAATTGTACAAAAATTAATAGATGAAAGAGAAAATCAGTTTACTGAACAAATGTACAAAGATATTGAAAAATCTGGTAGAACTGTTTTTGAAGTTTTGACTATGGCTAGTGTTCTCGAAAGAGAAGTAAGAAGTGAGGAAGATAAAAAAATTGTAGCTGACTTATTTTGGCGACGTTATGATCAAAATTGGGCATTGCAAGCCGACTCTACTGTTCATTATGCTGTTGGTAAAAAAGGTGACGTATTCACTACTGCCGAAGATAGAGATTCACTTTCACCATGGAATACTTATCGTTATCCGGGTCTTCCACTCGGTCCTATTTCTACTCCAAATATAGATTCGATTATGGCAGCTATTTATCCAGAAGGAAATGATTATTGGTATTTTTTGACAGATAGTAAAGGAAAAGTTTGGTATGGTAAAACTTTGGAGGAGCATAATGAGAATCGTGTGAAACATCTCTAAGTAAAAATAAAAACATTAAAGCATTAAAACATAAAAACAAATTTATAAGAAGCCTATTCAGCTTATCAGCAGATACAGCAGAATCAGCTTAAAATTTATCTCAATTTTATCTCTATTCATCTCAATTTATTTTATCAAAAATAAAACAGTAAATTAAAAATAAATGTTTATAAATATATGAACCCACTTGAATACCACAAAAATCTAAAAGGAAAAATTGAAGTAATTTCTCGTGCCAAAATCACAAGTCGAGAAGATCTTAGTTTGGCTTATACACCTGGTGTGGCTGAACCTTGTTTGGAAATAGCGAAGGACAAGGAAAAAGTCTATGAATATACTCGCAAGCAAAATATGGTAGCTGTTATTACTGACGGTACTGCTGTTTTAGGTTTGGGAGATATTGGTCCAGAAGCAAGTTTGCCCGTGATGGAAGGAAAATGTGTGTTGTTCAAAGAATTTGGTGGTGTAGATGCTTTTCCTCTAGCTATCAAAACTAAAGATGTGGAGGAATTTATTCGAACAGTAGAATTACTCACCCCAATGTTTGGTGGCATAAATCTGGAAGATATTTCTGCTCCTCGTTGTTTTGAGATAGAACAAAGACTGTCAGAAAAATTGGATATCCCAGTTTTTCATGATGATCAACATGGTACAGCGATTGTTGTATTGGCAGGACTCTACAATGCTCTAAAAGTGGTTAATAAAAAAATCGGAGATGTCAAAGTTGTAATTAGTGGTGTGGGTGCCGCAGGAGTTGCTATCACCAATTTACTTCTTCATGCTGGTGTGGCTGATATTTTGCTCATTGATTCCAAAGGTCTTGTTTGTCGTGAACGTACAGATTTAAATCCTGTCAAACAAGAATTATTGAATAGAACAAACAAAAATAATATGTGTGGTAGTCTAGCTGACGCGATGGTTGGAGCTGATGTTTTTGTGGGAGTAAGTCAACCAAAAGTTTTGACACAAGATATGGTGAGAACTATGAATGCTGGTGCAATTATTTTTGCTATGGCCAATCCAACTCCAGAAATTTTCCCTGCTGAAGCCAAAGAAGCTGGTGCTGTTGTCGTGGCAACTGGTCGCAGTGACTATCCAAATCAAGTAAACAATGTTTTGGCTTTCCCTGGTATTTTCAAAGGTTTGTTGGAAGCAAGAATTAGTAAAGTCACAATGGAGATGAAACTTGCTGTAGCTCAAGCCTTAGCCAATTATGTAAAAAATCCAAGTGCAGAAAATATTATTCCACCTGTGTTGGATAAGAATGTAGCGAGTATTGTTGCGGAAGCTGTCAAACAATTTAAATAATTAGACGCGTATAATATTGGATTACTACGCGGGAAAACGCAGAATATATAAATATGAATACTAGTGATTTTGATTACAATTTACCAGAAGAGCGTATTGCTCAAAAACCGGTAGAACCTCGTGATAGTTCCAAGCTTTTTTTGGTTGACCGAAAAAACAAAAAAGTAGACCATAAACATTTTTATGATATTGTGGATTATTTTGAAAAAGGGGACTTGCTCGTTTGGAATAATTCCAAAGTTTTCAAAGCCAGACTTTTTGGTAGATTAGAATCAAGTGAAAGAGATATAGATAAAGATGATATTCCTGACAGAGCTTTGTTCAATCAAAAAGAAGTAGAAATATTTCTTGTTCGTCCGATGGAAAATCCTGGTGTCTGGAAAATATTAGCTAAGCCAGGGAAAAGAGTAAAACCTGGTATGAACGTGCGTTTTGCTTCAGATTTTTTTTGTACTGTTGTGATGAAAGAAATAGAAGGAACAATTCTAGTTCAATTTGAAGAAGACGACAAAGAAGTTATGGCGAAAGCTAATAAGTACGGACATATTCCCGTACCACCTTATGTCAAAGATGAACCAGATCAAATAGAAATTTATCAGACAGTGTACTCCAAAGAAGAAGGCTCGGTAGCAGCGCCAACTGCTGGTTTTCATTTTACCGACGATGTAATCCAAAAATTAAAAGAAAAAGGAGTGGAATTTGCGGAAGTCACTCTTCATGTTGGTCTTGGAACTTTTTTGCCAGTCAAAAGTGAAAGAGTGGAGGATCATACTATGCATAGTGAATGGGTAGAAATTTCAGAAGAAACTGCAAATAAAATTAATAAAGCGAAGAATGAAGGTAGGAGAGTGGTGGCGGTAGGGACGACTACTGTTCGTACACTTGAAGGAGTTTCTTTATTAGAAAAAAACAAGTTACAAGATACAAACAAATCACAAATTACAATTTCTAAATATGAAGGTGATATAAATATTTTTATCAAGCCTGGATTTGAATTTCAGATTGTGGATGCGATGGTTACCAATTTTCATTTACCAAAATCTACTTTGCTTATGCTCGTTTCAGCGTTTGCAGGAGATAGGGAATTTATGTTGCAATGTTATAAAGAAGCTGTAGAAAAAGAATATAGATTTTATAGTTTTGGTGATGCGATGTTTATACACTAGTTTGTAAAGTTGAAAGTTTATAAAGTTCGTAAAGTTAAAAATTTTTTATACAAAACAAAAACCACCTCAATTTTTAACATATACAAAATATGTAAGGAGTGGGGTGGTTTTTTTATTTTGTTGTTAAATGTATTATTTATTTATTATTTTGATTTTTGTTTGTCCATCAGGTTTGTGTGATGCTAATCTGTATTTTTTAATATCTTTTGGTATTTTTATATTGGATTCTTTCAATAAATCTGTATTATAGTATCTTGGTTTACCAATACTTTCTAAAACTTCTTCACCAGATTCTAGTACGGGCATAATTTTACCTCCTAGTCTTAAATTTTGTAAATCTCTAAGTGTCAACAATATCAAAACTAGTACAGCTCCTAAGAATATAATCAAAAATTGAAATAATGGTTCATTGGTATTCAAATACATCAAACACATAAAAATTATTATAGATAAACCGATCATTACTAGCCACTGACTTACTGCTATTTTTTCTTTACCTACTACAGAGTTTTTATTTCTTACTAATTCTAGTGATAATAATATTGAAAACATGTTGGCATATATAGATTCTCCACTTTTTTCTTTCATTTTATAGAGTTCGTCATATATTTTTTGTATAGGTTTAGCTGTTTGTTTGTAATAATCTTCAATTTTGTTTTCAAAGGCTGTAATATAGTATTCTTCTATTAAATTAGTGATTTTGTCTACAAATTTTTTACCATATACTTGTGAAATTTGAAACAATGATAAAAAATAAGCATCTTCTTCACTAATGTATTCTCTTATTTCACTGTAACGAGAGTTTAATCTTGAAATAAAAAAACCTGCAAAAATAGCAAACAAAAAAGATGAAATAGTTAATATCATCTCAACAATGGGGATAGATCCTGTTCCTTTTACAAAAATTACTAAAGGTGTAAGTAAAAATAAACTAATAAAACTACCTTTTACAGAATCTATATATTTCATAATAAATAAATTTATTGATAATTAAATTTATTTTATTATACAACTATTTTAAATTATTATAAAGTTTTTTAGAATTTTACCAATGATACTTTCTATCTTCACTTATCATAAAACTACGATAGATTTGTTCAAGCAGAATCACACGCATCATTTGGTGAGTGAATGTTAATTTGGAAAAAGATATTTTTTCTTTGGCAACATCCAAAATACTTTCAGACAAACCAAGTGGTCCACCAATTATAAAAGTTATTTCAGTACTAGAATTTTTTAGTTCTATCAATTTACTAGAAAATTTTTCTGAACTAGATTGATTGCCTTCTTTATCAAGAACAATTACATAACTATCTTTTGGTATAGCTTTTAGAATTTTTTCTGCTTCTTTTGTTTTTATTACTTCGTGATTACTTTTTTCATCAAATTTTTCTTCCTTTAATTCTATAATATTTATTTTGGTAAAAACTGAAAGACGCTTGAGATATTCTTGCTCAGCATCTTGCCAATATTTTTCTTTTAGTTTTCCCAATGTAACAATATTTATTTTCATAGTATTTGTAATTTTACATTTGAATTACGAACTCTTACGAATATTCGAATTCGTACATTCGAAAGAATTCGTAATTCGAATGTACCTTTATCCAAGTATTTCTTTTTTTAATTCAACGAACTTATCTCCCTTAATAGCCTCTCTTATTTGTCTCATCAACTCTAATAAAAAATAAAGATTGTGAATAGAAGCAAGGCGTAATCCCAAAATTTCATCTGCTTTGAAAAGGTGATGTAGATAAGCACGAGAATGATTTTGACAGGTAAAACATCCACATTTTTGATCAATTGGCTGTTCGTCTTTTTTGAATTCTGTATTTTTGATATTGATATACATCTTTGGGTTTATTTCCTTGTGTACGAAGAGTCTGCCGTTGCGAGCCACACGAGTCGGCGCTACGCAATCAAACATGTCTACGCCCCTCTCAACGACCTCAAACAGGTCGCTAGGATTGAACCCGACACCCATAGTATAGTGAGGTTTGTCTTCTGGGATAATATCACCAACCCAATCAAGAATATTTTTGGTCGCTTCCATATTGTAGCCAATTGATTCGCCACCAATAGCGATACCATCGAAATCCATAGCAGAAATTATTTGAGCAGATTCTTTGCGTAAGTCTTCGTGATTGGCACCTTGAATAATCCCAAATAAAAATTGTTTGTAACCATGGTACTCAGTATTTTTTTTGTGTTCAGATATACAACGCTCTGCCCATTCGTGCGTGCGTTTCATTGCTTTTTTTGTGTAGTCAATGTCTGCGTCATCTGGAGTACATTCGTCAAAAGCCATGATGATATCAGCACCAATCTTGTGTTGTATTCTAATAGCTTCTTCTGGTGTGAAGCGGTGAGTGGAGCCATCAAGATGAGATTTGAAAGTGACACCCTCGTCATCGATACTGACTAGTTTTTCATTGCTTTTGGCATCTTTGGCTTCTTTTTGTAAACCAAGTGAAAATACTTGAAATCCACCACTATCTGTTAGAATAGGTTTGTTCCAATTCATGAATTTGTGAAGTCCTCCAAACTTGGCAATCAGATCTTCAGTCGGACGTAAATGTAAATGATAAGTATTAGCTAAAATAATCTGTGCACCAATGTTGTTCAGATCTTCTTTGTCCAAAGTTTTTACAGTAGCTTGAGTACCGACGGGCATGAAATCTGGAGTTTCAATAACGCCGTGGTCAGTCTGAAGTAAGCCTGTGCGAGCTTTGGATTTTTTGTCTTTGTGAGTGATTTCGAAAAATTTCATAATTTTTGTAAATGTTTTAGCTTATCTTAGCTTATTTTGAAAGAAAAATCAAGCTGTGGTAGTATATAAGTATAAATAGTACTATGTTTGTAAAACTTTTGAAAATTATATCTTTTTTTGGATTAGTCATTATCTTGTATTTTTTGTTGAGTGAGATATTTGTGAATGTTTTGAAGTTAAAAAGTGATTTTGTTTATGCTCCTGTGATTGTTTCTCAATTTTCTACTTCTACTTTGGAAATTGAGAATGAAGTTTTTACAAATGTGACTTCAACTGAAAAAAAAATAGACAATGGAGAAATGCTAGTAGATTATCCTCAGGAAATAGCTTTGCCAGAACAAATTAATCAAATTGTACCTTTTAGTAGTCAGGCTCCAGAAAAAAATTGGGATCAACCTTGGCAAGATGCTTGTGAAGAAGTATCTCTTATCATGCTTGATGCTTATTACAATAATTATGATTTGAATATCAAATTTGTCAAAGAAAAAATTATAGAAATGGTAAATTGGGAACAACAACAAGGTTGGGGAGGAAGTATTGTCTCTACCAAAGTAAAAGAATTGGCTGAAAATTTTTTTGATTATAAATTGAAAATTGTTTATGAACCAACAAAAGAACAATTACAACAATTTTTAGTAGATGGTAAATTATTGGTAGCTTTATTGGATGGTAAATCTTTGGAAAATCCTAATTTTAATAATGGTGGGCCTGTATATCATGCTTTGATTATAAAAGGTTACAATGAAAAAGGTTTTATTACCAATGATCCGGGTACAAAAAATGGGGCAAATTTTTTATATTCTTTTGATAATTTGCTGGCATCTATGCATGATTGGAATGATGGTGATGTCCCAAATGGTCAAAGTTTGGTTTTAGTTTTAGAATAATTTTTTGAAAGAAAAATCAAGATGTGTTAGTATTAGCACAGTTTATTTTTAATTTTTTGAATATGTCTGAAAGTAAAGAACATTATTTGGAGATTTCTCATTATCTTGGTGATAGTAATGAATTTATGGGTTTTTCTGGTTATGGTGATAGTGTGAAATTGAAAGTCTCATTATATGGTAAAAAAATAGGAAATTATGGAGAAGTTGGTAGTTATAATAGTGAATTGGCTGAGGCTATTGAAAATGGTTTTGTTGATGAGAATGGTAATTTGACAGATAAAGCAATGTTAGTATCTCCTACCGAAGAAGCTGTTAATCCAAAAGGACATAAAAGAGAAATGCCTAAAGTAGATAGATCTACTGCAGGAAAAAAACCAAAAGCAAAAACTCCATTGGATACTGCAAGACGACAATGGTTAGAAGCCTTAGATGGTCACCATGCTATTATTCAAATAAATGATTCTGATATTAGAATACTTGTTGCTGATTTATTTTTTAAAGAAATGATAGGTGAAGAAGAGTTAGAAAGTCTTCTCGAAAGAAATTTGATAGAAAAAAATGATAATGATAAGTATATATTAACTGACAAAGGTAGAAGAATGGTTCATGGTATAAAAGCTATAAGAGATTTGGAAAGAAGTATGAGTGTTAAAAAACAAGAGGAATTATCTGCTAAAGAAAGTACTGAAAATCGTATAGAACAAGCTTTGAAAAATATAGGTGAAATTGATTCTTATAATATTATTAAAACTAGTACTAATTGGTATGATGTTACTTTGACTTTAAAATCTGGTGAGGATTTATCTTGTCGTGTTAAAGACAAAACAACTTTTACAGAGATTAAATCTAAATTGATAAGGTTATTAAAGGATTATATTGAAAAAATGAGATAATAACATGCTAAATTTTGCTGAAGAATTAAATCAAGAACAACTCGAGGTCATCCATAACAGTGATGGCCCTTGTTTGGTTTTGGCTGGAGCAGGTTCTGGAAAAACACGCACTATTACTTATCGCGTGGCGTACTTGCTTGAACACTGTATTGAACCTGATCAAATTTTGCTTCTCACTTTTACCAACAAAGCTGCCAAAGAAATGACTGAAAGAGTGAGTCAGTTGACTGGTGGCAAAATAAAAATGCCTTGGTCTGGTACTTTTCATCGGGTGGCTTATAAAATTTTACGTCAGTATGCACCATTACTTGGTTATCAAAACAATTTTTCTATTCTTGATTCGGAGGATTCTCGTGATATGCTAAAAATTTGTATCAAGCAAGAAGGCGTGGATAAAAAAGAACGTCGTTTTCCTTCACCAAATGTCATCCAATCTATTATCAGTTATTCTCGTAATGCCAAAATTACTGTCAAAGATGTTTTGGAACAAAAATATCCTAATTGGGTAGATTTGGATGAAGTCTTGGGTCGTATTGCACAAGAATATTCAAAAAGAAAATTGAATGCCAATGTCATGGACTTCGATGATTTGCTCGTCAATCTATTTTTGCTGTTGTACAAAAATGAACATATTAGAAAAAAATATTCAGAAAAATTCAAATATGTTTTGGTGGACGAATATCAAGATACCAATAGAATCCAAGCTTCAGTTATTGAGCTTTTTGCTAGTCATCACAAAAATATTTTGGTAGTGGGGGATGATGCTCAAAGTATTTATTCTTTTCGCGCGGCTGATATCCAAAATATTCTTGATTTTGAAAAGCATTATCCAGAGGCCAAGATTTATAAACTAGAAACAAATTATCGTTCTACTCCAGAAATTTTGAGTGTAGCCAATGAAGTAATAGCCAATAACAAAAATCAATACAAAAAAGAATTACGTAGTGTCATCGCTGCTTTTGCCAAACCAGAAGTACATGCTTTTAGTGAGAGTAGTGAAGAAGCTGAATTTATTGCACAGCGTATTTTGGAATTGCGTGATGAAGGAGTAGGACTAAATAAAATAGCCGTACTTTTTCGCGCTGCATTTCACTCACAAGCATTGGAAATGGAACTTGCCAAACGTGATATTCCTTATGATTATCGTGGGGGTACTAGATTTTTTGAGCGTGCTCATGTCAAAGATGTTTTGGCTTATTTGAGAATTCTAAACAATAAAAATGATAGTGTAGCGTGGAGTCGTGTGCTTAATATGCAAGTTGGTATTGGTCCGGCTAGCGCTGAAAAATTGTATAGTCAAATTGCGATAGCGCAAGAAAATGTTAATGACATTTTAGCTAGTATTTCTATTTCATTGTCTGCTCGCGCCAAGATTGGTTGGTCAGATTTTCTTAGTGTGTTTAATACTATGCAAAGTTCTGGCAAAAAATTTCCAAGTGATCTGATTCGGGGAATTTTGAAATCAAAATATTTGGAATATTTGGAAAGTGAATATCCAGATTATCGTGAGCGCTTGCAAGATTTGGAGCAGTTAGCTGTGTTTGCTGATAGTTACCTTAAGTTGGAAGAGTCGCAAGCACTTGATAGATTTCTAGGTGAAGCAAGTTTGCAAGAAAATTATAATAATAAACAAACCGAAAATAGTCACAAAGACGATGAACAGATTGTACTTTCAACAGTTCATCAAGCCAAAGGTCTGGAGTGGGACGCTGTGTTTATTTTGAACGTTTCAGCTGGACAATTTCCCAATGAAAGATCCACTGGAAGTAGTAAAGAACTAGAAGAAGAACGTCGTCTTTTTTATGTCGCTGTTACTCGCGCCAAAAAATATCTTTACATCACTTATCCGCTTGTTAGTAGTTCTTATAGTTTGTTGCAGGGTCCTAGTATTTTTCTAGAAGAAATTGACAATGCTTTATTGGAAATAAATATGATAGACAGTAGTAGTTCCAGTGCTTTTTTTGATCCGTCGGACGATGTGGATGATGTGACTTATGAGGCTTTGGGTGATGAAAAGCCAGCGGTGAGGAGTTTTTTGAAGAGTTTAGACGAGTTGTAATTTTATATCAAAATTTGTTATAAATATAAAAAATATTGGCTTAATTAAGCTAATATTTTTTTATTTTATAATTAATGTTTTAAAATATTTGAGTTAAAGTATGTTTTTTTGGCAAATAGTTTTTATCTTAAAAGCTCTTGATTTATATGTAATATCTTGCTAAACTAATTAAGTAATTTAAGCCTTTAAGCTTTTTAAGCATTTTAGGCATTTTCCGCCCCAGGCGGATCCGCCTTGGGCGGACAAGCATTTAAAAGTATGTCATACAGAACAAAAAATTGTGGGGAATTAAAAAAAACAAATGTGGGGGAAGAAGTAATTTTGGCTGGCTGGGTACATCGTCGTCGTGATTTGGGTAGTCTTGTTTTTATTGATTTGCGTGATAGATATGGTATTACTCAGATTGTTTTCAATCCAGACAATATGGCAGATTTTTCTTTGGCTGAAAAATTGAAATATGAGTATGTGATTTCAGTTAAGGGTCGTATTGAAGCTCGTGATGAAAAGAATGTTAACAAAGATTTGAGTACAGGTGAGATTGAAATGGTAGCAACTGAAATAAGAATTTTGAGTGAAGCTAAACCAATGCCTTTTGAAATTTTTGAAACCAACAAAGGTGAAGATGATGAAGAACTTCGTCTCAAATATCGTTTTCTTGAATTACGTCGTGAAAAACTAAAACAAAATTTAATTTTTAGAACAAAAATGGTGAAGTATATGCGTGATTTTTTGGAATCACGTGATTTTTTGGATATTGCTACTCCAATTTTGACAGTGAGTTCACCAGAAGGTGCACGTGATTTCTTGGTGCCATCTCGTATTCATCCTGGTAAATTTTATGCTTTGCCACAAGCACCACAACAATATAAACAATTGCTCATGGTTGGTGGTATGGACAGATATTACCAAGTCGCTCCTTGTATGCGTGATGAAGATCCAAGAGCAGACAGAAGTCCTGGTGAATTTTACCAACTAGATTGTGAAGTCAGTTTTATGGAAAAAGAAGAATTTTTCCAATTGATGGAGCCACTTTTTATTGAACTTACAGAAAATTTAACAACCAAAAAAGTTTTAAGTAAACCTTTTCCACGTATTCCATTTCGTGAAGCGATTGAAAAATATGGTTCAGACAGACCAGATTTACGCTGTGATTTGGAAATAAAAAATATTAGTGACTGGGCTCACAAAACTAGTTTTCAAGTTTTTTCTAGTGCTGAATTTGTGCGTGCTATGGTCGTAGCAAAAGGCGAAGTTTTTTCTCGTAAAGAAATTGATGAAGAATTTACTGATGTAGCTAAGCGTGCTCATGCCAAAGGTTTAGCCTGGACCAAGTATGTTGATGGTAATTTTGATGGCGGAGTTGCTAAGTTTTTTGATGAAGCACAACTTGCAGAATTAAAATCTTTATTAAAAATAGAAGAAAATTGTATAATATTTTTTGGTGCCGATGATTGGGAAACTTCTGCCAAAGCATTGGGTGCTGTGAGAACTCTTGTAGCTGACAAATTGAATTTGCTTGATCCAAATATTATTGCTTGGGCTTGGATAGTTGATTTCCCAATGTACGAAAAAAATCCAGAAACTGGCAAAATTGATTTTGGTCACAATCCTTTTTCTTTACCACAAGGTGGTATGGAAGCTTTACAAAATTCTGACCCATTAGATATTGTTGCTGAACAATATGATATTATTGCCAATGGTCTTGAGCTTTCTTCTGGTGGTGTCCGCAATACTTATCCTGATGTTATGTATAAAGCTTTTGAAATAGCTGGTTACGGTCCAGATGTAGTGGACAAAAAATTTGGTCACATGATTCAAGCTTTTTCTTATGGTGTTCCACCTCACTGTGGTTTTGCGCCGGGAATTGAGCGTATGACAATGTTACTTTTGGGAGAAAAAAATATTCGTACTGTAGTTCCTTTTCCAAAAAATCAAAGAGCAGAAGAACCAATGGTTGGTAGTCCATCAGAAGCTACACCAGAGCAATTGAAAGAACTTAGCATTGAAGTGAAAAAAACGGTATAAAAGTTTTTGAAAATATTTATTTGCAAAAAGACTATAGACAGTTGACTAAAGTCTATATTCTATAGTCTTTTTGTTTTAGTTAAGTTTTTGATATTAAGACACATTTTTTGTAATTAATTTTTGTAGTTATACTTTAGAAATTTTAGACTCTATAAATTATAATCTCTAACTTAAAATGATTTTTTCTTTTGTTAAAATAATAGAATAAAAGTATTTGTTTTATTTTTTAATTTTGTATTATTATGTCTAACCTAGTAAAAAAAAGAATTTTTTTCTATATAAAATATTTGTTTTTTTTCTTGTCGTTTTCTTTATTTTTTTATTATTATACAATTAATAATTTTTTTCTATCGGATGATTATAATTGGTTAGAATTTGGTAATATTATAAAAAATGATTTTTGGCAGTTGTTTCATCTCAAAGTCACAACTTTCTATTCTTTTTTTGTAAATTTGTTTTTTTATATTGGCCAATCTTTTTTCCCGTATAGTTATAAGATGTATCATGTGGGTGTATTACTTCTTCATGGTCTAAATGGTTTTTTGGTTTTTTTGTTTTTGCAAAAAATTTCAAAATCAAAATGGGCATCTCTTTTAGCCTCTTTAATTTTTATGACATCCACTTTTAGTTTTGAGACTAAAGTTTGGATTAGTTCTATAATGCATGTGTTGGTGTCTACATTTGTATTATTGTCTTTACTTTTTTATCAAAAATATTTTGCAGAAGACAAAGTGGTTACCAAAAATATATTTTTATTTCTTTCTTTGCTATCGGCTTTATTTGCTTTTTTAACTAAAGAAAATGGAATTGTAGCCTTTGCCTTGGTGCCTTTGACTTATGTTTTTTTAAGCAAAATAAACCACAAAAATTTTTTTAATAAAAAGTATATTAGGGATTTATTTTATTTTTTTATAGTCGCTGTTTTTTTGTTTATTTATAGTTATTTAGTACAAAAAAATTCTATCTGGATTGATCAGGGGGTGTATAAAATAGATATAAGAGCTTTTTACATATTAGTAATGTCCATGTTTGCTTTAATTTATGAGCCTTCAGTCAGACTTGTATTGGACAATATTTATTTTTTTTATATATTTTTATTGATCTTATTTTCTACTACTGTTTATTTTTATAAAACTAAAAAATCTTGGGATATTTATTGGTACGCAATTTCTTTTATTATTATCACTTTTTTACCTTTGGTTTTTTTCTATTTTGGTTCTTGGCATGCCATTGTACAAGGACGTTACTCATATTTGCCCGCTGTAGGATGGTCTTTGTTTTTGACAATAATATTTACTAAGTTAGAGAAAAAAAAAGTTGGAAAATTTTTGGTTGTTTTTTTTGTAGCGATATATTTGATCTTCAATTTTTATCAGTCTAAAATTTTATTTAGAGAGTACAATTATTTACAAAAACAAATGTATGGTATGATAAATTCATTTACAGAATTAAAGCCACAAATTGAAAAATCCAATAAAGTCATAATTGTACAAGCTTATCCATTTTTTAGTAATCAGTATTATATATATATGTATGCTCAGTATGTTTCTTCTGACCATATTTTGCAGTTAGACAAGTGGGATTCAGAGATAAAATGGGACAAGGCTTTTGATAAATATTATAAAGAAGGTAATTTATTATTAATTTGGGATAATACTAATATGAAATTTGTTGTTGTAGATAATAGCGAAGAAAGTTTAAAATATAAAGGAGACTAAATATATGTCTAATATTGTTTTGATAATTCCTGTTTACAATGGAGCAGAAGTTTTATCTAGTACTTTTAGTAAAATTTTGGATTTTGTGAATAATTCTGATATTTTATGTCAGGTAATTTTTGTCAATGATGGTAGTATCGACAAAACACAAGAGTTATTACAAGATTTCAAAATTAAAAATGAAATTTTGCCAATTATTATTTGTGGTTACGAAGTAAACAAAGGAAAAGGTTATGCAATAAAATATGCTAGTAAATATGTGAAGGGGGACAGTAGCTTTGTGGGTTTTACTGATGCAGAATTACCTTACGGTTTATCTAAACTATTGGAAGTGCAGACAAATTTGTCAAAATATGATATTGTAGTGGGCAGTAGAAAAGAAAATGAAGAAAAGCAGTATAGTTTTTATAGATCAGTGATGAGAAAGATATTTAGACTTTTTATACCAAGAGAAGTTACTAATTTTCAAGATACTCAGTGTGGTTTCAAATTTTTTAGAACCGAAGTTTTTCAATCTATTTTTTCACGAGTGACTACTTTTCGTTGGGTATTTGATATTGAGCTTTTTATTATAGCTGTTATTTATAAATATTCTATTTATGAGTTAACAGTTTCTATTGATAGAAAATTATTAAAGAAAAAAGGTGGTGTCTCTTTGTACAAACACAGTTTTCATATCTTGGCTGATTTGTTTAAGATAAAACAAAACTTAAAATCTGGAGTTTATGAAAAATAATTTACAAATACAGTCTAAAGAATTTTCAGGTCCACTTGATTTGTTATTGTCTTTGCTTGATGAAAAGAAAATGGAAATAAGTGAAATATCTATTTCTGCAGTGACAGAACCTTTTTTGAATTATTTAGAGAGTTTGGAAGAAATAGAAGCAGAGGAGTTGTCTGATTTTTTGGTTGTTGCTGCCAAATTGCTTTTGCTCAAATCTCGTTCTTTATTGCCACAAATTGATAATGATGAAGAAAGTGATATTAATTTGGATGAACAATTGCGTTTGTATCGTCGTTTTGTGGAAGTTAGTCATAAACTACACAAAATGTGGCTGGATGAAAAAAAAACAGCTTATCCACATATCGAAGAAATTAAGAAAGCTACAGAAATAGTACGTCCAATCAATTTTTCACTGGAAACTTTGTCCCAATCTATGGTACAATTGTTAAAGAGATTACAACCTCCAAAAGCTTTGCCTAGAACTTATATAGATAAGACGATCACGATAAAGGAAAAAATAGATAAAATGAAAGAAATGCTCAAAGCTAATAAAAAAGTTAGCTTCAAAAAATTGATAGAAACTGCAACTTCTCGTACAGAAGTGATTGTTTCTTTTTTGGCTGTTTTGGAACTTATTAAACAAAATGATATAGTTTTACGTCAGGATGAATCTTTTGGTGATATAGAATTATCAAAAATTTAGTCTCGATAAAATCGGGATAAAATTTAAAATTAGTAAAAAATATGGATATAGTTTCAGTTTTAGAATCAGTACTATTTGTAGCTTCAAAACCTTTGTCTATAAAAAAAATTGCCAAATCTTTGGATGTTTCTCTTAGTGAAGTAGAAAATGCTTTGGATGCTCTTTTGAATAAATATACAGATATTTCTGGTGTACATTTGGTGATATTAGAAGATAATGTACAATTGGTGAGTAACCCAAATAATACAGAATTTGTAGAAAAATTTGTCAAAATAGAGTTCAAAGAAGATTTGACCAAAGCACAATTAGAGACTTTGACAGTAGTGGCTTATCGTGGACCTATTACTAGACCAGAAATAGAAAATATCAGAGGCGTCAATTGCGCTGTGATTTTGCGTAATTTACTTATTCGTGGACTTGTCAACGAATATGAAGATAGTGAGCATCTTTTACCTGTCTATGAACTTTCTATTGATGCTTTGCGTTTCTTGGGTGTTAGTGATATAACTGAATTACCAGATTATGAATCTTTGCATAGCAATGAATTGTTGGAAAATAAAAAAGATGAAGAAAACATTTTAAGTACTAATTAATTATGATTGAAGTAAATTTCAAAGAGAAAACTAAATTTTTTTATATTTTTACTAATTGGAAAAAAAATTTTTATACATTTTTTTTATTAATTTTTTTTGTTGCCACAGGATTTTTTTATTATCAGTTTGATCAAGAAAGAATTCATTATTTATCATTAGCTTTTCCAAGATTGCAAGAATCTGTAGCTATTGTAAAAGAAGAAGTGGTTGATTTGAATTTAGAAATAGGTGGTGATGTATATTTTGAAGAAGAAAAAATTATTTTACCAAAATTATCTTCGTCATCTACACCATTGAGTGCTTCAGAATTTACAGCTTCTAATATTTTAGTGAAGGACAGAAAAAGTGGTATGATTTTGTATGGTAAAAATACTTATGAAGAACATGCTCTAGCTAGTATTACTAAGTTGATGAGTGCTTTGATTTTGTCAGAGTTAAATTTGAACTTGGAGGCTACTACTACTGTAGCTTTGGATGAAGTAAGTGGTAATCATATTTATGGAGGTGATACTATTACTATAGCTGATTTGTGGAATATTTCTTTGGTAGCTTCTTCCAACAAAGCTATTTTGAGTTTGGTAGATGCTAGTGGTTTAAGTAGAGAAGAATTTGTAAATTTGATGAATAAAAAAGCTTTAAATTTGGGTATGGTAGATACTTTTTTTGTAGAACCTACTGGTTTGGATGCTCGTAATATTTCTACAGCTTCTGATGTGGCTATACTTTTGAAAGAAGCTCTTAGCAAAGAAGAAATATCTCGAGCTTTGAATATGAAAGAAGTAAAATTTTTTTCAAAAGAGAGAAACAAAAGTATACAAGCTTGGAATACTAATTGGTTGTTGCTTGGTTGGGTTCCAAATTCTTTGAAAATAAACGGTGGTAAAACTGGTTATATTGAAAGTTCTCTTTACAATTTTACAGTATCTGTAGAGAATGAGGATGGTAATATAATTGATGTTGTTATCTTGGGAGCAAAAGAGCATGAAAAAAGATTTACAGAAGCTAAAAGAATAGCACAATGGGCTTTGGATAATTATCTTTGGGAGTAATTTTATTTTATGGTCAATGAAATTATACAATTTTTTTCAAATGTAAATCATTATTGGGCAGTATTTTTTTTGTCCATGATTCCTATTACAGAGTTGCGTGCTTCTATACCTATCGGAATTGAAGCTTACAAGTTAGAAATTTGGAAAGTTTGGATTATAGCAGTTATTGGAGATTTTTTGCCGGCTTTATTTATACTTTGGATGATGCCAAAATTAAATAATTTTTTTCAAAAATCAAAAATATTTGGTAACATGTTCAACAAAAAATTACAGCAAGCTGAAAAAGCTTTTGCTCGTAATTATGATAAATATGGTGCTTTGGGATTGATAATTTTTGTAGGTATTCCTTTACCTTTTACTGGTAGTTGGACTGGTTCTATGGCTGCTTTTATTTTCAATATTCCTTTAAAAAAATCTTGGCCATTAATTTTGGCAGGTGTTTGTATGGCTGCTACTATTGTAACTTTGATAACTTTGTTTGCTGGAGGAACTATTAGAAGTATATTTTCTTAAATTTTAAAATTGAGATTGACGCATAAAAATGTGGGATGATATAATAAAAAAACTGCTTTAAATAAAGTAGTTTTTTTTATATAATATTGTATTTTTTTGATAAAATATTATTTTTATTTGATTGTGATAAGTACAATTTCTGGTGGATTAAAAAGTCTGGCTCTTGGTCCACTTTCACCAGCTCCACTAGAAATAAAATTATAAGTACCATTAATTTGCTTATGTAAACCTTGGTAAAAATCGGCTGGGATGATACTGTCTACTCGTCCGATAGGTCCTAAAAAAGGTAAACGAATTTGTCCACCATGAGTATGTCCTGAGAGTGTCAAATCAAATTTTGGGTAAGTAGTTTTGAATAAAAAAGCTGGATTATGAATTAGAGCTATTGTTGGTATATTTTTTTCTCGGGTATTTAATATTTGATAATCAAGTTTTTGTGCCAAAATAGAATCACCTCCAAAAAGATATATATTTTGATTTTTTATGTTTAGTAGTTTCAAATTATTTTCTAAGTAATTGATACCTAGTTTTTGTAATTTTTGAGCATGTTCTTTACTCCAATCTGCGGTACGACTTTTTGTAGCCTTGCCATCTCCAATACCATATTCATGGTTACCTGCGATAGCATAAGTTGGAATTTGTTTTGTTAAATTTTGAAGAGGGGACAAATAATTTAATTCTTGTTCATTGTAATCACTGTTGTACAAATCATCACCACCAATTAAGATAATATCTGGTTTTTGTTCTAAAATTTTTTGTACTATTTTTTCTACCCATTTTGTTTTTTTGTATGGTCCAGCATGAATATCTGAAACAAAAGCTATTTTTATTTCTTGATTTATTTGTGTTAAATCAATATTTTGTTTGTTGACTAACAATAATTTTGATTCAATAAAACTACCCCAAATCAAAATAGTTGTTCCTAAAAATAAAATTGTAGAAAAAGATATAGTTAATTTTTTGTGTCTTTTTTCCCAAGTGTTTTTTTTGTTGAAAAGATTATACAAAAAAATTACTGCAGGTAGTGCAGTTGTAATTATCATGATAGCTATTAACAAATCGTAATAGTAAGGCATTGAATTTAAAAGTTCATTCAGCCCAAGTCTTGGTCTGAAAATTTCATAAAGTTATAAAGTATTTTTTATAAAGTAACTTTTTACTTTATAAACTTTTAACTTTACAAACTATTGTTGTGCCCAAAGAGAGAATCGAACTCTCACTCCCAGAAGGAACACGATTTTGAGTCGTGCGCGTCTACCAGTTCCGCCATTCGGGCTTATTTATTGTTTTTACATTATATAGATTATTGTGAAATTTGTCAATATTTGTTATAATGATTTTAGTTAGTAAATTGTTTATAAAGTCTATAAACTAAATTTTGAATATGTCAAAAATTATCTCTGTTGTCAATCAAAAAGGTGGTGTAGGTAAGACAACTACTGCTATCAATTTATCTGCCTTTTTGGCTGAAATGGGAAAATTTGTTTTATTGGTAGATTTGGATCCACAAGGTAATGCTAGTAGTGGTCTGGGTATTAGTAAGGATAGTATAGAAAATGGTATTTATGAAGCTTTGGCAAAACAAAAAAGAATTCATGATGTAATGTATAATACAGCCCATGAAGGTTTGCGTGTTGTTCCGGCTACCCAAAATTTAGCAGGTGCGTCTATTGAACTAGTAAGTGTAGAAAATAGAGAATTTCAATTGCGTGATTTATTGGCTGAAGTTTCTCATGCTTATGATTATATTATTATAGATTGTCCACCATCTCTTGGTCTTTTGACTATCAATGGCTTGGTAGCAGCTGATGAGCTTCTTATTCCTGTACAAGCAGAATATTATGCTTTGGAAGGTCTTGGACAGTTACTCAAAACAGTAGAATTAGTAAGAACACATATTCATCCTAACCTGGGTATTTTGGGTGCAGTACTTACTATGTTTGACAAACGTACCAAACTTTCTACTGAAATAATGAATGAACTTTATAAATATTTTCCAAATAATATTTTTCGTTCAGTAATTCCACGTACTGTAAAATTAGCAGAAGCTCCAAGTTTTGGTCAATCTATTTTTCATTATGAACCTCGTGGCAAAGGTGCCAAAGCTTATGAAAGACTGGCAAGAGAATTGGTAGAAAAACATAATGAACAAGCAAAGTAAGCAGAATAAGTAACTTTATAACTTTACAAACTTTATAAACTTTTAACTACAAAGTATGGCACTCGGAAAAGGTCTCAACTCACTTATACCACAACAACAAAAAGTAAGAAATATTATTCGTAGAGAGACAGGTATCGTTGGTGGTGATGATAGAGTTTGGCATTTAAATATATCAGACATTGTTCCAAATCCCGAACAACCAAGAAAAGAATTCAATGAAGAAGAATTACAAAGTCTTGTCTTGTCCATCAAAAAACATGGTATTATGCAACCACTTGTTGTCACAGAAAGACAAGAAGGTGGTTACGAATTGATTGCTGGTGAAAGACGTTTGCGAGCTGCTGGTTTAGCAGGATTAAATACGGTACCTGCTTTGGTACGTAGTGCAACACAACAAGAAAAATTGGAATTGGCTTTGATAGAAAATATTCAAAGACATGATTTGAATCCAATAGAAGAAGCTTATGCTTATGCTCGTCTTATAGAAGAATTCAATTTGACTCAAGAACAAGCAGCTGAACAACTTGGTAAAAGTCGCCCGGCAATTGCCAACACTATTAGACTTTTGGATTTACCACAAAAGATACAAGAAGCTCTTATCAAAGGTGATATAAGCGCAGGTAAAGCACGTGCTATACTTAGTCTCAAGAATGAAGATGAACAATTGGATATGTTTGAAAGTATGATAGGTCAGAAGATGAGTGTGCGTGAAGTAGAAAGTAAAGTTGCTTTGAAAAAAAATAATAATATAAATTACAAAGATCCAAATATTTCTGCTCAAGAAAAAATGTTGGAAGAAAAATTTGGTTCAAAAATTACAATTACTTTGAATACTAATAAAAGAGGAAAAATAACTATAGATTTTAGTTCTATGGAAGAATTGAAGAGATTGATTTCAGAGTTGATTTAGTTCATTCAAAAATAAAAAAACAGTCCCGATAAAATTGGGACTGTTTTTTATTTTATTATTTTTTTGGTAGTATATGAAAGAAACGAGCAATGCCAATATTTTTTTGTTTGGTAAAATTGATGATATGATTTTTTGCAGTGTGAGTTTTGACAAATTTTATCCAATCAGGACTTGGTCCTTTGCGATTTTTGTCTGTAGTTATATCCACTATGTCACCATTTCTAAGCATAGTATCTAGACTAACCATTTTGTCATTTACAAGTGAAGCTACACATTTGTTGCCAATGTCGGAGTGAATATGATAAGCAAAATCAACAGGTGTAGCACCTTCTGGCAAATCTATCACATCACCTTTGGGTGTAAAAACAAAAATTCTACTTTGTAAAAAATCTACTTTCATTTCTTCTAAATCTGATAATTTGTTCAAAATATCTTTTTGTATTTGAGCTAATTCTTGAACCCATTTTATTTCTTTTTGTGGTCTTCTACTACCATTTTCATCATAGTGCCAATGGGCAGCAATACCATATTCAGCATCTTCATGCATTTCTAAAGTACGAATTTGAAATTCAACGGGTTTGCCACCTTCAGCAAATACGGTAGTGTGTAAAGATTGATATCCATTTGGTTTTGGTTGTGCAATATAATCTTTTATTCTACCTTTTATTGGTTTCCAAATACTGTGTAATATACCAAGTGTAGCATAACATTTGGCAATGTTGTCTACGACAATACGTAAAGCTACAATGTCATAAATTCTTTCAACGTCATTGTCTTTGTCTAATAATTTTTTGTATAGACTGTATAATTTTTTGTTTCTACCGTGAATAGAAATAATAGAGATATTAGATTTTTCTAATTCTTGTTGAGTAATATCCATCAAATGTTTGAAGTATTTTTCTTTGCCTTTGAGTTTTTCATCTCTTAATTTTTTTACACGTTCATATTCTTTTGGATAAATAAATTTGAAAGACAAATCTTCTAATTGACCTTTCATTTCATCCATACCAAGACGGCTAGCAATAGGTGCATAAATTTCCAAACTTTCCAAAGCTATGCGGTATCTTTTTTGTGGAGGAAGTGAATCTAATGTGGATAAATTGTGTATTCTATCAGCAAACTTGATAATCATGACACGTACGTCTTCAGCCATAGCAATAAACATTTTGCGCAAATTTTCTATATATCTTTCGACACCACGATATTTTAATTTACCAAGTTTGGTAATACCTTTGACTAGTGAAGCTATTTCGGCTCCAAAGTTTTTTTCTATATCTTCAAGAGTTCTATCTGTATCTTCTGGTACGTCATGAAGTAATGTCGCCATAATAATAACAGGATCAATAGACATGTTTGCCAGTATGTAGGCAGCGGCAAGTGGGTGAGTGATATAAGGTTCACCAGATTTACGGAATTGTCCTTCGTGAGCTTCTTTGGCATAATCATAAACAAGTCTAATCATTTCGAAATCAGCTTTTTTGTCGTAAGATTCTATAATTTTTATAAGACCATTAATTGTCTGATTTCTATGAGGCATATTTATTATTAACTTTTATGTTACTCTTAATATATCAAAAAGCTTTAATTTAGGCAATATGGGCTTATTTTAAACAAAAAACACCAATATAAAGATTGGTGTTTTTTGTATTAGAAGCTACTTAATTTATTTGAACAAGAAGGAATAATTAACAAGAGCAAAGAAAAAAATATTATTGTTAATATTAGAAATTTTGTATTATTTAGAACTTTTATATTTTTTATTATATAAAAGTACAGTATGAAAATAGGAATCAATGGAATAAGATATATTGGTATAACAAAAGCCATAACTAAAAAAAGACCCCACATAAAAATTACAAGAGGTGAATTTGCTGCTTTGTAGTCTAAAAAGTGTCCAAATAAAAAGAATATTAGTCCTATTAAAAAATATAATCCAACCGTCCAAAGAATACGATTTCTCCAAATACTATTTTTTTGTGGTAAATTTTCTTCTTGCATATTTTTTGTATTATTTTTTTGTTTTGATAATGAAGTAAGCAAGAGCAAATAAAATTATTATAGATATAATAACAATAGGGTAGAGAATATTTTGTTTGTTGTATTGTTCTGAATCTGAGAATTCTTTTGTCAAATCTACTGAATATTTTTCGTTTTTATCATTAGTCGCAATTAGCATTCCATCTAGTATTTCCAATTTATTTATGAATACCCATTGGACATCGGTTTCTAGATTTGGATCTATTTCTACTTTATAAAGTTCTTTTTCCCAAACTTTATTATTATTTTTGTCTCGAGCTTCAACATAGCCCATGTGATTTTGTGGTGCAGAAAATTCTAGTTCATTATAATTTACATTTGTTGGTTCTGGTGTGCCAGCAATTTTGGCAGAGACGGATTGGGTGGTCATAAAGAAAGAAAAAACTAAGATGAATGAAAGTAATAGTTTGGAAGTAAGTTTCATATTGTTAAAAGGCTGAAAATTCCTGAAAAGCTTGAAAGGCTCAAAAGGCTTAAAATGTTTTATTTATTTTTTCTTTTCAATAAAATCACAATCTTCACAATCTTCATCATCTTCAATAATTTTATTAGCGGAGGATTTTTCTTCCTCTACAATATCAGAAAAGTCACGCAGTTCTTCCCATTTTTCGCGGAAGTGAGGAGCATCGAGATAATCAACAAACTTATTATATTGAGAATGAGTCTTAGTTACTCGTCTCGCGTATTTAATAGGGCACCAGTAACGTTCGGTACGTCCAGCGACTTCAGTGGCGAAGCGCAAAAGATTGTTGAAATAACTACAGTAAAAACAATTTATTTTTTCAAACCAGTTGAGATAGGGAAGAAGATGTCGGTCGTAAATGAAATAATCACGAGCTCTCACACGAGGAATGCCGTAAAAGCGAAAAGAAACACGATGATATATTTCAAGACAAAAATGAAAAATAATCCCTGGTATAATCATGCCGTAGATAAAAGGCATACTGAGTAGATAACGAAAATTGATGGGAAAAAAACTTTTGATCCAGCTCAATTTCCATTTTTTCATCTGTTCCTTTTTTGCTTTTAGTTCGGTCAAGATATTGGTCTTGGCGTCGAGAGCATTCATAGCGCGTTCAAAAGCAGAGACGATTTCATCTCCCATTTCAGAGAGTTTTTTCATTTCTATATCTTTGGTTTTGACAAGACTTTCTTGGATTTTTTTGAGGCGAGCGAGAAGCTCTTGTTTGGGTTTGTTTATCATGTTTGTTCAATTACTAATAATTTTAATATATATTGGAAGAATAACTTCCGGAAAGTGCAACAAGTGTAGCAAATATAAAAAGAATTATTGTGCAGACACCAAGAATAATTGAAATAATTGCAAATATATTTTTTTTATTTTCTTTAAGTATTTTTATACCTAATATTAAGCCAATGATTCCCAATATTTGGCCTAGTATATAAATTATCATTGTTATTATGTTTGAATTATGGAATATTTTTAACAGATAAGGTAATAAATATGGAGATAAAGCCAATATTAAGGTGAGAATAGATTTTTCATTATACTTTTGTTCTTTGTTCATAATATATTGATTAGTGAGTATATTATACAAGATAGGGGAGATTTGAACAATATTGGATCATAAAAAAAGTTATGAATTACTATATTTTATAAAACAACTTTATACAATCATCTAAGTCTTGTATTAAGGGCATCTCCAGAGCTTCTGATATAGAAATCCATTTATAATCTTTATGTTCGGTGTTGTTTATAGTAATTTGTGGTTTGATAGTTAATTTGGTATCAAACATATGATAAACAAAATCATAATTAGGAAATTTTACATAGACTTTACCAAAATAAGAAATTTTGGAAGATGGTATTTCCAAACCTGTTTCTTCTCTGATTTCTCTTACTATAGTATCTAAGATTTTTTCTCCTTCATCTACTTTACCGGCAGGAACACCCCAAGTATTTCCTTCTGGTTTGTGGTCTTGCCTATGAAGTAGAAGTATTTTTCCTTCATAATCCACAAAACAACTAACTACTTCAAATTTTGGGTTAAAGTCTTCTGGTTGTTCTTGGTAAATCATATTTTATAATGTTCTTTTATTTGTTTATATGACAATATTATACAAGATAGGGGAGATTTGGGCAATATTGGATAATAAAATGTTAACTAAAAGTTTTTGTCGGAATTTGGAATAAAGTGTGATTTTTAGTTAGATAATAACATTGATAAAAAGATTGAAGGAATATTTTTACAGAATAGTCCTTACTTTTTGTCATCAAAAAGTAACAAAAACTGTTGAGGGGAAAAGAACTCGCCTGTGTTGCCAAGGGCAAAGTAATCATTGACAAACAACGGAGCTCAAACAGTTTCCCCCTCAAACTCCCCATGAGTTATATAAATTGGAACTAATCGTTTAATTTCTATAGTTAACAAGAAAAAACCACTAACGATTATGTTAGTAGTCTTCATTTTTATCCCAAAAAATTAGAAAGAACTTTGTTTTGTCTCGGTGCCTAATTTGTATTCTATTTTAGTATCTGTTACCCATCTGATGAAATCTATATCCACACTTTTCATATCCAAAAATTCTGGATTGTTCAAGCTTATTTTTTCTTTTAGTGTAGTCGCATCTTTTACAAAAAGTCCGCACAATCCTTCCCAACAATTACCTTTGTAAACGAAGTAATTATTTTCTGGTGAAAAACTGATGAATTCATTACCAAGATAATAGTTGCTAAGTAATTCTAGCTTATTGTTTGAAGTCAAGAAAATCCCGACTACTTCGTCAGGGGTTAGAGTATCGCTTTCTATCGTGAAGCCTACTTTGGTTTTGTCTGTAGAGACTACAATAGAAGAAAATCTAGTTTGGCTTTTGAAAGAAGCCTGGTCTGTACAAAATTTTTCTCTGTCAGGAGCGCTAGTTAGATTATAGCCTTCGCACAATTGACTTTTTGTTTTGAACCAATTGAAAATTGTTTCGTTATCTATTTTTAGCAAAACTTTGTCATTTTCCATGATACTTTTTTTGTCAGCTGAAAGAGTGATTGTAGTTTCTGCGACTGGTGGAGTTGGTATTTTGGTGGTAGTGGTTGTGATTTCTATATTGGTGTCAGTTGGTGGTGAATTCTTTTGTTTTTGGAAAAACACAAAAGATCCAGCAAGGACAGCTACTACGACTAGAGTTATTATGAGTAAAAATGTGTTTGTAAAGCCTTGTCTATTCATATGATCTGTGGTTAGTGAGTTAATCTTGCTTACATATTTAAGTATAGCACTCACAGGGAAAGCGTCAATGTAAAATAAAAAACACTAGTTTTGGAAAAAGTGTTTTTTGTATTTTTATTAGTCACCAATTTTTAGTAGTAAACCATCTTGTACATAGACTGGCATTTCCCAGTCTGTATGATTTGTCCAAGGATGATAAATCCATTTTTCAAGATTTGCAGCAATTTTTATAACTTTTGATGGTTCATAAAAAGCATATTTTATTTCTTCTGCCGTCCAACCTTGTAAGTCTGTACCAATATGACCAATAAGACTTCCTTGTCTAGTAATTTGCATTTCTTTTAAATGACGTAAACGATAATCTGCTTGTGCAGATTTGAACCAATATTCTTTTTGCCATATTCCAACGTGCATGCCACTGGTTATATTAGTTTCTGGTACAAATGGATCTGGACCCATATCGATATAAATTTCTCTTACAATCCAGAATCTATAGATGATCGCAAATATGAAAAAAACAAAAAACACAAAAGCTATAGGAATATAAAAAGAGATTATCTTGCCTGTAATTTTTTTTGTTTTGTATAACCAGAAATAATAAATCAAGTTTAGAACAATTGATATTAGAAAGGCAGTTAATACGTAGGTTCTATTCCAACCACTCCCATAAATGCCTATCAAAAAGATGAAGGCTGATATTAGACATAATAATAGTGTCGGTATGGATAGTAAGATTTTTTTCTTCATATTTATTTGTTTTTTTCTTCCAGCGCCATACCTTGGAGGCAGATCTGGACAATATTGTTGTGTGGGTTGAATTCCGTATTGTTTATTGATTATACAAGGATAAATGATTAAGAAAAATGGAATATCTATTATGTGTTTTGTTATATTCTGACTTGTTTACATTATACATTTCTCTAATTCTTTATAAATATTCATGTCTTCAGTAATCAATGTAGCCAAATTAAATTTAAAGTTTTCAGGGTTTACATTGGTTATTATACTGCAAAAGTTCTTAATAAGTCCTGTGCTATCTTTAACATTCTGATTTATTATGTCCGTAACAAAATTGTCATAATCTACTTCTTTAAATTCCAAGTCATTTTGAATACAGTACTTACTGAGAACCTCTTTGTCGTACAAGTAATTTTCAATTTCCCATCTTTTCAAAACACGATAATTATTAGGGTTATTTGATAAATAAACTTGTCTATCTTTTTCTGTATTTAATCGACCTGACGATATATCTCTATCTTTTAGAACCAATATTTCAATATCATTCAAAACTTTTGTTAAAATCGTCATGGCAATATTGCTTCGTTGGTCAAGCTCTGTATTTCCTCCGCTAGATACAAACACAAGATCATGATATTTTACAGTGAAAATTGAATTAAAGACCTTAGCATCAAAACCTTTTTCTTCTCCATTTTGACCTGGTCTATCTTTTCCCTCACAATAGATAATCTTTCTTGGACTGATTAGTCCTGTCAAATCTTCGAGAACAGTGCCAAAAATTCGTTGCCAATTATTTCTCGAGGGAATTATTGGAGTTATGGTGTGGGTACCTGTAAAAAAGTCCTTTTCAGAAAAATCCAAGACTTGTGATTTTTCTTTTAAATCTTCTTGCAGTCCACGAAGAAAGCCAATACTATGAGTTGCCACCCAAAGCTGGCAATTATCTGGAATTAGTTTTTCTATTTCTAGTAGAAGCTTTCTTTGAATAGAAGTATTTAAATGAAGTTCAGGCTCATCAATGCAGAAAACTGTTTCATTGTATTCCTCAGTTTTAATAATTAAATCCAAAATAATATCTACGACTTCTTTTTCACCGGAAGATAAATTTGAATAAGGGAAATTTTCGACATTCCCTTTCTTAAAATATAGTTGGCCTTTCTTTTCAAGGATATTCCCTAATTCTGAAATTTCGATATCCAAAATTTGGTTAAGTATTTGATTTACTTTTCCAATTAATGCTTCTCTTACCTCATCTCCTGTTTTTGCTCCATCAAAGAATTCAGTATATGCTTTACCTAATAGCCTTTTGTAATTTGATTCGAGTCTTGTATCAATTGCTATAGAACTAATTGGCTCGTCCCTAAGAGCGAGAATTTCAGGCTGTGCTTCAAGATGAGTTACATTAAATTTCGAAGTAAATCTATAGGCAGTCCTTATGTAAAAACTTTTTCGATTTATGACCCCATCTTCAAGTGTAATTTTTACTGCTTCTGCTTTGTTATATATGGATTTTTGTTTTTCCTCATCTTGATAATATAGGGCTTTTGAGTAAAAAGAATGACCTTCATCTCCAAGATGTCTAAAATCTCTTAGTTTATCTTCTAATGCATCAAAAACTGAGCTTTTTCCGCAACCATTTGGTCCAACGATTGCTACTATTTTCTTTGGGCTATCCCCTAAGTCAATAGTCAAGTCATCAAACCGTTTAAATTCTTTAAGTTGAATTTTCTTTATTTTCATATTTTTTTTACTTGAGTATTTCTTATATATAATTAGAAATACTCTTTATATTATCTCTATATTTTAATATAATGTATATTTCAGTATACCACTCACAAAAAAACCGTCAAACAAAATTTTGACGGTTTTCTAAATTATTCACTCTTCTTTTTCGCCCAAGCGCTACGTTTTTTACTAGGAGCTTCGGTGATAAGTTTCTCACATTCTTCTAGAGTAAGATTTTTTGGTTCAATGTCTTTGGGAATTTTGGCATTTATCTTTTTCTCAGTATCTGTGATGTATGGTCCATAGCGTCCATTGAGGACTTGGATAGTACTGCCTGCAAAAAGCTTTATTGTCTTGTTGGCATCGGCTTGATCTTTTTCTCTGATTACTTCTAGAGCTTCTTTTAGAGTGATAGTGTAAGGGTCTTTGTCTTTGGTAGAATAAAATTTGGCACCAACTTTGACATAAGGTCCGAAGCGTCCGACACTGGCTAGTATTTCTTCACCAGTTTTGTCTTTGCCTAGACTTCTTGGTAATTTGAACAGTTCAAGTGCGTCTGCTAGTGTCAGTTCGTCGATAGTCTGACCTGGTTTTAGTTTGGCGAAAGTTGGTTTTTCTTCGTCATCTTTGCTACCTTTTTGAACAAAAGGTCCGAAGCGTCCGATGCGTCCGTAAATTGGTTTTTTTGATTTTGGATCAATACCCAATTCACGCATGGAAACTGTTTCTTCTTTGGTAAGATTGTCACTTTTGGAAACTAAATTTTCGTGGAAAGGGAAATAGAAAGTGGCGATGATTGGTTGCCAATCTTTAGTACCGTGAGCAATTTCATCGAGATTTTCTTCCATGGTGGCTGTGAATTTGTAATCAACAACGTCTGGAAAATGTTCGACAAGTAGACTGTTGACGACAAAGGCGATGTCGAGTGGTTTCAATCTTTTATTTTCGTCACGTTCGACATAGCCACGACTTTCAATTGTTGAAATAGTTGGGGCATAAGTAGATGGACGGCCGATGCCGTATTCTTCCATGGCTTTGACGAGCGTGGCGTCAGAGTAGCGAGGTTTTGGTTCGGTGAAATGTTGTTCTGGTTTCAATTCTTTGCAATCTACCAATTCATCAATTTTCATTTCTGGCAACATTTCGTCTTTCATTTGCTCAGGATAGAGTTGTAACCAGCCTGGGAAGACCACAGATTGTCCGGTAGCGCGAAATAGGTACTCTTTGGCTTCTATATCTATGTTTTCTTTGTTTAGATTGGCTACGGCCATTTGGGTGGCTACGGCTCTTTTCCAAATAAGACTATAAAGTTTCAATTGTTGAGGGTCTAAATAAGCACTGATAGATTCAGGATTTTTGCTAACATCAGTTGGGCGGATAGCTTCATGGGCTTCTTGGGCATTTTTACTTTTGTTGGCATAGAAGCGTGGTTTGGACAAAGCAAATTTTTCGCCATATTTTTTGGCAACAAAATCTTTACTTTCAGTCAAGAATTTTTCAGACAAATTCAAGGCATCAGTACGCATATAAGTAATCAGACCGACTTGGCCTTCAGTACCAATTTTTATTCCTTCATAAAGTTGTTGTGCAAGACGCATGGTTTGTTTGGCAGAATAGCCCAATTTGTAACTAGCTTGTTGTTGTAAAGTAGATGTCGTGAATGGAGGTGGAGGAGTGCGTTTGGTTTCTTTTTTGACGATGTCTTTTATTTTATACTGCGCACTATCCAAGTTTGCCAAAATTTGGTCGACTTCTTCTTTGGTTTTCAAACCTAGTTTGTCGATTTTTTTGTCAGCAATACTGTGAAGTTTGCCACTGAAATCTGCCACTTTGTTGAACAGAGCATCGATTGACCAATATTCTTGTGAGACAAAAGCTTTGCGTTCTTCTTCACGCTCTACGACTAATCTGACGGCAACAGATTGCACACGACCAGCAGATAAACCGCGGGCGACTTTTTTCCACAAGAAAGGGGAGAGCTCGTAACCGACGATTCTATCCAAAATACGGCGAGCTTGCTGGGCGTCGACCAATTTCAAATCAATGTGACGAGGATTGGCGATAGCTTCTTCGATAGCACTTTTGGTGATTTCGTGAAAAACAATACGCTTAGCTTTTTTGGGATCAATTTTGAAAAGTTCGGCCAAGTGCCAAGAAATAGCTTCTCCTTCGCGGTCCTCATCGGATGCGAATATGACTTCAGTAGCTTCTTTGGCTAATTTTTTTAGTTTGTTTACTTGTGGTGTTTTGTCTTTTGGGACTTCATAGGTGGGTTCAAAAGTTCCTCCAGCAATGTCTATACCCATTTTACTTTTTGGTAAATCACGAGTGTGACCATAAGAAGATTCAACTTTGTAAGCTGCACCCAAAAATTTGGAAATAGTTTTAGCTTTGGTAGGGGACTCTACTATGACTAACTTCATAAGACGTTTATTAGAGAAATTTTGGAATTTTAAATTTCGAATTTTAAAACAATTTTAAATTTTTAAATGAATTAATTTTAAATTACTTTTTAAAATTAGAGCATTCAAAATTGTTTTAAAATTTAAAATTACTAAATTTCTAAATTATTTATATATGATAACACATTATTTATATTTTATAAAAGTTTTTGCGCAATTCACCACTTAGGAAAATTGATCCAGTAATCAGTAACGCGTCGTTTTTCTTTAATTTTTTCATCACAAATTCTAGTGCGTCAGCTGGGTCAAGGAAAATTTTTGTTTTAGTATTTTTGTTTTTGGCAAATTCTTGAGCAATGATTTTTGGGTCAGCTACTTTGCGGAAATGGTTACTAGTATTTTTGGTAGCACAAACAAATGTTGGATTCAAAGTACTTAGACTTTTTATCATGTTGTTTACTTTTTTGTCGCCACTAAAACCGGCGATAATATACAATTTATTTATTTGTATTTTTTTCATTGCTGCGACTGTGCTTTTCATTTTGTCTTCGTTGTGCGCGCCATCAAGAATAATATATGGTTTTTCTCTCACAATCTCAAAGCGCAAAGGTTGCAAAGTTTGACTAAGACCTTTTTGAATATCTTGAATTTTCAATTTCAAAAATTTAGCAACATTGATAACTAGAATTGCATTTTTTATTTGGTGTTCGCCAAGTGCTTGTATTTCGTATTGTTCGTTTTGATAAGAAAAAATAATTTTATTTAGATTTTCTTTTATCAATTTATAATCATTTATTTTCAATTTTTGCAAAACAACTTTTTGTAATTTGGCTTCGGTATCAATAACCTTCAAGATTTTTTTGTCTTGTTCTGTAGTGAAAGCAGTACAATTTTGTTTGATAATGCCAGCTTTTTCGTAAGCTATTTCTTCTTTATTGTTGCCAATAATACCGACATGGTCTAGTCCAATATTTGTTATCACCGCGACATCTTTGTAAGGAATGATATTGCTAGAATCATAGCGTCCACCACAAGCAACTTCAAGCACTAGCCATTCCACTTTTTTCTTAGCAAAAAATATAAAACCAATGACTTCTGTCAGTTCAAAAAATGAAAGCATGTCGTAAGGAGTTTTGGCTAAATATTCATCGAGCTTTGGTTTCAAGTATTCGACAATCTCCACAAATTCTTTTTTTGTCATGAATCTATTACCGACTTTCCAACGCTCGGTAATGATAGTTGGGTGAGGGGAGTAAGTCGACGCAACACGCTTGCCACTAGCTTGCAAGATATTGTGTAAAAAAGAAACAGTCGAACCTTTGCCACTGGTGCCTGTCACGTGAATATAGTGTTTGATTTTTTGCTCCGGATTACCTAGCAAATCCAAAAAGAATTGGAGACGTTTCAAGTACCAATCGCACATGTTGCCCTCTTTCATATATTCCATGCGTGGCATGTTGGAGAGGGAGAGGATATAGTTGTAGGCGCTTTCAAAATTCATATTTTGAAAATTTTTAATTTAGGTCCCGACTTAGTCGGGATTAAAACAAATTACTTTACAAATTTTATAACATTACAACTTTATAACATTATAACTTTACAAACTTTCAACTTCTTGTCACGTACATCATATTCCCAAGATTTCGCACTTTACCCTTCATTTCCATAATTGTCAAGTTGGCACTAATTTGGGTACTAGATAAGCCACTATTTTTGGTAATATCGTCAATATGACGAGGTTCTTGGCTAAGTATAGCCAAAATAACTTCTTCTTCGGGCGAATCTGCTAATATTTGCTTATTTTTAACATAAACTTGAATATCTTGCAAGTCTAAGGCTTCAATAATGTCTTGGCTACTAGTGATTAGTTTAGCACCATTTTTGATCAGTTGATTTGGTCCAATAGAGGTATTTGAAGTAATATTTTGAGGAACAGCGAAGACTTCTCGTCCAGCTTCTAGCGCACATTCAGCCGTGATGAGAGCTCCAGATTTTTCAGCAGCTTCTATGACCAGAGTACCAGAAGAAATACCAGCAATGATACGATTGCGACGTGGAAAAGTATATTTGTTTGGCAAAGTTCCTGGTGGATATTCAGAAATAACAGCTCCAGATTTGGAAATTATTTCTTCGGCAATATTTTGGTGTTCGTGTGGATAAATGTGTCTTTTGTTTATACCAGAGCCCAAGACAGCAATAGTTTTGCCATTATTTTTTAGTGTTGTCTGATGAGCAATGATATCTATCCCAAAAGCCAATCCACTAGTAATAGTCACACCTTGATGTACTAAGTCTGTTACCAAATTTTCAGTAACTTGTTTGCCATAAGTAGTATATTTTCTGGTACCAACAACAGCCAAATTGAAATCATCTTTTTGTAAATTACCACGTACAAAAAGACAAAATGGGGGATCATAAATTTCTTTGAGTAATGTCGGATAATTTTTGTCATTGAGAGTAAGACATTGAATTTTTTCTTGTTCCAATATTTTGTATATTTTTTCTTCGTCTAATTTTTCTCGCCAAGTCAAAAATTCATGAATAATTTTTTCATCAAGACCTGTTTTTGTTAATTCATCAAATTCTGCTTGCCAAACTTCTTCTAGAGATGAAAAAGCTGCCAGTAGTTGCTGGTAGCGTTTGACTGTGATTTTTGGAAAGTGGGCGAGGAGGATTTCTTTTTGCATGTGAAAATACTGATATACTGATACTTGTCCGCCTTGGGTGGAATACTGGTTTGCGGATTGTTTTAAAATAAATTGAGATAAAATAGATATAAAATTGAGATAACAAAATACTTATCCTGCCTATTCTGCTTACCTTGCTTACTAGCTTATAATCTCCATTATTTTCTCAATCGCTTCACTAATACTTGCTTGTAATTTTTTCTTTTCTAAAAAACCAAATTTATTCAAAACAAATTTTGGGATGTCTTTCATTTTGTTTTTATTGTCGCTAGCAATACCAATGCGTACGCGAGAAAAATCTTGGGTGCCAATATGTTCTATAATTGATTTGATACCATTGTGACCAGCAGGACCACGATTTTCTTGTATTTTTATTTCACCTAACAAAATATCTTTGTCATCGTGTACTACTAGAATGTCTTTTTGATTTAGTTTGTAAAAATGTCCTATGTTTTGGACAGCCTCACCCGAACTATTCATAAAAGTTAGAGGTTTTGCCAAAATTATTTTGTCTCCTTTTAGACTACAACCACAGACTAGAGCATTGAATTTTTTGCTTAATTCCCAAGGTGTAATACCAAAAGATAACAAATTTTTGTGTAATTCGTCTAAGACCATGAAACCAACATTGTGACGAGTTTTCTCGTATTTTTTTCCTGGGTTACCCAGTCCAACGATAAGCTTCATAAATAAGTGTTACTTATTAATTTAGAAACTTTGTCCTGATTTAAATCGGGATTAAATTTAAAATTTTACTTGGTAATCTTCATTTTAGCCATTTTGATCACAATCGGTGTTCCAAAAAAGTTGAATTTTTCACGCAATTTATTTTCAATATAGTTGATATAAGAGCGGTGCAAAGAAGTTTTGTATTTGATAAAAAGAGTAAATATAGGAGGATCGGCATTGATTTGTTTTAGTCCCAAAACTTTTGGTTGTCTAGTTCCTTTGCCACGAGATGGTTTGTGTGTTTTGATAATTTTGTCTATAAATTTGTCCAAAGCATTTTCAGTAATAATTGTTTTTCTAGCTTCAATTACTTTTATGATGGCTGGAAAAATTTGTTGTGTTCTATAACCAGTTTTGCCACTAATAAAAAGTATTGGTGAAAAATCTAAATGAGGAAAATGACTGTAAACCATTTTTTTGACATCATTTCTAGCTTCATCACTGTTGTCTTCTGCTAAATCCCATTTGTTTACTATGATAATGACACTTTTACTTTTGCGTTCAATAAGACCACCTAATTGCATATCTTGTGAAGAGATAGTTTCACTACCATCTATTACTAATAAAATTATATCACTATTAGCAATAGTTTCAAGACTCTTTTGAATACCTTGTCTTTCTAGAAAGCCATCAACTTTGGCTTTGCGACGAATACCAGCAGTATCTATAAAAGTAATTTTGGTTTTTTTGTTTTCATCATCTTCATATTCAATCACTGTATCAAAAGGTTCGCGTGTTGTATGAGCAATATCACTGACGATTACTTTTTCTTCGCCAATAATTTTGTTGAAGATAGAAGATTTGCCAACATTTGGTTTGCCAATAAGACTTACTTTGATACTACTTACTTCTTCTTTCATCTTTTTTGGTCTGCTAGATAATTTGCCAAATTCTTTGTAAAGAATATCCAAAAAATCTCCGACGCCATGTCCATTTACAGCTGAAATAAGAATAGGTTCACCAAAACCTAGTTTGTAATAACTTTGGTCAAAATTAGTTCTGTCTCTTTTACTGTCAGATTTGTTGGCTAGCAAAAATATTTTTTTGTCTTTATAATCTTGTTTCATTTTTTTTGCTAAGTCACGTTCTTGTGGAAGTAGGGGAGATTTGGCATCTACTATCATAACAATGATATCAGCTTTTTCAAGAGCTCTGTGTGCTTGATCCAAAATTTCATCAGCAAAAAATTCGTTTTCATCATTATCAACGCCACCTGTATCAATGACGTTTATTTCTTTACCACGCCATACCATGATACCTTCGTTGTTGTTTCTAGTGGTGCCAGCAATATTAGAAACTAGAGCTTTGTGTTCTTCTATTAAGGTATTAAAAAAAGTAGATTTGCCTACATTGGCTCTTCCTATCAAAGCTATCGTTGGTAAATTGTTCTTCATTATCTTCTTTTCAAACATATAATTTATTTGATTTATTTAAAAAATTTTATTCTACAAAATTATCTCCCAAAATTACCAAAATATCTGTGGAACTGCTAAGTGTCGTGATACTTGTTGGTAAATTTTGTTTGATAGGTATTTTCAATTCATTGTTTAGTCCTTTCAAAACATTTTCCAAATTTTTTTCTTTGGTAGAAGAAGTAATAGCATAAATGCCACTTTCTCTAAAAGGTTTTAATTCTACTTCAATATTACCAATTTCATTTACAAAAAAATCTTCATTAACTAATTTTTCTTTTAATCTTGTGGCTAAACCAGCTTGCCAAGTACCATTTTGAATTTCAACTTCAGCATAATCTAATTTTGGGGCTTCTTGAATAGGAGTTTCTGTATCATTTCCGTTAATATTATTATTTGCAGTGGTACTATCATTTTCAAAAATATTTTGGATAGCATCAGATATCTTCAAAAAATTTCCAGTGTTTGGTGCGAGCATAAAAGCACCTGTTTTTGGATCTGTATAATTTACTAGATAACCATTGATACCATTGTCTATTACTAGATTCTTGATATTTTGTGATTGTAATTCTTTGGCTACACTGCCAAAACTTACCATTTCTTCAAAAGTCATATTGGTAGTAATGTGTGATTCCAGAGTATCAATAATATTTTTTATTTTTACTGGATTTGCCAATACTCCAAATGATAAGATTTTTTCTTTGAGAGCCATTATTACTTTTTGTTGTCTTTCGGCTCTAGCAAAATCTGATCCTTCTCCATTGTTGCCATGTCTAGAACGTACAAATTTTAAAGCTGTTTCACCATTTAAGGTTTGGATACCTTTTTCAAAAACAAGAGTTTGATAAAGATAATTTGGGGTAGGGTACATGTAATCAGTAAAAGATCTTTCTACATTAATTTTTACACCACCTACTTCGTCTATTATTTTTTCAAAAGCATTAAAATCTACACGTAAATAATATTGTATATCCAAGCCAAATGTTTTGGAAATTATTTCCGTGGCATAGGCACCGCCCATGTTGGCTTGTTTTACTTCTCCAAATGAATTTAGACTATTAATTTTTCGTAAACCGTAATTGGCAGTATAGACACCCAAATCACGAGGAATAGAAATAAGAGCTACTTCATTGGTAGAAGGTTTTAGACTAGCAATCATTATGGTATCTGTCAAGTATGGACCATCGTGACCCAAACCTCCCATACCTAGTAATAAGACGTTTATTCTGTCATTTTTTGAACCCTCCAACGCTACTTCTTTGTTGAAAATAAGATAAGATAGCTTTTTGAAGAGACCTTCGGGTTTTTTTGGTTCTAAGGCGTTTTCAGAATATATCAAGTCATTTTTGTCATTATTTTTGATAATAGTATTGTAAGCCAAAGAAATACCTGAACCTAAGAAAAAAAATAATAATAATAAAAATAACCACTTTTTTGTGTTTATTTTGGTTTTTTCTTCGGGATTATTTTTGTGTAAAAAATTGATATGATTCATAGCGTTTTGACCGCTGATTATTATATACTAAAATAGTGGTTTTGGCAATTAGTAAAAACTATTTAGATTATATATATTTTTTAAGAGTTTTATTCACTTATTTCGTCACTTGTCATTTTGTTTTTGCCAATAGTATCAGTTTTTAGAGAATTATCTAGATTTGCTAAATTTTTGTTTAGATAAACATTCAAAAAACTGTCCAAACCTGTGATATTGATATTTTTCAACATTATCAAATTGTTTTCTATCATAGTAGCATCAGGTGTGACACTAAGTTCAAAATAAATTCCAGCATTGCTATTGGCGGCAAGTCTTTCACTGCTCCAAGAAATATTTCTAGTAATTGGATCAAAACTAAGATCACGTCCAATACTGACACTACTTTTTCCTGTCCATTTTACATAACTAGGTAAAGTAGCTTTGAAATTTATATTGCTGATACGACTAGTTGTATTTTGGATTTCAATGAGTGCCCAGTATTTTGTTTCTTCGCCAATTTTGATAGGTAGTGGACCTCTGCCCAATTGGTCACCTTCTTTGGTGAAGTAACGAATTTCAGCAGTTGTGAAAATATTGGTACCAATTTTTATTTTGTTGGTTTCAAAATCTGTTTTGTAAACATTGTTTATATCATTTAGTTGAGCTTCTATTTGAGGATTCAATCCCAACAATAAATCAGTGTTGCCTTTTGGATATTCTAGTATTGGCAAAATCAATTTTAATTCTATGTTTTTATTTTTATCTAATTTTTTTAAGTTAGGATTATTTTCATAATCTAAGTAGATATTATTTTTTTCAATAGTTAATTTGTTCAAAGTTACAAATTTATTTTTATCAATGATATTAGTGTCTACGGGCAAAGTTATTTTTAGATTTTTCAAATCTACGTCGCCAGTATTTTGTAAATTCAAATACAAATTTATATTTTCACCTGGTAAAACTTGAGTAAGATCATTTTCAAAATTACTATTAATCGTCAAGTTTGGATAAAAAATTTGAATATTTTTTTGGATTTTTTCTTGAGCTATTTCTTTTTCGTTGATAATGACTTTTGGCACAATTTCTAGAGCTATTTGTGAATTTTTGTTTTTGATATTAAAATTGAAGTAAGCTGTCAAAATACTTTCTTCTTTTGCTAGCAGATTGTCTATTTCCCAAATGTTGTTGGCTATTTTTCCTTTTGTTATTTTTTCATTTAGGAGTGTGATACCTGAGATATTTGGCAAAGGTATTTTTATTTTTTCTATTGGTGTATCTCCATCATTTTTTATAGTTAAATCAAAAGCTAAGCTAGAGTGTGACAATGCTTTGTCTGCAATATTGAAAAAACTTTTTAGTACTGATCCACGTAGAATTGCGATAAAAGGTGTGCTAGCTTTTTCTAAATGTTTTTTACCTTCTTGTTGGTATTCAAGAGAAGCTATAATTTGTGTTTCTAAGTGAGGTGTTTCATAAATGCGACCAAAAATACTGACTTTTCCTGCGTCATTTTTGGCTAAGTCTGAAAGATAAAAAGTATTTTTATTTTTATCAAAATTATTTTCTGGTTCAGTTTTTTGTAAGACAAAGCCATCTGGTAATTGTAAAATTAATTTTGGTGAAACTAGTTTTACTTCACTTTCATTTTTGTACACAACTTCAAAATTGAAATCTTCACCACTCAAAACACGATGAGGTTCTTTTTCAATAGAAAGATAAACTAAGTCAGTCACTGTTGGATCATATAGTTTCCAAAAAATGCCAGCTGATAAAATAATAAAAACACCAAAAAATAATAACATATCAAAAATAAATAATTTGCGAGCATGGGCAAATTGTAAGTGGTATCTTTTTTTGTAGTGTAATTCGGCTAAGTGAATAGGGGATGATAAAAAAGCCAAAAACCATTTGTGAGGAGTTCTGAATAAATGGTGTTTTTTTAGATAGGTTTCTACAAATTTCATAATTATTTTTTTATCTTTTTTATTTAGTTTATTATACAATAACTAGCAATAACTAACAATAACTGTAATTAAAAGTAACTGACAAAGTTTAGACCAGTTACTTTTAGTTATTGTCTTGTTATGCTTTATAGTTTAACTTATCAGTAACTTTAGGTAACTAAAAGTAATTAAAGAAACTTTGTCAGTTACTTTTTAGTTATTGTTTTGTCAACAAAAATCCAGCTTTTTTGGCTGGAGTTTATAATTTTGATGAGTTGTTGTTTTCTTCATCTAGTTCTTCTTTTTGGATGCTTTTTGGACTAGGGGAGTAAAGAGTGTTTTTTATTTTCCATTTATCCACATATTGGCCTATGCCGTATTTTTCAGCTTTATTTTTGACAGTAACTTTTTTTTGGGACCAACGGACTAGACTTTCAAAATTTATTTTGTATCTGCCTGCTACTACTACATAAGTGATTTCTTGACTTTTGATAGCTCTTCTAATGGTCTGTGGATTAACACCAAAGAGTCTGGCAGCTTCTGAAATAGAAACGCGAATGATTTCTTTGGCTTGTTTATTGTTTGTTTCAGGCATATTTATGTTTGTATAGACTAATATTATCAAATTTTTGCGGTTTTGTCAAGACTGTTTTTGATTTTAAGTGGATATTTGTTTACACTATTATATACAAAGAGTTTATAAAGTTTGTAAAGTTATAAAGTTATAATGTTATAACGTTGTAATGTTGTAAGTGCGAATTTGTTCATTTTAATTGTTATTTTAGCCAAAAAATAGGTTTTTTATAATATTTGTTTTAAATAATTATGTTAGATAATTTGGCTAATTTATCTACAATTTTAAATATTGTAGACTTTACAAACTTTATAACATTATAATTTTATAACTATGTTATGTTTGACTACATTTTGTACACAGATTATTGCCTTTTTGCGTATTATGTGTTATAGTCACTTACGCTATTTATGATAAAAGCATTTCAAAATTTAAATAATTTCAGCTCACTTGAGCTATTTTTTCGTGTTATAGGTAGATAAACTATTGTTTTGGTTTGGTAACTGTAACACTTTTTTATTTTTTACGACTTCTATATATGAAGGCTGAATATAAGGAAAAATTCCTTGTTCACAAAATCCAACAAATGGGAGATACTGACAGCTTCGCTACTCTTTATGATCTTTATATACAAAAAATTTATCGTTTTGTATATATGAAATTAGGTAATAGAGAAGAAGCTGAGGATATTACAAGTGAAGTCTTTCTAAAAGTTTGGAACTATTTGATAGACAATAGAGAAGCTGTGATAAATAGTTTTAGTGGACTTATCTATAGAATAGCTCGTAACACTTTGATAGATTATTATCGTAAGAATCACAATTTGGAAATATCTATAGAAGAAGTTGGCGATATTTTTGCTGAGACGAAGATTTTGAAAAATTTGGGTGATAAACAAGAAATAGAAAGAGTGGCAAAAGCTTTGCAAAAAATGAAACGTGAATATCAAGAAATTATTTTACTCAAATATGTAGAAGAAATGAGTACAAGTGAAATATCAGATATTTTGCAAAAGAATACTACTAATGTCAGAGTTACTTTGTATAGAGCGTTGAAAATATTGAAGAAGATGTTGGAGAGGTAAATAAAATTTTATCCCGACTAGTCGGGACTAAATTCAAAATTCTATTTATTTTTATGAAAAGAATGAAAGAACAATTGAAGAACTTGAAAAATACGGAAGTGTTAACAGCACGTCCTTCTTGGGTTTTGGAAAATAAAAAAATGTTGATGAGTCAAATTGCCAAAACTACGGTAGAAACAATTCACAATGAAAATGAAAACATTTTGACAGAAAAATTAAAAAACATTGCTCATGTTTATCAAATGCTTTTACCAAAGAATATTGGAAGAACTTTGAAACCAGTTTTCACTACGGTATTAGCACTTATCATCACTTCTGGTGGTTGGATAGCAAGTGCTTATGCTGAACCTGGAGATATCATGTGGTCCACCAAAAAAGCTATAAGTAATGTCGTAGAACAAGGTCAGCTGGTAGTTACATCAAAAGAAAATAAAGCTAGTTTGAATTTGGAGTTTGCATCAAAGAGAGCTCAAGTACTAAAAGAAGTAGCTGACAGTGATGCAAATATAAATGTAAAAACTAAAATTATTAGACAAGCTTCAGATGAATTGCAACAAAAATTGGATACTGCCAAAGAAGAACTAAAAGACAGTGATGTCATAAAAATATCAGATTTGGTAAAAGATGTAGCTCTAAAAACTCAAGAAATATCTAGTACACTAAAAGAAGTAGCTTCACAAAATGTCGTAGATGCAAGTCTTTCCAAAGAATTGTCTGCCAAAGCAGTAGATGTCTCACAAACTAGTTTGCAGATGGTAGAAAGAGTTTTGGAAAAGAAAGTAGAATCTAAGACAGCTGTTTCTGAAGAAGAAAAAATCATTATCAAAGATCATCTAGCTACTGCTGTAGAAGAAATAAAAAAAGATACAGAAAAAGCGAAAGAAGATTTGGTAGGATTGTCTGCTAGTGCTAACAATAATGTAGCGACAAGTGAATCACAAGCTTTGAATACTACAAGTACTCTTATAAAAGAAGATGTCAGTGTGACTACTACAAATACAACAACAAGTAGTGTGGAATTGAAAACAACAACACCAGTCCAAGATGCACAAATAAAAACTACAGAATTGACTAGCAAAGTAGCTGAGATGTCCAAAGCAGTAGAAAGTGAAAAAACAACAGTAACAAATTTGGTAGAAACAAATATTCTAGAAGCCGTGAAAAAAACTATTGAACTAAAGACTTCTGTAGATACTGTGAGTAAAGAAGTAGTAACAACGAAAGAACAAATATTGACTACTACACCGGTGATACCTATTATATTACCTGTAGTAAATAGTAACACATCAAGTGTTGTTACGACTACTAGTAGTAGTGTAGAAAAATTTTAAATTTAGTAATTTTAAATTTTAAATTTTTGGAGGGTATGGAATACAATTTAGAAAAGAGAACATTTGATTTTAGTAAATCAATCTTAAATTATCTAAAAGGTATTGAAATAACAAATTTGAATAGAGCTATTATATCACAGTTAATAAGATCAGCGACAAGTGTTGGAGCGAATTATAGAGAAGCAAATAGTGCTAGTTCTAAAAAAGATTTTATAAATAAGATAGCTATAGTGAGAAAAGAAATAAATGAAACGAAATATTGGATAGAGTTATTAGGTGAATTAAAAATAAATAACAAAAATGATTTAAGAAGTTTATGGTTAGAAACAAGTGAATTAGTACGTATCTTTAATAAGATATATCATAGTTCAAAAAATAACATTTAATTTAAAATTTAAAATTACTAAATTTCAAAATTCAAAGTATTATACTGTATGAGCCAAAGTTCATCATTGGTGAATTGTGGGCCATACAGTAACCAAGATAGAGAAATCTATTTTGGGAAAAAAGGGCACTCGTCTTGGCCGACGAGACTCTATCTCAAGTAAGTTTTGCCAAAAGCAAACTATTTGAGAGATCCCACTTGACCACAAGGTCGATCTGTCGTAAGGCAGAGTTGAGTGGCTATTTATTCAGATTTATTGTCACGACACCGTGGTGTTTACACCTATACGGAGGCGCGTTTCAATAAATTTAAAAGGTATTTATGAACGATGTATTAAAATTCGGAAAAAAATTGTTCACCTTTTCAGTAGTAGCAATGACTATGGTATGGAGTGTTGGTTTAGCCGCACTTGCACCAGTAGTTGCTCATGCTGAAGGTGAATGTCCTACAGTTGAAGCTGGCGACTTAGTAAAAGTAGCTGGTAAAGCATCTGTATACGTAATAAGTAGTGATTTAAAAAGACAAGTTATCCCAAATGAATCAGTATTTTATACTTGGTACAAGGATTTCTCAGGTGTTGTAACAATTCCTGAAACTTGTTTAGCTCAATTCCCATTGGCTTCAAGAATGCTTACTTTCCGTGAAGGTAGTATGCTTGTAAAAAGTGCTGAAGCAGCTCGCGTTTTCGCGATCCTTCCTGGTGGCGAACTTAGTCATATTTTAAGTGAACAAGTAGCTATCTCACTATACGGCAGTAATTGGAATCAATCAGCAGTATTAAGAACATTGCCTGATACAGAATTAATGTCTTATATCGAAACTAGTAAACAAATTTCAACAGCTACTCTTCACGAAGGTATGCTAGTTAAGAAATCTGGTACTACAGATGTATATAGTGTTATGTCAGGTAAATTGTATAAAGTATCTGGTACTTTATCAAAAGTAACAGCTCCTGCTGTTCGTACAGTTTCTGCTGAAGTATTTGCTTCTGTAGAAATGAGTACAGCTTCTGTAACTGAATCAGCTATCTTGATGCAAACTGCTCCATCAACTGAAACTCCAAATCAAGCTGGTACTTTGACATTGAGTCTAAGTGCTAATACTCCAAGTAGTATGAATCTTCCAAAAGATATTTTGGGACAAACATACGTTACTATGGTAGCAAAAGCTGGCGACAAAGCAGTAGATCTTACAGGTCTTACTGTAGAACGTGCTGGTCTTGGACGTTATGATGATTTTGATAAAGTTTACGTAGTAGTAGACGGTATAACACATGGTAGTAAACGTGTTTTGGGTTCTGATGATGAAGTAGAAATCTATTTCTCAACAGATAGTAACAAAATCACTATTCCTGCAAACTCTTCAGTATCTATCAGTATCGTAGCTGATATGAATGGTACTCTTGCTGATTCTGGTAACTCAAGTTATTTGAGAATTGCTTCAGTAGAAACTACAGCAAAAGTAAATGCTACATTCCCAATCAGTGGTAATGCAATGACAGTTTCTGGTGTGTCTGCTCCAAGTATTACTTTTGATTATAGTGGTAACACTTCAGATTTAATTGTTGGTGAAACTGACAAAACTGTAGCTGAATTCTCTTTTGATGCTTCAACTACTGAAGATGTAAAATTGTACTCTGTTTTATTGAAACAAAAAGGTACAGCTAGTACATCTGATGTTGTTGATTACACTTTGTATTATGGTGATGAAGTTGTTGCTGGTCCAGTACAATTGGGCAGTAATGACTATGTAAAATTTGTTTTGAGTAGTCCAATGTTACTTGAACAAGATGAAATCAATTATGATTTCACTGTAAAAGCTGATGTCGTTTCTGGCAACGGTGAAACAGTAAAACTTGTATTAGATGAAAGAACAGACGTAGTAGCTAAAGGAACAAAAAATGGTTTCTTAACAGTACCAACTGATGTTGATGCTTCTAATGAAGTTACTCATACTATCAAAGGTGGTGCTTTGTCTATTGATGAACATTCAGATAATCCAAAAGCAGGAACTTACGCTCCAAAAACAAAAGATATCGTAATGTTGGTAGCTGAATTGGATGCTAGTGACGAAACTGTAGTAGTTACAGAATTGCCTATCTCAATTACAGCTAGTGCCGGTACATTACATACAACTGCTGGAGATTTAGATTTAGAAAATTTAAGAGTTAAATTGGATGGCAAAACTGTTTGTGGTCCAGTTGACGTAACTAGTGCAACTATTACTTGTGATGAAGAATTTGAAGTAAAAGGCAAACAAAAATTAGTAGTTACTGCTGATTTTGCAGAAACTGTTGATTCTAATGATGCTTTTGTATTTTCTATCGTTTCTTCTGGTAATGCTGTAAAAATTGAAGATTTAAGTGGTGATGCATTATATAGTACAGGTACTACATATGACGTATCTGGTAGTGCTACTGGTAAAGCTATGACAGCTTCTTCAGGAACATTGTCAGTATCAAAGAATACTAGTTATGCAAACAGAACAATTACAACTGGTGCTAGTGATTATAAATTAGCTTCTTTCGTAATTAAAGCTCCAACATCACAAGATGTTACAATTAAGAAATATACTGTAACTGTTGGTGGTGCTTATGGTGTAGCAAATATCTCTGATTTACATGTATCTGGTGATACAGATGTTATCAAAGATCCTGCTGCTTCAAACAACTTCACAGTAAGTACTCTATTGTCAAAAGAAAATACTTTGACATTGGATGTATATGGAAGTCTTGATTCTTCTACTACAGGTGCTGTTACAACTACTCTTGCTGTAGAATTTAAAGGTTCTTCTGATGGTATTACTACTACTACAAGTGCTGTAACAGGTCAAACTGTTACTGTTGCTGCTGGTGGTTTAACTGATTCATTAGCTTCAGCTAATCCTGATGCTGATATCGTATTGAGTGAAGCAAAAAATGTAAAAGTTTACTCTTTACAATTTGAACCTAGTTATGATACTTTCACTCTTACAGATCTTGATTTGACAATGTCAAATTCAGCTGCTGTAACAGCTGTACGTATTGGTAACAAAGAAGTTACACAATTCTTCTCTGGAGTTGCAAACTTTGATGGTTTAACAATTGATTTGAGTAAGAAAACAACAGTAGATGTCTATGCTGACTTTGCTCTTGTTGATTCAGACTTAGGTATCGCTTCAGGTGTTACAACAACATTTGAAATGACTGGCTATGAAGCTTCTGCTACACAAGGTGATGATGTTGTTGACACATCAACTTCTGCTGGTGCAAGTAATGTATTTGAATTACGTGCTGCTAGACCAGTATTAGCTTATACAGCTGGTGCTGAAGCTGCTCAAAAAGGTTTCTTGAGTATTGGTGACAACGAAATGATTAAACTTACAATCACTGCTGACGGTGGTACTGTTGATTTCAAAGGTATAACTTTGGATTTAGTACAAACTGGTGTTACTACAACTTATGTTGAATTGTTAGATTCAACAAGAAGTTCATTAGCAACAACTACAGTTTCTGATGCTACTGATGCTGGTGGTTGGGATTTAAGTGGTTTAGCTGATTCTGATAGAGAAATTGGTACAACAGGTGTATATTATCTATCAGTAAAAACTTCAGCTGTCGATGCTAGTGCTCAAATTGCTATGAAAGTTACAGGTATTACTTGGGATGATGATGAAACTACATCAAGTATTACAGGTACATACGTAGATGTATTACCATCTGCTAAATTCTTAGCAACAGAAAATAACTAATAGTTTGATTCATTAAATTGAATTTGAACAAATTAGATATTTTTCTAAACATTTCCCACCCTTTCGGGGGTGGGTTTTGTTTTTTTATTGCCACGCAACCCCCTCCCGACCTCCCCCTTATCGTGGGGGAGGAGAGTGTCTGTTGTGATATTTTGAATAGATATTTTTTGTGTTATAATAAATTTGTTATTTATTAAAAAAATATGGAGGAAATAAAAATAGATTTATTTAAAGGGAATAAAATTAGGAAAATTATTTAGACAGCAATGGTAGGGACAGGTCGCGACCTGTCCCTACGGATGTTGGAAACAATCCAGACATTTTAATACAAAATAAACCTGACAAAAAAACCAAAATAAAATCGATTTCAGAATTAATTGGCGCCTTCAAAACCACATCATCTAAAATAATTCATCAAGAATGTTTACCAAGATTCATTTGGCAACGGTCATTTCATGATCATATCATTAGGAATGAAAAAAAATACCATCAAATATACAAATACGTGCAAATGAATCCGGCGTTGTGGAATAGAGATAGAAATAATATTTGAATGTTTTTTTGTTAAAAATAACAAAAAATGGCTAAACTTTATTCTTTTGTATTTTTTGTTTGTGGATAAATCATTTTTGTCGTTATATTGACCTTACAACTTTTTTGTGTTATAATATTTTCACGGTTTTGAGCATTCTTTTAGTCGAGAAAGTTTGTAAATTATCGTAGATTTATGTCCGCAAAAGACATATAAGTAGGCTTTTAGCCTATACTGTTTAGTCAGTTTACCGCGGATGAGTTTATTTATTATGTAATATTGAAAAGATATGGTACAAGATCAAGAATTTATCGAATTCGTCGTTAAGGCGATTGTAAACAATCCAGAAGAAGTAAAAGTTACCCGTACAGTAGATGAACGTGGTGTTCTTATCACTTTGGATCTTAATCCAACTGACATTGGTTATGTCATTGGTAGACGTGGAAACACTGTTCGTGCTATCCGCACTTTATTGAAAGTTGTTGGCGCTAAGAACAATGCCCTTGTAAACTTAAAAATTAACGAACCAGAAGGTTCACAACACCGTAGACCTGAATCATCATCAACAAGTAGTAGTAATAGTCATGATGATATTGATACTAGTGCTATCGACAACCTAGATATCTAATAGTTATTTCAAATTTTAAAAGACCTCTCTTTATTGGGAGGTTTTTTTATTGTGAATCTAAAATCATAAGTAAATTATTTTAATCCTGAGTTTGTCGGGACTGCGGGGTAGTTGATTATAATTTAGATTTTTGATTTAGGATTTTAGATTTTTTTTAAAAATATATATAGACTAAAAAAAATAAATATGCTATTATATGTATATAACTTTATATAAAAAAGTATGCCAAAAAAATTAGAAGAAAATCCAAACATTGGTGAAATATTACACGAGTGGAGTATTGCGGAATATGAAAAATATACAAGAAGTAAATTCTGGTATATTTTTATGGGTGTTTTGGGAGGTATTTTTTTGATATATTCTTTACTTAGTGCGAGTTTTTTGTTTTCTTTGGTTTTGGTTTTGTTTGCTGTTATTATTTTTTTGCAATCACAACAAGATCCTATTATTATTCCTTTTCGTATTACTGATTTGGGAGTAATCGTCAATGATAGATTTTATGTTTATTCTGAATTGAAAGATTTTTATATTATTTACAATCCACAAGAAGTTGTAAAAAATTTGTATATAGAAAGTTTGTCTTCTTTTAGCCCTATTTTGCGTATACCTCTGATGGATATGGATCCAAATGAAATTCGTATGACTTTGCGTTCTTTTATTGATGAAAACCTAGAAAAGGAAGAAGAACCTATTACAGATATGATATCTAGAAGATGGCGAATTTTTTAGATTTAGCTGTTTTTTATTGACAAAATCACAATTTTGTATTATAATCCTTCCATAATTTTAGAAAGGCTCCCGTCGTTCAATGGATAGGACATCAGTTTGCGGAACTGATAATCTAAGTTCGATTCTTAGCGAGAGCACAAAGCACACTCCCCAAAGAGGGAGTTTTTTGATACAATATATTTGGGGACTAACAAATAGAAAATGAGAAATAACAACTTTGAACTAAGAACTCTGAACTAGGAACTATAAATATGAATGGTCTAAAAACTAAGGTAAACAAACTAAACAAAATAGGGAAGACTCTTGAAAAAAGATTGTCTTATCTTGGCATTGAAACTATTGAAGATTTGTTGTTTTATTTTCCGTTTCGTTATGAAGATTATAGTGAAATTTTGGATATTAGTAATTTGCAAACAGGACAAGAAGTAACTATCAAAGCTAAAATAGAATTGATAAATACCAAAAGAAGTCATAGAAGTAGGAAACTTATCACAGAAGCTTTGGTTTTTGATGGTAAAGAAAGATTGCGAATTGTCTGGTTTGGTCAGCCTTTTATTAGTAAAACTTTGCATGTGGGTGATGAATTATATTTTTCTGGTAAAGTGAAGTCAGATATGTTTGGTTTACAAATGGTTAGCCCGAGTTATGATAGAGTGAGGAATGAGGAAGGAGGAATGAGGAATGTGGGTACAAATAATACGGCTAGGATTGTGCCGATGTATCCGTTGACAGCAGGAATTACTCAAAAACAATTGCGTTTTATTATGAGTCAGGCTATTCACTATATTGAAGATATAGTGGATTGGGTACCAGAAGATGTGCGTGACGTGGCTGATGTGATGGGACTAAATGAAGCTATCCGAGCTATACATTTTCCTGAAAATTTAGATGAGATAAAATTTGCACAAAAACGTCTCAAGTTTGATGAGTTATTTATTTTGCAATTGCGTGCTGAGATGTTGCGTCAGGCTATCAAAGTTTCCAAAGCTTCAAAAATAAAATTTAGTGAACAGACTATCAAAGATTTTGTAGCTTCTTTGCCTTTTGAACTTACTCGTGATCAAAAAGTTGCTAGTTGGGAAATTATACAAGATTTAGAAAAAAACACGCCAATGAATAGATTGCTAGAAGGTGATGTTGGCTCTGGAAAAACAATCGTAGCCGCGATGGTAGCTTTGAACACGGTAGTCAATAATTATCAAGTAGCTATTATGGCGCCGACAGAAGTTTTGGCAAAGCAACATTTTGAATCATTTACTTCACTTTTTAGTGAGCATGATATTGGAGTTTGTCTTTTAACTAGATCGATGAGATTTGTAAATAAAGATAAAGAGATAAATAGAGATAAAATAGAGATGGGTGGAGATAATGTTGAAAAACATAGTTTGTCTTTGAAAGAAATATCAGAGAAAATAGAATTAGGTGAAATGAATGTTATCATTGGTACACATGCTTTATTGTCTGACAAAATAAAGTTCAAAGATTTAGCATTAGTCATTGTCGATGAACAACATAGATTTGGTGTTGAGCAGAGAAAAACAATCAAAGAAAAAAGTGGCAACAAGAAAACCACACCTCACTTCTTGTCTATGACCGCGACGCCGATTCCACGTTCTTTTGCTCTTACTATGTATGGAGATTTGGATTTGTCTATTATCAAGCAAATGCCAAAAGACAGAAAAGTAATTAAGACAAGATTAGTTGAAGATAGTAACAGACAAAAAGCTTATGATTTTATTCGCGAACAAGTGAAGCAAGGAAGACAAGTCTTTGTAATTTGTCCGTTGATTGAAGAAAAAGAAAAAGATGAAAATGAAATAGAAATAATAAATTATAGTTTTACTGGTAGTCAAGAAAAGAAATCAGTTTTGGCAGAGTTTGAAAAATTGAGCAAAAAAATATTTCCAGATCTCAAAGTAGATTATTTGCATGGCAAAATGAAATCGGCTGAAAAAGACGAAATTATGCAAGATTTTTCTAGTGGCAAAATAGACATTTTGGTTTCTACCTCTGTTGTCGAAGTTGGAGTAAATATTCCCAATGCTAGTGTGATGATGATAGAAGGAGCGGAATATTTTGGGCTAGCTCAGCTTCATCAATTTCGTGGTCGTGTAGGTAGAAGTAGTCACCAATCTTATTGTTTTCTGTTTACTGCCAAGAATTCTGCCAAAAGTAAGGAACGTTTGGAATTTTTTGAGAATACTAGTGATGGCTTTGCTTTGGCGGAATATGACTTGCAGGTACGTGGTCCTGGTGCAGTCTATGGTACTTCACAAAGTGGTATGATGAACTTGAAGTTGGCAACAATGAAAGATAATGATATTATTAAGTTGGCTCGTGATGTGGCTCGTGGTATGGATTTTGATAAATATCCTAGTTTGAAGAAAAAAGTGGGGGAGTGGGAGAAGAGTGTACATTTGGAATAAATGAGGAATGAGGAACGGGGAATGTGGAATGATAAAATAAAAAATCTAAATTTTAAAATCCAAATATCAAACAAAATTTAAATGAATTAATATCAAAAAATTTGATATTTGTTATTGATTTGAAATTTGGATTTAGTTATTTTAATTTATTTATAAATTATTATTTAGTTATATTTATGGGAGAAGTATTAAGACCAGAAATAAAAGAACCTTCTAAAGAAAAAGAAACTAGAGAAGTTGTGCGTGTTTTTTTGGCGCAATCTAGATCTGTGGAGGAAATGTGGGAGATTATTCAAAAGATGCAAGAGGAAAAGACATCAGAAAAACCTCTAGAAAAACCTTTTGATTTCACACGTCTTCTTTTCAATACTATTGTTTGGGCAGAAAAAGATAGTATAAGTGTGCAAAATTCTGGGCAAGTAATGCCAGTTGGTGGAAAAGTTGACGAAACTGATAAGACATATCATGCTGCAGCTATGCGTGAAGTATTGGAAGAAACACATTTACGTGTTTTGGGTTTGCAAGAGTTTGATCATAATATTGATTATACTTTGGATACAAAAAATGGAAATGTAGATATAAAACAAAAATTATTTTTTGCAAAAATTTTGCCAACAAATACAGCTTTCCCTATTGATCCAGAAGAAGACAAAATAAAAAAATTTCATAATCTTGATTTGTCGATGATGGCTAGTCTTTATGCTGACAAAGGAGAATTTTCAGATGGTAAAAAAGTTGAATTATTGGGTAATCTTCGTTTGTCCGAAAAAGAAGATGAAAAAGTGTTACGTGATGGTGAAAATAAAAGAAAAGCTGTCGATGTATTTTTCGAGTTGGCTGACAAATCTCAAAGTGCAGAACTTGAAAAAAGACAATCTATAATAAAACTTTTGTATGAATATCTGTCACAGATAAAGCCTTGTGGTAAAGAAATAGATTCTGCTTTTGACAAATTTTTGCAAGCATCAAATTTTTTTAATCATCAAATAGAATTTCAAAATATTTGTACTTTGATGAAATCACATTATGGTGATGATGATTTTTGGTCAGCTTTCAAAACTGCTATAGAAGTTAGTAATTTGGAAGAAGAATTAGTGGGACCTGCCAAACAAGAATCTAATATAGAATCTGCCTTGCATACTATTTATGCTTTGTTAGAAACACAAGGTGATTATGATGTTTTTTTTGATATAGCAAAGAAAAATCACAAAGTAGCTCATTTTTTAGATAAATTACAAAAGTTTATAGAAGCATTGACAGATGATAAAGACAAAGGAAATGGACCAGCTTATCAAAAAAAAGATTTGAGAAAAAAATTGGGTGCTTTGAAAGATCTACCTGATGAATTGTTGGCATCAATTTTTTGTGAGTCTTTTGGTATAAACGAAGAAAATGTAAATACAAGATTACAAAATATAAATGTTTTTTTAAGAAATTTAGTGCAAAAGGCCATTTCGCCAAGAATTAACGGTAATGATAATAATCATTATGGTAATTCAGTAGAGACTACTGATGAAGTATCAGACGCTTCTTTGGGACAATTAATTAGACGCGCTTTTCCATTTGGGGACAATTCTTGGAAAGATAATTTTGATAGTACAGAAGAAATGAAATTAGAAAAAAAACGTCAAGTTTTTGAAGCTAGACGTCAATTGTCTTTATTAGATTTGTACACTGCTACTGATGAATATTATGATCGTGTTGTAGAAAGAGTTACGAAGGGCCCTATTAATAAATTATGGAACGATTTCATGTCTCCACCACAACAGTTTATTTGGACAAAAGATGTTGTTGATGAAAATAAAAATTTACAAGATGTAAAAATATATACAATAGAAGATGAAGAAAGTTCTAAAATTGGTATGAGAAGATTAAAAGCTCCTAATTTGAAAGATAAATATTTGATACAGACAATGGGTAGAACTAAAGATAGAGATTCATTATATAGAAAAATGATAGAAAGAGGATATGATGACCCTAGAAGAGTAATAGACATTTTTGGAAGGGCTTTGGTAATAGCTAGTAATCCAAGTGATCCAAAATCATTTAGTTATATTAGAAATATTGGTACAAGGAATTTGCGTATAGATGGACGATTGAAAGCCTACACGGATATGGATCCTGTGTTAGATATTATAGAACATATGAGTGGTCAGCCTGGTGTGCAAATAATATCTTATACTCCAACACCTATGAAAGGAGAAAAATTTTCTAGTAAAGGGGCTGCTGGTGGTGGTGATATTAGACTTGCTAAATTTTATATCAAGCATACTGATGATAATGGTGAAGTACGTTATGAAGAAGTACAAGTGTATACACCTTCAGCTGATAAGACTGCTTTTTTCTGGAAAAAACAAAAAGAAGAAGATGACAAACGTTATTATTTTGATCGTTTGATGGCTTCCAAAGGTTTTCAATCTGTACTTGAATTGTTGTTTCCGACAGCTATTTATGGTAATGTGATGCATAATTTGAGAGGATCACATACTCAAAATAAGAAAAATGGTGTAAAAAAATAAGATTTACAAAAAATAAAAAAGTCAGTTATCCAGGTTGGATACTTGACTTTTTTTGTTTTTGTGCTATGTTTCTTTTAGAAATGCTGGCTATCTTGGCCGGCGGAGGGAAGAACTTGAAAGTAGTAAAAAAATTCAATGGTGATAAAATTGAGGCAGACTTCGGCGGGGCCCGTAAAGGGTCTGGCCGAGTCATTCGAGTGCCTGTTGTCTGGTACCAAACCGGACGGCATGGTCTCCTCGAGCTGGGGGCTCTGAACCCTGACTGTCTCGAGTTGGCGGTGGCTCGCGCCGCCGCCGGAGTGTCCCGTCGCGGTTGAACGCGGTCGGGGCCGAGGAGCGGGTGGCCGTCCGCTACATTCATTGTTCCTCAGACAACCATTCGCACCTCGCTTTATTTTTAATCCCGACTTAGTCTGGATTGAAGGCAAAGCAAGGTGAAAACCTTAAACGAGTGGTTGTCTTCTAAAAATAAAACACTCTGCTGAAAAGCGGAGTGTTTTTTTGTGGAATGGGGAATGAGGAATGTGGAACGTAACATTTTTTTATCAACTTAATTTTTGATAGAGGAACCTTTTAAGCCTTTCTGGCTTTTCAGGCCTTTCAAGCATTTTTGGTATTTTTAAGTCTGTCTTATCAACTCCGCAATATTCTTCACATCGATAATTTTGATATCAGTTTTGTTTTTATTTTTTCCTAAGTGAGTGATGACCCTTTTCATACCAAGTCCATGACTTTCTTTGATTCTTTTTTCCAATTGGGCGATACTACGGACTTCGCCACCAAGACCGACTTCACCAAATACGACTAAATCTTTGCCAAGTTCTTTGTCTTTAAATGAGCTGGCGATAGCGAGGCATACGGCCAAGTCAGCAGCTGGTTCACTGGCTCTAATACCTCCTACAACATTGACATGAATGTCATATTGACCAAGATTGAGGCCAGCACGTTTTTGTAGCACAGCGGTCAAAACGTGTAATCTATTCAAATCAAAACCACTAGCTTTGCGGACAGGAAAACCAAAACTAGTTTTGTTGACTAATGCTTGGATTTCAATCAGCATTGGTCTAGTGCCTTCCATGAGACAAGTGATGACACTACCTGGAGAATTGTCTTCGCGTTCTTCCAAGAAACATGCCGAAGGATTTTTGACTGCTTGCAAACCTAGTTCATTCATCTCAAAAATTCCTACTTCGTCGGTGGCACCAAAACGATTTTTGACAGTACGAAGAATTCTATAACTATGATGTCTATCGCCTTCTAGATAAAGTACAGTATCTACCATGTGCTCAAGAGTTCTGGGACCAGCAACAGTGCCTTCTTTGGTGACATGTCCGATGATTATAATCGTGGTGTTGGTTGCTTTGGCTACTTCGAGTAGTTTGGCAGTACAAGCGCGGATTTGGTTGATATTGCCTGGTTCACCTTCTACTTCTTCTGAATAAATAGTTTGTATACTATCAATAATAACCATAGTTGGTTTGGCTTTTTCAATTGTCGCGCAAATAGTTTCAATATTAGTTTCGTTGGCAAGAAATAGTTTGTCAGATTTTATTTTTAGTCTGTCGGCGCGCATCTTGATTTGCTCGACAGATTCTTCACCTGAAATATAAATAGTAGGGGAGATGAGAGAAGCCAGTTGAATAGAAAGTGTGGATTTACCAATGCCAGGTTCGCCACCAAGAAGAACAAGACTACCTGGAACAAAGCCTGCGTTTTGTCCGGTTGTATCACTACTACCGAGAACTCTATCGAGTTCTGAGATTTTGGTAGTGATTCTTTGTAATTCTTGTTTACTAATTTGTGACAAACTTTTTATTTCGGTTGCTTTGTAATTTGCTTTAGCTTTTTCTTTTTTATCAATAGTTTTTTCTTCTTCTTTTACTGTACCCCAAGAACCACATTCAAGACAACGTCCAGACCATTTGGTAAATTGGGCGTCACATTTGGAACAGATAAAGAAAGTTTGAGATTCGTTTTTCATAAAAATTATTTACAATTTTTGGCTTCGGGATAAGAATCATACTTACCACGTAGTGCTTGCTTGCCTGTATTATATTCAAAATGCCAAATTTCTGTTTCTAGTCTCACAAATTTTGGATCAGCTTGATACAAGAAGTCTGCTAACAATTTGATATGTTGTGCATCTACATTACACATTTTTTTACTATCGATAGTCATTAGTGCTTTGAAATTTTGTGCTAGCAAAAGATCTACTGCGATGCCTTGTCCGTGATTGGATCCGCCAGGTAGAGCATTGTAAGATCTTCTTTGGTTGATAGGATACTTAGAAGTACACCAAGAATTTGCTTGATCTTTAAATTTTCTAAAAGAAGTTGTCAAAACAAGTTGGTAACCTGCTTGTTTGGCCAATTGAGCTACTTGGCACAGTGGTTTTTCCATTTCGGCTATAGTTTTTATGTTTGCTAGTTTTTTATTTTTTAGATCTTCGTAAATATTTTCACAAGAATATTCTACTAGACATTTATCTTCTATAACACCCATTGCAGGATAATTGTCATTATCAGCATTCCATAGACTACAGTTGAAGGAATTTTCGTCCCAAGTAGGGGAGATTATGTCACAACCTTCTTTGATGGTAATTTTTTTACCTGCTTCTATTTGATTGTATTCATTTTCTTCTATTGGATATTCTTTTGAGGCTATATATAATATTTTTAAACTTTTGAAATTTACTAAGTTGGGATTTATTAGATAGAGTAGGGTGTAAGAAGTAGTGGCGACGATAATACTTATAACACTAGCGACAATTCTTTTTTTTGCTGTATTTAGTATATCAGTGTTGCCTCCGCTTGCGACTATAGTTATGCCACTTATGATAATGACTATGACAGCTAATAGAGAAATAACAACAATACTATATTTATATACTGTGGCAATGTATTCACCCAAAAAAGGAATGTTTAGCCAGGTATTACCAAGACTATCTGTACTTTTCATTTGGTCTATATTTACTTCAGAAAAATTGACACCAGGTATCTTTATTTTCAAATCTGGTTGTAAAATTTCTAGATCATTGGCTACTATATTATTTTTTGTAATATTTTGTGAAGCTGTAGTATTGGCTGTAGTTATTTTGGCTGAAGTCATTATTTCGCCTTTGCCTGCACAAAGAGAATTGTTGATATGATCTATAAAACATTTACTCAAAACTTGAGCATGGCTGATACCTGTAGTTGCTACCACCTTTACTTTTGGTGAGTTCATATTGGCGACAGCTTTTCCACCGACAGAAGTTTCGGAGTCATTTTTATTGTAGTAAACAAAAAAAGATTGGGCAGTATTGCTTCTGATAATATTTTGGCACCAATCACCATAACAAGCATCAAATAACAAAATGTTGTTTGGTTTGTAACCAAAAGTTACATATTTTTTTACGGTATTGCCACCAGCACTATGGCCTAAAATTGTGAGACTAGTAGAGTTGTAAGTAATACCGGGAATAGATTTCAATTTTGCTTGTGCTTCATTGAAAAAACAATCATATTGAGTTTTGGTCATTTTTTCTGCTATATTGTAACCTTTTTCATTTGAGGCTATTTGGTAAAGACGAGGAAAAAAAATAGCACCACCAATATTGGCATTTTTTAATTCTTGCATTTGTTTTGATAAAAAATATTGAGGATCTCCTCCTGTAGTATACAATTTGTACAAATCTTGTTCAGTCGGACTGGCTACTGTTTCTTTTGGATAAGAATTTGGTTCACTAAATAATCTACCATGAAAAAATACATAAGTGTGTTTGATATCATTTACACCTTTGGGAATAATGATAGCTTGAGGTTTTTGGATATGATTGACATTTTGCCAAGTGCTAGCATTTAGCTGATTACTTGCTGGAATGATAGTACAATTACTCAAGTAATTATACATGTAAGTATCATTTTCTTCATATAAATGAGTGAAACCTGATGGTGGGGTAATTTCGGCAGCTAATGCTTCAAAAGTAAAAAATTTTAAATTAAAAATTAAAAATAAAAAGAAAATACTTATTTTTAAAATTTCTATTTTTTTCATATTTATAAAATTATTCTTGAGGTGGAGTGTTATCCAAAAGACATTTATAATTTCCATTGTCACTAGTATCTCTCAAATTTTTTAGGTTTATTCCTGCTTGTGACATAAATTTACTAACAGTGACAGCATAATCATAACCAGAAGCGGCTACTTCAGGTCTACTTTTTCCATCGTGTTTAGACCAAAATTGTACAGCTAAACTTTTTATCATAGGTCCACCTTGGCAACCACCATTTTTGATAATATATTTGACAGTACCAGCTCCTAAGTTGTGTACGAGATAAAAAAGAATACCTTTGTCTTCTTCACTTAAATTTGGGCAAGCACTAATGGTTTTTATACCATTGTCCATCATCATCATACCTGCTGCCGTATTGATACTAGGGTTGGTAATATTATCACAAGCTGCTGACCAAAGTGGATAGTCTTTTAGAGCACTTTTACAATATTTAGGAATTGTTTGAAATAAACCCAAAAAGCCAGTTTTACTTCTAGCTACGGGATTAAAACCTGATTCTTTATAAGCGAATACTTTTAGGATACGCCAATCTATTTTTTTGCAATTAGCCGCAGATTTAAACAGTTCATCATAAGTAGTATCAGAAAATTTACTTGGTATACGGACTTGAGTATTACTACCACCAGTTAATTCGTAACCAGGTATTTCTCTGACATCTCTATCAATTACTAATTCTTCCAAACTTATTCCTTTTACATACAAAATTTTTAGACTTTTCAAATTTACTAAATTAGGATTGATGATATACAAAAGTGTATAAGAAACTGTGGATATTACAATTCCTATGACACTATAGATAATTCTTTTTTTGGCTTTTTCTACTATTTCACTGTTTCCCGCACTAGCTATCAGACTGATGCCACTAAATATAAGCATGATAACAGCGATGAAAGTGATAAGGACAATGCCATATTTATAAAGAGCAGCAATATATTCACCAATAAAAGGTATTTGTAACCAAGTTGTACCTAATTCATCTGTACTTTTCATTTTTTCAACATCAATATCAGAAAAATTGACACCAGGTATATTTATTTTTGGAGTAGGTTTTTTTAGTTCTACTTCTATTTCACTGAAAGTTGTATTTACAGAAACAGTGGTGTTTGCTGATGAATAGAAAGAAGTTTTTTTGTTATAAACTTTTTCTAGAATTAAGCCAGCTAATAGTTCATTGCCTTTGTCATTCAAATGTAGTTTGTCTGTGGTGAGACCATCATCAATCGCTTGGTCATTATTCTTATCTAAATTGCGGTAACTATCTATAAAAAGATCTACCCGAGGATCTGTTGCTAATTTATTATTGTTGATTATAATATTTTTGTCCCAATTTTCATCCCAAGTACTATAACCTTTGAAAGGTTGTGCCCCAACTACGATGACGCGCATTCCTGAATTTTTGGCTTCAGTGAGAATGGTATCGAAAGCTTGTGTGTAAGAGTTTAGACCTTGAGAATTTTCTAAACCATTTAATCCCGCATAAATAATAAGTTCATTGTAACCTTTGTCTTTGATATAATTTTTCCAGCTAGTCAAGAAAAAATTGTAGCCAGTGCCAGATTTTACTGTATCCTTGCAATAAAAAGAATGGGTATTTATTAATTGTTTTTGTAATATTTTTATAAAACCATAATTTTGATCACAGCCAGCTTCAAAACTAGAGGAGCCAATCAATGCTACTTTGGTTATTTCAGCTGAAAATACTTGATAAGGTAAAATCAGAGTTAATAATAATATTGTAAATAAAAACAATTTTATTTTCATAGATTATTCTATAAGTCCCAAAACATCTTCCCATTCGTATTCTGTTGTTGGATTGGTAATTTGTTCATTGTTTATAAAAAAAGTTGGAAGAGATTGTACATTCAAAATTTGAGCTATTTGTTTATTTTTTTCAATAAAAGCCAAAACTTCTTCAGAGTTGAGACATTTATTTAATTTGCTTTCATCCAATTTTATTTCTTTGGAAATATTTTTCAAAATGTCAGCTGATAAATTATCACTATTACTAATAGCATATTGTTTGAAATCTTCAAACTTTTTTTGTTGGTTAGCACAGTAAGAATGTTTTTCTATTTCTAATGAAGAATAAGGAAATTCAGTAAGAGGCAAACCTTTCCAGATTATTTTGAATTTATTTGGATATTTTTTTTGTAAATTATCCAAAGTTACTATTTGTTGTATACAAGATCCACAAGAAAAATCTTCAAAAGATACAATAGTTATTGGTGCTTTTTTGTCACCAATAATAGGATCTTCAGGATAAAGTGGAATAATAAATTGGGAAGTTTTTTCTTTTTCTTCGATCTTTGGAAATAATGGTTTGTATTTTATAATTTGTACAAAAAGAGCTAAAGAAACTACCAAAATAGCGGGTATAAAAAGTAAGGTCATTTTTTTTGGTGAGAGCATATTTTTATTTTAGAGGTATTTCAAATACACCATTTTGATTTAAATCAGTAAAATACAAAGTAGAACCATCGTCACTAACATACATAGAATTTATAGTATGAGATTCGGTAGTAGGTATAATGGTTTTTATACCGGTGGCTGTATCAATTTTGTAAATATCATCAGCTACAAATTTGGAAATTTCTTGACTAAAACCAGCACCTGTTTCCATATAAGTTGGCACTCCACAATAAGCAAATCTTCCATCAGACATAGTACATTTTGAGGCCCAAGTATTTATAGCCAAAGGCTTTCTATTGTTGCCCATAGTATCTGGTGTAGCATCTACTATCCATAGCAGTGGTTTGTAGTCACTACTAGCATTGTAGGCACTGTGTAAGAGTTTTGTGCCGTCTGGTGACCATTGAGCTTCTATACCTCTACCTTCTACTATCAAACTTTTGTAATTTTCTTTGTTTAGACCTACAGCTAAAATTTCTTGTCTTTCAGAACCTAAAGCTTGACCTGTAGCGGATAGAGCCACAATTTGTCTATTTGGTGACCAATTGACAATAACTTTGTCAGCATTTTCTCCCATAGGTTCTATAAGTTTGATGTTTTTTCCTTGAGGGTCACTAGTAATTAGCCAACGATTATTGGTATCAAGACCAATACTTTTGGCAGCTATTTCTGTGCCATCTTTTGCAAAAGAAAAATCTTCCCAATGTGTTGGTAAAGTAACTTGTTTTTGAGTATCAAAATTATAATAAGTATTTACACCATCTGGATATTCTATAATACTTTCATTTTGTGATGGTGACCATGTTACATTGGATACATTAAAAAAAACTTTATCACTAATTGTTTGTACAGTACCGTTGGCTGAAATTTTGTAAAATTTACCATCTTGATTATTGTAAAATCTCAAACCATTTCCAGAAGTATCTTTGTTGATATTTTGCATAGTCAAATCAGTAATTTTGGTAACCAATTTTTTTTCTTGTAAATTTTGAAAATTATTATCAACATTGTTTGTATTATTGGTTGTGTCGTTTCCAGAGATAGTATTATTGGTACCTGTATTATTATTTTGATTGTTAGTATTTACTTGATTGAAGTTGTTTTGTCCATTGTTGGTATTGGGAAAACTGGAAGTAGTAGAAGTGCCAATAGTACTGTCATTTGGTAACAAATTGTTGTTTTTTTCTTTGAAAAAAACAAAATAAAGACCATATCCCAGAAGAATACAAATTATAATAAAGATTACTATATATAAAATTTGTTTTTTATCCATATAAAATTGTTTATCACCGATTTTTTATTTCGGGTATTTATTTTATTTAAAAATATTTATTTTTTAGTTGATATTTTTTTCAATTCAATTTTCTTTTTTTGTATATTTTTTTCTAAATCTTTTATATCTTTTTCCAAAGTTTCTATTTTATTTTTTAAAAGTTTGATAGTAATAGATAAAGAAATTTTTATTACAAATAAAAATGCCCATACTATACCTAAGGCAAGTACCAAAGGGAAAAATAAGATTAAAAGAAAACAAGTAGAAGCAAAGAACTCAATGATAGATTCAATAACTTTTATAATTACAGAAAATATTTTGTGAGCAGAATCAAGAGTGAATTTCAAGGCTTGTAAAAGTTTTTTTTCATTTTCTTTGGAACTTTTTTCTCTAGATAATTTTTGAATTTCTCTACTCAATTGGTTAGAAGCCGCTTGGCGATTTTTTATTTGTTGAACTTGGTTTTGTTCATCATTTAATGATTGTTGTTCTTGTTGTTGCTGATTTTGTAAGTTCTGTCTATTTTTTTGTTCTTGCTCATTTTGATTTGTTTTTTCAAGATCATTTTTTTCTTCATCTTGTTTACTTTGCATATCGGCATTGTCTGGAGTTGTTTGATCTTTTGCTTCTTCATTATTTTGCTTGTCTTCGTCTGTTTGTTCATTTTTTTCTTCGGTATTTTCTTCTTCTGGTTCTGTAATATCTTGTTCTGGTGTGTCTTGATTTTGTTCAGTTGTTTCTTTTGATAAATTATTTTGAGGATTAGTATCTTCACCTTTTGCTATTGCTTCTTTTTCTTGAGGCATTTGTGAAAGATGTTCTTGATTTTGTTCAGTAGCTTGATTGGGTGATTGGGTAGTCTTGTTTTGTCTAGTTGGTCTTGAGGATAATTGATTATCATTAGCAGGGGGCATAGTATCTACAGGATCATTGCCTATATTGTCTATGTTTTGTTCTATATCATTATCATTAGCTGGTGTATTTATTAAATTATCTAAAATTTGTTTATTTAATTCTCCTTGCACTGCTTCAGACAATTTTTTGGCAATGGCAGCTTTTACTTTGGCTAGACTTTCTGGTGTGAGATTTTGTGGCAGTACTTCCAAAAGAGGTCCGTTAAGAGCCTCGCTTACTTTTTCATAAGTTTCATTTTCACCTAGTATTGGTCTAGCTAAATTATCATCGGCCATAAATTTCTAAAATTTTTTTCTGAATTGCTAAAAGTTGTAAACATTCTTGTGTATAATTTGCTACTTCATCTTCTATAATAATATCAGGTACTTCATCATAGATTTCTTGTTTTTCTTTGATATTCAAGGCAAGTTTTTTTGCTAGCAATTTTAGTAGAGCTTGAATATTTTTTTCTACTTCTTTAGTATCATCTGTTTTGTAAGCTTCTTTTAGTTTTTTTTTGAAGTATCTAAAATCTATTTTCAAATATTTTCTTTCTTTTTCAATATCTAAAACAGCAGATTTTTTTATATTTTGCGTATTTTTTTGGAAGTTATACAATCTTTGTTGTTCGTCTGCTGTTACGGACATATTAAATTAGCTTATAATTTTTTTCATAAGTTAAAGTATATTTCTTTTTTGTTTTTTTGTTTTTCAAATTTTCAATTATCAAATCTTGTACCACTTCTGACAATTTGCTCAAGACATTTCTCGCACCATATTCTTCATATTTTATTTGACTAATGAGTTCTGTGATAGCTTTGTCATCACTGGTCAAAGATATTTTTTGGTTTTCTTCAAGTTGTTTAGAAATTTGAGAAATATTATTTTTGGTAATTTCTATGATAGCATCTTTTTCCAAAGATTTGAAAATAATAATATTGGACAATCTACTTAAGATAGCTTCTTCTAAATATTCTTTTAATTTATTTTCTACTTGTTTTTGTAAATTTTTTTGTTTTTCAGATTTTTCTTCACCAAAACCAATTTCTTTATTTTTGTAAATTTCTGAACCGACATTGGTAGTCATGATGATAACACTGTGATTTAGTTTTATTTTTTTGCCTTGATTGTCTGTAATAGTTCCTTCGTCTAGCATTTGTAATAATAATTTCAAGACATCTTTGTGAGCTTTGTCTATTTCATCAAGTAAGATGACACTATATGGACGATTTTTTATTTTTTCAAAAAAAGGATTTCTGTCTTTGTAACCAATATAACCAGCTGGTGAGCCTAATAATTTTGAAACGCTGTGGCTTTCAGAAAATTCACTCATGTCTAATTTTACTAGAGCTTTTTCATCGTGATAAAGTTCTTCTGCTAAAGTTTTGGCCAATTCTGTTTTGCCTACACCACTTGGACCTACCAAAAGTAGGGAAGCAAAGGGTTTGTTTTTTTGTAAACGTAAATTGGCACTTTTTAGAGTACGTACTGTTTTATTTATGGCTTCTGTTTGTCCTATAATTTTTTTGTTTAAATTATTTTCCAAACTATCCAAAATTTCCCATTCATTTTTGCCTAAGATGGTTTTTTCAATATGCATTTTTTGACTGACAATATTACGAATGTGTTCAGGAGTTACTTTTAAGCTAGGAATTTTTTTAGTATTAAGACTTTTTATTTTTTCTACTTGTTTTCCAATTTTTTCTATTTCTTTTTTTAGTTTGATAGCTTCTTTTAGCTTTTCTTCAGCAATCGCTATATTTTTTTTGTCAGTTATATTAGAAATTTTTTGTTCCAAAGCAAAAATTTGCAAATCTTCTTTACTGGATTTTTGTTTTGATCTGACAAAACCAGATGCTTCATCTATTAGATCAATAGCTTTGTCTGGTTGAAAATTATCGTGAACGTATCTATTACTCAAAGCCACAGCTTCCTCTATAGTTTTTGTTTCGATGATAACATTATGAAATTTTTCATAATATTTTTTTAGACCTTGCAAAATTTGGATAGTTTCTTCAGTGCTCGGTTCTTCGACATCTACTTTTTGGAAGCGTCTTTCTAAAGCAGGGTCTTGGCTAATATATTTTTTGTATTCATCATAAGTAGTCGCACCAATACAGTGTAATCTACCACGAGCCAAAGCTGGTTTCAAAATATTGGCAGCGTCCATAGTACCTTGATTGGAACCTGCACCAATGATATTGTGGAGCTCATCAATAAATAAAATATAATTTTGGTTACTGCTGCATTCATCAATAATTTGTTTTAGTCTAGCTTCAAATTCTCCACGATAAATAGTTCCGGCAACTAATAATGTTAAGTCTAGAGACAAGATTTGTTTTTTCTTCAAAATATCTGGGACTTTGCCTTCAGCTATTTTTTTGGCTAAGCCTTCTACAATTGCTGTTTTACCGACCCCTGGTTCACCAACTAAAATAGGGTTGTTTTTGGTTCTTCTGGCCAAAATATTGATAATGCGTTCTATCTCACTATCACGTCCAACTACTTCATCAATATTTTGTTGTTCTGCTTTGGAAGTAAGATTGGTAGTAAATTGTACTAAAGCACTCATTTTTTTTTGCATTTTTTGTGGAGCTGGCATAGGTGGTGGCATCATAGGTGTTATTTCTTCACTAAAGTCTTCATCTAAATTATTTAAAAAATCTTCGTCTTCTTTGTTTGGAGCAGAAAAGCGAGTATCATTGGCAAAAACAATAGTGAGTTGATCTTTGATATATTTGGTATCAATTTCAAGAGAAGTAAAAATTTCTTTTATCTCTGGATTCTTGGAATAAACTAAAGCATACAAAAGATGTTCTGTGCCAATATAGGCATGTTTGTGTTCATGAGCAGTGATAAGAGATTTTTCAATAAGTGATCTGGATTTTGAACTAAGTTCTGGAATATGAGTTGCGTTTTGAATAGTTCGATCTTCTTTTTTTAGATTGCCAAATACTTTTTTGGTTAATTTTTCATCCAATTCAAATTTTTTCAAAATTCCTGAAGCAATACCACCTTTTTCTTCAAACAAAGAATAAAAAATATCTATAGGTTCTACCATTTCTGATTTTTTGAAAGTAGCCAAAGAAATAGCTTTGGCAATAACATTTTTTAGGTGATTGGAAAAATTGTCAATGAGTTTTTGGGCGTCCATACGTGAAATGCTAGAAAGGCCTGAAAAGCTGGAAAGGCTTAAAAGGCTGTGATATTGTTTTAAAATAGACTTTTTTTAATGATTTTTTACTTAAATAAAAAAAGGCCTTTTAGGCTTTTTAGGCTTTTTAAGCTTTTTAAGCCTTTACTTCAATTCTTTCTTATTATATACTAAAAACCATTATTTATCAATAAAATAATAATTATATGAAAGTAAATCCAAATATGTTTAGGGGGTATGATTTAAGGGGGATTGTCGGGAAGGATTTAAGCCCGGAAATAGCTGAGCATTTAGGTAAAGCTTTTGGTACTTTCTTGAAAAGAAAGGGAACTACCAAAGCCACTGTTGGCTTTGATTGTCGGGAAACTAGTCCTGAATATAGTGAAGCACTTATAAAAGGTTTACGTTGGACAGGCATTGATGTGACAAATATTGGGATGACTATGGTCGGAACATTTTATTGGGCACAATATCATTTAAATACCAAAGGTGGTGTGTTTGTGACTGCATCTCACAATCCACCAGAATATAATGGATTCAAATTTGCCAATGGATTTTCTGAAACTTTGGTAAGCGACGGTATTCAACAACTTCGTCAAATGGTCGAAGCTGAAGATTATGAACAGGGAGAAAAAGAAGGTACACTTGAAAATTATAATATACACGAACCGTATTATGAAGATCTAAAAAAACGTTTTAATTTCAAAAAGAAATTCAAAGTATTAATTGATCCTAGTCATACCACAGCTGGTGTCATTGTTCCCGAGCTTTTACGTCAAATGGGTTGTGATGTAATAGAAAAGCATACTAATATTGACTCAAGTTTTCCACTTGGTACACCAGATCCTACCGAGAGTATCGTGGCTGAGCGTTTATCAAAAGAAACTTTGAAAGCGGGGGCTGATATTGGTTTTACTTATGATGCTGATGGTGATCGTATTGGCATAGTTGATGAAAAAGGTGGTATTATTTGGAATGATGTTTTGGTCTCACTTTTTGCGCTTGATGTATTGGAAGATCATCCAGGAGCTACGATAATGTACAATACTTTGTGTTCAAAAGTAGTCGAAGATTCTGTCTTGTCTCATGGTGGAAAGCCTTTTATGTGGCGTACTGGTCATTCATTTTTGAAAAATAAAAATGAAGAAGTAAAAGCCGCTTTTATTGGTGAACTTTCAGGACATTTTTTCTTTTCAGCTGATTTTTATAATCATGATGATGGTGTTTATTCTACTTTACGTGTTTTGAATTATTTATCACGCACTAACCAAACATTGTCAGAAGCTATTAAACAATTGAGTCTTTATGTCTCTAGTCCGGAAATAAAATTATATTGTGCTGATGATAAAAAAGTAAAATTAATGGAAAAATTGAGTCCTATACTAAAACAAGATTTTAGAGATGCTAAAGTGATAGATGATGAACGTGCTGGTGATGGTGTAAGACTTGATATGGCAGATAGTATGTTTGTGGTTCGTTATTCACAAAATGGTCCTTATATTACTATTAAATTTGAAGCCAAAGATAAACAAAAATATAATGAACTCAAAAAATATATTTATGATTTATTGCATAAATTTGAGGAAGTAGATTGGTCACGTGATGCAGTAAACGTTGAAAGTTTAAAAGATTAATAATAAATAAATTTCAAAAACAGTCCTAAAATTTGGACTGTTTTTTATTTGCAAAATTTTTCTTTTTGCGTATAATTAATTCATGTAGGTGGACGACTATTAGGGGGAGTCTCAGAATGTTTATAATTATTGTAAATATTTTGAGCCTCCTGCCGGTTGTCGCGACCATAGGAGGTTTATGCACGCGCATTCTTTGGGAAGTTCCCGGAATGCGCGTGCTACACATTCTTTTATAAATAAAAAAGACGCTTGGTTGGCGTCTTTATTTAGTATTTAGTCTATCTTTGAAAAATAATTTTATTAGTATTTGTGCATAAGTTCTATACATTCATCAATTTTTCTTTTTGTATAGTCAAAATTTGAATAGTCATAATCGAATGTGTCAGATATAAAACTACAAATAAATGTAAGTCTTTTATATGATTTTGATAAAGATTCATTATTGGTTTTATTTTCAATATGTATGTCTATTGATTTACTTACTCCATATTTACTAATTATTTGGTTTGCAGTCTTTAATATTGTAGAAGCTATTTTTGGTAAATTAATTTTTTCTAATATTTTGTATGCAACTTTTGTTTTATTCCTTTTCCAAATTCCTAATAATTTTGGTTTTTGCATTGCCTTAATTATTTCATTTCTAAGTTCTATTAAAATATTTTCTAGTTTGAGAAATTCATTATCCAGAGCCATTTGAGCATCCCTTTCATTTTCCAAAAATTCCATACTTCTTATAACTTCATCATCATTTTCCAATGTAGCTAGTTGTCTTTGTAATTTAGCAATTTCTAATTGTGTATCTTTTGCTGTTTTTGATATAACTGCGGATATTTCAGTTGTATCTATCTCAGTCGGTAAGGTTGGTGATGCTCCAACTTTTAAATGATTATCACTTTCAACAACTCTTGGAACATCATCTAATGTAGGTTCTTTAGACATACAATTAAAATTATTTATTAAGTATTTTTATAATATCACTTGTTTTTTACAATGTCAAAATGAAAAAAAATTATAATTCTAAGCGTGAAAAAATAAACAAATTAAAATTTAAGCTTTGTAATTTTTTAAACTTCATTCCTCTTTCCACATTCCTCATTCCACTTCTAACTCAAGCCCTTCACTCGTCATTTTATATCCTTTTACTTTTATTTTGCCATGATGAATATCGTCGTGGCATTTTTTGCAAAGTGGCAGAAGATTGTATTTGTGATCTTTGTGAAAGTGACCAATATTACCAGCCTTGTCAGCTATTTGTTGCGGAGAAATGTGATGAACATCATCTACTTTTTGTTTGCAAATACTACAGTTGGTTACAAAAAGTTTTTTGTTGTAAATACTAGTTTTCTTTTTGGTAAGTAGTTCAATATCATCATAATCATGCGATAATTCTTTGCGAATATTGACAGCCATTTCCAAAAAATTTTCATCCATATGTAAGGATTGGGCAAATTCCAAACCATAGACACTACTACCAGAACCAGCTTGCAAGATTCTATCAAAAATAAGTTTGTCATTGTCTCTATCATAGCGAACTGATAAATGCACACTGGCTAGATTTTTTAGATTTTGTACTAAATTCAAATTATGTAAACTATGTAAATGGGTAGTAAAAATAAACAAACTTTTTATTTCAATTAGTCTTTTTATAGTTGCTGCGACAATTGCCAACGCTGACAAATTTTCAGTACCATGACTAATTTCATCTCCCAAAACCAGACTATGCTCTGTGGCACGGTTGAAAATATTTTTTAGTTCCAGCATTTCAACTGCAAAGGAAGAAAGCCCTTTGCTAAAATTATCTTGGGCGACAATGCGAGTAAATATTTCGGTAAATATAGTAAAACGCATTTTTTCTGCTGGGACAAATAATCCACTTTGTGCCAAAAGGATAGTCACACCAACACTTTTCATCAGTGAAGATTTGCCACTAGAGTTGATACCATAAAGCAAAATTCCCAAAATGTCATCATTTAGTTGCTCGGCAATAACTGTTTTTTTGGCGTCTTCACTCAAATGATTTTTGTCACCAAGGACGACATCGTTTGGAACATAGATACCATTTTCTTCGCGTGCTTCTACGAGTAAATGACGGACTTGTTTCAATTCTACATATTGTTCATCAGCAGAAATAATTTCTGGTCTTTTTAGATTCAAATTTAGACTAGCTTTCAAATTGGAGATAGCGACATCAAGACAACTTAATTCAAAAATAAGTACTGACAACAATTGACTATATTTGTTATCCAATTGTTCTAATTCTTTTTTGAAAAGTTCTTTGACGATAGCTGTTATTTTGTTTTGCAAAAGGACGATACTTTCGGAATAATTTTCTATCAAGTCAGAAGTTATTTTGACATTGCCTGTTTGGATTTTTATTTGTAAGCTTTTTCCTGGATAGATTTCATTGTCTAAGATAATATCAGTTTCTTTGATACTGTCTTCTATCAAATAATAGCGACTTTTGGTAATAGAAATGTAGTGTCCTTCTTTGTCTAATTGTTTGATTAGCACAAAATCATTTTCATCTTTGCCGGTTTTTTCTTTTATCAAATTGGCGATGTGAATACGAATATTTTCTAGATTTTTTTCTAGTAAATTTTTTTTGATAATCAGTTCATCTAGTTCGGCTGAAAAACCTGTTTTGAAAATGGTGTCAGTGATATCTTTGCTAGCTACTTGGCAAGTAGTCTCCAAAGCAAAAGTATGCTCCAAATAAAGTAAAGCATTTTCTATATTACTATTTTCCAAAAATAAATTTATTTTTAATTTTTCTTTTCTTTCTGCTAATATTTCAATAATATTTTTGGCAGCTTGCAAAGAATCATAAAGAAAATTTATTTCAAAAGGATGTAGACGTCCAATTTGTAAACGTCTTTTTATTCTTTCCAAATCATAAACACTACGTAATTCTTGTTCTACTTTTAGATAATATTCTTGCAAATTTTCTGATAAATCATAACGGGAATTTAGTTCATCTTTGTCAATAATAGGACTCAAAAGGCGTTCTTGCAAAAGTCTTTTGCCCATGCTTGTCATCGTATAATCTATTAGAGACAAAATTGTTTCTTTGTTTTTGTCAGAAGAAAAAATATTTAGCTGTTCAAGTGGATTGTTGCCGAGATAAAGATATTTGTTGCTGTTCAAGTGTTCTGGTTTGTTTAGCTTTTGAATTACCAAATAATCATGTTCAATAACAAATTCCAACAAAATGGCAAGACTTTCGGAGGCCAAAGCTTTTTTTTCTAAATCCAAAAATTCAATAGGGGAGAGAAAAGATTTTATTAAATAAGTTTGTTTGAAAAGTTCGTTTTGGTAATCTATGTTTAATCTTTTTTGGTTGTGGTGAATTTGAATATCATCTAACTCCAAATAATGTTCTAAATATTTTTCATCTATGTCGCTATTGGCATAATTGATAATAATTTCGGTAGTGCGATGACTTTTCAAAAGCGAGAAAACATGGTCAAGTGCATAAGTTTTGTCTTCACGTGTACTATTTATTTCCAAAATGTAAGACTTGCCAGTAGCAATATCTACTGCTGTATAACCAATACTATAGATACCTTTGTTTTCATCAATGTTTAATGAGGTAATAAAATTGTCTTCGTTGTTTTGACAAAAATCAAAATTAATACCAGGTGAAAGTATTGTGTCTAAGTAGCGTGTTACATTTGGTGGTACGCCTTTTTGTCTAATTATGACAATGGTATATTTGTTTTCGCGAGTAATTTTTTGGATGTATCTATCGAAAGTAGCAGAAGGGAAGCCTGCCATGAGAGTATTTTTGCGATTGTTTTCTTTTATTGCTTTGTTTTTTCTGGTTAGTTGAAGATTTAGTATTTCAGCTACTTCTTTTGGATTGCCTATTTTTTCTTGCTCATTATCTACGCCGTAGACCTCAAAAAAAGATCCTACTTCCATAAGTACAACGGTGTTTGCACCATATTTTTTGCTAAATTCTTCGTGCAAATCCAAATAAACCTCCATAAGAGATTTGTCTGAGTTGTTGAGGATTTTGTTTATTTCTGAGCGTTCTAATATCATAATTTTTATAGCAGTCTTAATTTTATCAAATATATGGTAGTGATTGCAAGTAATAAAAAATAGAACACGTATTGCACAGATTAAAAGGATCTGAACAGATCTATTTTTATTTGTTCAATTTGTTAAATCAGTGTTCCTATTTTTAATAAATAAAAAAGACGTTTTGTAAACGTCTTTTTGTAATTTTTTTACAAACTAGCCACAATCCTCGTCACTACTTTCCTCGGCAAAAGTCTCACAGTAAACGCAAAAAGTTTATTGCGTAAACCGGCAATCACAACAGAAGATTTATTTTTATTCAATTCATTATAACCAATTTTGGCAACTTCTTCAGCTGACATGATTTTTAGAGATTTTGGAAATTCAATGTTAGCAACTTCTTGAAAATTGGTAGTCGTTGGTCCTGGACAAAGCGTAGTAATTGTCACGCCGGTATTTTTTATTTCTTCTGCTACTGCTTCTGAGAAATTGAGAACAAAAGCTTTGGTAGCATAATAAACTGCCATGTGAGGTCCGGGTTGGAAAGCGGCGGTGGACGCTACTTGTATAATTTTGCCAGATTTTTTTTCAAGCATTGGTTTCAAAAATAATTTGGTCATTTCTACTAGACTAGAAATATTTAATTTTATCATTTCTAATTCTGTTGTTAGATTGGTATTTTTGAAATCACCATAAGTACCAAAACCAGCATTGTTTACAAGCACATCAATACTAATGTTTTCTTTTTGTAACTCGGCAAAAATAAGTTGAGGCGAATCATCTTTTATCAGATCAAAGACAAGAACTTTAGTTTTGATTTGGTATTCACTTTCCAAATTTTTTGCTAATTCATTTAGCTTATTTTCATTTCTCGCAACCAATACTAAATCATATTTGTCTTGTGCAAATAGTTTGGCGAGTTCTAATCCGATGCCAGAGGAGGCGCCGGTGATGAGGGCGGTTTGGGGCATATTATTGAATATTATTTTTATTTTTCATATCTATCTCCCATAATTCTTTTTGAGTTTTATAAACTACATAAACTAAACTAAGAAGACTAAATGTCAAAACATAAGGTAAAGACCACTTGAGATAAGTTTTACCAAAAAATATAAGAAGTGTATTTATGATTATAAATAAAAGACGTATTTCTGTTGGACCTATTTTTAAATAAGTGATTTTGAATTTGTTGGTAGCTGCGAAAGACAAATAAGCATTGACCATGAAAGCACCAAAAAAAGCTAAAATAAAAAATTGTAAAAATTTGAAATTGTCAGGAAGTAAAATAGAATAACCAATTAGGATGGAACAAAGAAAAATATAATCTAGAAAATGATCCATGTAGTAACCCCATTTGATAAGACCTGTATTTCTATATCGTCCTACTGAACCATCAAAGCAATCCGTGAGCCATTGTAAAAAAATACAAATAGAAACTCCCCAAAGCCAGTGAATATTGTTTTGGGCTAACCAACTAAATAAAATTATAAATCCTGACCATAAGATAGTTGAATAAGTGAGGTGATAAGTTTCGATAAATTTTGGAATTTTTGGTGTGTACTTTTCTATGAATTTTTTTTCCCAAAAATTAAGCAGGGATGTTCCTACTTTTTTGTCGCCAGCAAATTGTTCTTTTTTTTCTTCTGACATAAATAAATTACATCCCTCTTAATTTATTAATTCTATCTTCAATCGGCGGGTGAGTTGAAAACAAAGATGAAAAAGCTTTCTTTTTGAAAGGGTTGGCAATGAAAAGATGAGCTGTTGCAGCATTGGCTGTTTCTAATGGTGTGCTTGAGGCTGAAATTTTTTCTAGAGCTCGAGCTAGACCTTCGGGATAACGTGTCATAAGTGAACCAGAAGCATCGGCCAAATATTCACGTTTGCGAGAAACTGCTAGTTTTATCAAGTTGGCAATGATAGGTGAGAGTATGAGTAAAATAAGACCGACAATAGCAATGACGCCACTGCTTTTGTTGTCAGAGTCTCTACTACCACCAAAAAGTCTGATGCGAAAAAACCAGTCTGAGATTAGAGCAATCGTGCCGACAAGAACAACGACAATTGTCATAATGCGAATATCATAATTTTTTATATGAGATAATTCGTGAGCAATGACACCTTCCAATTCTTCATTTTCCAAAGCTTTGATAATACCAGTAGTAAGAGCAATAGAAGAATGTTCAGGATCACGTCCTGTGGCAAAAGCGTTTAGGGCGGGGGAATCTATGATGTATACTTTTGGCATTGGCATACCAGCCGTAATACACATATTTTCTACCATGCGATAAACATAAGGATTGTCTTGTGAGTTTGTTTCTTTTGCTCCGGTAGAATGCAAGGCGATACTATCAGCTTTGTAATAACTAACTAATGTCATGACAATTGAAACAACTATAGCCCCGACGACTGCACCATAACCAAATCCCATATAGGCATTCAAAAACCAACCAATGGCAACGATGAGCATGATGAAAATTATTATTAAAATGTTTGTTTTACGTTTGTTGGAATCTATCTGGTTGTACATATTTTTTTATGTTACATTCGAATTTCGAATCCTTACGAATTTTCGAATCGAATATATGTTTTTTTAAAGTAGTTTATGATTTATAATTCGTTTTATAATTACTGCATCATATGCAAAAGATGCTACAATGGCTAATTTCATATTTAGTTTGTCAATGTATCCAAGTGTTTGAGAAAATACTGACTTTGGCACGTATCTCCCACGTTTTAACTCAAGTATAATACAATTTTCTATAAGAAAATCTAGATAGTATTTTCCAATATGTTTTCCTTCAAATGTGATAGGAACATAATATTGTTCTTGAAAAGAAATACCATTTTTTTCTAATCCAGTTGCTACGGCTTTTTGTATATATTTTTCTGGTACAGCACCACCAATGGCATTGTGGACATCAAACAGTATACCATTAATTTTATAACTTAATTCGGGATATAATAAATCATTCCTTCTTAAAATGTTTTCCCCTCCTGGATTCATAAATTATATCCCATTTAAATTATAAAGTATTCGAAAATTCGTAAGGATTCGAAATTCGAATGTTATAGTTTTACTTCAACATTTTTTCTTTCACTTGCATCTTCAATTTCAAAGAAGTTGAATTTTTCGAAGTGTAACATTCCAGCGATCATGTTGTTTGGGAATACTTCAATTTTTGTATTGAAATCACGAACTTGACCATTGTAAAATCTGCGTGAAGCTTGGATTTTGTCTTCAGTATCTGAAAGTTCATCCATAAGTTGTGCTACATTTTGGTTAGCTTTTAAGTCTGGATAAGCTTCCATGGCGACTTTGATGTCACGCATTAAGCCTCCTAATTTACTTTCAGCTTGAGCCATAGCCTGTGTGTCACCTGCAGCTTGAGCTGACATAGCGTCAGCACGATATTTTGTGACGTTTTCAAGTAAACCTTTTTCATGTGTCATATAACCTTTGACACTTGAAACTAAATTTGGAATCAAATCATGACGACGTTTGAGTTGTACGTCGATATCACTCCAAGCTTCCTTAGTGCGGTTGCGAAGAGTAATAAGACCATTGTAGACACCAACCATCCAAAGGATTGTGAGTACTACTATACCTAAAATAACATATAATGCTATCATACTAGTATTATGTTTAGTGTGAAAATAATATTTCACTTGATAAATAAATTAAATTATGACATAATGTCTGTGTCATTTATAAGGTTATTTTACCTTTTTATGATGATTTAGTCAATTATGTTTATAAATGCTTGAAAGGCCAGAAAAGCCTAAAAAGCTTAAAATGCTATTGTATCTGAATGTTCTCAGGTTTTTGCATTTCAAGCCTCTCAAGCTTTTCTGGCATTTCAAGCTTTTTATTTTTATGTTAACAGTTTTACTATTTATTTTAATCTTAGGTTTATTAGTGGTTGCTCACGAATTTGGTCATTTCATTACAGCTCGCAAGAGTGGTATGAAAGTTTTTGAATTTGGTTTTGGTTTTCCACCACGTGCTCTAGGTCTTTATCGCGATCCACAAAGTAAAAAAATTGTGTGGGTTTTTGGTAATGGCAAAAAAACTGAAAATACTGATCAAAAATCTACTTTGGCTAATACTGTTGGTGGTGAAGAGCGAGAAGAAGAATATCCATCAACACTTTGGTCAATCAACTGGTTGCCACTTGGTGGATTTGTAAAAATAAAAGGTGAAAATGGTGAAAATTCACAAGATAATGATAGTTTTGGTGCTCAAAAAGCTTGGAAAAGAATTGTGGTACTTGTCGCGGGTGTGACCATGAATATAATTTTGGCTATTGTTATACTTAGTTTTGGTTTTATGATTGGTTTACCGGCTGACTTGTCTAATGGTGTTGATGATAAAGCTATTGTTGTAGAGAAAGCAAGTGTGTTGGTTCAACAAGTGGAAGAAAATTCTCCAGCACAATTAGCTGGAATAAAATTTGGTGATAAAATTTTACGTATTGGTTTAGCCGAAGAAACTTGGTTTGAGAATGAAAGATTATTAGGTGAAGATATAAATTCACAAAAATTAATTACTTATGTAAGTGAACATAGTACAGAAGAATTATCAGTAGTTGTAGAAAGAGGAAATGAAAATTTGATTTTGAAAATGAAACCAGAAATGATAGAAAATGCAGAAACACCAAAATTAGGTATTGCCCTTGCTGATGCTGGTATGATCAAATATCCTTGGTATTTGGCTATTTACAAAGGTTTTGTGGCTACTTTTATAGTCCTTGCAAATATTTTTATACAAGTTTATTTGTTATTGAAAAGTCTTATTTTGGGACAAGGTTTAGCTTTTGAAGTATCTGGTCCTATCGGAATTGCGACAATTGTCGGACAGAGTGCCAAACTTGGTTTTAGTTATTTGTTGAATGTCACAGCAATGTTGTCACTTAGTCTGGCTGCTATCAATATTTTGCCAATTCCAGCTCTTGATGGTGGTAGAGTTGTTTTTATCATTTTGGAAAAAATATTCAAAAAACCAGTGCCAATGAAATATGAACAAATAGCTCATACTATTGGTTTCATGTTGCTTATGATTTTGATAGTATTGGTTACTTGGAGAGATATTGCTAAATTATTTTAAATTTTTTTATGTTTAGAAAACCTTGGCAAGAATTAGCTGAAAATAAAAACTTTAGGGAAGGTAATCATTTTGAAGATGCTTCTATTAAAGTTGAAGAATCAAAACGAGCTGAAGTTGAAAGACAAATGGAAATACCTAGTTTTTTGTTGAATTTAGAAAAAAGAGATTTGCCTACTGAAATATCTATAGAAGTTCAAGTAGTTGATGCTAATAGAGAAGATAAAGATGGTGTTGTTGAAACTTTTGTGGTAATTGGTGGTATGGGTGAAGATGTTGCGGTAATGAAACCTTTTATAAAAGCTTTGGCTATGGAGGGAAAACAGGTCGTGGCTATCTCTATGCCTGGTTATGGTAATAGTGGAGATCCTGATAAATCTTGGCGTTATCATATGGAAGAAGATGGTAAAAAAAGTGCTGTGAAAAAAACTTATGAAGATTATGCTAATGTGATAAAAGATGTTTTAGAAAAATTACAAATAGATAGTGAGAGTCTTGGAATTCGTAAGCCTTCCGAAAAAACTACTTTAGTTGGTCATTCTCTTGGTGGACTTATGGTTTCTGAATATGCCAAAAGAAATCCAGCAAGTGTAGAAAAAATGTTTTTAGTTTCTCCTGGTGGCATTGATAAAGAGAGCCTTTTTGTTGATGGAAATATTGTTCCTCCAAGATTGACTGCTGATTTTATTTTTAGACATTTTCAAGAAAGATTGCCAACAATATTTAAATTGTTTTCTGATATGCCGCCTGTAATAAAAAATATGTGGCTTACAAATTTTGCTAATAGAAATACTTCTACTGATCCCAAAAATCCTTTTTTTGAAAGGAGACTTTTTCAAAGATTTTGGGAAGGAAGTGTTTCTACTCACCAAGGTTTGGAAGCAAATATTGCTGAAGCACTTCAATTAGGTATTCCTGTAGAAATCTTTGCTGGTGAAAAGGATGGTTTTTTCAAAGTAGAAAAATATAGAAAATTAGTTGACAGATTGCAAGAAGTTTCAGGAGAAAAAAATGGGAAATTAGATTTATTAGAAATACCTAAAGCTGGTCATTATGGTATTTTAGACAAAGCTGATGTTTTTGCATCACTAGTGGTAGAAAAATAATTTAAAAAAATTTTATGAAAGAAAAAATTGTAAAATTAAAAAAAGATTTTGAAAGCAGTTTGAAAAAAATTGCTGATTTAGAAAATTTAGAAGAACTTTATAATAAATATTTTTCTCGTAAAGCAGGGGAAATAACAGAAATAATGAAAAGTTTGAAAGAATTATCAGAAGATGCTAGAAAAGAAATGGGATCATTGTCTAATGTTGTCAAAACAGAAATGGAAAGTTTGTTTGCAAACAAAAAACAAGAATTAGAAAACAAAAAATGGGAAACATTGCTTGAAACTGAAAAAATAGATATCACTCAAGCAAAATTACCAAAGACAAGACAAGGTTCCAAACATCCTGTAACTTTGGTACATGAAACTTTGGAAGATTTGTTTACTTCTATGGGCTTCATGTTGCTCGATGGTCCAGAACTTGAAAGTGATTATTATAATTTTGAAGCTTTGAACATTCCACAAGATCATCCAGCTCGTGATACACAAGATACTTTTTTTATAAAAGACAACAAAGATACTGTCATGCGTACTCATACTTCTTCTGTTCAAGTACGTGCGATGCAAAAATATGGTGCTCCTCTTCGTGCTGTAGTCACTGGACGAGTATTTCGTAATGAAGCTATTGACGCTAGTCATGATCATACTTTTTATCAAATGGAAGGTATTGTAATTGACAAAAATATTTCTATTGCAAATGTACTTGGTACTATGAAAGAACTTTTGAAAGGTGTATTTGGTCGTGAAGTAGAAGTACGTCTTCGTCCTGGTCATTTTGATTTCGTGGAACCAGGTTTTGAGCTTGATATGAAATGTTTGGTTTGTGAAGGAAAAGGCTGTGGTGCTTGTAAACATTCTGGTTGGGTGGAAACATTACCTTGTGGTTTGGTACATCCTAGTGTGATAGAATCTGGCGGTCTTGATCCAAAAGAATGGACTGGTTTTGCTTTCGGTCTTGGTTCTTCTCGTCTAGTAATGCAAAGATATGGAATTGAAGATATTCGTCTTTTGCATTCTGGTAGACTTGATTTCCTTAAACAATTTTAGACACTGATTACACAGATTATGGATAATGGTTACAAATCACAACAAAAAAAAATGGTTAAAAAATTGGAAGAAACATTCGCAAATGTTAGTAACGGGCCTAGTTTTGTCGAAATGCAACAAGATTATGAAAATGATGACAAAATTTGTTTGACTTCTATTGTATTCACACCAGATGAAATCTCTAAAGAAATAATTTCCAAAGTAATCAATAGATTAAAACCTTTTGCTCCAGAAGATTATTTTTATAATGAGAATACCTTACATCTTACTATAAAAAATATTAAAACAATTAGTAAACCACCGTTATTTACAGCAGAAGATGTTTTGAAAGTGGATGAATTATTTAAAAGGGTTATTTCTAATTTTGATAGTTTTGAATTTGAGTTAGAAGATTTGTTACTTTTTCCAACTAGTGTCTGTATTATGGCTTATAGTAATGATACTCTTCAAAAATTAGTTTTTTCTTTGGATAAAGGGCTTAAGGAAATTGGTATACCTGATAACAAAAAATATTTGTCAGATTCAATTTTTTGGGGAAATATAACTATCTGTCGTTTTACAAAGCAACCGAGTAAAGAATTTATTGAAGAAATAAAAAAATTTAGAAATATAAAAATTGGTAAATTAAAGGTTAAAGAAATAAATTTGGTAACTTGCAACGCCGCTTGTTATCCAAACTCAATAGAGATTATTAATAGTTATAAATTAAAATAAAAATTTATCGTGTTCATGTCTTTGTTACATGTTACATGAATAATGTTACGTGAAAAATATGAAAGTATCACTAAACTGGTTAAAACAATATGTAAAATTACCTGAATCAATCTCTGCGGAAGAGTTTGCTTTGAAATTGACAATGTCTACTGTTGAAGTCGAAGAAGTAGAAAAACAAGGTGAACATTTGGAAAATATTGTTTTGGGAGAAATCACCAAAGTAGAAGCTCATCCTGATGCCGACAAACTCAAAGTTTGTACTGTAAACGATGGACGAGAAAATTGGCAAGTTGTCTGTGGTGGTATCAACGTTGCTCCAAAAATGAAAATTGCTTTTGCCAAAGTTGGTGCTAAAGTGCGTTGGCATGGTGAAGGTGAACTCGTTGAACTTGCTAAAGCAAAAATTCGTGGTGTAGAATCATTTGGAATGATTTGTGCTTCAGATGAAATTGGTTTGGGAAATATTTTTCCTAGCAAAGAACATGCCGAAATTTTGGATTTGAGTAATGTAAAAGTCAAGGTCGGTACAGAGTTATCAAGAGCTTTGGACTTGAATGATGTTGTTTTAGATATTGATAACAAATCCATGACACATCGTCCAGATTTGTGGGGCCATTTTGGAATGGCTCGCGAAGTCGCTGCTATCTATCATAAAGATTTGGCAGAATATAATCCAGCCAAAATAAAAGAAGCCAAAGGTGTAAGTCTAAATGTAAAAGTAGAAGACACTAAACTTTGTCCACGTTATCAAGCTGTGGTTGTTGACGGAATAGAAGTCGCAGAATCTCCAGCTTGGCTAAAACAAAGATTAGTTTCTGTTGGCCTGCGTCCTATAAACAATATTGTTGATATCACCAATTACATTATGTATGATTTGGGACAACCAATGCATGCGTTTGATAGTTTGAAAGTCAAAAGTCAAAAGTCAAAAGTTAGTGAAGTTGAAATTTTAGTTAGAAAAGCTAAAGATGATGAAGATTTTGTAGCTTTGGATGGTAGTAAACATAAGTTGACTAGTGAAATGCTTGTCATTGCTGACAGTGAAAAAGCCCTTGCTTTGGCTGGTGTAATGGGTGGAAAAAATAGTGAAGTCACAAGTGACACTAAAACAATTATTTTTGAATCAGCTAATTTCAATCCTATTAGTGTCAGGCGTACAGCTCAAAAATTGGCTTTGCGTAGTGATTCATCTGCTCGTTTTGAAAAAAGTCTTGATCCAAATAACACAGATTTAGCTTTGCGTCGAGCTGTAGAGCTTACTTTGGAATTTTGTCCAAATGCCAAAGTAGTTAGTAAAGTTGTGGACGAAAAATCTTTTCATGTAAATCAAGGTCCTATCGAAATGAATATTGAATTTTTGGAAAGAAAAATTGGTCAAAAAATAGAAAGCAAAGAAATTATCAAAATTTTGGAAAATCTCGGGTTTCAAGTTACAGAAAAGAAAAATATAATGTCTGTAAAAATTCCAACTTGGCGTGCCACCAAAGATATTTCGATTGCTGAAGATTTGGTAGAAGAAATTTCTAGAATTTATGGATTTGGTAATATTGCTGTAAGTCTCCCAAGTTTCACGATTGCTCCACCAGAAAAAAATAAACTAAAAATTTTACAAAGAAAATTGTCAAATGTTTTGATAAACAAAAATGGTTACAATGAAACTCTGACTTATTCTTTTGTTTCCCCGACTGTTTTACAAAAATTAAATTTGGATTTGCAAGATTATATTGAACTAGATAATCCGATTGCCAAAGATAGACCATACTTGCGTCGTAGTATCTTGCCAAATTTACTCGAAAGTCTTGAAAAAAATATTCATGAAGAAACGGAAGTTTGTCTATTTGAAGTAGGTAAAGTTTTCAAAAAAGAAGAATCTGGAGTTCGTATTAGTGAAAAGAGCGACGAACTTTTGCCAAGACAAGATATGATGCTTGGTGTGGTTTTTGTGAGTAAAAAAGAAAAGATTCCTTTTTATGAAATGTCACAAGTTGTCACTGATTTATTTGAGGAATTGAATCTTGAATATTCTTTGCAAGAAAGTAATGAATTGAATTTATTACACCCAGCGAGAAATGCCAAGGTTTTGGTAAACGATGTAGAAGTTGGTTTTGTGGGTGAACTTCATCCTGCTTTGCAAAATAATTTGGGTATTGAAAATAGAGTGTCTGTTTTAGAAATAGATTTAGACAAGCTGTTAACAGTTTGGTTAGAAAAAGATAATTACAAAAGACTTTCACAATTCCCATCAGTTCTTCGTGATGTCGCTTTACTTGTTGACAAAAAAGTTACTAATTTAGAATTATTAAATACTATCAAAGCTGTCTCTGATTTGATTACCGAAGTTGAACTTTTCGATGTTTTTGAAAGTGACAAAATTGGCAAAGATAAAAAGAGTATTGCATATCACATTACTTATCAGTCAATTGAAAAAACTTTGGAAACAGAAGAAGTAGAAAAAATACATAAACAAGTTTTGGAGAAGTTGAAGAAAAGTACTGGTGCGGAAGTGAGGTAAAGTTTTGAAATTTATTTTTTAAATTTAAAATATGTCTTTTGGCGAATCATCTCACAGAATATTTCAACCAAAAAGTCCTGAAGAATTAGAAACTCAAGTTGAAGACTCTGAGTCTTTTTGGGAACAATCTCTTATACCTGCAGATCATAATGAAGATACGAAAGAAATAATGCAAATGTCAGTAGAAAAACTTAAAAAAACATATTTAGTTAGGTATGAAATGTATCTGAAGTCTCTTCGTGAATCTAAAAAAGTAGGAAAAAATGAACAAGAAAATTTGGATGCTAAAGAGATAAAGGCAATGAAAATGCGTTTGAGAATGCTCAATAATCTTGATGAATATATACATAATATTTCTAATGGAGAAAAAGAAACTCGTTTGCGTGAACATCAGGTGACTACTTTTGAAAAATTACGTAATTATTTGGAAATTGGTAGAACTTTTGGTTATATTGAATTGCCTACAGGAACTGGTAAGACAGTTATTTTTATAGAATTTTTGCGTATTTTAGATGTACCTTCTATTATTGTGGTACCAACTAAAGATTTGGTAAAACAAACAAAAGCACGTTTGAAACAGTTTGCTAAGAATTTGGATGTAGGTGCTGTTTACGGTAAAGCTAAAGAATATGGTTCAAAAGTTTTGGTGACAACTTATGATTCATTGCCAAAATTGTTAGATCATGAAAAATTTGATTTAGATGAGTTAGGTCTTGCAATCTTGGACGAAGTACATGAGTCTCTTAGTGAAAAACGTTCAGAAGTTATAGAGAGATTAAAGGAAAAATCTATTGTAATTGGGTTTACTGCTACTAGTGAATATTCTGAAGATAAAAATGTTGCAAATCTTCTCGGTGAAGAAATACATGAGATGTCTTTACCTGAAGCCATAGAAAGTGGAGCTTTGTCAGCTTGTAGTGCTGTGGTTGCTACTACAGAAGTTGATATTTCAAAAGTTAAAATAAAAAGTAATGGCGAATGTGATGAAGAAGAATTAGACAAGGCAATCAATGTTAAAGCTAGAAATAAAGCTGTGACAGAACTGGCTACGATAACTTTTGTAGGTAAACAAAAAATTCTTTTTTGTGGAAGTGTTGACCATTGCAGAGAGCTTGCTGATAGAATAAATAAAGCTGGTGAAGTGGCTGAAGTAGTTGTAGGTGAAACTCAAGATAAAGTAGAAGAAAAATATAAGAAAATGGGTTTTGAAGAGGGTTGGAAAGAAGCTTATGAAAAACGTGTAATAAAAGCTGTGCTTTCTGTAGATTTGCTTACACGTGGTACAGACTTGCCATCAGCAGAAATATGTATGAATGTTTTTCCTACCGCTTCTTTGGTGAAGGCTACACAACGTGGTGGTCGTGTAACTCGTCTTGATCCAAATAATCCCAATAAGCATGCAATTGTAGTGGATTTTTTGGATTTGGGTCAATCTGAAACATATTTAGGTAACTCTATTTTATTTTATAAAATTTTGGGAGGTACTACGGTTGTACCTAGATCTAGTGAAAGTGATAGTAATGGGAAATTAATAAAAAATAATGTTGATATAGAAAAAAGGAAAGGTAGTTTTTTTGATGGCCAAATTATTATTGAAGGTTTGAAAGTTTTTGTTAGTTTAGATGAAATGGAAAGGTTGGTTCACCGAGAAAAAGAAACAGAAGAAAAAATAATGGAGACATATCGTCAAATCGTGAAAGAACAGATTAGTGTTGAAGATTTTTGTGGTATGAAATCAGGAACAGGATCAGAAAGAAAAAACTTTAAAATAACCTATAATAATGATAGTATTAGTTTAGTAATTTTATCTAGAATTTTTGGTATTGAGGGTAATCCTACTCAAAACACAGAAGTTCATATAGCTTTAGCTAGAGCAATTTATGGTGAGGATGAAGTTGCAAGATTATTAGAAAAGAATAATTCTCTAGAGACATATCGTCAAATCGTGAAAGAACAGATTAGTGTTGAAGATTTTTGTGGTATGAAAAAACAAGAAAGACATGAATTTAAAATAATCTATAATAGGGATATTAAAGGTCTAGTTGCCTTGTCTAGAATTTTTGGTATTAAGGGTAATCCTAGGGGTTACAATGAAGTTCTTTTTGCTTTGGCTAGAGCAATTTATGGTGAGGATGAAGTTGCAAGAGTATTAGAAAAGAATAATTTTCCAGAGACATATCGTCAAATCGTGAAAGAACAGATTAGTGTTGAAGATTTTTGTGGTATGAAATCAGGATCAGAAAGAAATAACTTTAAAATAACCTATAATAATGATAGCATTAGTTTAATAGTTCTTTCTAGAATTTTTGGTATTAAGGGTAATCCTATGGGTTACACTGAAGTTCTTCTTGCTTTGGCTAGAGCAATTTATGGTGAGGATGAAGTTGCAAGAGTATTAGAAAAGAATAATT
>JBAYVA010000002.1:0-317231 GCA_041674805.1 Candidatus Magasanikiibacteriota bacterium | reverse complement strand
TGTATTACCGCTGCTGCTGGCACAGAGTTAGCACCCTCTTATTCATGTGGTACCGTCACAAATTCTTCCCACATAAAAGTAGTTTACACCCCGAAGGGCGTCTTCCTACACGCGGCGTCGCTCGTTCACCCTTTCGGGCATTGACGAATATTCTTGACTGCAGCCTTCCGTAGAAGTCTGGGCCGTTCTCAGTCCCAGTGAGCCGGGTCACGCTCTCACGCCCGGTACTGATCATTGCCTTGGTAAGCCATTACCTTACCAACTAGCTAATCAGACATAGGCCCCTCTCTAAGCCAAAAAGTTTACATAAAAAAAATTTAAATTTTCTTATGACTATCGGGTATTAATTCAACTTTCGCTGAGCTATCCCCGACTTAGAGGCAGGTTACCAATGTGTTACTCTCCCGTTTGCCGGTCCGTACCACATTATCACTCTACTTACGTATAAAACGTATTCAGAGTGATAACAAGGCCGATCCCTCGACTTGCATGCCTTAGACACGCCGCCAGCGTTCATCCTGAGCCAGGATCAAACTCTCAAATAAAATGTTGCTTCACAGCAACTTATAAGAGTTGATATCATCTTTGCAAAAAACAAAGATGTTTGAAATTTTTTTCTGACTCTAAAAATAGACTTTGTACATCTCTATCTAGAAATGTATTTCCGTTTTTTGTCACATTTGTATTGTGAATCACATTATAAAAAATAATATGATTTACTTTTCAACTAATATTTCCGTGAAATATTATTGAACCTTACTATGGTTGTGAATTGTAATGAACGTCTCTTAAATTATATTTCTATAAAAAAAAGAGAAACCTGTTTGCATTTTGATATAAAATATCCAAATGCAATTTAGTTACTCTTTCTCGTCCTAGTATCTTTTAGACTAACAAGCAAGACTTGGGATGAGTTAAATTGTGATGTTCAATTGCCTGCACATAATACATAATTTAAAAGAAGCTGTCAAGTGGATAAAAGTAATACATTTGGGGATAAGTCAGAGCAAGTCTATTTTAAAGGTAAATTAGACAAAAAGTTGTTTATTTAACGCTAATTTTACGAGACAAATATGATTTAATTTCTAATTTTAAATTTTAAATTTCTAAACAATTTTAAATGTTTTAATTTAAAAACTTATTTATATTTTTGAAATTTGTCATTTATTATTTGGAATTTTTTTTACGCCATTCCTCTATTTTCTTATGATCTCCAGAAAGTAAAACATCCGGTACTTTCCAACCTTTGAAATCAGCTGGTTTGGTATATTGAGGATACTCACCTTCTGAACTAGAAAATGTTTCATCTTTGGTAGATTCAAGATTACCCAGTACTCCAGGAACTAACCTAGAGACTGCTTCAATTATAGTCAAAGCTCCAAGTTCTCCACCAGCCAATACATAAGGCCCAATAGAAATTTCTTCGTCTATCATATTATCAGTAACTCTTTGATCAATCCCTTCATAACGTCCACATACAAAAGTAATTTCATCTAATTTAGAAAATTTTTCAGCCATTTTTTGATCAAATTGTTTTCCTCTTGGAGAAAGCAAAATTGTGCGTTTTTTATTTTTCAAACTTCCATTAAAAATCTTTTTTACTTTAGTCAGTCCATCTACTTTTGAAAAAGGAATTGCATCAATACTTTTCAAAGCTCTAAAAATTGGTTCAGCACTCAAAATCATTCCAGGTCCCCCACCATAAGGTGTGTCATCAACTTTATTATGTTTGTCCAAAGTATAATCACGAAGATTTACAGCTTTTATCTTTATGGCGCCAGCTTTTTGTCCACGCCCAAGAATAGACTCTTTTGCATAGTCTTCAATAATATTTGGAAAAATTGTGATGATGTTGAATTGCATGTGGCAAATGCTTGAAAAGCTCGAAAGGCTGAAAATGCCTAAAAGGCTTTTTACTTAATAGAACTATTTTAAACTAATTTGAGAGAAAAATCAATAACAAAAAAACACAACCGTGTTTCACGATTGTGCTTTTATTTAAAATTCTGTAAGCTCATCCGAGCTCGTCTAGAGCCTTTCAAGCTTCTCAGGCATTTCCAGCCTTTCTAGCCTCTAAAGTTTACTTTCTCTTTCCACTAATAATTTCTTGCTCAATATTTTTTGGACATTCACCATATTTTAGGAATTCCATAGCATATGAAGCACGACCTTGTGTCATAGAACGTAAAGAAGTAGCATAACCAAACATACTTGATAGAGGTACTACAGCACGTACAACTTTAGCAGAACCACGATCAGTCATTTCTTCAATTTGACCACGTTTTGCAGACAAATCACCAATCACATCACCCATATAACTTTCAGGTGTAGTAACTTCTACTTTCATAAGAGGTTCCAAAACTACAGGGTCAGCTCTTTTCACAGCTTCCGCAAAAGCCATACTACCAGCAAGTTTGAAAGCAATTTCAGAAGAGTCAACTTCATGGTAACTACCATCAAAAACTGTAGCTTTGATGTCTAGAAGTGGATAACCAGCGATAACACCTTTATCCATAGTTTCTTTGACACCTTTTTGAATAGGAGTGATATATTCTTTTGGAATTGAACCACCTTTGATTTCATCAACGAACTCAAAGCCAGCACCTTTTTCCATAGGTTCAATACGCAACCAACAGTGACCATATTGACCACGACCACCAGATTGTTTAACATACTTACCTTCAGCTTCAGATGATTTTCTAATAGTTTCTTTATAAGCAACTTGAGGAGCACCTACTTGAGCTTCTACTTTAAATTCACGTCTCATACGATCAACGATAATATCCAAATGTAATTCACCCATACCAGAAATAATAGTTTGCAATGTTTCTGGATCAGTATGAATTTTGAAAGTAGGATCTTCTTCTGCTAACTTTTGCAAAGCAAGACTCATTTTTTCAGCATCTTGTTTTGTTGCAGGTTCAATAGCTACTGAGATAACTGGTTCTGGGAAAGTCATTCTTTCCAAAATTACAGAATTATCTTCATCACACAAAGTATCACCTGTTGTAGTTTCTTTTAGACCAATAGCAGCAGCAATTTCTCCAGCAAAAACTTCATCAACTTCTTCACGAGTATTAGCATGCAAACGTACAATACGAGCAATACGTTCTTTTTTACCAGAAATAGTATTCAAAACATAACTACCTGATTTGACACTTCCAGCATAAACACGGAAGAAAGCCAATTTACCAACAAAAGGATCAGTAGCAATTTTGAAAGCTAAACCAGCAAAAGGAGCCTTATCGTCTACTCTTATTTCAATTTTCTTTTCTTCATCATCTGGATCTGTACCATACAACATTGGAACATCCAAAGGTGAAGGTAAATAAGCGACAACATTGTCTAATGCTATTTGAACACCTATATTTTGCAAAGCAGTACCACACATTACTGGATACAATTCACCTTTCAAAACCAAAGTACGAATAGCTTTTTTTACTTCTTCTATTGTCAAAGATTCTCCATTCAAATATTTGTTCATCAATTCTTCACTAGCTTCAGCAACAGCTTCCATAAGAGAAGCTCTATATTCCACTACTTGATCTTTCATATCTGCAGGAATTTCTATTTCTACAATATCCATACCATGATCACCTTCAAATTTGAAAGCTTTTTCAGCTACGATATCGATAATACCTGAAAAAGTAGATTCACTACCAATAGGAAGTTGAATAGCAAAAGCTTTTGGTGAAAGACGATCTTTGATTGATTTCAAACTCATATAAAAGTCTGCACCTGTTTTGTCCATTTTGTTTACAAAACAAATACGAGGAACATTGTATTTGTCAGCTTGACGCCAAACAGTTTCTGATTGAGGTTCTACACCTTGTGAACCATCAAATACAGCAATAGCACCATCAAGAACACGCAATGAACGCTCTACTTCTACAGTAAAGTCCACGTGGCCAGGAGTATCAATAATGTTGATACGATGATTTTGCCAAAAACAAGTTGTAGCAGCAGAGGTAATTGTAATACCACGTTCTTTTTCTTGTTCCATCCAGTCCATAGTCGCTTCACCTTCATGTACTTCACCAATTTTATGTTTTTTTCCAGTATAAAAAAGAACACGTTCTGTAAATGTAGTTTTACCAGCATCAATGTGCGCCATGATACCAATGTTACGTATCTTATCTAAAGGATAATCTCTATCCATATATTTAAAAAATTAGTTTATTAGATTATTGGTTAATTAGTTTATTTCACCTAATCACCTGATCACTTAATCACTTATTATATCAGTGTTTTTAACGTGAAAATCTAGCAAAATGAGCAAAAGCTTTGTTAGCTTCAGCCATTCTGTGTACGTCTTCTTTTTTCTTAATAGCACCGCCAGTACCTTCTATAACATCTTTGAATTCAGCTGCTAATTTTTCTTTCATAGAAGCACCTTTTCTAGCATGTGCAGAAATAGTTATCCATCTAAAAGCTAAAGTATTTTGTCTATTACCAGAAACTGGCATAGGCACTTGATAGTTTGCACCACCAACACGACGTGAACGTACTTCTACTTGTGGACGAACAGCTTCAATTACTTGTTCAAACATTTTCAAAGTATCACCTTTTTTGTCTTTATTTAAAATTTCTAAAGCTCCATAAACAATAGATTGAGCAGTAGATTTTTTGCCTCCAATCATCACAAAATTTACAAATTTAGATAAAAGTTCACTATTGTATATTGGATCTGGAAGAAGCAAACGTTTTTGGGCTCTTTTTCCTCTCATAGGTTTATTAATTTAATATGTATTATTTTATTTTAACAATACGGATTTCCGGATAATTCGGATGTTCCGGATATTTATACATTTTTAATAATCGTATAAATAATCTTTGACAAACAATTTTTTTTATAATTTTTTAACGGTAATCCGTATCATCCGGATTATCCGTATATCAGAATTGTTTTATTTTTTAACCTTAGGTCTCTTAGTACCATAAACAGAACGACTTCTGTTACGTCCTTCAACACCTTGAGTATCATAAACACCACGAACAATATGATAACGTACACCCGGTAAATCTTTTACACGACCACCACGGATAAGTACAATTGAATGTTCTTGCAAATTGTGTCCTTCACCAGGAATATATGCAATAACTTCAGATCCATTTGATAAACGAACCTTAGCAACTTTACGCAAAGCTGAGTTAGGTTTTTTTGGAGTAGCTGTGTACACTTTGGTACAAACACCACGTTTGAAAGGACTTCCTCTACGTAGAGTTGTCTTTTTGCGGTGCAAACTATCCCAGGTAAATTGCATCGCAGGAGAAGCAGATTTCTTTTTGTTACTGATTCTTCCTTTACGCAATACTTGATTCATTGTTGGCATAACGAAAATGCTTAAAAGGCTTGAAAGGCCTGAAAGGCCTGAAAAGCTAAATAATGAATAAAAAAATTCCCGTTTCTGGGAATCAAATTTAGAAAATATAATTTTTTGATAAAAATATATCTCCAAAACGTTGATCCCTTATTTCAGGGACGTCTTCTCTCTTCCCATTATTTAAGAAGAAATACTCCGTCTGGTTATTCCCTTTTGGGGAACGTGGATAATATATACTATTTGAAAATTTTTGTCAAGAGATATATAAAGGCTTAAAATGCTTGAAAAGCCTAAAAGGCTTGAGAAGCTACTCGATATTGTGTTATATTATATTCACCTTAATTAATTTAATGAACAAATATGGGCGGTTTCATAGAATTAAATGATACTCTACAAATAACAAACGAACAAGGTTTTCCTGCAGACATTTTGAATTTACAAAAACACCAAGAAAAGCCTATACAACTTTCTGAAGTGCAAAATAAAATATTTGAATTCAAAGACAAACCAAATGCTAGAATATTTCATCCAGCGCCAAACAGATGTTTCTTGGTACACAACATAGATGGTAAATGGATATACTGGGGTAAAATAATTATGGTAGAACAAACCATACAAGGAGAAAACAAAGAAACGCAAACTACATCTGGCAAATACAAAATTATAGAAATTTACGATCCAGAATATCAAATGCAAATAACTAAACATGAAACTTCAAAAGGGTTAAGCTATTTTCAATAATATGAACAAAATCAAAAAACAATGGGATATCCTTTCTGAAGAAGAACGTAGAAGTTATATCAACAAAATAATTGCCTTTTTTGAAACAGAACGAGATGAAAAAATAGGAGTTATTGCAGCAGAAGAAATTATGGATTTTTTCTTAGAAAATTTTACAAGACCTATTTACAACAAAGGAATAGACGAAGCCAAAGAGATGCTGAAAGAAAAAATGACTGACTTGGAAATAGATTTGGATGCGATGAAACAAAAAACAGACTAGTAAGTCTATTTTTAATTTTAAAAATATAAATATTTTAGGCAGGATAATAAGGTATACCTAAAAAATCTGCTCCTTTCTTAGTTATAACTAAATTTTCGTATTCTCTATACATACTATCACGCTTTTTTACTGACTCCATATAGCCCAATGTAGCCAGTTTTCTATATAACTGAGAAACTGCTTTTGGAGAAATATCAAACCCGAATAATTCACTAAGTGATTTAGACCAATAACGCAAACGATATTTTCGTTCAAAATGCCCACCTCTATGCGCTGCATATAAAACAAGATAAGTTATGTCTGCATCATATTCCACTCCTTCAAGTTTTCTTTTTTTATCAAGGCCACTCATTTCTGCTAGTAATTCATTATATTTATCTCTATCTACTTCATAAATATAACCACCTGACATATTTTTGTTCCTGCCACCTTTAATTAAGATCCCCTGTTCTTCAAGTTCTTCAAAAATCATCTTCTGTTGTTTTTCTGAAACATCAGGAAAACCAGTCAACCTTGTAAGTGCGAAAGAACTATCTTCAGACAACCCAATTTTTGCAGGGTATATTTTTTTTAAAAAACTGAACATTTCTTTGATTGTATTTCTTTCTTCTTCATTAAATACTTCCCACCATTTGCGTTGTCCTTTTTCAATTTTTGGTATCCCCAACATATCAGGATTTATACCTCTTGATTCTATCATATAATTAAAGGTTTTAATTTTAAAATAAAAAATTTACATTTAGAACAATCCCTTGCCTCCAGTAAACAAATTAAACAAAAATAAAATAATAGGAGACAAAAAAGATGAAAACATAAAAACAAAAGCTAGCAAAAATATAAAACCAAATTTTTCCAAAGTTTGTTTCAATTGCCACATTGAATCAGGTAAAACAGCAAATAAAACTTTTGAGCCATCTAGTGGTGGAATTGGTACCATATTGAAAACAGCCAAAAGAATATTGGCATAAACAATTACTGAAAATAACACATTCATATTACCTGTAAAATTATTTGTTACAGGAATAAAACGAATAAGCATAGCAAAAATAAAAGCTAAACTAAGATTTGAAAGTGGACCTGCTACAGCTACCATTGCTGGTCCCCATTTTTGATTTTTCAAATTATATGGATTATATGGAACAGGTTTTGCTGAAGCAAACAAAAAACGACCTTGTGTGACAACAAGCATCAACAAAGGTAATAAAAAAGTACCCCACAAATCAAAATGAACTTTTGGATTGAGAGTCAATCTACCCTCATAACGAGCAGTAGGATCACCCAATGTATCAGCCATCCAACCATGAGAATATTCATGAATAATGGCAGAAATAATAATGACGAGAAGAAAAAAAAGAATTGATAGTAGCTCCATATTTTAAAGGCTTAAAAAGCTTGAAATGCCAAAAATGCTCAAAAGGCTTTTGACGAGCTTGATTGAGAATTTGGATTTTCCAAAGACTTCATTAGTTTAAATAGTAAAAAACCAACTTCACCACGTTTATTTTCTATATATTCAAACTGATTATTATTTATAAAATCTAATTCTTTTGATAACTCAAAATAACATTGACATTCATTTAAAGAACCTTTAGAAATATAAAGAAATTTGAGAAAATCTTTGTCAGTACTTTTTCCCCTACCTTCAACAATATTAGCCAACACCGATACAGCAGCTCTCCTCAACTGACTTGTCAAACCATATATTTCTTCTTTTGGAAATATGTTTGTTAACTTATATACCAACTTCACAAATTCTAAAGTTTTTTTCCAAAGCAACAAATTATGATAATCCTGCATAAAAACCTCCTTATTTATATAGTTCACTAGCCTTTTGAGCATTTTTGGCATTTCAAGCCTTTCAAGCATCGTAAGCCTTTATAAAGTCTCTTGACAAATAAGTATTTATATTGTACTATATAAACCATCCAATAACAAGTATTAATCTCAAATTTATGCCAAAATGTGAAATTTGTTTAAAAGGTTCAAAAAAAGCCGCAAATAGAAGTCATTCTAAAGTAAAAACTCTTCGTCGTCAAAAACCAAATTTACAAAAACTTGATAATCATTTAGTTTGTACAAAATGTAGAAGAACTATTACCAAAAAATTTGCAGAAATGACAGCTTAAAATATTTTTGAAAAAATCAAAACGTCTCCATTGAGAGACGTTTTTTTTGTTTAAAAGTTTTTTCACATATCAATTAACATGTATCACGTAGCAATTGTTATATTTTATCATCTGGATTATTTTTCTTATCTTTCATCATTTGTCTAATATGTTGAAAACGTAATCTATCACGTATTTCATCACGAACATTTTCATCACTCTCTTCTGCATTTCCACTACCATGACTTACGGAAGTAGATTTATTATTTTGTCCTATACGCGAAATAGACGACAAAGGACCTTTGCTTGAACTAGATTTTATAACTCTATCCATTGATATTTTTGCACCTACTATATCTTTTTTTTGTTGCAATTGAGTAGTAGCAAAATTTTGAGCATGAGCTGAAACTTGTGGTTTGGAAAAAGAAGAATTATTCAAATTGATTGGTAAATTTTGTGGCATATTTTTTTTAAAAACTAATATACCTTATTGTACTATGTCTCAAGTTTTTTGACAACAAAAAAACTCTTATAAAAAGAGTTCCTTAGTTGATCCTAGACGGAGTACTGAAATACTACCCCTAAAAAAATATAGGTGGGTGGCCGCACGCTTGACCCACGAGCCAAGCAAATATAAGCTTCCCAATGTAGTACATTTGTAGAATAGTATATGTACTACGACATCACAGGATCTATATATATTATATAATTATACAAAAAAAATGTCAATTATATATTATATTTTATATTCAAAAATAATTAATTTTGTTTTATCACATTACTAATCACTTTTCAAAAAAATAATCAATAATGTGATCGGTAGTGCAAGCTAGTTGGCGAGGCTCTGCCGATCAAGATGACCTCAATCATTCGGATCCTCTTCGTTCTTGGGTGGTGGAGTATTGAAAACTCCCCACAGTTCCGAGAACGCCGGGTCACCACTCGGCTCGAGCCGAGGTTGGACATTTTTTTCATGGACAGCGTCCTCTGGACGCTGCCCATAGAGCAAATCTGAATGAAGATGGGCCTGCGTTTTTCTGATCACACCCATAACGACTCCCTTGCCAACTCCGACGTGGAGAAGGACACAAGAAAAACAAATTATTATTTTACTTATGACCTTCTCCACGTCCAAAAAAAAATGCACTACCGTTTTTCCTCCCTTTTATTTTCTATAACCACACCACTAATTACTTTCACAAAATATTCAGTGGTGTGAGAGGGATGGCGCACACCTTGTGTGTCCTCGAGTAACACACTAAGTGCCACTAAAGGCCATCCCCCTTATATCTGTAATGCTCATACATAAGCTTACAGTCCTCCTTTCCGCCATTTCTGACGGAGTAAAGCCCGACTCTCACGGAGACGGGCCGGTTGTCTACAAAGATAAACTTATTATCTACATAGACAACCAGCCTGACTACTCATGATTTTAGACTTATACCAAACAAAAACTCCGCTTTTTCAGCGGAGTTTATTTTTTATTTTTGAAAAATATTTTTATACACAATTATTTTTCAAACAAACAACTCCGCTTTTTGGAAAGATATTCACAATAACAAAAGATAGAAGATCCCAAGTCTTCTTCATATTCAATGTATAGCAAGTTGTTGTTTGATTTAATAATTTCATAATATAATTCTTTACCTTATTTACATTACCAAGAGATTTAGACATGGTCAAGAATTGTTGGGGATAAATCGATAGTTCATAGTTCAAAGTTCTTAGTTCATAGATAATACAGCTGATTTTCAAATACAAAAACTAAGAACTAAGAACTTTGAACTCCGAACTATCCTCACTTGACTTTTCCCTAAAAAAAGTATATATTGTCCCCAACAAAACTAACTTTTAATTTAATTAACTTACAAAAATATGGAATTCTCAGGTCTAAGAGAAAAGACACTTGTTATCATCAAACCAGATGCTGTACAACGTGGTCTTTTTGGTCAAATCACAGCTCGCTTTGAGCAAAAAGGTTTGAAATTAGTTGGTGTCAAAATGACATACTTAAAACCAGAAACACTTCGCGAACATTATGCTCATATTGCTGAAAAACCATTTTATCCAGCAGTAGAAAAATTCATGATGAGTTCACCAGCAGTAGTACAATGTTGGGAAGGTCTTGATGTTGTAAACACAGTAAGACTTATCACTGGTATTACCAAAGCTCGTGAAGCTGAAGCTGGCTCTATCCGTGGTGATTATGCTATGAGTGTAGCTTGTAACGTAATCCATGCTTCTGATTCTATTGAAAACGCTCAAAAAGAAGTAGCTAGATTCTTTTCAGAAAATGATATTCACGAATATGACAAGACTGACTACGAACATATCTACGCTGAAGAAGAACGCAACAAATAATTTTCGCTAAAAAAACAGAAACATCCATGTAAAAATGGATGTTTTTTTGTAAATAAAAAACATTTTAAACATAATAATTTACTATGTTTTAGCACAAGGATGTGCACAAAAACTTGACAAAACAGCAAAAATATGCTCTAATATAAGCAGATTAGGTTGCGTCTTTTATATATTTACATATCCTGTAACACTACCCATGTACAGGATACAAAATTATAAAAACAACAAAATAAACTGTGACAGGGATAACCACTTACACTCTTCCCAATTTTGACAGGTTACCACTTTACTTTATGATAATAAAGTACAACGGCAACCTGCCACAATAGCGAAGAAATTGTGGTAACAACTCTATCACAGTCATCTATTCCTAGATGATTTTTTGGCTTCATCGCTCGACAAGACCAAATCAAAGAAAAACTAGACAAATCATTTTGTCTAGACAGTTCTTTACAAGATGTGCTTTTGTACTAGCTCAAAACTAGTGCCAAAACACTGACTAAACACGGAACTTAAAAAAACAGTCCCAAAAAAACGTCTTTCCCCTATTACGTAAATTGCCCCTGTGTTGCTGGTATAGATTAAAAATCTATATGAGCACAACAGGGGCAACCGGATAGTGTGATGTACACACAAACCGGTAATCCCTATCCTGAAGCCCCCAACGGAGGGCAAAGGAGGTCGTGTGAGCCGACAAATGCTCACCCTAGTCATCGCCCTCCTCCTCGGGGCGTGTGACTCGGCGGGCGGGGAGCAATCCCCTCCCGCCACCGACGTCGTAGTGTCCTCGGACACCGCGACCGTCACTCCCGACACATGGGAGCCTCAAGAGGACGTGCTCGTAGACGACGTGTCCGTCGACGGGCAGGGGGACGCCAGTGCCCCCGATTACACTGGCATGTGGTGCGCCAGGTTCGAATGCTACCTCGAACCTGGCGCACAGGGGGGGTGGGACTGTCCCCCCAACGCAAACGCGATGACTCCGGAAGGAGTACAACGCATTTGCGGGGATGTCGAGTAAATCACATCCCACAAGAAGTCCCGTGTTCGCGATCAGCCTTCATCAGCCGGTCGCGTTCACAGAGAATTTAAAAATTAAATTTTCTGCAAATAAAAAATTCCTTTAAAAAAGGAATTTTTTATTTATATTATATAGACTATCTAAGGTATAACAATTATCGCACCCTTATAATTTAACCAAGGATCTGTATTAGGACTATCAAGTGTACTTGAGCATTGTGGATGCTTACCATCAACTACTCCATTATAATAATAAGAGGTATTATCATAACAACCAACTTGTGATGAACCTATTGATGTAAATACATTATTAGCATCTATGTTATACCCTCTTACACAACTACCATTACACCAACCCCAATTGTCTAATACTTGTACAGCTGGTTTGAAAACACAAACTTCATCAGTATTTGAAAAAGGACTACCATCAGCTTTTTTCATAGCCAACAATTTGGTAGCTACTTCACGAGCTTCATCGTTTCTTTCAAAAATTTGAGTATTAGACGATCTGATTTCTTCAATAGTATATTTATTTTCATCATTGTCTGGATCACAATAATAAGTATGAGATAACTCAAAATAAGTATCAAGACAAGCTCTTTCACTATCACCAAAATGACTAGTAGCAACTTCACTTTTATCACATTTATATCCAGCACCAAAAGAATTTATACATTCAACGTCTTCTTTACAAGTCAATTGAGCATCACCTTCTTGCCAAGTAGCTTTGTTTGTACAACGACCAACATCAGCGTTATCAGCACAATATGGTTTTCTATTTTTATAAGCACCCAATCTATCATACAATCTAGTACCATCATTCCAATTTAACATTACTCTTTTTATAGGCATACGATTGTCATCAGCATAGGCAAAAAATTGAACATAAACCTTGTAACTACCTTCGGCAATAATAGGATCAATAGCCCCATTGCGATCTTTGTCTTCATCTGGTCCAGGCACTTCATCATAATTATCCAAAGTATAGTTACGACCATTTAACGTAAAACCTTCTTTTGCCGCACTACAACCATCACTAGATGATGATAAACATTTATCAGGATTTACCGCAAATATTTTTGGAATTTGTGTTTTTCCTAAATCTGTACCAGAATTATCACGAATAATTTCATTACCAGAATTAAAATCCCAACCAGTATAGAATTTTTTAAATAATGTATTTAAAACAAACATACCAGTATCTGTTTGATTATTAACAGTAGCATTTAAAGGACTCATTATTTTATGTTCTATTGCTGAAGTATCATAAAAAGAATCATAATATAAACCAGCACAACGCATGTTACTAGGCTCAAAAATATAATTGCTTTCTACATTGTCAAACAAACTACCACCTGTACAAGAATAAGGAACACCCAATTTAATATCAGGAAAAGTATAATTTCCTGCTTCCTTACCAAGCAAACCTATACTTTCTACTTTCAAACTATTGTAATCTACAGTACCATTCAAAGAACCAAAAGGCATCAAACCAGCTGGATCATTTCCACCATTGTATTGTCTTTGTAGGTGTTGAAATAAAGGAGAGTCACCATTAAATCCAGACCAAACTCTATCTGTCCAAGCTTTATTATAATCTTCAAATTTTCTAAGAGGATTATTCGTTACTGACACTATTTGAGTACATTGATCATTTAAATTAGCAAAAACAGCAAATCTAATAGCATTTTTAGATCCTTCATCATCATCATCTGCACCATTACACCAACGAGATATATAACCCAAAAATTCACCATCTTCATTAAAATCCATACCTATTGCCATCCAATTATTTTCCATCTTCCCTACTTGCTTTTTGCATGCTACAGAAAAGGGGTCACTACTTATATCAGGCAAACCTTCTAATTGATGAAAATTAAAAGGATTAAGTCCTAATTCACTAGCATGAGGAACATAAAACAAAGTTACATATCTTTTATATATTTCATTTTTTTCTTCATTATAATTTTTAAATTCAGGACTAAAATATGATTCTTTTCCCTTATTTATTTTGTAATCACAATAAGACAATAATCCCTGACAGTAATCTTGAGAATTTTTATTTCTAGTCAAAACATAAGAAAAATTTTTAGCATCATAAGTATTTACATTTACCAAATAATAATAAGGATTACCTTCAAACCATTCTGTATTCACAGAATCTTTACCAACAGCTTCAACATTACTTAATAAATAATTTTTTGTATTATTCAAATAATTAAAATTTACTAAAAAATTTTTAGTAAACAATGATGGATTTGGTCCTTCTGCACCTTCAGGAAAAGCCAGAGGTACAAAATAAACAGAGTCTAAATCTTTTTCATTTATATTTTTTTCCACATTCTTATCAGAATAAACAAAATCATTATCCGACATATCTGGTGATAATGCAGAAGTTTCTACATAGTTAAAATCTGTATTTGTATCAATATAAGAATACATTAAATAATTATAATCACTATTATTTACATCATTTGAAACCTTCAAATAATCACTAGACCAAAGACGTGGTGGATGCAATAAAGAACCACTATCACCTGCGTTATTTTGATCTAATGAATCAGTAAAACTAAACATAACTGATATTTTATCAGAAATTTCAATAGGTTTAGGATCATAATTTTTAGCATACGAAACAAAACAACCATTTTCCTCATTATTGGAATATTTTTTATCAAATCTTATTAATCTAGAATTTGGACCAATATTTCTCCAACCCCAAATTTGTAAAGTAGAATAAAGAGAATCAAAAGCATTCGAAGAATTATTAGTATTACTTGCTAATAAACGAGCATAATTATTATTAGAAGTAGCACAAGATTGTTCAGTTAAAGAGCCACCTTTAACAATATCTTCAGCACCTACATCAAAAATATTATTATAATTTCTATCTAAACCAATGTTTTTTTCTACCAAACTTTCAACAGAAGAAACTTTACCTATACTACTTAATATAGTACCAACAGCAGAATCATAATACCCCAAACCATAACTAGTAGATTCAGCACAATATGAAAGACCACCTGGATAAGCATCATAGTCTTTTTCAGGCAAATAACCTGCTTCCAGATCAGTATTGTACAAATCATAAGAAGTAGCTGAAACTTGAATAGGCAACCAAGTCATACAAGCAAAATTCTGATAAGTTTTATCATTTTTGTTGTAAGTAGAAATAGAACGACTCAAATCATACTCAAGACACAAACCTTTTAGACCTACATAGTTACCTTGACTCTTTTGTTTGTTACAAATACCCATACTATTACTATCTCCCGATACTTTACAATCAGCATCAGTACTACAAGGAAGACCATCTATATCCCCAGTACCAGTACAGATACCTTCTGGAATCTCATTATCTGAATCGCTAGACCAATAATCTATTTGTCCACTCTTATATTCTACTTTTATATAATCACAAGAACAATCACCTTGTGTATTATCATCAAATTGACAAACTTTTGCATTACTAAAGTTATTTTTTAAATTATTATATTCATAACGTTTTACATCTAATGATATATTGTCATTAGTCAATTTAGCACTACTATCTACATCATCCAATTTGCTATTCCACACAGTAGATACGGCAAAAGGTGACTCTGTCTCTGGATACGATTTACAAGTACCATGTTCTAATTGTGCCAACATGGCTTCTGTATTTTTACTAATTATAACTTGCCTTTGAGATTCTATACCAACCACAGGTTCAACTGTATTTTTGAAAGTATTATCAATAGGATAAAGACATTTTTGTGAATAACATCTACCACCAAGATCATAACCACAAGCATCACCATCATATTTAGTTTCACTACCTACAGAAAAACAACCATTGTTTGTAAACTCACCTGCAAAAAACTTGTCACTCATTTCATAAGCTAAGTAAGCATCCTTATGATTTGAAAACAACACATAAACATAATTATTTATACTGAATTTGTTATAAAGAGAATAACCTGAATAATCTTTATCGGCAAAGTTTTGCTTGGAAGCAACATAGACATCTTCTGTCAATCTACTATTATTATACTTTTCTTCTATCAACCAACCTCTTGAATCACATTCCCCTTTTTCATCTAAAGTATCACAAAGTTTGTAATCCAAACAAAATTCTTCTGAAATACCTGTATTTTTGTTTACTTCAGTTTTGCTACTACGACAAGACAACCATTCACCACATTGTCTATTTCTATCTACTTTCAAAAGGACATTGGTATCACCCGCATCAGTAGAAGTAGTTACTGGTGGAGTCAATCTAAAATCATTTTTCTTGACATTTTCATAAGTCAAAACACTATCATAAAATTTGTTTGGATTTTCAGTCATATCAAACAACACACAACCATCTTTTTGACTTACTTTGCCATCACAAGAACCAGTATCAGCAAACAAATCATTATTGTTCAAAACATAATACTTTTGATTATCATCTTGAGGATCTACCAATTCTGTACAACCATTGTAATTAGTAGCACAAGAACCAACAAAACCAGCATAAGCCTCTGAAGCATTTGACCATAACTTGTATTCACCATTACCAGTAAAATAATTTGCATAACAAGGTGTATTACCAATATTTTGACAAATATTTTCTTCTCCACAATCAGTATTAGATTTACACAAATCACCATCATTGCTACAAGTTCCTACACCATCCATAAACCAACCACTGGTATTTTTTCCATCATTTTCAGAAGCACTTCTATAAACACACAAAGAAGCTGTCTTACTTGGATCTTTGAAAAAACTAACACCTGAATCAGTTTTGAATTCTTGACAAGCAATTTGTTCTTGTGTACAAAGTGTTTTATTATAATTTTCGTAATTATTCAAAATAAATTTACTACTAAAACTATAAGAAGAAATAGCTGTTTCATCTGGCAACTCTTGTCTTTGCATACCTACTTCCTGACAACCTAAATATTCTTTACTACACAAAGTTTTGTCGTTTACAGTCAAATAAGAAAGTTCGGTATCTTCCAAACTACTAATTGGTGTAACAACCGTAGAATTATCTGTATAAACCATGTCTGTTCCCAAAGAAACAACATCTGCAGTCATTACAGGTAAGGCTCTACTTATTTCTATTGGTCCTTCTATATAACAACTTGAATCACCTACTTCTAATTCACAAGTATAATCTTTTTCACCATCTTCATTTTTGTCAAAACCACAAACATTTGAAGAATTTGCCGTAGCTTTTAGACAAAGAGCATTATGAACTAAATATTTTGTTTCCAAATATAACTCAGGTCGAACATTTCCAGTATCAACTAGACCCACACAACCTACAGCTTCAGCTCTACACAAATTTTGGAAACCTGTGATACTTACTATCTGATTATTTTTGGCTGTATATTCTTTACAACCTAAATATTCACCAGGATATGGATCAAGCGGTGATGAATCACAAGTAGTAGAAACATCATAACCTTCAGCTGTTTTCCAAGAATCTTTGATAAGAGGAATATAATCACTAGGATTGTCACCTAGACTCAATACTCTGACATTGTCTATAAAATAAGTTTTGTTATTTGAAGAAACAAAAGAAATGAAATCAGCATTTTCATCACCCACAAATTGAACAGGACCTAATTGATATTCTTGCCATTCATTACCAATAGAAACAGGTACACTTGAACCAGTCAAATTATCTACAGTAAAAGAACCATTTTGAGTAGAATTACCAAAATTAATATTTACTGTCTGAACATCTACTGCTTTTGCCCAAAAATGTAACTCATACCAAGTATTTTTCTTTACTTTATTGTCAAGATTCAATTTAGTATTGCCATTAGAAACTTTCAAAGAATGCAAACCGACTTGTGTTGCTTCCAATTCTACTGATACATTATTATCAGTAGCACTATTACCCCAGAATTCTTTGGCATCTACTAACGCTGTAGCACTATCACTAGTAGGTTCAAAACTTGATTGATAAATATTATGAACATTATTTCCTGTGTTACCAATATAAAGACGACAACCATTTACCACAGCAGGACAACTTTGTGCTTCACTTTGAATTGACCAATATTTACAATACCCTTGTCCATTGATACCTAATTCGTAAATACCACCATCCATACATCTATCACAAGAAGATCCATTCCATTTGCCATCTTTGGCAAGACAAGTATTTTCTGTTAAATTTTCTGTATAAAAATTAGAAACTGTTTTTCTCAAAGGATAACAACTATCTGAGACAGTCACTGTCTCTGCCAACAAACGATAAAAAGTTTTGCCATCATCATCGTACAAAGCACGACAATCACTGTTAGCAGCGTCTGGATTGTAAGGATTACGAATTAAAATATCATAATTAGTAACATTACAATAATCATAATTTTCTTGCAAAGATGCTGTACTATCATTTACATAAGCAGGTGAACCAAGAGCCGCTATTTCAGCATCAACAACTGAAGATAAAGTCAAACCAAGTAAGTAACTTTGAGCTTCATTATCTATTTGCAATAAATTATGTTTTTTCAAAACATAACCTTGAGTATCAGAACCTTCCCAAGAATAAAAAGTTTTAGCATTATCATTTTCTGGTTTTTGACAATATTTCAAATCTGTATAATATTCCAATTGTTCACCTGAAGTATTACTCAAATTAGTAAATTCATCACAACCTGCGTATTGAGGAGAACAACTTTGTCCTTGTGCAGGAATAAAATAAAGAGGAAATCTAGCTTCTTCAAAATTAGTTTTTTCTTGTTTAAAAGTTTCGTATCCTATACAAGAACTAGGACAAAAATTGTTGCCAATCACACCTGTTATTTTGGTAGAATCATTTTTGGCAACATATTCATTACAACCAACTTCTTCTGGTATACAAACAGAAGCAAAATTATTACATTCCGCTGGATTATTTTGTAATGCTAATAAATCTAATTTTGTATTTGGCCAATCTACTTCTGATGTATTTTTGTTTGTATCATAACATCCCAAATAATCTGGCGCTTTTTTCAAATAAACATCTTGTGTAGTGGTAGGATAAATAAACAAAGTACAACCATTTTCAGTTTCTGGACAAGTATAATTATCAATAGCCGAATTGAAATACAAAGTCTGTTCTATACCTTGATACTTCTGACTATTATTTATAGATAAATCTGTAAGCCAATTGTTATTTACTTTTTCTGTACTATAAGCGGTACAACCTACTGCATCAATATTACAACTGCCTACATCAATAGTACGAGACAAATATGAATTTATCGCACCACTTGTAGATGTATAAGTTTTACAAGTATTGAATTCTGCAGGACAACTTTTACCTGGCATTTCCCAAACATTTTTTTCTTTAGTACAATAACCAAAAGCCAAACAAGAACCGTTGCTATCTTTGGCTAAACAAGTAGAAAAATCAACACATTCAGTAGCTCTAAGAGAAGTATTCTCTGTTGCTAACAAAGGACCATTTACTTCAGCTTCACATCTTGCTTCTTCTACTTTCAAAATCCAATTAGGATCTATCAAATGACAAAAAGGATAAGCAGGATCAGGTGTAAAATCTTTATTACAATCATAATAACCATTTACCACTTCTTGCAAAGTATATGGATCATCAACAGGAGATTTTAGAGCTGCTATTTCAAAACCAAGTGGCAAAATGCGAGCTTTACGCATTTTTTGAATATTAGAATAACAATATGCATTTTCATAACATTCTTTACTAACATTATTTACTAAATCATCTGGAGGAATCAATTTCCAATTACCATACAAAAGACCAGCATCCAAAGCTTCTTTTATCGTAATAGGATCATTATTAGATCTATTTAAAGCTTGAACTAATTGTCCATCCATCACACAATTGTTCAAACTAGGGTTAGCAGGACAAGAACTATAATGTGTAATTATATCATAACTTTTTAGACTTCTTTGTGGTAAACCCGTAATCAAAAATGAAAAAGCACGTTCAGCTGCTTGACGATTACCATTCAAAGTAGAAGCAGCAAAATTCAAAGCATCGCCACCATTCTCTGGTAAGATACCTTTGGTCATTATTCTTTCCAAAAGAGAGGAAACAAAAGTATTAGCAAAAACAGACAAAGCTGATGGAATAATTTGCCAAGCAGAAGATCCATAAAGTCCCGCGATTTGATTAGCTGATAATTCGCCTTGATTTTTACCTGTCAAAGCTTTACCTTCTTCTTGCAACAAAGCTGCTGGAGTCTTGATATCACCAGAAATAAGACTAACCAAAGATTTGAAACCTTCTCCTTCTAATCTTTCATTTATAGAAGCTTCTTTTTGAGCAGCCACTAATCTATCTACTTTCATCAAAGCGCCAAGAGCTACACCAAAATCACCTTGAGTAGCATTTAAAGACATTGTAAATTTTTCAGAAATATTATCAATACCTATATTATTAAGATCTTCATCAAGAGAACCCCAATTTTTTTTGAAATCTGACCATTTACAATTTGTTTGTGGTCCTGAACCACTTGCATTAGAAGATCCTGACAAACCAGCTTTTGGAGCAGTGACCCCATTTAAATCATCATAAATTTTACTCAAACTAATTTGTATATTTAATTGTGAACTGATATCTGGAGGACTACACAAATTCAAACCAAAAGGTTTACCAAAAGAATCAATAGCAGTAGAAGCAGCGTTACCCAACTCATCTGTCAAATAATTACCAAAACCCTTTTCAAAAACTAAAGCACTTTGTCCTTTGCCTCCTGAAGCTAAATATTTAGCACTATCATAAGCCAATTTACGCATAAAATAAGAAGCACCACTGACAAGTGATCCCAAAGCAGCTGACAAAGCACTCTTTTCTATATTATCTGTTATTTGTTCTTTTGCCATTAAAGTATTAAGAGGTACATCAATAACTGGCAATCCAGCAGCAGACACCGGTCTAATCAAAAAAAATACACCAAATATTTGTACAAACAAAAAAATAGAAATGAGTATTGATACCTTTGTCTTAGTTTTAAACATATAATTATTGGGAAGTAGAAGTAGTAATATTTTGAAATTTAGTTTCAAACAAATTTTTTGCTAAAGTTATCAAAGCAGCATCATCAATACCAGCCAAATCACTTTCTTTTAATTTACCAGATGACAAAAGCAATTCACGCAAAGCATCTGGATCATTTATGATAGTATCTAAATCACTACTTGTTGAAGAAGTAGTTACATTATTTAAAGTTTCTATTTGAGAATCTACCAAAATATTATCCGGTGTTTGTGTATTTGATAACAAAGGAGAAACAATAAAATCTGTACTAGAAGTATTATCTACTGAATCTGTGATACTTACACAAACTTCATTTTCAGGACATAATGGATCTTTGCCTAATTCTAATTCTTCTTTATCAGTAATACCATCAGAATCAGTATCTGGCAAATAACGACTTGTATTATAAAAATTTATTTCTTCATAATCATTCAAACCATCTTTGTCTGTATCTATTTGTTGTAATCTCACATTTTCATCATACTGAAAAGATTGTATAGCATCTATTTCTTCTTGTGATACAGTCAAAGCAAAAGGATTGTAAATATTATTTCTAATTTGCAAAAAACTAAGACCTACTGTAATAAGCGCAAACAAAAATAAAAACACTACACCTGTTTTTTGAGTTTTTGTTAAATTTTTTTCTAGCCTATCTTCTTGCATGTTATTTGACAAAGATAAATCTAAATCCATTATACCAAAAAAAGATAAAAGCCACAACAGATATTAGTCCACACGTAACAGCAAAATAAGCAAAGTAAAAAAATAAGTAACTTTATAAACTTTACAAACTTTTAACTTTATAAACTATCTCAACCCACTCCTCCACTCCCAATTCTTCAGCTCTAATTTTTTCATTACCACAAACTTCTTGTAAAATATTTTTTACTTTTTCAGCATCTAGTTTCAGACCTTGTGACAAATTACGCCAAAGTTGCTTTCTCTTTTGAGCGAAGCCAGCCTTCACGACTTCAAAAAAATGTTCATCAGAAAAATCATTATTTGGTGATTTTATATTATTAATCAGCAAAACAGCAGAATCTACCTTTGGAGATGGCCAAAAATTACCTTTGGTAACTTTGGCAACAACCTTTGGATGACCATAATATTGTACAGAGACAGCTAAGACACTCATATCACCTTTCTTTGCAGTGATTCTTTGAGCAACTTCTTTTTGAACCATAATAACCATACTTTCAGGTTTATTTTCAAGTTCCAAAAACATTCGCAAAACAGCTGAAGTAATTTGATAAGGTAAATTAGCAACTACTTTATATTTCTTAAATTTGGATTGTAAACTTGAAAATTTTTCAAGAGCATTTCCCCAAATAATTTCCAAATTTTCTAAGGCATTTTCTTCCCAATATTCTCGCAGTTTTTGTTCGATTTCAAAAGATACAATTTTCCCAGCTTTTTCAGCCAAGGCAAAAGTAAGCACACCAAACCCTGGTCCTACTTCTACAACCAAATCTTCCTTGTTTATTTCTCCTGCTTCGAGCATTTTGTCAATATAAATTTTTGTCATCAAATAATTCTGCCCATATTTTTTGCTAGGTGAAAGATTGTACTTTTTGCAAAGTTCGATGAGGTATGATGGTTTGTAGACGTTTTCGTGATTCATAGATAAGATTAAGATAAAAGTGTAAAAATTTAGTAATTTTTAATTTAGAAATTTTAAAACAATTTCAAAATTTTCAATTTAAAAAACTAATAAAAAATTTAAAATTAATACATTAAAAATTATTTTAAAATTTAAAATTCCTAAATTTAAAATTCTTTAAGTCCTGCACTACTATACCTATTCGCCGCATTCCACAGTAACCATCCAGCGTCAGTATATTTTTCCACGGCATCAATTTGTGCACGAATTTTACTCGCATCGTAAACTGCCCCAATATTGAAAGCCTGTATCCAAGGACGAACTTGAGCTTTGGTATCTGCAAAATATAACAAACCCTGTTTCATACCATTTTCTATCACAACACCTGGATATTCTGCTGGATTAGCTAAACCAAGATGACCTACTGGATAATGAGAAGGATACATCATCGGACAAATATAATCCACTTCGTCTACAGCATCTTCTAGTCTCTGACCAATACTCATACCATCATGACGTTCCATCACAAAACCAAAAAAGTCTAAAGAAATATAGGCCGGAGCACTAGCCAAATTTTCATTCAAAAAAACAAAAAAATCATGCATCACATCATACTTTTCTTTTTCACCATTAGTATAAACAAGCAAACTCATCGGACCATCTGTCGGAAAACGCACATAATCAAAATTTATTTCATCAAAACCAAAAGCAATCACTTCTTTGGCAATCTCCAAATCATAATTCCAAACATCTTTGTTATTAGGATCTACCCAAGCCAAACCTTTATTATCACGCCACAATCCCCCATTTTTACTCTTTAGTGCCCAAGCTGTTTTTTTCTCTGCCAGAATAGGATCTTGAAAAACAGTCTGTCTAGCAATCACATAAATATCGTGCTCATGTAATTTTTTTATTAATTCTTTTACATCACCTAATCTATTACTTTCCAAAGCAAATTCATTTACTAATTCTAAATTACTATCATACAAAACTTTACCACTATAATCTTTGACATCAATCACCACAGCATTTAACTCTGTACTATTTATCAAAGCAATTATATTATCCAAAGTTTTAGGAGTACCAGCAGAATATGCTGTCAGATAAAGACCTTTGACAGTCCTCTTTTCTGGTTTTGTTTTATTTACAAAAACAACTTGATTACGATTATTGATAATATTTTTTTGCAAAATAAAACTATTATTTTCTTCTGCAAAAACCAAACTATCTTGCAACCAATTTGTCTTTTGCCAATTTACAAAAATAAAAAAAGAAGCAAATAAAAAAACACCTATTGCAATTATTAAATATAAAAAAGGATGTTTTTGGTTCATAAAAATTATTATTCTATTTCCACCACTACTTCTCCCTGTCTCAAAACTTCTATCTTTTCATCTCCTATTTTAATAACAGTAGAAGGACTTCTAGTAGGCAAAGTTCCACTATCTATAATAATATCTGGTTTTATTTCTTCATTCTCAAACATCTGCAAAACAGATTGAATATCATAAGGACTTTCTATACTAGAAATATTAGCAGAAGTAGAAACCAAAGGACTATTTAATTTTTTAGAAATTTTAGCAGCCAAAGGATGCTCTGTCACACGAAAAGCCATAGTACCATCTTCATTAACAACGCCTGCTGGAAAAACATTTTTATCTTTAACTTTCACCACCACAGTCAAAGCACCAGGCCAATATTTATCAGCAATACTTTGCAAAGTTGGTGTCCAAGAAATAAAAGGTATTATCATTGACACTTCTGGTACAACAACTAAAACAGATTTGTTGGCTTGTCTTTTTTTGATAGCAAAAATTTTAGCAACAGCTTCCTTATTGCTAGCATCACAACCAAGTCCATAACAAGTTTCTGTTGGGTAAATTAATGTAGCACCATTTTTTAACTCAGCAATTATTTCTTCAAGGTTTAGATTTTCTTGTTTGATTATTTTCATATGATAACTAGAATAAGATAAATATTTGTAAATCTGTATAATCTGTAATTTGTATGTACTTTTAACTTTATGAACTTTACAAACTTTAAACTACTTATATTCTAGCTAAAATAAGCCAAATATGCAAGTATAAAAGCTATAAACACGATAAGACTTGATTTTATTACAAAATATTGCTATACTAAGCCACGACTTAAATAAAAGTCGATTTACAAACATTATTTATATAATAATACTAATTTTATGGGTCTTCCTTCAAAAAAGAGAACTCCTAGATCACGCGATGATCGTCGTTCACACCATGCTCTAAAACCAACCACAAATAAAAAATGTGAAAAATGCGGAGAAAGTGTTTTACCACACATAGTTTGTGCAAAATGTGGAACATACAAAGGTAAACAAGTAGTAAATGTAGAAAAAAGACTTCAACGCTCTGTAAGAAGTAAAAAAACTGCTTAATATTTAAATCTGCCCGACTTGAGATATTAGTCGGTCTTGATTTTTTTAGTATAATCAAATTTTTTTATAAACTATGTCCAAACGCCATTTAGCTAGAGCCATTATAATACAAGTATTGTACCAGTGGGATTTTCGTGGTAATCCTACAAGCGCTATACCGGCAATAATAGAACAAACTATGGCTGAATTTGGTATAGGTTTAGAAGAAACAAAAGACTTTATTGAAAAAACAATAGATGATATAATAGAAAAGCAACCTAAAATAGATGACTTTATCAAAAAATATGCACCACATTGGCCAATGGAACAAATGAGTCTAGTGGACAAAAATATCTTGAGATTAGGAGTATACGAACTTGAATACAATAAAGAAGAAATACCACCAAGAGTAGCCATAAATGAAGCTATTGAATTAGCCAAAAATTATGGAGGACCTACTTCAAGTAAATTTATTAATGGCATTTTAGGAGCAATCTATAAAGATGTATAAAAAATATGATAACACCAGAATACCAAAATAAAAATTTTGCAAAAATGGAAGATATCACAGGTATCGTTTTTAAAGATAAAAATATTTTGGTGCAAGCTTTTGTACATCGTTCTTTTTTAAATGAAAATAGAGATTTTGCTTTAGCTCACAATGAAAGATTAGAATTCTTGGGAGACGCTGTTTTAGAATTATCTGTTACAGAATACTTATTCAACAATTATTTAAATCCAGAAGGAGAATTAACAAACTGGAGAGCTGCCTTAGTAAATGGTACTATGTGCGCACGTGTTGCTCGTGATATTGGTCTTGAGGATTTTTTGTTTTTAAGTAAAGGTGAATCAAAAGACAATAATACCAAAGCTCGTGATTATATTTTAGCCAATGCTTTGGAAGCTTTAATTGGTGCTATCTATTTTGATCAAGGTTGGGATATGGCCAATCAATTTATCACACGTTTTGTTATTACCAAATTACCAGAAGTATTGGAACTTGGACTTTGGATGGATAGTAAATCACGCTTTCAAGAAGCTGCTCAAGAAATAGTAGGAGTTACACCAACTTACAAAGTAATAAATGAAGAAGGTCCAGACCATGAAAAAGAATTCACAATAGCTGTATTTTTGGACAAAGAAAAAGTAGCTGAAGGTAAAGGTACTAGCAAACAAGAAGCTCAAACAGATGCTGCTGATGCTGCCCTAAAAATAAAAAAATGGAAAGGTCCAAAAGTACAAATTTTGGAAAGAAAGAATGAAGACCCTATTGGATAATTTTGGAATTTAGCAATTTTAAATTTTAAAACAATTTTTAAATAACAAATTTCAAAAAATATTGAAACAAAGTTAATTTAAAATTCGAAATTTCTAAATTTAAAATTTCAAAACACGCCCTTATAGCTCAGTTGGTAGAGCAGTTGCCTCTTAAGCAAACGGTCGCAGGTTCAAATCCTGCTGGGGGCACAATAAACAATTTCCCAATTTTAAATTTTGAATTTTAAAAAAATTTTCAATTTATAAATGAATAAATTTTTAAATTAAGACATTCTAAAATTGTTTTAAAATTAAAAATTACTAAATTTAAAATTTAAAAAATTGCTCCTGTGGTGTAACGGATAACACAATGGTCTTCGGAACCGTTGACGGGGGTTCGATTCCCTCCAGGAGCACAATAAATTATTAAGTTCTTCACAAAATTTTAAAAATAATAGGTTCTCCGCCCAAGGCGGATCCGCCTTGGGCGGAGATTCCTGCCAGGCGCACAAAAAAACAGACTAAATTGTCTGTTTTTTGTTTAAAAATAAAACTTATTATTTATTACCTAATACCTAAAACCTAGAACCTAGTTCACCTAACACCTATTTTATATCCAACTTTTCTTTTACCTTATCCAATATTTCACTTATTTTAGTATCTGATTTAATAAAATAATCAAAAACTCCACTTTTGGTAGCTTCACCTACTTTATCAATATCATAAGAATTTGTTAAAATTATAACTTTGGCATTTTTTCCAAAAGTATTATCTTTACGCAAATTTTTTAACAAAGTCAAACCATCCATTTTTGGCATCATAATATCAAGCAAAATCAAATCTGGTTTTTCTTTTAAAGCCAAAGACAAACCATCTTCACCATTATTACAGAGTAATACATCAAAAGATTCATGTGTAAATTTTTCATCTAAAGCTTTTGCTAATGAAGTTTCATCCTCAATTATTAAGATTTTTTTATTTGACATATTTTATTATTTATTTAGATAAAATTATTTCTTGACCAAACACTCTTATTTCTTGATTCAAAGTTTCATCATTAGCTTTTATAACAGGTTTTGATGTTAAATTTTTTTGACTAGGATTCTCTTTTAGAATACTTACGTCAAAATGTGCTGCTAAAATATCTACGCTCGTTGGCATTTGTTCTATAGTCCAAATCAATTTCTTTTTTTCCTTATCATAAACTAACTTACCAGCAGGAACAACAAAACCACTTTCTTCGATATTAACTTCACCATAAATATCCGCAGAAACTTCAATATTTTTTAAATCATGATAAGAATTAGTCAAAATCCAATCTACTTTATACAAAGCATTACCTTCTACATCTTCTGCAATTTCATCTTCTACAGACATTTTCAAATCAGAAATCAACTTAATATCTAAATTGTTACTACTAATTATTTCTTCTTTGCCATTCAAATTGTAAGATAACTCACCACTAACTTTGATAACACTTGAAATGTAATCAGCCAAATTTACTTCTTCAGAACCTTTTATTGGTAAAGAAAAATCTATTTTAATTTCATCACCAGGCTTGATTTGTTGCAAATTTGCAAAGTATCTTTTATCAAAAACAATAACACCTCTCCTTATTTCATCAGATATTTTTTGACCAACTACATCAGCATTGTTATCCCCCATTTCTAAATTATTCCAAGACAAAATACTCTTGTTATTAAAGGCTGGAGCATCTAAAATAATTTTTAATTTAGCATCATTAAATATTGTATCACCATCATTTTTTATTAAAATTGAAGCATTGATATTTTCACCAGGTTGCATTTCAAAAGAATTGACAGTGCCATTGATAGCTAAATTAAAAACTGTATTTACTTTTGATAAAACAATTTCTTTTTCCAAACTAGCTATAATATATTCATCTGTACTGCTAGCATTATCAGCAAAACTTTTTACATTAATTGTAAACTTATTATCTACATCATTTTTAGTAAAAAATCCTGATAAATTAATTTCTTTAGTTGCAGAAAAATCTTCAAAAAGCCAATAGCAATCTTTATCCACCTCAGATTTAGGTTCACTAGACTTAAGTTTGAAAGAATCAGAAACACACTCTACAATAATATTTTTTACTACACTGTCACTGTTTGGAGAAATGGTAACTTTTATTGGTGTGTCCAAACCTTCTACAATCTTTTCAGGAAGATTTATATCCAAATTTACAATAGCATCTAAATTTTCAACTTTCAAATTAGCTACTTTCTGAAAAGAAGAACTAAAATTTTCTGGCATATAATTTAGAAATACTCTAAAAGATTGTTCAGAATTCAAATCACCATAAATATTTCCTATAACATCGATATAACCACTACCATTACCCTCTAAATAACCAAGATCCCAACTATCGTGCTTATCATCTTTGGTTGCCAAGGTACTACTTACAAAAACGAAACCTTTTGGATAACGTACTTCCAAAACAACATTATTCAAAGGTACGTTTTGAGCATTTTTGTATCTAATTCTATAAGTATTGTTTTCTCCAAAAATATAATCTTCTGTACCAGAGATAGTCAAAATAACATCTTCTTCAGAAAACTCTACACCTGGTTGTATCACAAAAAAACCAAGCCAAGCCATAGAAGCAAAAAATATAACAGAAAAAATCAAAACAAAAAAAGCTCTAATAAAACCATTTCTTGTACTTTTTTGAAACTGTTGCATATCTGGCATATCCCCATTATCATTTTCATAAATCTCTGTCAATTTTTTGTTTATTTCATTTTTATCTAATTTCTTATCACTATAAAATTCTTCTACTGTCTTTTCTTTCTCTTCTATAATTGTAGTTTCTTCTGGTAAATTTTTTTTGACAAAAACATGTTCATCAGAAATGACTTCATTATCAATGTGTTCTTTTTGACTATCTAGCAATTCTATTTCCAAAATCTTCTTAACTTTATGAGGTTCTTTTTTTGAACCTTTGTTTTTACTAGTCATAATAAATTAAATTTAAAAATCAAATTTATAATTTTTTATTTTTCCATTACAATTCCAAAAATTTTATCTTTTTCAAAATTTTCTTCCACAGAAGCTCCATTTATAGATAAACTATAATTTTGACTTCCTTCTTTCCAAACAGGTTTCCACAAATCAGGATAAATAATAGAATGATTTATAATACTATTACTACCAGATTGTTTTTGTAATAATACACTATAACGAGAAATATTAGATTTATTGTCTCCATCTCCAAAAAAATTATTTAATTTAAAATTTTTATCATCTTTATTTACTTCTGTTTTTTCCAAAACATTAAAAGGTATCTTATAAATAAAATAAACTTTTGACTCAAAACCTACTTCTGTCATTACCCAATTAGCAAATACTGTCTTACCAAATTCTTTGGTAATACGAGTACCTGTTTTACTATCTATTTTTTCTAATTGTTCTATTCTCTTTAAATCTAAATCATCTTCATACCAAGAAGGTGAAACTTTGAAATATTTTTCATCAGGTACAGTAAAACCACTTGCTTCTAATAATTCTGAACCTTCTGGTACATAAATTCTAAGATAATTAATATTATTTGCATCATAATAAATTTCACCACCTTGTCCTGTATTTTTTCTCGTAATAATTACTGTATCAATAACACTACCATCTTCTTGTACAACAGCTTGATGCTCTATTTTTTGATCTATTTGAAAATCACTTTTTTCACCACCAATATTACTATTTACCACAAATAAATAATCTTGTTTTGGCAAAACATTCAAAACATCGCCTGTCCAACCATAATCTTTCACAACATTTTGAACATAAGAATCATTAAAATATAATTGGATTTCTTTTTGTGTCAAAGCTTCGTGCAATTCTGTAACCAAACTCAACAAACTATTTGGTTTGATATTAGAAACACTACTTAAAATTTGTTCCAATAAAACAGATAAAATTTGTTTTGGTTTGTTTTCTTCTAGATCATTATAATTTCTAACTTCACTTTCTATTTTTGTCAAAGCATTTTCTGATTTTAGAAGTAAAGAATAATCCTCAGTTTGTAATGGACCTATCACTTTTAGAAGTCTTTCCAAAACAGAAGAATTGATAGCAATGACACCATCGACTGTAACATTTTTACCATGTTGAAAAAACCACGACATTTTTTGAGCTGATTCAGCAAAATCTGGAAACCAATTACCATCTTGAAATTCCCATCTTTTGTTTACCAACTGTAAAGGCAAAGGTGGTTTGTTATAGACATCTAACTGTCCTTGAAAATCATAACTACCCTCACCAGGTACATCTATATCCAAAATTTTGCCACTTTGTACATCTACCACAGCATAACTGCCTACAAAACCACCTGTAGGGCGAAGCTCAAAAGTATTTTGAAATAAAACTAAATAACGTTTGAAACCATCCCCACCCATAAATAATTGAATACCCCAAATCACGTCATTAACATTATTCATATCTTCCACAAAACTAGCAAACAATAATTTGAAATCACTAAAAGATTCTTGATATTCAATAGGCACATTTTTTTCATCAATATTTTCTATTTTTTCCAAAGCAACTTTGTATTCTCGCAAAGCACCCTTCAAATGTTGCTGTAATATTTCTAATCTAGCAATTAAATTGATAGTACTTTCATCCTTAGTAGCTTCATCAATACCTTTGACCAAATAAGCATTCCCCAAAGTAAGATGTTGCCCAGCCAACAATAAATCTTGTCTACTTTTGACTTTATCCCCTACTACAGGCATCAACTTGGCTACATACAACATAGCTTTGTATTCTTTATCCAAAATCTCATTTGCACTAGCAAAAGAACTCAAAGCCAAATTCAAATCCATTTCAGCTTTATCTATATCATTGTGAAAAGCAGAAACAGTTGAAGATTGTAATGCCAAAAAAGCTTCATTACTTTTTGCCAAGATTGCAGAAGTATCTGATTTAACTTTTTTGTAATAACCAAAAGCAGGAAAAGGTAAAGAAATCAAAATTAACAAAACAAGCAAACTTACACTAAAACGTTTGAAACTAAAGTGATTGGAAAAATTACGATAAGAATTAACAAAATTAGTAAATATTTCATTACTAAAACTTAGTATACTCAAGAAAAAACTTTTGAAGTTATTTTTTATTTTTTTAACAAAATAAAAACGTGGCATTAATTTATTAGCACGAGTAACTTTGAAAGTAGATTTTTTTTCTTTTTTGCTAAAAACTTTTTCTTTTTTAGGAGTATTATCAATACTCTTATAATTTTTATTAGTTTCTTTGATAATAGAAGCAAAATCTACTACTATTTTTTTATGTTCAGATTTTATTTGATTATTTTTGTAAGCGTTTATTTTTTCAAAATGATTTTCTTTTTTTATTTGACTAGCAATATCCAAAACAAAAGGAGATCTTGGCATTTCTGAAGAAATTTTTATACCTACAAAAGCACCATCTTTTTTTTTATTTTCTTCTGGAATTTGTTTTTTAACAATACGAAGAGTAGGACAAGTTCTAGTATTATGTCCTACTTTATTACAAATCACACACTTGCGTGGTGGTTTTCTTATTTGAGTTTTTACAATTTTTTTAGCCATTTACGAAAAGGTAAAATAACAGCTTAATTATACCATTTTTTGGAAATAAGGTGAAATGTTTTATCCCCGATGATAGCTAAAACAAAAACAATCTCCGCAAAGAGATTGTTTTAAGTTACTAGGTTCTAGAGTGTTCAAGTGATCAGGTGTCTAGTTGACTAAGACTTTAGTTCTGCACCTGTCTCATAGACTTCTGTCGCTGGAATAGTGACAACACGGTCAAATCTGAAGTTTAGTTTATAGAACTCTGCTTCGTTTGGAATGTGACGTTTTACTTGTTTAGTAGTATCAGTTGAGTTTGGTTCTAGACGATAAACCTTAGGATTATTTTGGTATTTTACGAGAGTATAATTTGGATGTTTACTAGTATCTATGATTTCTTCTTTGGTGATATATTTATCTAGCAAAGTTTGGTCAACTTGTTCGATCCAATTCCAATTATAATTTAATTTATTGAAGGTATTTTCATTAGTGATCCAATATTTATTCTCATTTAGAAGAAGATATACTTTTGGATCATTAACTACTTTTACTAGAGCGCCATATTTTGGATCATATTTTGGTCCCAATGGTGTTTCCTTATACTTATCTAGACTTATTTTATTTAATTCAGTTAAGTCAATTGTTTTAACTTCTGACCAGTTACTAAAGTAACTAAAGTAAATTTTTTCATTTGGTATTTCTCTTTTAGTACAATCTTCAGTGAGATAATATACCATTTTACTATTTTTTGTTTTGTAAGGAGTATGAGGCAATAATTGACAATTATTCTTATTAGTATTTTCATTCTTAATAGTATTTTCATTTTTTATACTATTTGGGTCAGCGAAGCTTTGACCCAACAATTCTATAGTATCTGAGTAGACGATACTACTACCATCTGGAGCTCTAAATTTAGCGTAAACTATTTTTGTACCATTTCCTTCATTTAATGTCCATTCTTTACTACTACTATATGTTTCAAATGAGGCATTAGTGAAGTCTGGATCATTAGACACAGCCATTTGAGTAGCGTTACTAATATCTAATTTTAATTTTACTATTTTATTTATTGTTGTTTTAGCATCTTCATTAATACTTAGAGCTCTACCACTACTATTTATTACTTTTGGTGGATTTTGCACAATCATACTACCACCTTGTGGGATATGTATTAAAGTGAAGTTTACTTCTCCAGTTGTTTCATCGATACTATTAACGGTAACTGTAGTATCATTTGTACCATTACCATTAGTATCTACATTTTGGCTTTCGCCTGCGGCTAGAGTAACGGTGACGGGAGTAGAACGTAAAGTAAGTCTAGCTTTTGGTAAGATTAGTGGATCAGTACTAGTCACGATTGCATTTAATTGAACACTATGAGATTCTCTAATACCTACGAAAGTGTAAGTAGGAATAGCGCTATCATCGGTAGTAAGCAGAGTCATAGACACTGTTTTTGCTGGCGCTTCGGTGGTAACTGTTGGCGTGGTTGCTGAAGTTACATAACTAGTATTATCTGAGTTATAGTAAGCTCTTACTTGGAAAGTATAGTTTGAAGCACTAGATAGACCAGTGATTGTTAATTTAGTATTAGTTGTTGGTTCTGACAATATACCTTTAGAAACATTGTAAACACGGTATACGGTACTAGTTGGGTTATTATTTGCTCCCCATGATACTATGGTAGCTGTTTGTCCGTTAGCGATTGCTGAGACGGAGAGAGGTTGAGCGGGGTTGGTGTATACTGTAGTTGTAGCTACACTTGAATCTACAGTTCCATCATTTGCAAAAGCATAAATACAATATTGTGTATTTGGTACAGTACTATTTGCTGAAATATCCCAAATACTTTCTACTGTATTATCTGCTATTGCAGTACTAATTCCTGTTGGTTCATTACTTGTTACTGTAAGTGAACCATTCTCATCTGATGAACTACTAATACTTGGACTTGGTTGAGCAACATAACTTCCACAAGCACCAGCTTCATAAGCATAACTTACTGATAAATTATTTGCATCAGCATCGTTTACCACAGATGATATTGTGATATCACCGACTGCGTCGGTGGCTGGAGTTGCAGTGAAGGTGGAGAGGGTTGGAGCAGTATTTGGTATCGTATATACAAAAAGTCCATTAATAATTGTCTGATCAGTAGCCAAAAAATATAAATTATCATCAACAGAAACAAAAAACTTTGGGTTTGAGCTACTTATGCCTAAATTCATGTCACTTACGATTGAAGTCCCTACTTCTGTTCCATCACTATTCCAAAATTCAGTACCATTTACACCATCAGTTGCTGTAAAATATAATTCTCCATTAAAACTAGTCAAATAAGAAGGTGATGAACTACCAGAACCACTAACAATATCCTTTACTATTACAGTACCAACTTCTGTTCCTATACTCTTCCAAAGCTCATTACCATTTACTCCATCTGTTGCGGAAAAATATAATACACCATCAACATTAACTAAAGAAGATGACATAAAAGAACGAAAATAATTGAAATCTTTTACTAAAACAGTACCAGCTTCTGTCCCATCACTCTTCCAAAGCTCATCCATAGAACTGGATGCCGTAAAATAAAATACATTACCTACATTCACTATAGTACTTGGATAAGAACTACCAGAACCACTAACGATATCCTTTACCATTACAGTACCAGCTTCTGTCCCATCACTCTTCCAAAGCTCATTACCATTTACTCCATCTGTTGCGCCAAAATATAATCCTCCATTAAAATTGATCAAATAAGTAGGTGATGAACTACCAGAACCACTAACGATATCCTTTACCATTACTGTCCCAGCTTCTGTTCCATCACTCTTCCAAAGTTCATTACCATTTACTCCATCTGTTGCTTTAAAATAAACAGTACTACCAATAAAAGAAAAATAAGAAGGTGACGAACTACCAGAAGCATTGATATCCTTTACCATTACAGTACCAGCTTCTGTTCCATCACTCTTCCAAAGTTCAATACCATTTACTCCATCTGTTGCGGCAAAATATACATTACTACCAACAACAAAAAAATAAGAAGGTGATGAACTACCAGAACCACTAACGATATCCTTTACCATTACTGTCCCAGCTTCTGTTCCGTCACTTTTCCAAAGTTCAATACCATTTACTCCATCTGTTGCGGCAAAATACAAAACACCACCCATATTGACAATAGAAGAAGAAAAATTAGACAATAGTGACGATGAATACTTACTATTTAGATCTTTTACCATTACAGTCCCAGCTTCTGTTCCGTTACTCTTCCAAAGTTCAACACCATGAGTTCCATCATTTGCTTTAAAATATAAAATACCACCAACACCTTCTAAATAATCAAGTGATGAACTACCAGAACCACTAACGATATCCTTTACCATTACTGTCCCAGCTTCTGTTCCGTCACTTTTCCAAAGTTCATATCCATGAGTTCCGTCATCTGCTTGAAAATATAAAGTATCACCTACATTAGTTAACATACTTGCAGAAGAACCACCAGAACCACTAACAATATCCTTTACCATTACTGTCCCAGCTTCTGTTCCGTTACTCTTCCAAAGTTCTGAACCACTTATACCATCATCTGCGGCAATATATAATTCTCCATTTATATCCAATAACTCAGTAGGTGTACTAAAAAAATCTTTTACCATCACAGTACCCAACTCTGTTCCATTACTCTTCCATAAGTCATACCCATTTATACCATCTGTTGCTGTAAAATATAAAACCCCACCAGAATTTTTTAATCTAGATATGTAAGAACTACCAGAAACATTAATATCCTTTACCATTAAAGTACCCGTTGTAGTACCATTGGTTTTCCAAAGTTCAGTACCATTTACTTCATCTGTTGCGCCAAAATATAGAGTGTCATTAATACTAAATAAAGAACCCGGAAATGAACTACCAGAACCACTAACAATGTCCTTTACTATTACAGTCCCAGCTTCTGTTCCGTTACTCTTCCAAAGTTCATATCCATAAGTTACGTCATATGTAGTAAAATATAATTCTCCATTAAAACTAGTTAAATTAAAAGTAGGTGGGCTGTAAGGATCTGCGTCTATAATGTGCTTTACTATTGTAGTACCTGCTTCTGTTCCGTTACTCTTCCAAAGATCAAACCCAGTTGTTCCATCAGTTGCTGTAAAATATAAGATTCCATCAACGTCTGTAAACTCATAGGCATAAGAACTACCAGAAACACTGATATCCTTTACCATTACAGTCCCAGCTTCTGTTCCATCACTTTTCCAAAGTTGATTCTTATTACTACCAATAATAAAATATAAAATTCCCCCAACACCTGTAAGTTCATTTACATTAGAACTACTTGCACCACTAACGATATCCTTTACCATTACAGTCCCAGCTTCTGTTCCGTCACTTTTCCAAAGTTCATTACCATGTACTCCATCATCTGTTCCAAAATATAAAGTACCATTAATATCAACAAAATTACTAGGACTAGAACTCTCTGTATTTTCATTAATTACTTTAACAACAGACGGTTCAACAGCACTCACAAAATTTAATGGCACCAAATTAAAAATCATACTTAGTACCACAAATACATACAAAAACTTTTTTCTAAACATACAAATTAAATTAAATTTTATAAAGTTATATTATTATAACAAAATAACAAAATAAACACAAACGTTTTTTGACTAAGGTTAGTCAAAAAACTATACGATTTTAGTATGACATACAAAATATAAAAAAACAATCCCCTATTCAGGGAATTGTCTATTTTAAATATATTATTTGTTATACAACTAGTTCAAAGCCTTAGAACCTTCTTTTTTGACCATACCTTTTAAAGGTAAAGTGAAGTAAAAAGTCGTTCCTTTATTTTCTTTGGATTCAAACCAAATTTTACCATCAGCTGACTGTTCTATAATAGATTTGACAATATAGAGACCAAGACCAGTACCTGTCGTATCTTTTAGTTTTACATTATCAGCCCGAAACATTTTGCCAAAAATATTTTTTTGTTGATCTTTTGGAATACCATAACCATTGTCAGCCACACTTATCAACAATTCTTGATCATTGTTACTAATATTTACCATTATTTTACCTTTTTCTGGTGTATATTTAACCGCATTAGACAAAAGATTTTGTACCACCATACGAATCAATTTTGGATCCAAATTTATTTTTTTTATTTTTTTATCATATTTAGTTTTGACCAACATTTTCTTTTCTTTAATATTTGGTTCTAATTCTTTTATTACACTATCAAATACTTCTCTAATATCCAATTTTTCAGGATCAATAGCAAAAGTACCAAGCTCAATACGAGATACATTTAATAATGAATTAACCAAATCCACCATACGCTTGTTACCTGCAGAAATTTCAAGTAAATAATCTTTTTGATCGTCAGTAAGTTTACCAGCGGTTTCATCCAACAACATTTCGGCATACCAATTGATAGTAGAAAGTGGCGTACGCAATTGATGAGAAGCTAATGAAACAAATTCTGTTTTAGCTTTATCAATACTTTGTTCATAAGAAATATCACGAAATACCAAAATACTACCAATAATCTTTTCCATCCAAACAAAAGGACTAACCATAAATCCTATTGGAAATAAAATACCATCTTTATTTTTATAATAATGAGGCGTACCTACCAATGAAACTTGTTGTTCACCAGTTTTCAAAGCTTTGAAAATGGCTCTATCCTCTTTATTAAGGACATTTCCTTTTTCATCAAAAACCAAAACTTCAGAATAAATCGACTTATCTTTCATATTTACTGAATTTTTGCCAAGCATTTCCTCAGCAGCTTTATTTACTAAAACAATTTTACCTTTTTCATCAGTTACAATAATACCACTACTAATACTTGCCAACAAAGCTTCATATTTGGCTTTTTCTTCTGCCAATTTATAATCTTGTTCTTTCAAATCTCGCAAAACTTCTTTCAACATTTCTTCGTCTTTTTTACGAACCGTAATATCACGTTCAATACCTAAGAAAAATTTTACATCTTTGTGTTTATTCAAAAGAGGTGTAATACTAACTTCCGCAGGATAAATTTCACCATTTTTTCTTTTATTCAAAATTTCACCAGCAAAAACTTTTTTATTTTTCTTAATTACTCTCCATAAAGTATCATAAAAATCTTTATCCATTATACCTCCCCACAACTTACCAGCCTTAGTTCCTAAAACTTCTTTTTCATTAAAACCAGTAATTTTACTTACAGCTTTGTTGGCAAACAAAGTAATACCATCAGGATCTGTAATCAAAATATGGTCAGAAGCATTATCTACAGCAAATTTGAATTTTTCCAATTCTTTGGTCAAATTATCACTTCTTTCTTTTTCAGCTTTAACATCTTGCAAAACATTTAATAAAGCTTCCTTTTGTTCTTCTAAAAATTCTTGTTTTTCTACAATTTTTTTAGTTTGTATTTGTACTTTTTCCGCAACTTCATCATGAATTTTTTTGACACTACTTGCCATCATATTAAAAGCCAAAATAAGTTCTTGCATTTCTTCAAATTTACTATTATAGGAAATATTATAATCATATTTTCCACGACTTACGACCAAAGCGGCATTATACAACATTTCAATAGGTTTTAAATAATTTTTGATAATAAGAAATACAATAAAACTCGCAAAAACAACACCAAACAAAATTAAAAAAGAAGTTATATTAACAATATTTATAATATTTTGTAATTGTGTTATCTCTAATTCTTCTACAAATAAGAACAAATTATAATTACCAATTTGATTATAATAAACATTCTTTCCATTTTTAGTAAACAAAGTAACAATATTACTTTTGACAAAATCATTAATACTCAAATCAAAAATATGATAATTTTTTTTATCCTGAAATCTCTGTCCTTGAATAATTTTTTCCTTATTTATATCATCCAAAACAAATACACTATTGAACAATCTTTCCAACTTGTTAGAATAAACAGCCACACTATATTTATCCGTCAACATAATAATAGTATTTTGATTTTTGTTAACAAAGTCCATCTTTTGTTCAATAATATCTGATTTCAACTTAGCAACAACAACACCCAAAGGTTTACCATTTTCATCATCAATACGTCCTGAAAAATAATAACCCAACTCTTGACTAGTCGCACCAAGTACCACATCAAAAGAATAAGACTGATCTTTGGCTTCAATAAAATAATCTCTAAAAGAATAGTTTTTCCCTACAAAAGATTTATCTGTAGACACTAAGGTATTACCATCCAAATCCATCACATACAAAGCAGAAAAAACATTAGCAATATTATAGACTTTAAGATGACTTAATACTTCTTCATTTTGTATTATTTTATCAGTATTTTTTAGATAATTTTTCAATACCAAATCATTTTGCAAAGACTGTGATACATAATTAGCACTATTCAAAGTCACACGAATTTCTTCACTTTTAACAAATACCGCATTTTTATAATTATTTATTTCAGTTTCATACAAATTACCTTTGATAAAAAAATAAATAGCAACAATTACCAAAAGTCCACATACAAAAATAGCAGACAAAGCATAAATTAATAATTTGTAACGTGAAAGAAAAGTCATAAATAAAATTATTTTTTATTTTTTTTTGATTTTAAAGCATCTTTTAATTCTATCATTTTTAATTCTCTATCCACCATGGTACTATTTAATTTTTCTAACTCCTCTACAGTTTTACTCAATTTTATTTCTGAAATTTTGAATTTTTTTGCTTCTTCTATCATTTCTTTTTTTGTTTCATCTAAATCTTTTTGTAACAATAAATTTTTTTTGATAATAAAATACAAAACCAATAAAAAAATAATTAGTAAAAAAGCTACAAAATAAAAGAAAATATAATTATCTTGAGTATAATCTAATAACATTTCTGATTGTATGAATTTGACAGGAGTATCTATAACTACAGACCAATAATATTCATTAGCAATAGGTACTCTCAAATATGAAGCCACTTTTTCTTGCCCAAAATAATCAAAAATCTGATAACCTGTTTTGCCTAAACGCGCATTTTGCAATAGATTCAAAGCATCACTAAACTTACCAAAAGATTGTCTAAAATAATCATCTTCAATGTTTTTGCTTATAAAAGATACATCGCTAGACCAAATTATTTGACCACTATCAGTAACGATAGTATAGCGAGAACCATACCAAAGACTATCATCCACAAAATAATCTTTGGCAAATTCCTCTACATCTGTCAAAAGTGTTAAGGTAAACAATTTATTTTTATTTTCATCAAAAAAATTTTTATAAATTTTGAAAAAATATTTATTTTTTTGTAATTGTTGATTACCTTCAAGCAAAGCTACTTTGGAAAACCAAAAATCTTTACTTTCTTTTAGAGCAAAAACATCATCAAAAACTCTTAAATTGTTAAATCCATTATTGATATTATCACTACCACAAATAATTTTGTTGCTATTGTCATACAAATACCAACCTAAAAAATTATTGTCATTTTCATACAAATCATTACAATCAACTACAATACTTTCTGTACTACTTACTATGGATAAATGATCCAAAAAATGATTCATTTTACCAAAAACATCAACAAATTCATTTTTTACTTCTTTGGCAATTTGATTATTATAATTTAAACTTATTTGTCCAAAATATTCATTATACTTTTTTGCAAAATTATTATTATTTTTTTCCAAAATTAACCAAAAAAATAACAAAAAAATAATTGTCAAAACAATAAAAAAAGCCACAAAAAAAGTATCCCAAATCTTATTATTTTTTATTTTTTCTACCATAATAATCTACTTAAATTATCTTGTTTGCTTTTGGCAAAGTCAAGATCAAACAGAACAAAAAGACAAAAAAGCTAGGTAAAACTAGCTTTTTGCTTTAAACAAAATTTTTAAAAATGACAGGCATATGGTTTTTGTCTATTTTTAAGACATAAAAACTTTGTACTTATTTTGAAACAGAAATATTATCACTATTTTCAGATTCACAAGCTGCAACAGTAACTAAACCTGTATCATATTTTGTAATAGTATAACCAGTTTTTCCAGTAGTCCAAGTACCAGCACCATTTGAACTAACAGGTACTTCACCCAAGTAACCTTCAGTAACTAATTCAGTCAAATCTATACAAGCAGCTTGAGAAACAGTCCAATCAGTACAACCAGAGTTACAACCACTAGCATCAGTACCAATCATATAAGTAGTACTTGCTGTCATACCTCCAACTTCTGTTGGATAACTACCTTGATTATCTACTTGATAAACTTTAACAGCAGAAACTAAAGAAGAAATGTCTGCCCAACGACTAGAATCTCGAGCATCTTGAAAACGTTTTAGTGGATCTAAAGCCACAAAAACTACAGAAGCCAAGATAGCGATGATAGAAATAACGATAAGCAATTCTATCAAGGTAAAACCTTTTTTGACCATATGCTTTTTTATATAAATTATTAATTTGTTAATTTAAAATTTTCATTACTTGAAACTTTCACTAAAACTTTTACTACATACAAATCTTCATTAGTAGTTTTTTCTATTGATTCTATTTTTAATTCTTCAAATAAATAAGGAATTTTTTTGTTATTCAAAGAATCAATTTTATCAAGAGTCCTATCTTTGATATCTTTGGAACTAATTACCAACCATTTGTATTGATAATCATCTTTGTTGTTCAATCTTTCTACTGCTATTGGATATAATTCTTCATTTTCTCCAATTTGAGCCAAAGCTTTGGCTTTGGACATCTCCAAAGTTTTTTCTTCATTTTCATTTTCTATCAAATCAATTTTCAAAATAATATCTGTAAATAATCTCCCTCTAATTCTCTCTTTGGTATAATTATTTGGTGAAACAGACAAAGGAATATCCAAGAATAATTCTTGTAATGTGTATTGTACCACATTTTCAGAACTATCGCTAGTACTTATTTGTTCTTTTCTGTTATTTCTGTTGATTTCTCGAAAAACAAAAGCAGCTACCAACAAAAATACAGAAAATCCCATAAAAATCAGAAGCCAAACAGTACGACTTAATTTTTTATTATCTGGATTATATCTATCAAAATTAACGTCTGGAGAAACACCACCAACATCAAAATGTTCATCTAAATTTTTTAAATATTCTGATTCTTCTTTTTTCAAAGAGTTCAAAGCACTACTATTTTTTTGAGTTAATTGTTTTTCCAAAATAATAGGTTCATCTTCATAATCTTTGGCAGCAAGACCGCGCAGAGCCAAACCAAAAGATTCTACAAATTCCAATTCTTCAGCCTTAAAAGTTTTTGGCAAAGAAAAAATTTCTACTGGAATTTCAAAATGCTTTTGCAAATATTCCAACAAACCAGACATCTTACTAGTACCACCTACCAACAAAATCCTTTTTATATTTTTTTCGTTATCATCATTTACCTCTATAATATTTTTTGTATCACTTATTATTTTATCTAAACCTTGTGTCAAAATATTAGAAATATCAGTATTTTTTCCAGTTAAACCATTTTCAATTTTTTGTTGTTCAGCTTCTGACAAACTTATACTCAATTTATTGGATATTTCTCTATTAAAATAATCTCCAGCGATATGTGTATTATAACAAAAATAAAATCTATCTTTATTGAAAATATTAATAGAAGTGGATTGTGCACCCAAATCTACTAAACATACTTTTTCATTTTTTTGACCAAAAAACATAGATCTTTTCAAAGCAACAGCTTCTGTATCAAACATTTTTACATTAAATTTGTTTTTCTTAAAAAAATCAAACCACACTTGAGCTTCATCTTTTGGTACAGCTACTAACATACCTTTGACCACATCTCTATCTTCAGAAAAAATTTGATAACTATACAAAACATTACTCAATTTTTCCGGAACCACACTTTGCAACTCTTTCAAAATCAATTTTTCTCTTTCTTTTTTATTGTGTGGAGGTAAATGAAAAATATGAACATAAACTAAAGAATCAGGCAAACTCACAATAACATTTTCTCGACTTATTTGTTTAACTTTTGAAATATTAAATAATTTTTCAAAAACATCTTTTAGTTTTTCTTCATCTTTTATTCTACCCCATTCAATAATTCCTGGTTCTAGTTGTACACGATTTTTCAAACTCAAAACAGGCTTACTAGCTGAACCTGTCATTTCTAAAACTTCTATTGTATGGTCAGCAATATCTATGCCAACATAACTTTGTTTTTGAGTCATGGTTAAAGATTAAATTTAATTATAAATTGCAAAGCTCAAATAGAAAATTTAAATTTGATATTTTAAAAACTAAATTTCTCTACGACTATTCAAAGTAATGACATTACCATTCAATGTAATATTTGCTTCAAGTGTTTGTGTATATTCATTTACACTGCCAACAATAGTTATTGTTCTATCATTTCCTGATTGTGTTACTGATATTATACACGATCCTGTTGTTAAATTCAAAGTTTCTCCTGTGTATGATGTATCAATTCTCAACTTGCGCAAACTTTCTTCAAGACAACCTTCTGCAACACTAAAAGCTTGACCACCTTGATTCTTGGTAAACTCCATTTGTAAATCAGCCATACTAAGTCTGACAGCACTCAAAGCCAAAATAAGTGCAGTAGCACCAACTATCAATATCAACATCACAGCCATCATACCTCTTTTGTCAGATTTTATTTTGGATAACATATTTTTTTATAAATAATACAAAATTAATTTCAACTTAATTTCTAATACTTGCCAAATTTTCACTACTTTGTGAAAAAGTAAAATCTTTGGTAGCATCTACTCCACTGTCATAATCAATTGTTAAATTGAATTGAATACTTCTAGCTTCATCGCCAGTAGAAACATTACTAAATTGCAAATTATTTACCAAAACTTCTTCTGTAGTAATAAAAATAGGATCAGACAAACCTTCTACAACTTGCAATTTTCCATTGTCTTCATCTAGAGAAATAATTGTTGGATTTTTGCTATTGTCACTCATAGACAAAGACAATACTCCAGGATCAGTATCAAAAGTAGAACTACCCAAATTAATACCATTGGCTTCTTGAATTTTTTTATTTATAAAAACAACAGCATCTCTCACATTAGCATGCACTTCTTGAATCACATAAGTCTTATTTCTTGCACTAGTAATAGACATAGAAAATTTCATAAGACCAGAAGAAACAAGACCTATGATAGCTACATAGATAAGTGTTTCGATAAGAGTGAAACCACGTTTATTTAACATAATTTTTTTCTAAAACAACTATTTACATTTTATTTAAACATTATTATTTTCTGTATGATAGACAAATTGAGATAAGGAGATAAAATGGAGATAATAAAAACAATTTTTTATCTCTACTTTATCTCAATTTTATATCTATTTATTCCAAGTTCAATACGCATTCCCCTTTCCTCATTCCTCTATTTATAATTTATCCTCATCTCTTTGAACACCGGAGTACTCGTACCATCACCCAAAAGTTCTACACGATAACGAACCCAGCGACGACCATTCAAATAATTTGGAATAATACTACCAAAATAATCAACAAAATATTCATCAGCTCCACCAACACCATACCAAGGTGTCCAAGTGCCTGGAACACCTCCATTGTCTGGGGCAGTACTTACTTGAATTTTTATAGAACAATCAGTACAAGCTGTCAGATCCTCATCCCAATCTAAATATTGTGCAGGCGAAGCATCCCCCATATCAAAAGCTGAAGAAATAAAATATGTTGAAGTTGCAAAACCACCGCCAGAGCCACCACCAGAACCACCACCTACACCACCACCTTCTCCAGCTTCCCAATTCAAAGTCGCGTTGTCAATATCCATATATTGAGTACCATCAGAAACAAAGAAAGTTTTTAAAGACACACTACCTGTTGAAGTTGGAAAATTAACAATATTATTTGTCACAACAGTTGCTGTATTATAATTACTACTTCCAGCAGTAGACCAATTAGTTCCATCAAAATATTTCCAAGTTACACCATCGTCATCTGATAATTGATAATAAATTTCCCCATTATTTTTGGTTGCTGATTCTATAAAAGAAGCAAATGATAAACTACTACTAAAATTATAAGGCAATCTTGATTCTACAGAAACAGCACCTGAAGTATATCGAGCTCTATTTCCAGAAGGAAATGTTGGCGGTGTAAAATTAGAAGTACCTGTCCAACGTGCAACATTTGATATTCTCATTTCATCCATATAACATGGATAAGAACTACTACACTGACCAATTCTAAAAGAACCATAATTATTATAAATAGTACCAACAAAATAAGAAGCTGTCTTATACACACCATTTACATACATATAAATATAACTACCATTATATGTAATAGCAATATGATTCCATTGACCATCAGTAGCACTATATGTAGCACTTGTTAAAGTAGGGCCACCTTTATTTAAATAGAAATATACGCGTCCACTATTAGCAATGGTTAATGAATAACCTCCTGTATTTCCAGGTTGATTTGATACATACATACCATTCAATATAGCCGCTTGACCAAAATATGTATCCATAGCTTTTACCCAAACTTCCAAAGTAAAATTATTTGGTAATTTTGGCATAGTCGCAGTATATGAAATATATCCACTAGATCCACTTTTTACAGAATTTCCAAATTTTCCAGATTGTGCAAAAAGAACTCCCGAATATGGAGCAATATTGTAATTTCCAATTACATCTATCATGTTACCACTAGCTTCATCAAAATGCCACAAATTGGTAGTATTAGAATCTGCAGGTGTAACCATAACACCAACAGTTACACTATTCAAAGTTACTTGTTGAACGCCATCACTTACAAAAATTGCTTTCATATACAATTTTTTATTTTGCGGACTAAACATTTGTATATATTGATTAACTTCAGTTGCAGTATTAACTTGAGTATTATCTACTGCATTCAACCAACGCAAACCATCAAAATATTTCCAAGTAACAGCATCATCTGATATTTGAAAAAAAACATTTCCACCAGATGGATTAGATATACTTGCTGTAAATGTTTCAAAACTATTTATAGCATTATTAGAAAGTAATCTACTTACATTATTTATAATAAATGGTCTATCTGTGGCATAACCATAAACAGATCTAGAAACACTAACAGCCACATTGTCCAAACCAACTTTTTGTGTACCATCACTTATCAAAAAAGCCTTGGCATACAATTTTGAAGTACTTGTAATAAAAGTATTTATATTACTATTTATTACACTATAAGAAGAATAATCCAAAGAAGCATTAGCTACTGGCAACCAAGAACTACTTGTCGTATTCAAATAAAACCAATTTATATTATCATGGGATAATTGATAATAAATACTACCACCGTTCAAATTTGAAGTCTCTACAAAACTAGTCCAACTACTTACACCAAAATCATCTCTATAAGCTACTACAGTAGGTTTGGTAGCTGAATAAACACCGGTGGCTTCAATACTAAGAGTTGTTAAAGCCGCACTATTACTAGAAGTTTTGTGTGCTATAGCAAAAATATTACCATTTACTCTAACCAAATTAGAATGTCCACTACCATAATTATCATACGTCAAAGTATCCACTTTTGGAGTTGTAATAACACCTAAAGTACTAATATTATACGTATCCAAAATCATTTGACTATTCAAAGTATAACTCAAAGCATAAAAAGTTTCTGCCAAACTAATTAATTTTGGATATTTCAAAGCAGTTCCACTACCATAAGTAAGACTATAATTCAAACTAGTTGGCATAATACCAGCAGACGTAATATTTAATGTTCCTAAATAAGTAATGCCATCAGTTTTAGTATAAGAAATTGCAATATAATCATTAGAAACTCTTACCATTGTCGTACCATAATCAGGTACATAACCATCAGCATTACTCATTTTAGTATCCAAATTTATGAGATCAAGAACAGTGTTTGTCTGAGTTATACTTCCATTGGTATCAATATTAATAGTTATTATTTCAGTAATACTTTTATATGTTGGATAATCTTGCTTCACATCATAACTCACAGCATACACATTACCACTTATATATAACAATCTAGTATTAATATGAATTTTTGTATAATTTGTATAACCACCATTTGGAGATAAATAACTAAAAGTATCTATCAAGGTACCAATAACACCAACATTAGAAATAGTAACAGTACCTATATAACTATTATATTGATTAGAAGCAATAGCATATACATTGGCACTACCTTCTAATTTGACCAAATCACTAATATCACTAGTAGTGTGATTATATGTTTGAATAAAACTAATTACACCTGTATCACTGACACTATATGTAGAAATATAAGCTGAATACCCGATAGCAAAATATCCATTAGAAATTTTTGTTGTAACATATTTTGTACCATATACTGTCAAAGTCATTGAACTCAACACATTTGGATCTATAGTACCATCGTTAGCAATTCGTTTAGTAGCTAAATATAACTTAGTACCTCCATTATCAGCATAAGTGTATAAATAAATATCATCACGTACATTTGTAACTATAGGACGTTGTATTGGACCACCTCCCACTACAGAAGTAGCAATCAAAGAATTAGTAATATCACCTGCTGAAGAAATTGTTATCGTACTAAGAGCTAAACCACCAGCAGAATTTTGATAAGCCAGAGCATAAATACCTGTACCAACATTTTCAAGTTGACCAGAATCTCCATCACCATTTTCATAAGTATAAGAATCAATTGCAGTAGTATTAATAACACCAGTAGCAGAAATATTGAAAGTGTCTATCGTACCATAATCATTTACCTTATTAGAAATAATTGCATAGTTATCACTACCCAAAGAAACTATATCAGGATAAGAACCATCAGTAGCTACTTTATATTGAAAAGATTGTACCAAAGCAATCATACCACTACTATTCACATTATAAGTTTTTATCCAACCATTTCTGTTTTTATCTTGATATACCGCTGCAATATAATTGTCTGATAATTTGACCATTGATGTATTTCTATTATACATAGTTGTGGCTATATTACTATCCAAAGTCTGACCACTAGGCATAGTAATAGCACCAGAACTATTAATAACAAAAGATTTAAGTTGTCCAGTACTTAACTCCCAATTATAAGGACTTTTATAGTCATAACTTAAAACGTAGACATCACCACTAACATACATCAAATTAGGATTTTTATAATCATATGAACCATAACTGTCATCTGTTCCTACTGCCAAAGTACTTATAACACTACCTATCGTACCATTACTAGCAATAGAAATAGTTTTTAAATATAAAACATCAGATGCATTATACATATAATCAAAAGCTACGGCATAGATATCAACAGCATTTTCCACTTTAACAATACTTACATTTTTTGGAGCACTCAATACATAATTATATACAGTTCCAGTAGAGATACTAGCAAAAATACCATTCGCATCTATCGAAAGAGTAGAAACATAAGTATAATATCCTGAAGAATAAGCCACACCAATAATACCATCAGAAATTTTTACAACATCCAAATCAGAAAAATCATCACTGCCTGTCTGTAAAGCAGAATTCACACCAAAACTTCTAGTAGAAAGAACTTCTGATATTACAGTACCATCAGCAGAAATTCTTTTTGTAACAAGATTTACAGTTCTAGAACCATTAGCATAATTATCCAAATTATATACATAAACATAAATATCACTTCTTACTTTTACAATGTCAGTTGCAAAAGCAGGTGTGCCACCTAAATTTTCAAAATCTGTTACAGAATTAGCTATAGCACCCAAAGCAGGTCCAACATGTTTCAATCTAGCTTGACCACTCAAAAATTCTACTTTTGCAGGATCATAAGTATAACTAGAAGAAGTATTATAATCCCAATTAAATGTACTAGCTGGATCTATATATTTTAATCTTGCTGCATTACTTGAAATATCAATTTTAAAAGGATCATAATCATAACCTACAGCAGAAGTAAAATCCCAAAGGTGATTATGAGTATATTGATTTATCAATTTTAATTTAGCTTTGCCATCTACCATTTGAATTTTTACAGGATCAAAAATATACTCATCAAATTGGTCAAACGTCCAACTATAACTTTGCGAACAATTCAAAGCAACACTACTCAATGTTATTTGAGAAGAACCATCACTTTCCAAAAATGCTCTAAACATCAACTTACCAGTAGAAGTAGCAAATTTACTTATATTAGCACTTACCGTAGTAGCGACATTATAATTTGTAGAACCAGCAGTAACCCAATAACCACCATTCCAATATTTCCAAGTACCACCATCATCATCAGATAACTGATAATAAATTTCACCAGCACCTTTACTAGCGGATTCAGAAAAAGAATTCAATTGCTCTTCCAATAAAAAAGTAAAAGATTCTGTAGGTTTTACAGTTGGATTATCTGTTGTGTATAATTGTCCATTATAACCATAGGCTAAAGAAGAAAAATATAATGCATAGGCATTGTTCACATAATTACGATAATAAAAAGTAATCGTTTCATCTGAATTAAACAATGAGTCATCAAGCATATTAAAATTACTCACAGTTTGAGAAAAACTATCAATCACATCAGAAATATTTCCATTGATATCTATAGTAGTTAAACCAACAACAAACTGTGAAGTTAATGACTTATAATAACCAATAGTGTAATAAGAATCCGGACCATGACCTAACTGAGTATAAGAAGTACTACTATCATTATATATTAATTTATCCACTGGTGTTATATTACCAGAAACATCAATATTTATTGTTTCAATATAACCTCTAGCAGTAGAATCAGCAATAGAAATACCAGCTTGATACTTTAATAAAAAAACATCAGCATTAAAATTAGAAATATTATAAGAACCACTCATAGATCCCAATGCAAATTGATAACTATCTGGAGATACGTCAGATATACTTCCATTAGAATCAACAGTAAAGGTATTCAAATAACCACCACTATTTGTTGTTACCCAATTCGCATCATACAGATAGCCTGAATACATAATGGCATAAGTATCACCAAATGTATTTATATATTTTATTTCATTAAAATAAGTATAAGCATTAGAAATAACTAAAGTATCTATATCAGAAACACTACCATCAACATTTACAATCATTGTTTTTACAAAAACTTCACCATTAGGCCCTCCTGCAACACCACTGTTATTTGATATCATCATAAAAATATTATCAGTCTTAGCTATCATTTGTACATAATAAATTCCTGACGTTAAAGAAGTCATTTCTGTTGGCACACCAACTTCTGTAATACCTTGACTGTTAATATCTACAATTTTAGCATACGATTTTGAAGACCATAAACTCTGATCCGTTTCTGTATATAATAAAACATAACGAGCTCCACTTAAATACATAATCTTTTGTGCATCAATACTAAAGCCTGTACCCCGCCCATATTTAATATTTCCACCAATAGTTACTTGTCCTAAATTATTAATATTTATTAACATCAAATTACCATAATAAATATTAGTTCCTGAAATATTATCACCCTGAAACAAAACAGTGAAAACACCTTGAGAAATTTCTTTAACCTGAAAATTATAAATATTAGGAACATCATTATTAAAGCTATATGATGACGTAATTTCTGTAATTATACCTAAACTGTTTATACTAAAAGTTTGAACAAGCAATACATAAGAAAATCCGTTATATGTTGCATTATAAAAAACACTATAAACATCTCCATAAACATGTTTTATAACAAAAGAATTTATAGATGAACCCAATAATAAAGAATCTACATAAGTAATACCGCCAGAGCTATCTAGCAAATAACTTTTTAAATAATTATTGTAAGGAACAGCACTTTCCGCATATTTCACCACATATAAATTACCAGAAATATGCATTGGAGCAGAAAGATCAGAACTATCAGCAACTTTTTCAGTAACCAACAAACTGTCAGCCAGACCATTTATATTAGCATCAAAAGATTTTAATAAATGAGCACTACCACCTGATACTTCAACTTTAGAAGTGTCATAAACATAGTCAGTTGATAGATCAAAAGTCCACGCAGTATTAGTACAAGTACCACCACCTTGTTCAGCAATTTTTATTTCACCAACAGTACTATAATCTACTCCACCATCATCACTATCATAAGAAGAAGCATCACTCAAAACACTCTGCCCAGGACCACCACTCCAATCAGACTGTATCCACTCTCTTGAATCCCAATTGGTCAGATAAAATTCTTTGTTAACAGAATTAGTAACACCAGGACGAATTTCCCAAGAAACACTGACATTTACTTTTTTGGATTGCAAATCAGTAGAATCACCAGGACAAGCTACTATCACATTTTGAGCATCACGACAAACATCTGAAAAAGTAACAGTACGAGTATAATCCCCTATTGTTTGAACATTGGTACTATCAAAAGACCACTCATAACCAGCAAAAGAAATAGTAGAACTACTATACAAATCATTCCAAGCATTTTCTTTGATACCACGTATAGCTTCTACAGCTTCTTGGGCTAGACTCTCAGCTCGTGACTGTTCACCACCTTTGTTCAAAGAATTTAAATTCCCAACAGAAGTACCAGCAATAGCCGAAGCCATCAACGCAAAAATAGCCATTGCAAGAATGACACCTAAGATACTTTGTCCTTTATTAAAATTCATAAATTTTAAATTCTAAATTTTAAAACAATTTTTTAATGCTTAAATTTTAAATTATTTATTTAAAATTGTTTCAAAATTTAAAATTCCTAAATTAAAAATTTAATTCTTCTCTACTTTCCCATATTCTCCCACACTAATAGTTTTACTACCAATAACACTGTGTGTCAAAATCAAAGAACCTATATTATTTGGTACACCTAATCCACCTTTGGCAAAATTTATATCAATATCTAAACCTACTAAATCAAAGGAACTATTATTTATAGACAAAGACCTTTTCAAAACAAATTCTTGATCATAAGCAACATCTCTTAGTTCATAAGACTCTCCTTGATACAAAATAAAACTATCTACTTCATTATTTATATCAAAAAAAACTCCATGAGCCGAATTATTCAAACCAACAATAGCATTTTGTCTTGCTGTTCTAAGTGTCTGTACAATATCAGCCGAAGAATCCAAAAGATGTAATTTCACTTGAAAACTTCCATATACTGGTACAGAAGTCGCTATCATTATCGCTGTAATACCCAAAACAACGATGAGCTCCATAAAGGTGAAGGCTTTCTTTGAGTTTATAAAGTTTTTAAAGTTCATAAAGTTTATAAACTAATTTATCCTTTAATATTTCCCGTCACATTGTAAATAGGAGTAATAATAGAAATAGCCAAAAAGCCAACAACAACACCAATAAATAACAACAAAATAGGTTCTAAAGCTGTAGACAAACTCTTGGTAGAATTATCTACTTCATCTTCATAAAAATCAGCCATATACAAAAGTGTATCTTCCATTTTTCCTGATTCTTCACCTACATAAACCATACGTGAGACCATCTTGGGAAAATATTTACTATGCGCTTTTAGACTTTCTGAAGCTTTGACACCTTTTTTGATACGAGCTAAAACATCCCTAATTGCTTTTTTGTAATAATAATTATCCAAAGATTTTTCTGTCACACTCAAAGCTTCATCAATACTAAGACCACTACGCAAAAGACTACCAAAAATACGAGAAAAACGAGATAAATTTGTGTTACGCACCAAACGACTAATAATTGGAAATTTTAACAAAATATAATGAGTAACTGGATGAGAAAATTTTTGTTTTACCAAAATGATAAACGCAGTGATAAAAATAAAAATAGACCAACTCAAAATAACTTTGTGATCATTGATAAAATTAGAAAAACTCATCAAAGCGCGAGTTGTCCAAGGTAACTCCATACGCAAACCTTCAAACAAAGGTACTATCTTTGGCAAAATAACAAAAGACATTACCAAAGCTAAACCAAAAGATGCCACAAGTACAATAGCAGGATAAAACATAGCACCTTTTATTTTGTCCAAAAGTTGTTTTTCTTTTTGGAGAGTGATAGACAAATTTTCTAGATTATCAGCGAGACTACCAGATTTTTCACCAGCATAAATAGAACTAATAAATATTCCAGAAAAAACATTGGAGTGTCTTGCAAAAGATTCTGCCAAAGTATTACCAGATCTCAAAGACAATAAAATATCTTCTAAAATTTTTTTCATTCTTCCTTGAGAAGATTCAATAATAATAGACAAAGACTCCACAATATCAATACCAGCTTTTTGCATTACAGACAAATTTTTGGCAAGCAAAGCTTTTTGATTCAAATTAATAAACCCAATTGCAAAATCTTTTTTAAAAAAATCAGTATTGAATTTTAGCATATTTACAGTTTTAAAAACGTTTTAAATTATCTAATTTCTTACTTTACAAAATTACAACTGAGTTACTCTCATTACTTCTTGTATTGTTGTCACACCATTCAAAACTTTGGAAATACCATCATAAAGCATAGTTGTCATACCACTTTGTATTGCTTGTTTCAAAATTACATCACTTGAAGAATGTTGCAATACCAAACTACGAACTTTTTCGTCCAATTCCAAAACTTCAAAAATACCAAGACGATCATTATAACCAGTGTTACTACAAACTTTACAACCAGAGCCTTTATAAATTCTGGCTTTAGAAAAATCATCAACTTTCAAATCATGTAAAATATCTTTGAATTGTTCATTTTCCAATAATACTTCCATTTCCTCTTTCGTAAGTTTGTAAGAAGTACGACAATGATTACAAATTTTACGTACCAAACGTTGAGCAATTACTAAATTTATAGTAGATGAAACCAAAAATGGTTGTATACCCATATCCAAAAGACGTGGCAAAGCTGTCACCGCATCATTGGTATGAAGTGTAGACAATACTAAGTGACCAGTCAAAGCAGAATTGATAGCAATATCAGCTGTCTCAGCATCACGAATTTCACCAACCATCAAAATATCCGGATCTTGACGAACCAAAGAACGCAAACCTTTGGCAAATGTTAAATTTGTTTTTGGGTTTACTTGAATTTGAGTTATACCTTCAATGTCATATTCAACAGGATCTTCAATAGTAGCTAAATTTATTTCACGTTTATTCAAAATTTTTAAAATAGAATAAAGAGTTGTCGTCTTACCACTACCAGTTGGCCCAGTGACCAAAATCATGCCATGTGGATTTTTGATTGCTTTTTTTACTTTTTGTAAATTTTCACTATCCAAACCTAAATCTACCAAACCCAATTGTCTATTTTTTGGATACAAAAGACGCATTACAATATTTTCACCATAAGTAATAGGAATAATAGAAATACGAATATCCAACCAACTGTCATTTACCAAATAACGCATTTTACCATCTTGAGCTGCAAAGTGAATATCTGTAGCCATCTTTGACAAAATTTTGATACGAGTCAAAATAAAACTAAGAAAATCTCTAGGTGCTTTATTTTTCTCTACGATAAAAACATCATGCATCACACCATCAATACGAAAACGGAAGGTAACTTTATCTACTTGAGGAGTAATATGTATATCAGAAGCATTGTTTTCAAAACCATATTTCAAAACCATATCTACAAACTCTACCACTAAATCATCTCTTTCTTCATTGCTCAATCTAGAATTATTAAGACTTTTCAAAAGATTTGTTACTTCAACATCAATGTCTGATCCATATACTGACAAAGCTTTTTGTAAATCTTCCTCATCAATATAAAAAACTTTGACAACTTGGCCCAATTTTTTTTCTACAAAATTTTTGGTTTCCAAATCACGTGGATTTTGCATACCCACTTTTACACCATTTTCATCAGCACTAATTGCTACAACTTTTTTATTACGAGAAACCATTTCTGGTATCATCTTTACCATGTTTTCATCTATTTTTTCATTTCCCAAATCAATATAAGGTACTCCAAAATATTCGGAAACGGCTTGACCTATCAATTCTTTACTTAAAACATTTTCTACAAAAAAATATTCCATCAAATCTGTATTGTGAGATTTGGCATATTTTTCGGCATTATCAAAATCTTTTTCTTCAATATAACCCTGATCCAACAAAATTTCTTTTAATTGTAGCTCAGTAAATTGCATAGTAATAATAGTTTTATATTCCTAAAACTTTTTTGATATGTTCAACTACGTCTGAAATAGGTGTATCAGATTTTACAAAATAATCTTTTGCACCCAAAGACATAGCCTTTTCAATATCATCTTTTTGATTTAAATTGGTAGAAACAATTACCGGTACTTTTATTTTTTTTGTTTTTATATCTTCCAAAACAGAAAAGCCATCTTTATTAGGCATCATAAGATCCAACAACAGTAAATCATATTTGTTACTTGCCAATTCTTCCAATGCAGCAACTCCATCAAAAACAATAGTGGTTTCAAAACCTACTTTGTTTAATTTTATTTCCAAAGCACGAGCCATAGGTTTTTCGTCTTCAGCAATTAATATTTTCTGTGCAGCCATATATTTTGTATATTTAAAAATTTGTTTACATTATACCATTTTTTTCAAAAAACGTGAAATACTTATCCACGTTTTTTATATGTTTAAAAAAATAAAAAAGACACGCTTTTGCAGAATGTCCTTTTTGTCTATTTTAAGCAGAGATTATATCACCAGTTGGTATCTTATTTTGATTCAGATCAATTTTTTTTTCAACACTCATATTATCTTCTACGATAATCTTATCAACCTTAACTTGTACAATCTGTGAAGTATTTATCAGATACTTTTTGTTAGGAGAAGTCATTTTTTTGACAACTATTTGTACTAATAGATTTGACTCTATATCAACTACAATATCATAAATATGCCCTAAAAAAATACCATTTTTTGTTTCTACTTCCAAACCTTTCAATTGTTTGAAATTAAGACGCATAAAAAATTTTATTCACTTAATTTGCCTTCAATAATACCTTTACTCTTTGGAGTATTATCATGATTTCTAAAAATTATCAATTGTTGCAAAACAGTCAAAGCTGTAGAGAAAAACCAATAAAGTGACAAACCGCCAGGTAATTTTAAACCAATAAATACGGTCATAATTGGCATGAAATACAACATTTGTTTGTTCATCATAGCTGTCATAGATTCATCTTTACTTCCTGTACCAGCCTCAGCAGGAGCTTTCTTGCGCATAAACATTTTTGCTTGAGCAAATTGAGCAGCACCAGCAATAATAGCCAAAAAGATATTTGGATTTTTCAAATCAAATAATCCCAAAGTAACAGAGTTAATGTGCCCTGGATTATTGACAAAACTATACAACAATTCAAAGTTATCACCTTTAAAAACAGAATTAAGAACCCAATACAAAGCTATAAATACTGGCAATTGAATAAGCAAAGGCAAACAAGAACCAAAAGGATTTACTTTGTGCTCTTTGTAAAGAGCCATAGTTTCCATAGCAATTTTTTGTTGATCACCAACATATTTCTTTTTTAATTCTTCTAATTTTGGTTGCAATTCAGTCAATTCTTTTTGAGCCTTGATAGAATTATTGGTACTTGGATAAAGCAATAACTTGATAATAAAAGTAATCAACAAAATGACAATACCAACATCAGGAATCAGATTGTATAAACCAACAAAAAGGTTGAAAATAGGTTGTGTAAGTATAGCTTGAAAGATATCTCCCATAAAAAATGCTTAAATAAAATACTTAAAAAATAAAAATTATTATTGATTATACCATTTTTAACATGATATCACAATTATTGAGCTACTTCTTCACTTTTTTCTACTGTAGCATCTTGCAAAGCTTTTTCTACTTCAGAAACATCATCTTCACTACTTATTTCTTTTTCACCACCCAAATCTTGTACTTTTATTTTCCAACCTGTCAATTCAGCAGCTAAACGAACATTTTGACCACCACGACCGATAGCTAAAGAAAATTGGTCACTCTCTACCATTGCCATAGCTTCTTTTTCTTCTTCATTCAATTCAACACCAGTTACTTTAGCAGGTGAAAGAGAATTTTTGATAAATTCAATAGTATTATCACTATATTTGATAACATCTATTTTTTCACCACCTAATTCAGCAATAATAGTAGTAATACGACTACCACGCTGACCAATACAAGAACCAATAGGATCAATAGAATCATCTTCAGTAAAAACAGCTACTTTGGAACGACTTCCTGAATCACGAGCAATACCTTTGATAATCACTTCACCAGAAGCAATTTCTGGAATTTCTTGATTGAATACTACTTCTACAATACGTTTATCTTTACGAGAAAGAATAATTTCAGGTCCACGATTTCCCATATCTACAGAAATCACCAAAAAACGCATACGACTACCCATATTATATCTTTCACGTGGTACCATTTCACTACTTGGCAAAATACCAGTAATTTTTCCCAGATCAATCAAAAAGCCACCAGTTCTATCACGACGTTGTACTACACCTTGAACAATATTACCTTCTTGATTTTTGAAATCTTCAAAAACATTGCCACGTTCAGCTTCACGAAGTTTTTGAATAATAACTTGTTTAGCTGTTTGAGCAGCCATACGACCAAAATCTCCAGGAACTTCCAAATCAATTTTAATTGTTTCTCCTACTTTAATTTTTTTATTATGAGTTTTTGCTTCACTTATCATGATTTGTGTTTTTGGATTGAAACGCATAAGTCCTTCCATTTCTTCTTCAGTCAGTTCTCTTTCTGCTTTGTAAGCTTCTTCACGACGCTTAGCTAATTCTTCTTGATCATGAAGCAATGTTTCTTCATCAATATCTTCAACAACTTCTTTTTCATCCCAAACTTTCATATCCCCTGTTTCAGGATCAAAAATTACTTGAATATTTTGTTGTTTGTTACCAAAATCTTTACGATAAGCAGCAGCAAGAGCTGTTTGCAAAGCATCCAAAACAACTTCGTATTTTAGACCTTTTTCATCACATATAAATTGTAAACTTTTTGCAATTTCTGAAGACATATTTTTATTAATATAAATAAATAAGTTAAATTTTTGTTTAAAATAGCTAGCATTTTATGATGCTAGCTAACTGATATATATATTATCAGTAAAGTGCAGTTTTGTCAAGTTTTATTACAAAATCAATTCAACTCCCCTTCTTCCAAATTAGCCCACTCACTAACCACACATCTGATATGTTCTCCGGTAACTTTTGGCCAACCTTTTTTCTCCAAAATCGAAGATTCTTCTTTCTGAATTTCTTTGACTTTTTTAACAATTTCTTTACGTAAATTTTCAATATCTTTGGCTTCGTCCAAAGAATTTTCTTGTTTTCTCAACTCTAAAAGTTCTTTTTTAAGTTCCATAACTCTAGCACTTTCCAAACCATGTTCTTTCGCTATATTACCAGCAGCACCATAAAGCAAAGCAACAGCATGATCAGGTGCTTCTTTTTCATGAACATGTATCATGGCAGCAGCCTCATCAATTAGATCAATAGCTTTGTCTGGCAAATGACGTCCTTTGATATATTCTTCCGAAAGTCTAACCGCTTGTTCAATAGCATCATCAGTAAAAATTACTTTGTGATAAAGTTCATAATTTTTCTTTAGTCCTTTCAAGATTTCAATTGATTCATCTATACTTGGTTCATCGACCATCACTTTTTGAAATCTTCTTTCCCAACTCTCGTCAGGTAAAATATACTCTTCATATTCTTTTTTTGTTGTAGCCCCTATCACTTGCAACTCACCTCTTGCTAATGCTGGTTTCAAAATATCAGAAATATTAACAGAACCTTCAGAACCCTTTGTTTGCATGATGGTATGAATTTCATCAATAAAAAGAATAATACTTCGTCCAGAACTTTTGATATAATCAACCAATTGTTTAACACGCTGTTCAAATTCACCACGATACTTAGTACCACTAATAAGATCTGCTACTTGCAAAACTAAAACTCTTTTATTTTGCAAAACAGCAGGTACATCTCCTGTAATAATTTTTAGAGCCAATCCTTCTACAATAGCAGTTTTGCCAACACCCGGTTCACCTACCAAAATAACATTGTTTTTACGACGACGAGTCAAAATCTGAGTGACACGCAAAATTTCATCATCACGTCCAATCACAGGATCTACTTTACCTTCTTTGGCCAAATTGGTGATATCGCTAGTAAAACCACCATAACTCGCTGAATTATTAGATTTCATTTTTGGTAAAAATGAACCACCTTTTTTTGAAGAATAATAAATAGCAATGCTAACAATAATCAAAATAATTCCTACCCATTCACTGATTTGAAAATAATCCATATTTTTTTATTATTTTATTTTAATACCTATATTATAACACAAAAATAGAGTAGACAAAAATGTCTACTCTATCTTGGATAAATATTATAAAAATCTATGATTCCAAATCTTTTGTCAATTCATTATTATCTTCATTAGACTCTAAAATATAACCTTTTTCTGGATAAGCAAAAGGTGCTATTGAAATAATAGAGCCTTCTAACCAATCAACTTTCATTTTTATTTTTTTATAACTATTAAAAATAGCATCAGATATTTGTAGATCGCTTGAAATAGTAAGTTTAGCACTTGGTTCCAACTTTAAACTAGAGTAATTAATTGTACTACTAAAATATTTATTGGAGACTGAAACAGAGCCATCTTCACTAATAAAATATAATTGTACTGCAAAAGTTCCTAAATTTTGATACATACTAGTTGGTCTTACTGCAGCAATACTACCAATATTTTTTAGTACAATATCAAAATGTCTCATTCCTACATAATTAGTACGACTTACTGTAAAATCTTGTATAATTAAGTCAGGTAATTGTTCTACCATCACAGATGATGAAGTACTTGTTGATGTTATCAAATCTATTTGTTCTACTTTTGTTGTTGAAGTAGATGTATCTGTAATCGTAGATTCCTCAATAAAAGACTTCTCTTTGATAAGTCCCATTTCTACAATATTATATTTACCTTTATAAGTATTATTTGTTTCACTTACTTCACTAACAACATTAGTACTATCCCAATTATAAGTGAATGGTAAATAATCCACATCATAATCTTCAGGTATTACAAACCAATAAGTTATAACAGTTGATTGACCACGTGCCAAATTAAAATTTTTGACCAAAATATCAAAAGAACCATTTTCTGATTCCAAATTTTCATAACTTTCTTTGTTATCTTTGGAAACAGGATTCAAAACCTTAATATTTCTAATGACATTCTTGTTTTCACCAATTTTTATGGACAATACAAAAGGAGTGGAAACATTAGCACTTCCTGCATTTTTGAGTGTTATAGAAAATTTGTTTAGTTCACCTTCTGTAGAAACAGTAGACTTCTCAAATAGCAAATCAGATTTTGCAATATTTGTCCTAATACCAGCAAAACCAGCAGCAAAAGCTGCTAGACCCAAAAAGCCAACTGCCACGGCCATTTTGGTTTTTGATTGTACAACTGTCTGTACCTGTGTAGATTCTTCACCCATAATTATAATATTAATAAATAAAACATTTACACGAAAATACATGTAAACAAAAATAATATAAAATTTATAAATATATTATAACATAAAAAAAATAGAGTAGCTAGTAAGCTACTCTATTAAAAAATAATTCTTAATTTTTTATAACGGTATAATCAAATACTGAGCCAAAGTTTGAAATAGAAAATGCCATTTGTCCACTCTTTTGATAAATATAACCGTTAACAGTATTATTTAGATAACCAAAGCTATAATTATTACTTAATGACTCTAACACCATAGGAAACTGAATACTATTTGAAGTTGGTAAAGTATAAATACTAAGTATCATATGATCTCCACCATGTAATTCAAAATAAGCCACTTCGTTATATAAGCCAACATGTTCTAAAGTTCTGTTAGAATTTTCTTCTAGAACTCCATTATTTACAGACCAAATATTCCTATATGAGGTACCATTACTAACATCTAAAACAGTTGCTTCACAAACACCTAAACATTTAATCCTAGCAAATTCCTTACCTACTGGCATTACAACATTTTGATCAGGTGTTACAGCAGGAGAAACAGGTACTGTACTGGTAACCAATTGGAAAAAACCAGTCGAAGTTGGAAAATAATCACGATTTTGACCCGCTTGTTGACAACTTTCTTTATCTCCATAATAAGCACTACCAGCACAATTTGGATCTGAAATGTCTACAATAGGATTTGATGTCATACATTGCTTTTCAAAATTCAAGCACCAATATTGATAAGGAGTTTTTACCAAATTGTTTTTTATAATACTCAAAAGTTCATAATACATATTTGATTCATTTGATTCACTAACCACATTAGTAGTATCCCAAGTATAAACTACAGGAAACTTATCATTAGAATAATTACTAGTTATAGCAAACAAATAAGTTATAGTAATAGATTTTCCAGGCAATAAATTATTTACTATAGGAATATTAAATGAACCACTATCTGATCTTAATATTTTGTCACTACCATTCAAAGAATTAACAACAGTTATATTCTTTATAACACTGTTTAATCTATCACCTAACTTAACATTTAAAATAAAAGGACTGACAGCCGTAGCACCACCAACATTTTTTAATGTCACACTAAATTTATTTAAATCACCCTCAACACTAGTATTTGAACTTAAAAAAATTAAATCTGCTTTAGCAACTTTGAAACTAGTACTATTTGATTTCAAACCAACAAAACCAGCTGCCAAAGCTGCTAACCCTAAAAAACCAACAGCCACTGCCATTTTAGTTTTTGATTTAGACATAGTCTTAGTCTGCAATTGTTGTTCATCCATACGAGAATATATTAAAAATAATTATTTTTTAAAACACTACCATTATAACACCAAAGAACAAATTTAAGTAACAAATTAAAAGTACTTATACACAACATGATCTGTAATTAACAAAATATATATTTTTTAATGTCTAATATTTTTTGATCAAAAAAAATACCACACTAAGTGTAGTATTTTAAAAAACTAAACATAATTATTACATTGGTATCTCATAATGTTTGATATCCTCCCCTACTTTATTTTTATAAATACTTATTTGTTCAAATTGAATATAAGTTTTATCTATATCAATATTATTTTTAAAACAAAAATCTTTTGCAACCACAAACAAAGCTGCCATCTTTTTTTTACCGACAGAACGCTCGGCACTCGCATCATCATGACTTCTAGTTTTTACTTCTACAAAACATAAGGTCTTTTGATCATCTCTTTTTATATGCCAAGCTACTATATCTATCTCCCCTTTTTTAGGTAAACTATAATTACGTTCTACTATCTCATAATTTTTGTCTATTAAAAAATGGGTAGCAATTTCTTCTCCCCATTTTCCTAACTTTTGTTTTGTTGTTTCCGCCATAAACTAAACATTTCTATACAAAATAAGTCCTCTATGATAATTACCAACAGCAAAATCATCTTGCACAAAAAAATTATTTTCTTTGGCCCAAGCTAATATCTTTTCAAAATCAATCATATCACTTTGTTCAGGACCAATACCCGCTAAATGATGTGTCCAATCTACAATAAAAATTTTACCTTTATCTTGCAATAATTTACTAGCTTCAGCTAAAACAATTTTATAATCATTCAAATGAAAAAAAACATTAACACAAAAAACAATATCAACGGTTTTTTTGGCAATAATTACACCATCTGTTCTTGAGATATCTCCCCAAATTGTTTCAATATTAGTAAAACTTTCCAACATAGCTCTACGTCTAACTGATTCCAAAACATCTGGCAAAATATCTACAGCATAGACCACACCTTTATCACCAACCATCTTAGCCAAAGGAAAAACAAGATGTCCTGTACGACCACAACCAAAATCTGCCACATGCATACCTGTATGAATTTGTGCTTTCTGCAAAACAAAATTTGCATCTACCAAATTGTTGACTGAATTATATGACATACAAGCAAAATTTAAAAAATTAAGAAATACCAAATAATCTACCAAACATAGAAACAATAACTTCACCCAACATTCCTGTCATTCCCATAAGAGACAAAATAATAGCCACAATACCAATCAATTTGTACAAAGTTCTAGTACCTCCACCACCCAATTTTTCTTCTGCCCACGAACTATAACCAAAATTTTCTACCATCCATTGAGTTTTTATGACCATAAAAGACCCAATTACGATGACAAGCATTCCCCAAACATATTTCATATAAAAATTTTATGATTACTTATACATTATAAATATAAAAAAACTATTACAAAATTTCTAACAATTTTCCTTCCAAATGTAGCCTATAAATATCATCAAATCCTCCCAAAAATTCTTCATTTCTGAAAATCATGGGTACAGTCATCCAACCACCAGACTTTTTACTAGCCTCATCACGAGCTTGTGTATTTTCAGTTACATCAATTTCTTCAAAAGCTAAGCCCAAACTTGTCAAAAGTTCTTTAGCTTTTTTACAATAAGGACAATAATTTGTTGTATAAATTTTAAACATATTTTTATTTTAATTTACTATAATCTAAATCTACAGGCAAATCAACTTCAAATTCCTCACCGTCTTCAGTATAACTCAAATAACTATAAGTAAGTTTGTTATTTTTATCCCAAGCCAATCTAAACATCGTAGTTGTGTCACCCAAATAAATTTGTTCTGACTCGGTTACTTTTTCTCCGGCTAAATCATATACTGAAATAGAGGTATAAGTATAATCACCAAAATTATCTCTACCGTGTTCAACAATAGCAATGTATTTGCTGTCCAAAGACCAAAAAGGAACTTCACTAATACACCTATCAGCACATATCATAAACGAACTAGTCAAAATATTTTTATAGCTATTATTGTAAATATCATAAATGACCAAATCAGCCATAACAGTACCACCAGACATAGTAAAAGCCAAATATTTACCATCTGGTGACCACCAATACAAACCATGATCTTTGTTTTTGTATTCTTCATTTTTCAAAGACATTTTGTTCAAAAATTTGCCAGTAGCCGTATCAAAAAGTCTAAAAGCAAAATCATTACTTTCTGAATCCATAACAACGAATCTTTTGTCTGGTGACAATACTATTGTTCTGTGTTGTGGCATCTTGATAAGTGTTTTACCAGTTGGTCCACTCACTTCATAAATATCCAGGATATCTTCTGTAGTGATTTCTTCATCAACATTTTCCATAGTCACAGCACTCAAATCCAAAGTAGTTGGCGACACCAAATCTTCTTGTGTTTTTGTAACTGCAACTTGCTGTGTATTTTCTATTATATTATTTTCAGTTGAAGTTGCTTGATTATTATTTTTTTCAAAATTACTATCTACTTCATTTTTATTCGAAAAATCCTTTGGTACCAAAATATAAACAAAAAATAAGACTATCAAAACAAAAGCCGTACCAAAAATAAATGTCATTTTTTTGTCCATATGTAAATAATTTTCAATTTAATAATTTTATCTAGACAAGTCAGGATTAATTTTTCAAAAGTTCCATTCTGATTGCTAAAATAGCATAATCATTCACTTCTTCTTTTTCATAGTGACTATACACTTTTTCTAAATATTCTTCTTTTGTCAGATTCTCACCATATCCCAAATCTTGCAAATCACAATTTTCATACACTTCTTCAAAAGTTTTGTAAGTTTTCAAATCAATTATTTTTACTTGCAATTTCTCATGCAAAGTAGGACGTTTGGAAAATTCTATTATATCACCAACTTGCAAAACTTTACGTTTTTCATCCAAAAGTCTTGTTTCAATCGTCTTTTGACCTGATTTTATTTTTTCAAAAATTTCCTCTGGTAATCTCATGGTTTGAATCATATTTTTCTAGTTAGTCAAAAATTTCTTAATCTTTCTAAAAGTAAAACATTTCATGATAATAGATGAAGACAGATGTCCACCTTTTTTTCTAGTGATAAATTTTGCCCCTATTTTTTTCATGAACTTACACACTCCTTCATACATAACTATTTTATCATCTTTGGCGTGAATTGACAAAATTTTGGCAGAATCAAATTGCTCAACATAATCAATAGGATTAAAAAAACTAGTATTTATAAGCTTATTCCAATTTTCATCACTAAAATGATAAGCTCCAGGATATCCAACTTGAATCTGTTCTTTCAAGTCCTCATTGGATTCTTCCCCACTTTCATCTTTCCAATCTACCACTGGACAAATTGCCACTACTTTTTTAATTCGAGAATCTAAGGAACTCATTAGAGCTGTCGTTCCACCGAAGCTAGCACCAATAACAAAAACACTTTCAGGATTTACCTTGAACTCTTGTTTATCCCAGAGATCTATGAAACCTTTTGGCAAAGCATCAACTAAATCAAGTACGTCTTGAACTGGTGACTTATCTAAAAATTCACCAACACTCTCCCAAGTACCACGATAACGCATATGAAATACCCAGTAATTTTTCTTGGCCAAAAATTTGACTAGCTTATTTTTACTAGGCAAAGAAGGTAATCCATCACAAAGAATTATAACTTTTTTAGAAGTTAGATTTTTGGGTGGTAGAAATTCAGCGACGATTTCGTTTTTGAAAATTGTGTGATATAGGTACATAAAAAGTAAAAAGTTTGTAAAGTTAAAAGTTTGTAAAGTCTAAAAAGAAAAATCAACTAAACCTTTTCTAATTTTTTCTTTCACTTCATCCTCCACACTAGAATTATCAGCAATATTATCCAAAACTTTTTGTTTTTTATTATTATCTTCCATAACCGACACTTGAGTATCACGAGAAATTGAGAGTGGAATTAGATTTATTTTTACATCAATATTTTCTTCTAGTTTTACAAAATTAAATTTTAGAGACAAACCTTGCATAGTTTCAGGCGAAAAATACTGATCAAAAATAAAATTTCCCAAACTATAAAAAATAGGTTTTTCTTTGTATATTTCTATTGGTTGAATCACGTGAGGATGAGAGCCAATGATAATATCAGCACCTGAATCAATAAACTGATAGGCTATTTCTTGTTGTTTTTTGTCTGGTCTATTAGTCAGATACTCTGTTCCCCAATGCGGATAAACTATGATAATATCTGCCAATTTTTCTGTTTTTATTTTTTTTATTTCGTTTAAAACATTGTCCAATCCTCCGTTATACAATTGATGATAGCCTACAAAAGCAATCTTTAAGTTTTGAGATACTTCATAAATATAAGAAAGTTCTGTCTGATTATAAAAATCCCCAAAATAATTTATACCTGATTTAGTTAAATAATTTTTGGTTTGCACTACACCGTCATTTGCAAAATTAGTGATATGATTATTGGCTAGACTGAGTAAGTCGAAGTTCTCTGCCAAAGTTGTCGTAGTTTGCGGTGAAAAAGTAAAACGCAAGTTACCACCATTGTCACTAGCGTCTCCAGCTTTGATGATTGATCTGTTATTGGTGATAGGCCCTTCCAAATTGCCAACTCGAAAATCAGCATCAGCCAAAAATGTATTTATTTTAGCAAAAGGAAAATTGAAATCACTGTTATTTTTTTTGATATAGTAATAGACATCTCGATCAAGCATAATATCACCTACGACTATAATAGAAGTCTTCGAATATACAGTTACTTTTTCTTCTGCTTTAGTTGTTTCAACTTCGACAACTACTGGAATAGTAGTAGCCTGAACATTTTCAACAATATTTTTTTGAGTAGGAAGTGAAAAATAAAATAAAAAATACCAGAGCAAAGCAAAAATAAAAGTACACAAAAATAAGGCAATACTAACGATTACCCAAATTTTCCATTTTATATTTTTTTGGTTGTCTGGCAATTCAAACATAAAAAAATTACTTAAGTTTTACAACGATAAGTTGCCCCTTATACTCCCAAGAGTTATCGATACCATTTTTATAAACAACAAAATTATCACTAATAGAAAAATCTAAAATATTAGTGTCTTCTACCAAGACAACTTCTTCTTTTGTATTCAAATCTACCCTTACAATTTGTTTATCACCATTATTATAATAAAGATACTTATCTGTGATTAATCCTGTATTATGAGATGTAAAAGTATCAACATCATCTGACAAATATACTAAAGTATTATCAAAGGTATTATACACTTTCCATTTTTTTTCAGTGTATATAACAACTAAATCTTTATTACAGGCATATATCTTATGACCTTGTTTTTTATTATCATCTTCATAAAAATAATAGTCTTTATAATTGCAATCATCCTTTAAAATACTAGAGTTATATTTATCTAAAATCCTTTTATTTTCTTCCCAATTATTCACTTTATCTATATTTGAAGTACTATTTTTTGATAAATCATAAGAGTATAGACTATAAGCATTATTATTTTGATTTTCAACAATATAAAATATAGAATATTCCTGACCAAAATTTTGTCTTTCAACAGAATTCCCTTTTCTCAAATCACTTATCTGTTTCAGTTCATATTGTTTTGAATTTTTATCAAGTGATAACAAATATGAATCCAAAACATTGGTGCCACCTACAGTGTTGTGAATAGTCAAAAGTACTTTGTCATCTTTTGTTGGAAAATCCCGACCAAAGACTCCTTCAAAAACCACAGTCTTCCCGTCTTCTAATACATTTTCTTTTTTTTCATCAATAAACTCATCACCTCTCTTAGGACCATGTATAATTCCATAATCATATAAAAAATGTATAGTAAATCCTAAAATTAAAACTATAAAAAAAATCTTTATAGAAATATTATTTTTTTTTGGATATTCTTTAATTATTTTTTTACCCAATACTTTTGTGGATATAATAGTAAGCAAAACAAAAAAAATAGAAAACAATACAGTTGGTACCAAAAGAAACATATGAAGTAATTCAATACCACCCAAACCGCCTATTAATAAAGCCAACCAATAAAATAAACTTACCAAAAAAGAAGCTAGAAAAACATTTACTATAGCAATACCTAATAAAAGAAGATAAAACATATTTTTTATAATATAAATTTATTTTCCTAAATAAAATTTCAAAGTAAAAATCATATCTTCATTTTGTTCTTCTAGAGGTTTAGAGGATTCACTATTATACAACCAATCCAAATAACCTCTATCCATCTTACTTACTTCGACGAAAGTTTTACCATTATATTTTCCAAAAGTAAAATTTTTTAGTGGCACGGGTGTCGCCGTCAATTCTTTCATTTTATTTAAAACTTCTTCATCAGTCAGCAACATAAATTTTTCTTTGACCACCGGAAACAAATATTCAAACAAAGCTTCCAAAACCAAAATGTCACCCCAAGCATCGTGAGCTAAGCCTTCCACATTAAGTTTTAGCAAGTAACGTAGATACTGCAATTTGTGTTCTGGACTTTCAACCACATGACGAGCCACGCGCAAAGTATCAATAAACTCTCGAGTTTTTACTCCTTCATTTTGCAAAATACCAATATCAAAAAGTGCATTGTGAGCAACGAGAATATAGCTTTCAAGTAATATTTCCAATTCTTTTTTACATTGACTTCCTTCAAAAACTGGTTTGTCAGTGATCATTTCATTGGTAACATGATGAATAGACATCGCCCCAACCGTAATTTCTTTTGGTGGTTTGAAATATTCATTGACAGTGTCACCTGTCAATCTATTTTTGTAAGCAAGCTGAATCAAACGTCCATCTTCTAAATCTGTTGTTTCTGTGTCGAGGAAAAGTATTTTCATATTTTTTTGTTCATCCTGAGCCGGCGAAAGCACGGCGTGAGGATCTTTCTTAAGAATAATTTGTAAATTTTTCTAGATATTGTAATTGTTGAAATTGTTATAAATGAAAGCCAATTACAACAACCAAAATTAAAACAAATGTGTCAAAAGTATTTTAGCACCAATTGCAATAAGTGCAATACCTGCGAAAATCTCAATTTTTTTGCCAAATTTATGGCTCAATTTTTTGCCAAGAGCACAGCCAAACAAAGAAATTATGAAAGTCACAATCGCTATGATAGCCAAAGCCAAAAATAGATTAATTTCTATAAAAGCAAAAGTCAGTCCAACTACCAAAGCATCAATACTTGTCGCAATACCCAAAGTAATCAAAATTTTGAAAGTAATATTTTTTATTTTTTTGTCTTCAGTCGCAAAAGCCTCCATAATAAATTTGATACCAATCAAAAACAACAAAACAAAAGCTAGCCAATGATCAAACTCTTGTACATAAATTACAAATTGTTTGCCAAGTAAAAAACCAAGCAATGGCATCAAACTTTGGAAAAAAGCAAACACACTCGCAATCCACAAGGACATCAACCAAAAACTTTTGTTGTGTTTCAAACTAAGACTCCCGGCTGTCACAAATGAATCAATAGACAAACTAAGAGCAATCAAAAATATAGTAAACATTTTATTTGATAAAATTATTTAAAGCTGACAAGACATCGTCTTCTGTCTGACTATTATAATACTTTCCACCCAATTTTTGAAATGTCTCACAATTCTGCAATGAATCATCTATCAAAATACAATCTTCTATTCTAATATCATATTTATTTGCGATATCCAGAAACCATTCACCATTTTTGTCAGATTTTAATTTCTTAACGTAAAAAGAATTATTGATTCCATGAAAACTACTTTGCAAAATCTTATTAGCTGGCAAAATGAATCTATCAAAAGAATCCATATTGTCCGTCACCATAATACGCAAATACTCATCTGGCAAAGTTTGCAACTTATCTAAAATGTTTTGTGACAATTCAATTTGTTCACAATCTTTTACAAAAACATCAAACAATTCATCAAACTCTACTCCAAATTTTTCTTCCAATAATCTATGAATATCTTCGCTAGTATATTTACCACGCATCCATTCATCGAGCAGTGGTCTATTTTGTACAAATAAGAAATCTTGAATATTCTCCAAATATTTATGGTGTTTATGCTCAGGATTTTGCAAACTAAACCAAAAACGGGTATTAGATAAAATACCATAAAAATCAACGAAAAGAATTTTTTGTGTTTTGTTAATCATAAAATCAATTTATTCTCAGTCTAGATGAAATCTGTAAGAAATCAAACTTTAAAGTTCGCCTTACTTAATCCGCATTAAACGAAGGCGAGTGCAAATTAAATGAGAATGTATTATAACAAGTTTGAAGAAAAATTGCTAAAAGCAAGCTTGATTTTAAATTAAAAAATGCTATAATTAAACAATAATTAATAAACTAAAAATATATGTTCAAAAAAATATTACAATTTTTAGGAATCTTGGTTGTAATTTTATTGCTAGTTTCTCTTGCTATAGGTCTCATGTATATCTGGGATATGCTTGATAAAGCAGTGGCTGTAGATGCTCTTTGGAAAACTTCTTATACATTTGGAGCAATTTTCCTAGCAGGTCTACTCATAATGCTTATTACAGATAGTCTAGAAAAGAAAAAATAAAATATAACAAAAAACAGTCCCGTTAACGAGACTGTTTTTATTTTTTTGTAAAAATTATTTTACACTAATACTCTTCAAGAAATCTTGATAATCTTGTTCAAATTTTACAACACCTTCTGGAGTTCCTGTAAAAGTTACAAGAAAACCTTCTTTTTCTGTTTTGAAAAGTGTTTGTTCAAATTGTAAACGTCCTGCTTTAGCATTATCAGCTTGATAAGCAACAGTAATTGCAGGATAACCATCTACTGTAAGAGATTTTCTAGACAAAAGTTTGTAACCAGGAGCTTGTTCAGATCCAGCCATTGCACTATCTACATATTCATCAATTGTCATTTCTGCTTCACCTTCGGCAAAAAGAAAACCCATAATATTTATATTTTCACGAAAAGCATCACCTTCTGCTTCTGGAGAAAAAAACATTGTTAATACACGAGGGTCAGCTTCTTTGTTTTCTGTCCAATCTTCGGCAATATTACCACTGATATTAAAATTACCACTTTTATCAGCTACAGTAACTTCTTTTACCTCGCTAACAGGAAGAGGTAAATCTTTTACTTCACCAACTGATGCTTCGTAAGAACAACCAGCTCCCACAAAAAGCATACTAAAAGCTACTACTAACAAACTCAAGTTACTTTTCTTCATATTGTATAACTTATATAAATAATGTTTATATTATAACAGATAATTATTCAATTCCCAATAGTTCTACTTCGAAAATCAAAGTTGCTTTGGGTGGAATTGGACCATAACCATTTTCTCCATAACCAAGCTCATAAGGAATTGTTAATTTTCTTTTCTCTCCTACTTTCATACCTTGTACACCTTTATCCCAACCTTCAATAACCATACCACGACCAAGTAAAAAAGAAAAAGGCTGACCTCTGTCTACACTTGAATCAAACTTATTACCATCCTCAAAAGTACCAACATAATGTACTGAAACAGTATCACCATGTTGAGCTTCTTGACCTTCTCCTTCTTTTATTATTTCAATAACTAAATCCATAAATTATATTATTACTGTATTAAAAATTTTTTAGATTATACTATATTAAATAACACAAATATTACACAAATTACCACAGACAATTTTTTGCGTAGGCCAAATCCGTAAATCCGTATTATCTGTATATCCGGATTGTTTTACTTAGACTTTTTGTCACTAACAGTACTCTTCTTCTCTACCTCAATCTCACAATTAGTAAGCAAAGCTGCCATAGCACCGACAGCTGCGATAAGTGGTGCTGCCAAAACTCCAATAGCTCCAATAGTGATTGGAAATTCAATTAGTTTTTTTCCTTCTTCATTTTTGATAATAATCTTACGAGCATTACCTTCTTTGATAATTTGTTTTACTTTAGTGACAAGTTTGTCACCAGATACTTTGTATGTTTCTTTTGGCATAAAATTAATTATTAATTATTAATTATTTAATTGCTTCTAAAAATAAATCCTTCCTACGTAATTTTCGATTATTACTTAAAAAAAGGTTTTTCAATCTAACGATCTCATCATCAGATAAAACCGAAACTAACTTTTTTAAAACACTTTTGTTATCATCTGGAATGATATACTCTAAAAAAAGTATTTCACAATGAAGAATCAAATCACTTACCCATCGATGATCTTGCAAAACAGAATCAACAAACATTTCAATAACTCTTTTGCCTGTACCTGGAAATTTTCTATATAATTTTGCTTCAGATATTTCTTTAATAGAATCTAGTGAAGATTTTGGACTTGTTGAAACAGTTTCAACCAATCTAAAAAAAATGCTCATATCATCACCTGGCAAAGTATCAAAAAGTAAATTATCAGACAAAAACAACAAAAGTGAATGAGCAGAATTTGGATCATTAATTACTAACCTTATATATTTATAAAATATTTTTTCAGCATCACCAGGTAAACATCTATTTAAATATGAATAATCCAAATTTAATAAAGTATGAACAATAGTATAATTTTCAGCATCAAAACTTTTTCTCACCAATTTTGAAAAAGTATTGTCTTCTTTATCCCCAACTGTTTTATCCAATAAATAATCTGGCAAAGAAGTTAACAAAATACCACTATCTTTAGGATCATTAGAAACAGATTCAATAAGTTTTTCAAAAATTTCTAAATCCTCCAATAATTTTAACACATCTTTATCTTTCTGATACAATTTACCAATAATCCAAAAATAAAAACTCTCATCTTTTATTAAACTTTCTCTCAAACTAGCTAAAAATTGTGTAATATCTTTTATACTACTAGATTCACTCTGTTTTTTTGTCAAAAATAAAAATAATTTATATTTATTTTCTTTTTTCTCTTCCACAAAAAGTAATGCTTTTTCATAAAGTCTTGAAAAAACAGTTTCAGCACTTCCAGAAATAATTTTATTCAAATGATCTTCTGGCCAAGTCAACAAAGCCTCATATGAAAATTCTGGAGATTCTAATACTTTTTCAACTAAATCAACAAAATGACTATCTAGAGTAGAACTGTCTTCGCTATAAGTAACTAACAATAATTGAGAATACTCGCTATCTTTTTTGACAACATCCAAAAGTCTAGAAAGTATACTTTCATTTTCACCTTCTTGTACTATATCCAAAAATTCTTTTTGCCAATTCAAAGCAGCCACATAGGCAAAATAAGGTATTTTTAGGGCTTTTTCCACCACCAGATCAAAGATAGTTTTGTCTGTATCTGGCATACTTCTAGACAAATAATCTTTGCTAAAATAAGCTGGAAGATAAATAAACAAATTTGTACTATCACGAATTGCCAATATTGATTTTGTAAAAAAAGTATTTTTTCCATCCAAAACTCTATCTAAATATTTATCTTCTGATAACAAACACAAACTATTAAGATTTAAATTGTCAACATGATTAAAATCCAGATTTGAAGCTAAAACAAAAAAAATATCTTTACCATCTTTTCCTATTTTTTTATCAAGTGTACTACTATCCCAAGTTGTTAACGCATAATAAATAGCTTTCTGCGAAGAAACAACACTTTTCAACAATGATTCTAACTCGGACACAGAAAAATAAGAAAAATTTTCTTCAAAAATATCAACGACTAATTTTGGATTTGTTAAAACTTGATTAAAAAATCTAGCATAGTCTTCAGGTGTATAATTATAAGGACTTTTTTTGTAGATGTCTGACCATCCCAAAATCATTTGACTTGAATAAAGTGAAGAAGATTCAATCTCAGGATCAGAAACCGCCGCAGTCAAGATAGACACGACATTGCCATTACAACCTTCCAAAGTTCTAAGTAAATATTCCTCCTTCCAATTCATTAGTGCTTTATAAGAATATTCCGCTAATATCCTAACTTCTTTTACTAATCTAGCAAAAATGGTCTCATTATCACCATCCAAAGTTTTATCCAAATATTCTTTTGGCCAACTCAATACAGCTTCATAAGAATATTCTATAGAAGTCAAGACTTCCCTTACCAATCTAGCAAAAACTGTTTCACTTTCTCCTTTCAAAGTCTTGTCCAAATATTCTTCTGGCCAACTCAACACAGCTTCATAAGAATATTCTGCTGAAGTCAAAACTGATTTAACAAATGTATCAAAAACTTTTGTTTTTTGAGAAAGAAAATCACGATCTAAATATTCTTCTGGCCATTCAAGTACTGCTTTGTAAGAAAACCCTGCTTTTTGAGAAATTTTTTCTGACATCAAACTCCAAAAATCTACTTCCAAAAAATTTAATAATTTAAGATACTTATCAACATCATCTTGACTAACTAATTCCCCAGACTCAAATTTTGTTTTTATCTCATCTTCCACTTTTTTCAAAAGATCCAATAAATCTTGAACCGTTTCTTTTTTTTCTTCTTTACTAGTTAAATCATAAAGTATTGTCATATCCATATAAGGAAACAACTCTAAAATACTTTTTATTTCTCTTATTTTACTCAATAAAAAATCAAGTTCAGCATTACCCTCTTCTTTTGATTCTATTTCTAATGATAATGTTCCCCCAAAAGGTTCTCTTTTATCAGCCATAAATATATAAATATAACAAAATTACAAAAATATATTACCACAACTAGTCAACAACCGCCAGTCCCGCCGCTCTCCCCGTCGCCCAAGAAGCCTGGAGATTGAATCCACCAGTAAAACCATCAATATCCAGAATTTCTCCCGCAAAATAGAGCCCAGAACAAATTTTTGATTCCATAGTCTTTGGATCGACTTCTGACAACTCTACTCCACCAGCAGTCACAAATTCGTCCCCTGCCCCACGACCAATAATTTTTAGAGGCAAAGCTTTGATATATTCGGCTACTGCTCGCAAATCTTTTTTGCTCATCTCAACATTTTTCTTTTCAAAATCAATCTTCAAATTTTCACAAACTTTTTCACTAAGAGATTTTACCAAAAAATTGTGCAAAGTATTTTTGAATGTTTTTTGTAAACTTTCTTCACGCAATCTTTGCAATTCAACAAACAATTCTTCTACATTTTTGTCCGGCAAAACATCTATCAAAATTTCTAACGGGTTTTGTCTATCATATTTTTCAAAAGCAATCATCGCTGACAAAGCGAAAACAGCTGGTCCACTTACACCCGTATGTGTAAACAGAAAAGGTCCTGTGAATTGATATTTTTTATGACCTTTGACTTTTATCACAGCTTTGACAAAAGAAAGACCTGACAATTCTTTTGGCCATTTTTCTTGAGTTAAAAAAGAGTTTAGACTTGGTGACAACTCAGTAATTTTGTGACCCAGTTTTTCCAAAATATCATAACCATCTCCAGTTGAGCCAGTCTGACGATAAGCCTGTCCACCCAGAGCCATGACGACTTTGTCTACTTCCAAATCTTCTTGTTCAGCAAAAGATATTACAAATTTATTTTTTTTCTTCACAATATTTTTCATATTGTGTTTGAAAAGTAAATTTGTTTTTGCATTTTTAAATATTTTTTCAAATACAGCAACAATATCATGACCATCATTGGAAACAGGAAAAACCCGCAAATCATCTTCGCATTTGAGTTCTACTCCATGATTTTCAAACCATTCAAAAACTTTGCTTGGTGGAAATCTATGCATAGCCGATTGTAAAAACTTATTACCCCGAGGATATTTGCTCAAAACCAATTTCAAATCATCAATTCCAGTCGTCACATTGCAACGCCCACCCCCAGAGATAATCACTTTTTTACCCAAAGAATTATTTTTTTCAATCAAAAACACTTCCACCTCTGGATGTTCTTCTACAATTGTCGCCGCACACATCATGCCAGCCGCTCCTCCACCTATTATTGCTACTTTCATAATTTTTCCGTCATCCCGAGCTGAGGATACAGCGAGGGATCTTTCTTAAATAAAATTGAGATAAAATAGAGATACATTGAGATAAACAACTGAATCTGCTGTATCTGCTGACAGCTGTTTCTGCTGTCTCTGCTTACCTAAAACACTTCATCTTATACAACGAATACCACTGAATCAAAATAGATAAAATAATAATAATTACTGCATGTTGTCCCAAAAAATGAAAAGCTGTACCAGGGAAAATCGTGGCCACAATACTGCTACCAAGTGATATTGCACAAAATCCTCCACCAACCGTACAAACCTGCAAAGCAGACAAGCCCAGAAGGGCCGCTACAATACCCAGGACGCTTTTGCCAGCATCTCTGGCGTTCTTGTATCTCTCTTTCATATTCAAGACTAAGCAAGTCATCACAGCCGAAAAACTAAGCGAAAACAAGACTACCAAAAGCAAGTACAAACCTTGAAACAATTTGTGTGGTACTAGATAAAAACTAAGTACAAAAAAGAAAGCAAAAACAATTTTGCAATAATGACTTTTTAACATTTTTTTGAAAGGATGAGACATTTTTTTGCCATCTTAAGCTGAGAATACAGCGAAAGATCTTTCATAAGTAAGAGCTTCACTATATAATCAAATAAATTTAGTAAATACAACTCGTATAGTTTAACTACTTTTCTATTTTAGAACAAATGGGGATAAATGTAAAATAAAAATGAACTTTAAATAAAAAAATAGTTATTCACAGTCCTTGCAAAGCGCAGGCACTCTTGTGTATAATACAGATAGCTTTTTATAGTCTTATTGCTAAATCTTCGAAGTTTCATTTCTTGTTTGAACTTTTGTAATGGAAATTTTTTACATTGTAATAGGAGTTATAATGATTTACCTTCTGATTCACTTCGTAGTGATTCAATTTATGAAATCATGGAAAGAACGTTCCATCTATGAAAAAGTTGTAACTATTGGTGCGATAGTTGTATTATTTTTACTTTTACTTGGAACAATGGCTGGCGAATAATTTTGTTACATCACACAACAACATATATAAGGTTACGTTTTTTTTCAAAAATCTCCACCCAAATGTAATTCGTAAACTTCTCATACACGCGAACGTTATATAACATTTAACAGCAAAGTAACATTATTAACAAATAAATAGTTTTTTAAAAAAATCACAACATGTTAAAGCTATATCTAAAAGCTAAATATCCTCTTATAGGTACGAAAGACTTCATTGAAATTTCAATAGGTCAACCTGAACTTGATCCGAAATCACCAAATGATGATCGTCGTTGTGAATGCAAAATTTCTGGTCCTAACTACGAAAAAAAATTTTATGTTTATGGCATCGATGAAATACAGTGTGTTTGGATTGGATTAAGACAAATAAGAGTAGAAATAGCTGAGTTTGAGAAAAAAACAAATATGAAATGTGAATATGTTTACTTTCAGGATTTCGAAAAATAAAAATTAACGCATCACCTTGCAATTCAATCTTTATAGTCACTAAACTAAATCATTGTACAGCACAAAAAACTTATATATGCGCGAATATCCTACGAAATAATAAAAAACCTTTTAAACAAAGGTTTTTTATAATACCTAAAAACAGTAGAAACCTAAATCCAAAAATTTTCTCAAAAAAATACACTATGGCATAAGTACGTTTCTATGCTATACTCAAATAGAGGGGTAATTACAAAAATTAATTCATTAATACATACCCATATGCTTTGGACTATCGCTATCGTTCTAATCGTCTTATGGTTACTAGGAGTAGTGACTTCCTACACAATCGGAGGTTTCATTCACATCCTACTTGTAGTAGCTGTTATCGTAGTACTCGTAAGACTGATTAAAGGTCAAAAAATAGTATAACAAACAATATTAGTTTGTTCTATCTATGTTTGCTAGTTATAAGACTGACGACATAATATACGACTAGCAAGCATCTTTTGGCTAAAATAAAATTATTTTTCTTTATCATCAAATCCTAAAAAAAATATAAAAAATATCATGAATTCTAATTTTTATCGTTCAAAATTGATTACCTTTTTAATTATACCGTCACTACTAATTGTGACATCAATTTTTGTTTTTCTCAAATTACCATCTTCATCACCTACTAATGAAAATATTAATTGTCATCAAACAAATCTTCCTTACCAAAATTCAAAATTAACAATTGACGAAAGAGTCACCGACTTAATGAGTAGAATGACTGAGGTAGAAAAAATAGGACAAATGGTTTTGATTGAAAAAAATAGTATCAATAATATTAATGATATTAGCAAATATAATTTAGGAGCATTATTAAGCGGTGGTGGAGCTGGACCAAAAACTGATACTCCACTAGCCTGGTTACAAATGATAAATAATTTCCAAGACGCTGCCAAAGATACTTGTCTAGGCATACCACTTTTGTATGGCATTGACTCTGTCCATGGCCATGGCAATGTACTTGGAGCTACCATTTTCCCTCATGCTATTGGTTTGGGCGCTAGCCAGGATCCAGATTTAGTGAAACGAGTCGCCAAAGCAACGGCCGATGAAATGGCCGCGACAGGAATTTATTGGAATTTTGCTCCCAATCTTGATGTTGCCCAAGATATCCGTTGGGGCAAAAACTACGAAACTTTTGGCTCAAATACAGACACTGTCGCGCAACTGGGAGTTGCTTATTTAGAAGGTACACAAGATTCATCCTCTGGCTATTTCAATGTCTTAGCCAACCCAAAACATTTTATTGGTGGAGGAGATATGATATATGGCACATCCCGCAATAAAGATTTTCAAATAGAAGAAGGCAATATAACTATTGACGAAAAAACTTTACGTCAAGTTCATTTACCTCCTTTCCAAAAAGCAATCACAGCTGGAGCGCGCGTCATTATGGTAGGTACTGCTAGTTGGCAAGATACCAAAAACTCTGACAATTATCATCTTTTGACAGAAATTCTAAAAAATGAAATGAAATTTTATGGTTTTGTAGTTTCCGATTGGTACGGTGTCTATCTCATCGAAAATAATAAATATAATTCATTAGTCAGAGCAGTGAACGCCGGGATCGATATGGTGATGACACCATTTGATTACAAAGATTTTATCTCCAATATGCAAAAAGCCGTGACTAATGGTGATATCACAAAAGAGCGCATAGACGATGCTGTCAAAAGAATTTTGACCGTGAAATTTGAGACAGGCTTATTCGATCGTCCGGAAGCTCTAGCAGAAGGCTTGTCCGTGATAGGCAGTGAAGAGCACCGCGCAATAGCCAGAGAAGCAGTTCGTAAATCTCAAGTATTATTAAAAAATAAAAATTCAGTATTACCATTATCCAAAACATTGAAAAAAATCATCGTGGCAGGTGGATCAGCCGATAATTTGGGTCGCCAAGCAGGTGGCTGGACGACTGAATGGCAAGGTATAGATGGCAATGCTGGTATTTTGGGCACGACCATTCTTGAAGCTATCAAAAATACTATTTCCAAAGATACTGAAATTGATTATAATAAAGAAGGAAATTTTGCTACCACAAATAATCTAGCCGACGTTGGCATTGCTATTGTCGGTGAAAAACCTTATGCCGAAGGCTGGGGAGATATTGCCAATCCAATTTTAAGTCCTGAGGATTTATTGGTAATAGAAAAGGTACAAGCAAAAAGCAAAAAAATAGTAGTAATAATAGTCTCTGGACGTCCACTAGATATAAAAGACTATGCCAAAAATTGGGACGGAATTATAGCCTCTTGGCTCCCCGGCAGTGAAGGACAAGGTGTTGCCGATGTTTTGTTTGGAGATTTTGATTTTACTGGAAAATTGCCAGTGGATTGGAAGTTGTAATAATTTTGCTAGTACAAAATAAAAAAATATTTATATAATAAATTTTTTAGAATAATAAATAACTTAAAAATATGCAAGAACAATACATTCCCCCTTTTCAAAAAGAGGAAAAACTAAAAAGTATACTTGAGGAAAATAATGATGATAGAGAAAACAAAATAACAGAAGAAAAAAGAATATTAACTTATCTATCTCAATTAAAAAATGGAGAAAAACCGGATGCTTATATAATATTAGGCATACCAGTAGGATCATCAAAAGATGAAATAAAGAAAAGGTATAGAGAATTAATCAAATTATTTCATCCAGATTTACATAGAGATGACCCTGATAAATTAGATATCTCAAAATGTTTAAATACAGCTTACGCACAAATAAAATAAAATTTATTTTGAACAAAAAAACAACTCGTCAAAGTTGTTTTTTTGTTCAATTATTTTTCAGCCTTTGGCTGATCACCCGTAGGGTGAAATGTTTCTATGTTTTAATGCTTTTATTTTTTAAGGCAAGAGAAAACAAAAACGCCAAAATAAACAAACCAGTTCCCGTGAGAATAATCGTCGCACCAGATGGCAAATCAAGATAGTAAGATAAAATCAAACCACAAGAAATTATAAGTACAGAAAATAATACAGTCAGCCAAGTAAAGGCTTTGAAACTTCTGACAAACATTTTAGCAATCGCACTAGGCGTCACAAGCAATGAACTCACCAGAATCACACCAACGAGCTTGATACTAAGAATAATTACTACAGCAGTCGAAACATAAAGCAACAAATCAAAAATCCAAATATTTATACCAGCTAAATATGCACCTATTGGATCAAAAGTACTAAACAAAATTTTGCGATAAAAAATAAATAAAATTAACAAGACAAAAAAACCAATAATCAAAATAGAAAACATATCATAACTATTGATAGCCAAAATATTTCCAAACAAATAACTCATTAGTTCTGGTTGATAACCTTGATAAAAACTTAGCAAAATAATACCAATCGCCATGCCAGTCGTCAGCATAATAGCGATAGCCATATCACTAGATATATTGGTTTTCTTTTCCAAAAAATAAATAATTACAGCGATGATACTAGCCAAAATTACAGCTGTCGGAATCGGTGCCCAACCAAGCAAAATAGCCAAGGCAATACCCGATAAAGAAGCATGAGCAATTCCGTCGCCAATAAAACTCATCTTGCGAGTCACCACAAAAGTACCGAGCCAGCCAAGCAAAATGGAAACAAAAATACCACTCACCAGAGCTCTGATCATGAAGGGATATTGTAGGAATTCTAGCATAGAGTATCTCACAATCCCGAGTCGAGAATACGACGAGGGATCTTTTTTAAGTATAAATATTTTTATTTAATAAACCTGAAATTGATTCTAAAAAACGTTTTTGAATAGATAAAAGTTAACAGGGTCTACAGATCCCTCTTCGTCTTTCAGCGAATCGGGATTACTATACTAATGAATATGATCATGCGCATGAAACAAACCAGTATCACTACCATACAGTTTCTCCAAAGTCTCTTTGGTAATCACAATTTCTGGTGCTCCAAAACAAACCATTTCTTTATTGATACAAATTACTTTTTTGGTATATTTGTTAACAACGTTAAGTTCGTGAGAAACAATCAGACAAGTAGTACCACGTTCTTCATTTATTTTTTTTATCAAATCATAAATAGTTTTTTCTCCAGCAATGTCTATTCCCGTAGAAGGCTCATCAAAAATTAAGATTTCTTTTTCATGAAGCAGTGCCCGAGCAATCATAACTCGTTGAAATTGACCACCAGACAAACTACCCAATTGTTTTTCTTCCACATCTTCCAAACCAACTTCTCTTAGAGCTTCTATAATATTTTTTTCATCATGACCTTTTTTGCCACATTTTTCTAGACTCATGAATTCATGAACACTGATAGGAATTGTTTTATCGAATTCAAATTTTTGTGGCACATAACCAATTTTGTGTCTTATTTCTTTTGGTTTTTTGCCATCAATCATCACACTTCCTTCAGTTGGTTCCAAAACTCCTATAATATTTTTTATCAAAGTAGTCTTACCACTGCCATTTGGACCAATGATAGCCACAATCTCTCCTTTGGCAATTTCAAAAGACACATTTTCCAAGGCTGTGAAATCGTTGAATTTGTAGGATAGGTTTTGTACTTTTATTAACATACTTTTTTATTATTTTTTCCTTATTAGGGGGAGTTAGAGGGGGTCCATCTTTGAATAAAACGTTTTATATTACTCTATACTTCCCCTAGCCCCTCCTAATAGGAGGGGAACTTCCAAATATTATTTTAATAAATCAAATACATTATTCACATTAAAATCCATCATCTCAATATAACTAGCACGTCCTTCTACACCACCAGTAGGATCCAAAACTTTTATATCTACTCCCAAATCTTTAGCTAAAGTCTTGATAGAATCTTGAGACAACTGTGGTTCTGCAAACAATGCTTTAATATTATATTCTTTGACAGAAGCTTGTAATTCTTTCAAATATTGAGGAGTAGGCTCTTGTCCAGGAAAAGGTTCAAAAGTACCAACAACAGTCAAACCAAAATGATCCGCAAAATAGCCCCAAGCATCATGAAATACTACAATATTTTTGTTAGTCAAACTATTCATCTTTTCTTGCCACTCGACATCTTTGGTCTGCAATTGATTTACAAAATTATTATAATTACCCAAAAAGTAACTTTCATTTTCTGGAGATAATAATACCAATTGATTCAAAATTTCTTCAGATACAGTATAAATATTTTTTGGACTTAGCCAATAGTGAGGATCTAAACCTTCATCTTCTTCATCAGGTCTATGATTTGGATTATTCTCATCTAGTTGTTGCAATTCTACTACCATACTCAAATCAACAGTTTTCGAGTCTGAGATTGTTGAAGAAATATTTTCTACCCAAGCATCCAAATTTTGACCAATAACAAAAAACAATTTTACACCCTGTAATTTTTTTATTTGAGAAGCTGAAACTTCGAAAGTGTGAGGGCTAGCGCCAGGAGGAAGAATCAAACTAACATCAATTTTATCTCCCGCAATTTCTTTTGTTATATCATATAAAGGAAAAATACTAGCAGCTACTTTTATTTTTTGTTCACTATTTTTTGTATCTTCAGAAGAATTTTGCAAACTACAACCACCTAAAAAAAGAGTTACAGCAAAAAACAAAACGACAGACAAAAATATTTTTTTCAACATATTTTTTATTTATTACATTTATTACAAACACCGGTCAAAGTCATCTGATGTTGTACATTACTAAAATTACTAAAATTATAATGTTCATAAGTACAAGGTACTTCCTCACTAAACCCACATTTTTTGCAAATGATATGATGATGAGGTTCAGCTGACAAACAATACAATTTTTCATTATTAAAATTTTCAATATTGACTATCCCCAATTCTTCCAACAAATTTAAAGTGCGATAAACAGAGGCTCTATCTACTTTGGAAATTTGTTTGTGCAAATCTTGAGCAGAAATAGCATGATGATTTTTTTCCAAAAAATCCAAAACCTCTTTTCTAGGCTTAGTACATTTGTAGCCAGCTTGAGTAAGTTGTGTGATAATACTTTTCATAGTCAAAGTTATAATAACACAACTGCGACAAAATCGCAATAACTACTTATCCCCAACAAAAAAAATAATCAATAAAAAATCACCATTCAATCTATGGTGATTTTTATTTTGAAAAAAATTATTTAGTTACTAACTTCATTTACACTTTTTGCAACTCTACCTATCAAATAATCTATATTAAAATCTTTTTCTTCTTGAATACAATCTTCTGCTCTCAAACCATCATAATTCATACATTGTGGAAAAATTACAGTAAACACAATTTCTAATACTTTGTTATCAGAAAAAGATGTAGTGTAATTATAAGTATCAAATATACTACCAGCAGCACCTTCAGAAAAAACATTTACACAATATGTTGTACTATTAATTATTTTTTTTGTATCACCTTCTTCTTCACAAGAAAATTTTTCATCTAATAATTTTACCTCTGTTGGGAAATCGTTTAATTTTACAAAATTGAAACCACCAATTTCTTTTGGTACTTGATAAATTAAATTATTTTTGTTTACTTCTTCCCAAATTACAGCATCAAAACTGTTATTTACTTCTGGCAAGAAACCCTCATTGGTAGAACTACTAATTACTTCAGGACAAGCTTCAAATTCACAGTCAGGTGCTACTCTACCAACATAAGAACCATCAGGACACATCTTGGCGTCAGCAGTGCAATAAACTGTATTATCTTCATTATTGTTATTTGGATTATTGGATTGTGATTCAAACCAAGAATCTTTAAATAAAATAAAAATTACAACAAAAGTAGCCACGACTAACATCACAAAAACCAAAATTATAATTAACCATGATTTTTTTTCATTCATATTCATGTTTTTTAAAAATTATTAATTATAAACTCCTGTATATTATATTCAGGAAAATCAGCTTTAATATTGTTTGGAATTTCTATACTATTTATTATTTTATTTATAAAATTATCTAAATTTGCTTCCATAAAATTATTCCAGGATTTTTGTCCAATCTCACATTTTTCAATATCTTCATCCCCATAAACTCCACAATTAGTATGTGATACTACAACAGGTATTTCTACTAAAAGTCCCTCTTCAACCTCAGTGATATATAAACTACTACTATAAGAAGTTCCTGCCGCACCTTCCCCATAGACATATAAACAGTATTTTTTATCTCCAATATTTTTTTCAACAAAATGAGGTGCAGGACTATTTGAAGGAATATCTGATATAGGACAATTCAATTTTCCTTTGGATATTTTTACTTCTGGTGACCAATTAAAGAAAGGTGCATGTATAGGAGCTATGAATTTTACACCATCAGATCTTGTAATTTCTTGCCAATCAAGATTATCAAAAGATAATGGTTTATTTTCATACCAATTCATCATATTTTGATTTTCAAAAGTAGTATTATCTTCTGGTAAAAATCCAGAATCTTTATCAATATTTGTTTCTTCTTCAGGACAAGCTTCAAATTCACAGTCAGGCGCTACTCTAGCAACATAAGAACCATCAGGACACATCTTAGCATCCATCGTACAAGCAACTACATCTTCTAAATTAGAATTTGCATCATTTTTATTTTCCAAATTTTTTACCAAAATATTGTTCCAAATCAAAACAGTAACTAACCAAAAAGTCAAAACCAAAACAAGAATAAACAAGATTGCCAAAAAAAAATTTTGTAATTTATTTGACATAGAATTCAATTAAAAAATAAAACTATTTTACTATTTCTTCTTCCAAAATCTTTTCCCCTTTACTAGCCCAATCTTCTAAACCAAGATATTTCATTTCTAAAATATAATCTGTCAAAATATCTTCTTTCTTTTTTACTTCAGAAATACTTTTTAAATAATCTTGCAAAATTTCTAAATGCAAAGTTTCTCTTGCTTCTTCATCTTCCACTTGCATCCATAAATTATTTTCAAAAGCCCAATTTACAAATTCTTTTTCAGTTTTTCTTTCATTATAAGTAGCCAAAACTTTAGCATCAGCTTCTTCTAAAGTAACTCCCGTATAACTACTACCTTTCAAATAATTTTTGACAGGGTCTATCATTTTTTTTACGTATTCCTCAACGTTTTCAGAATTATAAGGTATATCTTCTACATCATAACTTGGTCGCATCGCCAAAGAAATTTTATCAGAATTTTTTGACAATTCCATCTCACTAAGTACTCCTATTATTTTTTCTGATTCTTCAAAACTCAAATCTGTCTTTATAATTTTGTAAATTAAATAATGAAAAGGCAAATCAAACTTTGAATTTTTTTCAGGAATATATTTTGTCATCATTTGTTTGATAAAAGTAGAATGATTACGAGCTCTTTGAGGTTCACCAATACGATAACCTTGTCTTTGACGTAACCATTGCAAAGTTTCTGTTGTAGGCAAATCAAAACTACGCAAAATGCCCAAAGTTTCAGAAAAACCTACTACCACCAAATAATCAGCTTTTTTACCTAATATTTTCTCAATTTGTTTGATACCATAATCAAGACCAGCCAAACCACAAGCATTGGATACATAATAATCTGTAGAAGTCACAGCTTTACCAGGAGGTAACGAAGAATAAGTACCACGAGGTACAGCTGTAATTTGTACATTACTTTTGTTTTTATCTATTTCCAACATTTGAATCACATCACAATGCCCAAAAGTTTGTCCAGCTCTACTATCAAGACCAATCAGAAGAATACGTGCTAATCCATCTTCACCAAAAGGATCGGCATCGTCATTTTCACGTACTTGTGTAGCAATTCTATCTTCAATAACTTTCAATATTTCCTGCTTTTGTTCCTCTTGTTTTTCAGCATCAACACTGTCTCTTTTTATCCACCAAAAATACCATAACAAAGCCAAAATTATGAAAAGGCTTAATACTAACAAAATTATTTTTATTTTTTTATTCATATGTTATTATTTTACTACATTTTTCGCTGCATTGTAAACAAAAAAAAGATTGTTGTCAACAATAAACAAATAAATATTTTTCAATATCATCTTTACAAATTTATTACCAATTTGAAAAATGTAAAAAAACAGAGTAAAACACTCTGTTTTTGTAGATCTTATTTTGATCTACTAGGTTTACTCATTCTATTACCCATACTTCTTTGACGAAGTGCACCGGCTTCACTTTTTGCTTTAGCATGAAAACCAGTTTTTTGAGGTTTAGGTGTTTTTAGACCTTGTAGATTTATATTTAAATCAGAACTTTTTTTCTTCTCTAATTTTTTTAGATTTTGCAATACTTTACTCAACATACAATTAAATTAATATAAAAAATAAATTATAGAATATAATTTTATCTTTCGCCTCTAGCATCAGTACGTCCATAACGACGTTCAAAACGAGAATTACGATTATTCTTTTTGTGAAAATTATTTCCACCACGATTACGTGTAGAAAAATTATTATTTGTTATTCTTTCATTTACTTGTCTTACCCTACTTTCAAAAGGTTCTGAAACTTGTATAGGCAAGTCCAAAATTGGCAAACTTTTACGAATCAATTTTTCAATTCTTCTTATATCTGCTTTTTCAGATGGAGCTACAAAAGAAATTGCTTTTCCAGATCTGCCAGCACGTCCTGTACGACCAATACGATGTACATAATCTTCACTATTGTCTGGTAAATCATAATTGATTACTACAGAAATTTGTTTTACATCAATACCTCTAGCGGCAATATCTGTAGCTACTAAAATACGAAATCTACCATTAGAAAAACCATCTAACGCTGTTTTACGTTGTGCTTGTGTACGATTGGAATGAATTTCTGTAGCAGTATAATTAGCATCACGCAAATCTCTAGTAATATGCTTGGCACCATGTTTGGTACGAGAAAAAATAAGAATAGTATCTTTTTTGTAAGTTTGCAAAAGATTAAACAAAAGACGCATTTTATCTGGTTTACTTACAACGAAAACTTCTTGTTCTACATTTTCAGCAGAAGTACCTTGTGGAGCAATTTCTATTCTCAAAGGCATTCTCATAAAAGCACTAGCCAAACTAGCAATCACTGGTGGCATTGTAGCAGAAAAAAGCATAGTTTGTCTATCTTTTGGAGCTTGTTGAAAAATACGTTTTATTTGAGGCAAAAATCCAACATCCAACATTCTATCAGCTTCATCCAAAATAAGCATTTTAACATCATTTAATCTAAAATGTCTTTGTTCCATCAAATCATCAAGACGACCTGGTGTTGCAATGACAATATGTGGACTATTACGTAAATCTCTTATTTGAGGACGTGAAGAAACTCCACCGATCACAACAGCCAAACGTAAACCTAAATTTTTGCCAATATTATTCAAAGCATCTGCTACTTGTTGAGCCAACTCACGAGTAGGCACCAAAACAAGTCCTTGACCTTTTTGGCTAGATAAAATTTGAATCAAAGGAATACCATAAGCCAAAGTTTTACCTGTGCCTGTTTGTGCTATACCTACCACGTCTTTACCTTCAAGAGCACCTGGTATTACTTGGTGTTGAATTGGAGTTGGAGTAATAAAACCTTTATATTTTAGAATTTCTAAAAAATTCTTTTTGATACCAAGATCGTCAAAACGAACAGTATCGATTTGTGTTTTGTTCATAAAAAAAATGTGTGACCCAAAATTTCTGAAAGTCACACATACTTGTCCGCCTTGCAACACGAGCCTTTGGCTGTGAACGGAATGACACAAAAAAAATCGAGTCGCAAGACTATTGCTAGCCTTGCCTATAAATTAATACCCAAGTATAGCAAAAAAGTAATACTTTGTCAAGTAAAACCAATCAAATATTAATATTTGTTATTATTCATGTCTATTAGTACTAATATTCGTGTTACCTTGACAAAAAAGCCATTCTATGTTATACTACTTTTTGTAGCTTAGTGCTACACACATATTAATAGTGTAGAGATAAGTCGAATTTCTGCCTTTTGGTATTTCATTCACAATATCTTTACATACATATGCAAGGTACTATCAAAAAATTAGTTGTAGAAAAAAACTTTGGTTTTATTCTACAAGCAGAAGGCGAAGATTTATTCTTCCATGCTAATAGTTTGTCTGGTGTTAGTTTCTCTCAATTGAGAGAAGGTGACGAAGTTACTTTTGATGTAGAAAGTACACCAAAAGGTAAAGCAGCAACAAACGTACAAAGAGTTTAATAACTTTTATACTAAAAAACAGACTATGCAAATAGTCTGTTTTTATTTTTAATTACTTTACAAAATTACATTAATACTTCCATTGTCTTTTTAGTTTCAACAGTCCTCCGGCTCCACAAATAACCAAAGACAGCAACGACAACATTGGATAAGGCAATCGCAGTCCACATAGCCCAAATATCAAATTTAAAAACACTAGTCAAAACATAACCCAGAGGCAAAGAAATAAACATGAACTTGGTAAAGAAAATCCAAAAGCCCGGCCAAGAACGTCCCATAGCTTGAAAAACACTAGCCTCAATCATCGCCGCCGCTAAAAAGCCATAAGTACCACCGACAATCCACAAATACATTAAAGAATACTTCATAACTTGAGGATCTGTGGTAAAAATACCGACGATATAACCACCAAATAATATTGCCAACACGCCAAAACCAGAAGCTGACAAAAATCCTAAGACAATAGCTTTTTTAAAAACTGCTTGCGCGCGCTCCAGTTTGCCAGCACCCATACTCTGACCAATCATCGCCATAGCAGCAAAACCAAAACCAGCGGCTGGCAAAAAAGCAAAAAATTCTACACGAAAAACCAGACTAAAAGCAATGGCTCCAGCTTCCAAAAAAATTTGAGAAGTAATAAAAATCAGAGCAGCCAGACCAATTGGATTAATAACTTGGGTGAGAGAAGCAGGAATACCTATTTTCAAAATTTGTTTGACAGACGCAAAATTGAAACTCAAATTGTGAAAAGAAAATCTAATATTTCTTTTTTTGCCAGACAAAACAATAATACCTAAAACCAAAAAAACGACTTGAGAAATAAGTGTCGCATAAGCTGCTCCAGAAATTCCCAGAGCCGGCATGCCAAATTTACCAAAAATCATGATAGGATCAAGCACCACATTGACCAAAGTAGAAACAGCAAACAATTTGGTCAAGGTAAAAGTGTCACCTTCGGAATTAAAAGCAAACATAACATTCATGAGAAAGAAAAAAAGAATAGAGCCTCCAGCAGTAACAGTGAAATATTCCAGAGCCGGCTCATAAATAAGACCAGTAGCTCCTGAAACAGTCAATAATTGATGCTTGAAAAGCAAAGAAATGATAGTAAAAAATACACCAGAAATAGCAGCCAGGACAAACGATTGTCCTAAGATTCTCTCAGCTTCTGGTTTATTCTTAGCACCAATACTCATAGCCATAAAGACTCCTGAACCAACGGCAATACCCATACTAAGGGCAATCATCACAAACAGAGTAATCTGCGAGATACTGACAGCGGCAATAGCCTCGGTGGATAATTTGCTAACCCAAAAAGTATCAACAATGCTATAGAGTGTATAAAAAAACATGGAGAGCATCATCGGCCAAGCTAGTGACCAAAGATGTTTAGGAATATTTCCCACTGTCAAATCTTTTATATTGTGTTCTGCAGTCATAAAATTAAATATTAGGCACTAAGTTTTAAGGAATACGAAATTATTTTTCACACAATTCTTTTAGACTTTGCAGAGCTTTTGTCCACATCTCAGAAAACATTTTGGCGTATTCTTCGTTACTATCTATATCCACGACAATTTCTGTGCCACCATCTTTTTCTCTAAAAATATAATTCTCAAAAGCTGGTGTCCATTTTTTTACTTCTTCACTAGTAGTATCTTCCACACCATTTTTTATAATACCCAAATGTTCAATAGAAATATATTCATAAAGACGATTTTCCTTGATGCGAGAAACCATACCACCTTCACCACTACCATCTGGATTTGGCCCCAAAAATAATATCTTAGAACCTTGACTCCAATCCCCTTTATAATATGAACCACCAGGATTGAAAGATTTTGTCCACTCACGATAAGAAGAATCAGAAAGCATCGTTTCCCAGACTTTTTCGCGTGAGGCACTTATAAATATGGAAAAATATAGTTTTTTCATATGATTACTGATTAAATATGAATTAAAATTTGAGAGAATTATTTTTTCTAAACGAACCTCACCCCAGCCCTCTCCTACGAGGAGAGGGAGAATCCAATTTCCAATTCCTCAATCTGCAGTATAAAGACTAATTCTATTTTTGAGAACAATTGAACATCCATTTCACACCAAACTTATCAGTACAAGAACCAAAGTAATCACCCCAAAACATATCTGTTAACGACATCTCCACTTCTCCGCCAGAAGAAAGAGCTTGAAAAAGTCGTTCGGTTTCTTCGCGAGTATCTGGTTCTAAATTAATATAAATATTGTTGCCCATATTTACTGTGAAACCCATACTTTCTGGAGCATCAGTACCCCTAAGTACGTGTCCACCCAAAATTGGTAAAGCTACATGCATTACCAAATTTTTGTCTTCTTCACTTATTGCAGGTTGACCTTCTTGTGAAGGCATATCACCCATACGATTGATTTCACCTTCAAATTCTGTCCCAAAAACTGATTTATAAAAATTGAATACTTCCTCTGTGTTGCGAGGAAAATTGATATAAGTGCTGACTTTTGACATATGATTTGTGGTTAGATAAATTATACTAAAATTGTATAATATTATTATAGCACAAAAAAATAAAAGTCAACAAGTCGAAAAAGTGGAAAATTATAAAAAACAGCCTCGACAAAATCGGGACTGTTTTTACTTGAATATTTACCTAAATTATCTCAAAATTTCTTCTAGTAGCTCAGGAAATTCGCTCTTTCCCATATCTTGAGGAATAAAATGTCCATAGCCAGGAAATTCTTTATATACTATATCTGGGAATGTTTTCTTAAGTATATTCGCCGTTTCCATTATGCCGTCAGAATCTTTGTCGCTCATGATGAGAATCATTTTCCGGACTCTGTTACTCAAATCTTTGTCTATGGCAAATTTATGAAATTCCAATCCCGTTTTTTCAAATGGATCAACTGAAGGCGCAACCAAAACAAGTTTGTTAACAAAAATTTTTTTATTTTCAGACAGCCATCTGAGCAAAAATCCCCCACCAGCACTATGTCCGACTAAGATTGTTTCTTCGTTAACCTCGTACCTCTCAAATTCTTCTTTCCAAATCTCATATTGCGGTTCGTAGGCCAAAAACATTTCCGGTGTATCGGCTTTGATATCTTTTATTATCAATTGTTTTTGTAGCCAAGGAATCCAAGCAAAATTACTAGATGAAGTTTTACTTGCATCATAATAAATTTCTTTGGTTGGTCTGCCATGAATTATTATGGCGTTTTTCATAGGTGAAAAAAATATAAATTTAGATATTGTAATGGTAACATAAAAAAACAAATACCTAAAATATACTAAAACAATTGCCAAATAACTTTCAAAGCAAAAAATATCAAAATTAATGAAGCCAATATATTAAATGTTTTGACCAACCATCTAGAACCAAATTTGTTTATCATTTTTCCAATTAAAGAGACAAAAATAAAGCAAGCCATTGCACCAAAACTCAAGGCTATACAAGACAAAATTACCGTCAACAAATCCACTCCGTTTTTAAAAAAAGTACCGGCGACACTGACAAAATATAGTAATGTGGGTATATGTAATAAAACTAGCACAAAACCACTAAAAAATGATTTATTTCTTATTTCTTTTGCATCTGTGTTCTTTAAACTGTCCCTCAGACCAACTATACCAATATATCCAATATATAGTGATCCTAAAATACCAATTATTACTTTCAACCAATGATAACTGATGAGTATTTGTACTAAACCAAAATAAGCTAATCCCAAATACAAACCATCCATTGTGGAGGCTCCCAACGCAAATTTGAGACTACTCTTAGCCTTACCAATAATAGAACTCTGCAAAATGGTAGTCTGTACGGCTCCAGGTAAAGCAGCCGCTATAAAACCAATTGTAAAACTTGATATTATTATATTTTCCATACTGTTTAATAAAAAAACCCGCTTATCACGAAATTATTAATTTATACAAATTTCAACAATAAACTACATCCCATAACTAAAAATATTATTTTGATTATTATTGTTTGTATATAAATGTTTCATTAGGAAAATTTTGAGTTTGCTCCGAGAACAGGATTCGAACCTGTGACATCAGCGTTAACAGTCCCGATAAAAGCTCCCAGAGTAGGATTCGAACCTACGACATCAGCGTTAACAGCGCTGCGTTCTACCACTGAACTATCTGGGAGCCCTTATCGGGATTCTACCACTAAACTACCTCGGAATATTTTAAAATAAAAATCCCGCTTCTTTAAGCGGGTTATTTTCTATTTACAAAAATGACACCCACTTATTGGCTGATATTATTATTCAAATTATTATTGTTAAATAATTGTGTCATAGCTTTAATACTTTACTATAATAGTCACAAACTGTCAAATTATTTATCTACATCATTTAAAGCATGCCAATCATCGTCACTTATCATCTTATCTTGTTTCATAGTCTTCTCCAAATTTATAACATAATTATCAACAATATCAACCTCAGTTAACATGTCCAAATGTGCGGCTCCTTCACCCTTCCACTTGGCTTGTGCTTTGGCTTTGGCCTCGACTTTATCTTCAGCCACCACCAGCACCACTTCATGATCTTCACCTATTCTATTTGGTAACATTTTACCACCAAGATAAGCTAAAAATAATTTAGGCATAGTTTAAAAATTTTTAAATTAATACTTCAACTCTACTATTTTTAGAATATGATGTCAAATAGACTACATTGCTGACAATCTATACATAGTATAACCACCAATGAGATTATAAACATTACTATAACCTTGATTATTCAAAAAATCTACCGCCATACTACTGCGTCCACCACTGCGACAAACACAGACTATAGTTTCATCTTTGTCAGCTAATTTTTCAACAAAAACTCTGTCGAAAACATCAAGAGAAATAAGCTCTGAACCTTCGATATGCCCAGCATTGTATTCATACTCAGTACGAACATCAATAATTCTAAATTGTTTATTTTGTTTTTGCCACTCTAACAAATCTGGAGTATTTATTACTTTCATGCTATTTTTTAAAATAATTTAATGGAACACGCCTGCCTGCCGGCAGGCAGGGATCTAACAGATTTAACGAATTGGAACGAATTCGTTTTTATTCGTTAAATTAGTTCAATTCGTGTTCTATAGTTTACTCATACTACATAATTTTTTAATTCATGTCAATTATAACTAAAAACAAAAAAGACGCCCACAAGCATGTAGCATCTTTTTTGTTTTAACACTAATTTTATTATTGACCAGTACATTCTTTACAATCCTTTTTATGAGTGAAAAGAAGCACAAGACCAGATAGACCTACCAATACGTAAACTATTCTAGCGATAATGTACAAATTTTCATTGAAAAGAAATGTAACTAAATCGAAAGAAAATAGACCTACCAACAACCAATTCAAAGCTCCTACTACGACTAGTAAAAAAGCTACCATATGTAATGCTTTCATATTTTTCACCCCCTTTCTATAATGTTTAGATGAATAAAGATTCTTACCTAATTCCAATGAGCTGTCTGATTTCTCTCATAGTACTCTTTGCAATCTTGCTAGCCTTTTCTTCACCTTCCGCTAATATAGAAGCAAGTTCATTTCTATTTTCCAAAAGTTCTGTCCGTCTCTGTCTGAATTCAACGAAGTAAGCACCAATCGCTTCTGCTAAAATATTTTTTAACTCTCCGTATTTAATAGTACCACCTTTTTCAGCTTCTACAAATTTGTTATACACAGCCTCATCTGCAAAGTTTTTTAATAGTAATAATAAGTTTTCTACACCTGGAGATTTTTCACCTGGCTCACTAGCGGTTACAGCTTTTTTGAGCTTAGCCAAAATCACTTCTGGTTCATCTGCAAGTTCCAAAACATGATTTAGCCCATAACTCTTACTCATTTTTCTAGTTGGTTCTAGTAAACTTTTTACTCTAGGAATTTCTGTGAGCAAAGGCTTCACTTCTCCAAAATAATTTTCAGCATATTTATTATTGAACCAGCGACCGATATCTCGAGTAAGCTCTACGTGCTGAATTTGGTCTTCTCCAACAGGAACCAAATCTGTATGATAAAGCAAAATATCAGCAGCCATAAGAGTAGGATATGTCAGAAGTCCTGTATTGATATTTTTTATTTGTTTTTGAGATTTATCTTTGTATTGAGTCATTCTTTCCAATTCAGCAATCGGAGTCACAGTATTGAAAATCCAAGCAAGCTCAGTATGCTCTGGCACATGAGATTGGACGAAGAAAGTAGATTTCTTAGGATCAATTCCCAAAGCCAAAAGCTCAGCCGCCATAAGCACAATCTGATCTCGTCTATCTTGAGCTGTCTTGTCGCCGGTCATCGCATGATAATCTGCAATACAAAAAATACACTCATAGTCCTCATTTTTCTGTAGTTCTACCCAATTTTTGACAGCGCCAAGATAATTACCGATATGCAAGTTGCCAGTCGGTTGAATAGCGGAGAAGATTATTTTTTTACTCATAGTTTTTCGTTATTATTTACATCTTTAGTTTATCTCAAAATGAGGGTGATGGCAAGAGACATCAAATTAAAACATTTCCGACCAAGGCGGATCAGCCTAGGGCTGAAAAGCATGAAAACATAAAAACAAATTGCTAAGATTGTCTCTTTTTTGATTCTTGCAAAATTAGTTGGAGAAGATTGGTTGTAAAATTTTTATCAAGATTAAATTTTTGTGAAAGTTTTTCAAATTTTTCTAAAATTTCTACTTCCCTACTTTTATCTTCTATTTCAATCTTTTCTAATTTTTTGATTGCACCAATTTTGTCAGTCAAAACAAAACGCTTTGCAAGCAATTTCAAAATTCTTTTATCAACACAATCTATTTTTTTACGCAAACATTTTATTTTTTTCATATTTTTCTATGAACTATGAACTCCGAACTGTGAACTATAATATTTTTAATCCAGGCAATTTTTTACCAGACAAAAATTCAAGCATAGCACCACCACCAGTAGAAACATGATCAACATATTCTGTCATCTTTACAGCTTCCAAACTCAAAATTGTTTCTCCTCCACCAACCACAGCAAAAGCTTTACCTTTTGATCTACTAGCTACCAAACGAGCTATACTATAAGTACCATATTGATACGGATTTTGTTCAAAATATCCCATGGCTCCATTCCAGATAATGGTATTAGCTTTTTTGATAATTTTAGAAAATTCATGAATAGTTTTTGGACCAATATCATAAATTGCTAAATTTTTGTCAGTAATTTTGAATTTTTCATTTATATCCATGACAAAATATTTTTTACCTTTTATATCCCCTACCACTACATCCAAAGGTTTTACTACTTTTTTATTTTTACAATATTTCAAAATTTCTTGAGCATAATCTTTATCAATAATAGAAGCTCCTACTTTGTAACCAAGTGCATACAAATAAGTATTTACAATACCTCCGCCAATCAATAAATGATTACTTGTCTTCAACAAATTTTTCATCACAGGAATTTTTGTTTCTGCTTTTATGCCACCAATAATAGAAACAAAAGGCTTTTTTGGATTTTTCAAAACTTTTGTCAAAATTTTTATTTCTGTTTCCAAAAGTAAGCCAGCATAACTAGGTAAATATTTGTCTACACCAACAACAGAGGCATCCGCCCGATGAGCAACAGCAAAACCATCTAGTACAAAAATATCTGCAAGATTAGCCAATTCTTGTGACAAATCACCTTTATTATCTTCTTCATCTGGTGAAAAACGAATGTTTTCCATCATAGCGACTTCAGCTGGACGCAAAGCATCTACTGTCGTAATCAAATCCAAACGGATTTTGTCATTTTTATTTTTTGACCAATCTTTGGTATCCAATTTTACAATTTTTTGTTTTAATAACTCACCCAATCTTACAGCTATGGGATCTACTTTCAAAGAAGCTACTACTTTGCCTTCAGGACGTCCCAAATGAGTAACTATAATAATCTTAGCTTTTTTGGCTTGCAACATTCTTATGGTTGGCAAAGATTTTACAATTTTTTCATCATCCAAAATCTCACCTTTTTTTAGTGGAACGTTGTAATCTACTCTTAAAAGTACAATTTTATTTGTAAGATCTTTTAGTTTACTAATAGTCTTCATAAAAAATAAATTTTATGAATCCCCCTCCTATTAGGAGGGGCTAGGGGAGGTCTTTTATAAGATAAAACGTCTTGTTCAAAGATGGACCCCCTCTAACTCCCCCTAATAGGGGGAGAACCCTTTTTGTAATTTTTTAATTTAATATTTTGATTCCTCATTCCACATTACTCGTTCCTCATTCCTCTTTAGTTTTTTCCCACTATCTCCACCATTTCTACCAATCTATTAGCATAACCCCATTCATTATCATACCAAGAAATTACTTTTACCAAATTACCACCAACTACATTTGTCAATTCCAAATCCACAATAGAAGAATAAACATTGCCAATAACATCTGATGAAACTATAGGTTCTTCTGTTGTAGTCAAAATACCTTTCAAATAAGTTTTACTTGCTTTTATCAAAGCTTTGTTTACTTCTTCTTTTGTAACACTCTTTTTCAATAAAACAGTAAAATCTGTCAAAGAACCTGTAATAGTCGGCACACGTATCGCTAGACCATCAAATTTATTTTGTAATTCTGGCACAACTTTCGTAGTAGCTTTGGCAGCACCGGTAGAAGTTGGTACAATATTTTGACAAGCAGCTCTAGCACGACGCAAATCTTTGTGTGGACCATCTTGCAAATTTTGGTCTGCTGTATAAGAATGAATTGTTGTTAACATTGCTTTTTCTACACCAAAATCACTTTCTAATACTTTCATCACTGGTGCAGCACAATTGGTAGTACAAGAAGCATTATCAATAATTGTTTCTTTGTTTTTTTTGTAGCTTTCACAATTCAAACCACGTACATAAGTAGTAATATCATCACCTTTAGCAGGAGCTGACAAAACAACTTTTTTGGCACCAGCTTGTAAATGTAAACCAGCTAATTCTTTGGTCAAAAACACGCCAGTACATTCAATCACTACCTCTACTGACATCTTTTTCCAAGGTAATTCTTTTGGATCACGCATCGCAAAACATGGTATTTTTTTACCATTGACGATAAGATTTTTTTCATCAAAACTTATTTTCAAATTAGTTTTTGAATAAGCAGTATCATATTTGAGCAAGTGCGCCAAAGTTTTAGTATCAGTCAAATCATTGATAGCTACTACTTCCAAATTTTTTTTGGTCATGGCAACTTTGAAAGCATGACGACCTATTCTACCAAAACCATTGATAGCAATTTTTATTTTTTTAGACATAAATTTTTTGTTATAATTTAATATATGTATATTTTATCATATCTAATAAACAAAAACCAGATGACTGTTGTCAAAAATATATAAACAATGATAATATAATAATATATTTACTTATTAACATACTATATGGAAACACAACCAAAACAAAACACAGAAGTATTAAATTCAAAAATGGATACACCTAGCACAATACCAACACCAACAACTATAAATGTAAAACCTGAGGAAAGACAATATGCTGGATTTTGGATTAGATTTTTGGCGATTATTCTAGATTGTGTTGGACTATATATAATAGGTTTCTTCTTTGGGGCAAGTAGTCTTGGACCTGCTGGTTTAGCCTTCACTTATACTGGATGGAAAGTTATAGTGCCTATGACTTACATTATAGGATTTTGGATTTGGAAATCAGCTACTCCTGGCAAAATTATTTTAGGACTAAAAATTGTAAATGAACAAGGAGAAAATATTAATACATCACAATCTTTTATACGTTTTTTCTCTACAATAGTTAGTGCTGTTCCATTTTTCATTGGTTTCATCTGGGCTGGATTTGAGCCACAAAAAAGAGCTTGGCATGATTTGTTGGCTAGGACTTATGTAGTAAAGACTAAATAATTTTTTTAAATTTAAAAACACCAGTCTCGATTGAGCTGGTGTTTTTTGATTTACAGAGTAGTTTATCTACCCCATAAAACTAGAAAAAAAACCTATAATTAAAATAAAAATAATAAATACTTTTATAAAAAAAATAAATACCGACTTAAAAAAGTCTTTTTTTATTAGCCCTGGTTTTATTAAAAATAGTATAAAGTAAATTACCAACATTACAAACGTAGTATATGATGCAAAAAACAAACACAAAAAAACAAGATCGATACTAGACAAATTTAAAAAATTAGCTAATTTAACAATTATTTTCGAAAATATAAAAAATAAAAATGCAAAAAGTAAAATTTTTAAAGCTATCGGATCTTTTATCCTCTTAAAAAAAGACATCTTTGGAGTTATATTATTATCCATATTTTTATATATTACATTCTAAGCATCCTCAACCCAGTACTACAAGTCAATGCCACGGCCAAAGCATCTGCAGCATCATCGGGAGTGATTGCTTTCTTCACCCCAAGCATCATCTTTACCATACGCTGCAACTGCCCTTTTTCAGCCCGACCATAACCGGTAATACTTTGCTTTATTTGCAAAGGAGTATATTCGTATACAACTACATTTTGTTGTTTCAAAGTAAGTAAAATAACTCCACGCGCTTGTCCAACTTTGATAGCTGTCGTCACATTTTTGTAAAAAAATAATTCTTCGACCGCACTAAACTCTGGTTTATATTTTTTTATTATAGCAGTCAAATCAATACTAATTTCTTCTAATCTTGTCACGAAATCAGCTTTTTTGTCAGTTTCAATACAACCATATGCCACACCAACCCATTTGCCTTTTTTGTTTTCAATCACTCCCCAACCGATGCGACCGAAGCCAGGATCCACACCTAAGATACGTTCATTTTTTTTGGACATATTTTATAATTTAGAAATTTAGAAATTTTAAATTTTCAAACAATGAATTAATTTTCAATTTCTAATTTTTAGCATTGTAAGCCTTGTTAGCCTTGTTAGCCTAGTAAGCTTTGTAAGCCTTTATTGTTCATTAGTATAAACATCCTCAATATCATCCAAATCATGCAAAGCTTCTACTAACTTTTCTAATGATTCAGACTTGTCTGCAGGAAGTTCAATTGTTTCTTTGGCAAGCCACTCTAAACCAGAAGTTTCTATACCAACCCCAAGTTTTTCAACAGCTTCCATAATAGATTGAAATTTATCCATAGCACCAATAAGCTCTACGCCTTCCTCACTTTCACGAATATCATCTACTCCAGCATCCATAAGCTCAAGTTGAGATTCTTCCCAATTTTTAATTTTTGCTTTTTCTTCAGCTGTGATACGAACAACCGTCACATTTTCGAATTGCCATTGCACAGAACCTTTTGCACCAAGAGAAGCATTATATTTATTGAAAACACCTTTCAACTCTGAAATAGTACGATTGATATTGTCAGTAACAGTTTTAATAAGTAAAGCTACTCCTCCAGGTCCATAACCTTCATAAACAACTTCTTGCAAAGTTCCACCTTCCAACTCACCAGTACCACGCTTTATTGCACGTTCAATATTATCTTTGGGCATATTACCAACTTTGGCTTTGTCAATTGCTAAACGAAGAGAAAAATTCATCTCAGGGTCGCCACCACCGAGTTGAGCTGCTACAGTAATAGTTTTCGCCAATTTGGTAAACAAATTACTACGAGCCTTATCAGCTTTACCTTTTTTACCTTGTATATTATGCCATTTTGAGTGTCCGGACATATATTTTAGATTAAAATAATTCTTATTTGTTGAATATAATTTAGCATATTTTGAAGGGAAAATCAAGAACAAAATAAGTTCATAAAGTTATAAAGTCAAAAGTTCATAAAGTTACTTACTTTGTTTATTTTGCTTAATCTGCATATTATGCTATATAAAAAAACTCCCCGTTTTCACGAGGAGTTCTTCCAATTAACAATAATTTTATTCAGCTTTAGAAGTTTCGACTTGTTCCACTTCTTTGATTTTGTCTTCCAACTCTGGGATACCAGAAACACCAGTACCAGCAGAAATAAGACGACCGATAATCACATTTTCCTTTAGACCTTCAAGATAATCAATCTTACCAGTAATAGCAGCTGAAACAAGTACACGAGATGTTTCTTGGAAAGAAGCAGATGATAAGAAACTTTGAGTTGTAAGAGAAATCTTACTAATACCCATCAGCATTTCACGTGCTTTTGCTGGTTTGACACCTTCTTTTTTAGCTTGTCTATTGGCCAAAATCAATTGTGATCTTTCTACTATTTCACCAGGCAACAAATCTGTATCGCCAGGTTCTTCTATGAAGACACGACTAAACATTTGTTTGATAATAATTTCAATATGTTTGTCATTCAATCTTTGACCTTGTGAAGCATAAATTTCTTGGATTTCTGCAAGCACATATCTCTTCACAGCATCTTGTCCTTTTAATAGAAATAATTCTTTCAATTCAACAGCACCATCTGTTAATTGATCACCTTTTTCAATAACGTCTCCATTATTAACCCACAATTTGTAACCAACAGGAATAATATATTCCTTTGTTGTTTTGCCGTCATAAGATAAAACCAAAGTTTCACCATCAATACGTACACTACCAGCACTAGGAGCTTTGATTTCTTCACCAGAACCACCTAAAATAACAATTTTATCACCTTTTTTGACTTTTTGACCATCAGCAACTTTGACATCATCATTTTCTGTAATTTCAAAAGTCATTTCTTCAGTTCCTTCATGATGAACTTTGACAATTTTTTGACCACGACGTCCTTCAAAGATTTTTCTACCAGTAGGAGCTGTAATAATTTTGCCATCAGCATCTTCAATTTCTACACTACCAGCAACTTCAGATAAGAAAGCTTTACGTTTTGGATTACGTGCCTCAAAAAGTTCTTCAACACGAGGCAAACCTTGTGTGATATCTCCGCCACCAGCAACACCACCCAAATGGAAAGTACGCATAGTAAGCTGTGTACCAGGTTCACCGATAGATTGAGCAGCAATAACACCAACAGCTGTACCAATTTTTACAGGTTTACGATTACTCAAATCAAAACCATAACATTTGGTACAGACACCTTTGGCTAATTTACATTGTAAAACTGATCTAACATGAATATTATCAATATTTTCTTTTTCAATAATACGAGAAGATTCAGCTGTTACTACTTCACCTGCTTTTAATATTACTTCTTTGCCAAATTTTACATCAGCCAAAACATAGCGACCAAGCACACGTTCTGCTAATTTTTCACCCATTTGTTTTGATTGTTCTATTGTAAACATTTCACCATCGTTATCTCCACAATCTTCTTCTTTTACAACAACTTCTTGAGCAACATCTACTAGACGACGAGTCAAATAACCAGCATTAGCTGTACGAAGAGCCATATCTGACAAACCTTTACGAGTACCATGAGATGAGATAAAGAATTCAAGAACATCAAAACCTTCTTTGAAGTTTCTCTTTACAGGCAACTCAATAACGTCTCCAGAAGGAGAAGCTACTAGACCTTTCATCGCGATAACTTGACCCAATTGGCCCCAACTACCACGAGCACCAGAATCAATCATCGCAAATACTGATTTATCTTGACTCAAAACTTCTTTACTCATAGACACCAACTTGTCTTTGGCTTCTGTCCAAATTTCCAATACTTTACCATGACGTTCAGAGTCTGTAAGTAAACCTTCTGCATATTGTTCTTGCACCAACAATACTTTTTTATCAGCTTCAGCCAATAATTCTTTTTTAGCAGGAATTGCAGGGAAATCACTTTTACCAAGTGAATAACCTGATTTTGTAGCGTATTTATAACCCAAATCTTTTATTTTGTCTAAATGTTCAGCTGTAATTTCTTGACCATAAAATTCAAGTAAAAATTGGATAATATTACTCAAATCTTTTTTAGTTACAGTTTGATTGTAATAAGAAATTTTGTCTGGTAAAATTTCATTGAAAAGAATACGACCAAAACTTGTTTTCACAAATTTATTTGTACCTGCTTCAAATTTATCCAAATTATCAAATCTTACTTTGATAGTTTCACGAAGTTTGATAACTCTAGTTTTATAAGCATACTTAGCTTCTGTCACACTAGAAAAAACTTTGATATTTTTTTCATCAACATTTTCATAATCAAGTTTTGTCAAATAATAAGAACCAAGAGCAATATCTTGTTGAGGAGTTATCACAGGAGAACCAGTCGCTGGTTTAAGTAAATTCTTTTCTGAAGCCATCAAGTTTTCAGCTTCCCATTTTGCTTGTTCTGACAAAGGTAAATGAACAGCCATTTGATCTCCATCAAAATCGGCATTGAAAGCCGCACAAACAAGAGGATGAAGTCTAATTGCTTTACCTTCAACCAAAGTAGGACGAAAAGCTTGAATACCAAGTCTATGCAAAGTAGGAGCACGATTCAAAAGTACGCGAGTTTTCTTTGTTAATTCTTCCAAAATATCCCAAACTTCAGAAGCATTACTTTCAATAAATCTAGAAGCACTGCGAACATTGTGGGCAAGTTCCCGCTTGATAATCTCCGACATGATAAAAGGTTTGAAAAGTTCAAGTGCAATCATTTTTGGCAAACCACATTCACTAATTTTCAAATTTGGTCCTACTACGATTACAGAACGGCCAGAATAATCAACACGTTTACCAAGCAAATTTTGACGGAAACGACCTTGTTTACCTTTCAAAATATCTGCCAAAGAACGCAATTGACGTTTTTGTCCAGTTGAAGCACGAACTGTTTTTGTAGCACGAGCATTGTTATCTATCAAAGCATCTACTGCTTCTTGTAACATGCGCTTTTCATTACGACAAATAACTTCAGGTGCATTCAAATCAATCAAACGACGCAAACGATTATTTCTATTGATAACACGACGATATAAATCATTTAAATCTGAAGTAGCAAAACGTCCACCATCAAGAGCTACCATAGGACGTAAATCTGGTGGAACTACTGGCAAATTTGTCAAAATCATCCATTCTGGACGAATATTATTTTTGTTCAAACTCTTCAAAAGTTTGATACGACGCATTAGACGTTCACGTTTAGCACCTTTACTTTTCTTTAATTCAGTTTCTAATCTCTTGATTGTTTCAGCAAGATCCAATCTTTCAAGTAAACCACGAATAGCACCAGCACCAATACCAGCTTCAAACAAATGTCCGTAACGTAAAGATAAATTTTGATAACGTGATTCAGAAATAATACTCATCATTTCAATATCTTTTAATTCTTCTTCAGCTTCTTTGAAATCTTCTTCCAAACTTTCAAATTTTCTATCACGTTCAGTTTCTAAATCAGCGATAGCTGTTTTTTCAGCTTTAGCTGATTTACTACTAAATTCAATTTCAATTTCTTTCTTTTTTGTTTTATGTTCTTTTTTCAAAGCATCAGCAATAAGTTTTTTTTCATTTTCATCAACATTAGTAATGATAAAAGAAGCAAAATAAATTACTTTTTCTAATGATTGAATAGACAAATCTAAAACTAAACCAATACGTGAAGGAATAGTACGTAAAAACCAAATGTGAGAAACTGGAGTTGCTAATTCAATATGACCCATACGTTCACGACGTACAAGTGAATGTGTGACTTCGACTCCACATTTATCACAAACAATTCCTTTATAACGAATTTTTTTGTATTTTCCACAGTAACACTCCCAATCTTTGGTAGGTCCAAAAATTTCTTCAGCAAAAAGGCCACCTTTTTCTGGTTTTTGAGTACGATAATTTATCGTTTCTGGTTTATAGACTTCACCAAAAGACCACTTACGGATAGTCTGAGGAGAAGCGACTTTTAGACGCAAAGCGTCAAAATTCATAGAGTGAAATGTATCGCGTGACATAATTTTTTTTAAGAAGTTAGATTATTTTAGTTAGATTATTTTATTCATTACTATCATTTTTATCTACAGATCTACCAATCATATCCGAATTTATATCTATAAATTTTCTATCTTTGTCTACTCTAGAATCTTCTTCAATTTCTATATATTCATCATTTTCATTTTTCTTAAGTAGCTCTACATCAAGACACAAACCTTTCATTTCACGTATCAAAACGTTGAAAGATTCTGGTAAATTTACTTTGGTAATAGCTTCACCCTTGATAATAGCTTCATAAGCTTTTGATCTACCAGGAACATCATCAGACTTGATAGTCAAAATTTCTTGTAAATTATAAGCAGCACCATAAGCTTGCAATGCCCAAACTTCCATTTCTCCGAAACGTTGACCACCGAATTGTGCTTTACCTCCCAAAGGTTGTTGAGTGATAAGACTGTATGGACCAATTGAACGTTGATGGATTTTATCTTCCACCATATGATTCAATTTCAACATATAGTTGTAACCAACGGTTGTCTTATTATCATAAGGTTCACCAGTACGTCCATCATAAAGTTGTAGTTGACCATCTGTTGGAAAACCTGCTTTGATAAGTTCTTCTTCAATTTGTTCTTCAGTAATACCATTTAATACTGGAGTAGCAGCTTTATAACCAAGAGCATTAGCAGCCAAACCAAGATGAGTTTCAAGAAGTTGTCCCAAGTTCATACGAGAAACAACACCAAGTGGAGATAAAATAATATCTACCGGAGTACCATCTTCTAGGAATGGCATATCTGAAGCAGGAACTACACGAGAAATAACACCTTTGTTACCATGACGACCAGCCATTTTGTCACCAACTTGAATTTTTCTCATGTCAGCTACTGTAACTTGTACTTCTTTGATAACACCCGGTTGTAACTTGTCACCATTTTCTGTAGAAAATACTTTGACATCAATTACTTTTCCTTGTTCACCATGTTCTAGATACAATGAAGAATCACGTACATCACGAGCTTTTTCACCGAAAATTGCACGAAGCAATCTTTCTTCTGGAGTAAGTTCTGTTTCACCTTTTGGAGTAATTTTACCTACTAAAATATCACCTGAACGAACTTCTGCACCAATACGGACAATACCTTCTGAATCAAGATGACGAAGTTTTTCTTCACTAACATTTGGGATATCAGAAGTAATAACTTCATCACCCAATTTTGTTTCACGAACACTAATTGTATAATCTTCAATATGAATAGAAGTATATCTATCATCTTTGACCAATCTTTCAGAAACGATAATAGCATCTTCATAGTTGAAACCTTCCCAAACCATATAAGCTACCAAAACATTTTGTCCCAAAGATAATTCAGCATCTTTGATAGAAGGACCATCTGTCATTGGATCACCTTTTTTCAATTTTTGACCAAGAGTAACAATAGGACGTTGGTTGATACTACTTGAAGCATTTGATCTAATATATTTTGACAAATTGTAAGTAGTTACTTTACCTTTAGCATCAGTAAATTCAATTTTACCACCATCGACAAAAGTAACTTCACCATTTGCAGGAGCTGTCATCACATAACCACTATTTAGAGCAGCAATTCTTTCAACACCTGTTCCTACCAAAGGAGGTTCTGGTTTGATACAAGGTACAGCTTGACGTTGCATGTTTGTACCCATCAAAGCACGAGTCGCATCATCATGTTCCAAAAATGGAATAAGACTAGTTGCTACTGACAAAATTTGATTTGAAGCAACATCAATATATGAAACTTTTTCAGCTTCAATAACTTGAGGTTCACCATTTACACGAGCAGAAATTCTTTCTTCAATAAAATAATCATCTTTATCTACTGGTGTTGTTGCACTAGCTGTGATAGTTCTTTCTTCTTGAAAAGAATTCAAATAAACTACTTCACTAGACACATGAGGTTTTACTTGTATTTCTGAAATAGTTTTTTCTTTTTCTAATTTTTTAGCAATTTCAGCAGTAATTTTCTCACCAACTTTGACAATACCTTTTACATCAATTCCAGAAATTTCACCAGTAGTCAAAGCAGCTTCATTTTTGACAAGATTAATTACTTTTCTATAAGGAGTTTCCAAGAAACCAAATTTATTTATTTTAGCAAAAGTTGATAAGTGACCAACTAAACCAATGTTTGGTCCTTCTGGAGTAGCAATTGGACAAATACGTCCATAATGAGTTCTATGTACATCACGAACTTCAAAGCCAGCTCTATCACGAGACAAACCACCAGGTCCAAGAGCAGAAATACGACGTTTGTGTTCAAGTTCAGCCAATGGATTGATTTGATCCATGAACTGTGACAACTGTGAACTCATAAAAAATTCACGAATCACAGAAATTACTGGACGAGCATTGATAAGTTTGTTTGGTACCAAAGTATCAATGTCCATAGTACTCATACGATCACGAATAATACGTTCCATACGAGCAAGACCGATTCTAAAACGATTTTGTACAAGTTCACCAACACCACGCACACGACGATTTCCCAAATGATCGATATCATCAGCTTCTTCTTGAGTAACATTCAAACGAATAATTTCTTTTAATACTAATAAAAGTTTTTCTGGAGAAAGCACGCGTTCATCTTTATTATCGTAATCTTCTTTTTGTAAGCCTAAATTAAATTTGATACCAAATTTATAGACACCAACTTTGCCCAAATCATAACGATCAAAATTGAAGAACATGGCATGAATCAAACTTTTGGCATTTTCAGATGTTGCCAAATCACCTGGACGAATACGTTTGTAAACTTCGATTAAACCTTCATCTTCATTTGAAGCAGCATCTTTTTTCAAAGTATTTTCAATATAATCAATATTTGGATGATTGTTTACATCTTTAAACAATTCTTTTATTTGTTCATCAGTTGAAAAACCAAAAGCGCGCAAAAGTGAAGTAGCTGCGACTTTACGTTTTCTATCTACTTTAATCCAAAGGACATTGTTTTGGTCTGTTTCGATTTCAATCCAAGCTCCACGATTTGGAATGATTTTAGCACCATAAAAACGACGACCTCTTACTGATTCAGCAGTAAAGAAAGCACCAGCACTACGAATAAGCTGATTGACTACAACTCTCTCAATACCGTTGACAATAAAAGTACCCCTGTCAGTCATAAGAGGTATATCACCTAAATATATTTCTTGTTTTTCTGTTTTGTTAGCACGTTTGTTGACAAGACGAACATTTACACGCAAAGGTGATTCAAAAGTAATATTTTTCTTAACACAAGTTACTTGGTCAAATTTTGGTTCATCAATATAATAATCTTCAAAATAAATTTCTAAATCACGACCTGTAAAATCAGTGATAGGAGATAATTCATCAAAAAGTTCACGTAAACCTTCTTCAAAAAACCAGTGATATGAAGATTTTTGAATCTCTATCAAATCCGGTGCTGAAATAGCATCGCGAATTGGAGTAAAGAACTGACGTTCTTTAGTCTTTAATGCTTGACGTTTGTACAATGGAGCCATAAATATTTTATTTATGAAAACTACAAAAAGAGGCGTTTTTTACTTTAATTTGCGCGATTAAAGAAAGAAACTTATTTCTGATTCTGTCAGAAATTTTAAACCTGTTTATGTAATAAATAACTTGTTTATTAACTAATTTTTACAATCAAATTTTGATTATATTTATCAGCTAACAAAAGTTATTTTTATCCTATTTCCGACAACAAAAAAACTCCTCTTTTAAAAAAGGATTCTCTGTTCAATTATTTGTGACAGAATGCTTGAGCCATGTTGATCCGGATAGTCCGTCCCCTGCTTGGACGCTAATATAGGGGCGATAATACCAGAATTTGGGCTAAATCTAGCGAATTTTGCGCAAATTCAAGAAGTTTCTGATAGCTTCTATAGAATACACTTAAAAATGCTTTTTGTCAAATTGAGAACACGTGGATAACTTTTTGTCAAATAAACACAAAATTGGCTTAAATAAGCCAATTAGTAAATTGTATACTAAGCTAGTATAATTTTTAGCCACAGGTTTATCCACAAAAGCTAATAAATCAAAACTAGATTAAAGCTATCTTAACAATCTTAATACTCAAACTTAGATCTTGAATTATGAGTATGATCATCGTCTATCTCTTCTTCCACACTATCTGCGTCATATTCTTCCTCTTCAGAATTTTCATCTTCAGCCTCGGCATCTATATCAATATTCTCATAATGATCTTTTACTTCTGGGATGTCTTCTTCTAGCATATCCTGTGTTTCATCAAGTAAAGAATCCTCATTATCATCTAGAGCCAAATCTTCATCAAGATTTTCTGCTTTTTGAGGAGAAGTAAATACATTATGTTCAGCACCTGAGTTCATCGTACGACCAATACTAGCAGAGGTTGCCAAAATCTCACGAGGCTTAGCACCTTGAGAAGGACCTACAATACCCGCTTCTTCCAATTCATCAAGAATTCTAGCTGCACGAGCATAACCAATTTTGAGACGACGTTGAAGAAATGAAGCACTGGCTTTTTCATATTTAATAATAAGTTCTTTACACTCTTCAAACAAAGGATCCTGATCGTCAGCAGTACCACCAAACATATTCATAGTACCATTACCACCATTTTTTCGTATTTCCACAATAGAAGTATCATATTCTGGTTCTTCATCACCTTTCAAGTATTTTACAACATTTTTCAATTCATTTTCTGAAATATAAGCACCTTGAATACGTACTGGTTTACCCAATTCAGCTGTTTGAAACAACATGTCACCACGACCGATAAGTTTTTCTGCGCCAGATGAATCCAAGATAGTACGAGAATCTACCAAAGAAGCTACTGAAAAGGCCACACGAGCTGGAATATTGGCTTTCATAAGACCAGTAATGACATCGACACTTGGTCTTTGGGTAGCGACGATAAGATGAATACCTACCGCACGAGCCATTTGTGCGAGACGAATAATACCAGCTTCCACTTCACCCGCAGCTGTCGCCATCAAGTCAGCCAATTCATCTATAATAAAAATAATATGTGGCATTTTGTTGGCTTGAAATGTTTCGTTGTAAGAACTAATATCTCTGTTGCCAGCTTTAGCCAAAGTTTCAAAACGTCTATCCATCTCACCAATACACCATTTCAAAGCATTGACTGTTTGTTGAGTATTAGTAATAACAGGTGTGAGCAAATGAGGAATACCATTGTAAAGAGTGAGCTCTACTCTTTTTGGATCGACCATAATCATACGCAAAGTCTCTGCTGTATTTTGGTACAGCAAACTCATGATAATAGTATTCATACAAACAGTCTTACCACTACCTGTGGCACCGGCAATAAGCATGTGTGGCATTTTTGGTAAATCAGCAAACCAAGTTTTACCACCGACATCTTTGCCAAGAGCAATCATCATATTGTGTTTGCGTGTTTCAAATTCTTTTGATTCCAAAAGTTCACGAAAAGATACTATTGCTGATTTTTGATTTGGTACCTCAATACCCACCAAAGATTGACCAGGAATAGGTGCCTCAATACGTATTGGATGAGCAGACAAAGCAAGTGACAAATCATTGGACAACGTAGTAATTCTAGTTAGTTTGACACCTTTTTCAGGTTTCAGAGAATACTGAGTCACAGTAGGACCAACACGTACTTCTCCCATAGTCACACCTACATGAAACTCACTAAGAGTACTACGGATTATTTCCGCATTTGATTTGATATCACCACTAGTTGGTTTACCTTTTTTGGTAGTAAGCAAATCCAACGGAGGCAAATTTTTGATAATAACTCTTTTTGACCAAACATCGTTTGGCTTTTCTTCTACTTTTTCTTTGAATTTTGGTACTTCTTTTTCAACTGTTTGAACATCTTCGTCATCAGATTCTTCTTGTTTTTGGATACGTTTACTCAAAAATCTGCGACTATGTTTTTCATCTTCTATTTCCACTTCTTCATCATCAAAATCTTCATCATAATCACCTTTTATCTTGACATTACTAGAATTGCGAGGCGTGGACACAAACAATTTTTTGATAAGGAAAATAATCCCCTTACCTATCCAACCCAAACCTTCAAAAATTTTCTTATGAATCAAAATAAAAGAAGTAATTGCAGTATTGAAAAGAAGAAAAACGGAAATAAGAACTACACCAGCCAAAATAACATAACTAGCAATATTTCCTAAATATTGTTTCATTGGCCAAGCCAACATACCAAACACACCACCACCATTGCCACGCAAAGCTTCATGCCACATATCTGTCGTAGCGAAACTAAGATGCATGATACTAGACAATGACAAAAAGAAAATCAAAGAACCTATTAGATGTGTTGGACGATAGTTATATTTGGAATCACGTACCAAAAACCATGACAAAATAATAATAACTAAAGGTGTAAAATACCTAATAGAACCAAAAAGAAAGCTCAAAAGATAATCATTGAGCATCACACCTACAAATCCGGCTTTTTCAAAAAAACTTAGAGAGATAATAATAGCAAACACAGTCAAAAGCACGGCAATAATGCCGCGAGATAATGTAGGGTCAAGACGTGAATGTTTTTTCTTTTTATTTTGTGACATAATATTTGTGAATATATTATATCACGTTTTTAGAAGTTCATAAAGTCTACAAGTTTATAAAGTCAAAAGTCTATGTGGTTAAAAAATTATCAAACAAAAAACAATCCCAATTTTATCGGGATTGTTTTAATGTTTTTATGTTTTCATGTTTTAATGAAAAAATTTATTCTTCTACACTCTCTTTTTCACCAGCTTCAGCTTTTACTTCTTCTGGAGATTCTCCCAATTTTACCGCTTCCCAAACTTTGGCTTTTATTTCAGCCATCATCTTTGGATTTTCACGTAAAAATTGTTTAGCCTTTTCTCTACCTACACCCAATTTTTCTTCACCAAAACTATAACTATTACCAGATTTATGTAAAACTTTGTAAATTACACCCGTATCCAACATATCACCAGAAACTGAAATACCTTCGTTGTACATGATATCGAATTCAGTTGTACGAAAAGGTGCAGCTACTTTGTTCTTCACAATTTTAGCTTTCACTCTGTTGCCGATGATTTTATCACCTTGTTTGATTTGAGCACTACGACGAACTTCTACACGAATTGAAGAATAAAATTTTAAAGCGTTTCCACCAGTAGTAGTTTCTGGATTGCCAAAAAATACTCCAATCTTTTGTCTTGTTTGGTTAATGAAAACAACTACAGTTCTAGTCTTACTCACAATACCTGTCAATTTACGTAAAGCTTGAGACATCAGTCTAGCTTGAAGACCCATATGGCTATCCCCCATTTCACCTTCAATTTCAGCCTTAGGAACAAGAGCTGCCACAGAGTCGACAACGACAACATCGACAGCGTTGGAACGAACAAGAGTTTCTAAGATTTCTAAAGCTTGTTCACCTGTGTCTGGTTGAGAGATATATAGAGCATTGACATCAACACCAATTTTTTTGGCATATTCTGGATCAAGAGCATGTTCAGCATCAATGAAAGCAGCAATACCACCAAGTTTTTGAACTTCTGCGATAATGTGTTGAGCTAAAGTAGTTTTACCAGAAGCTTCCGGTCCAAAGATTTCAATAATACGTCCACGTGGTACACCACCTACTCCCAAAGCAATATCCAAAGAGACAGAGCCAGTTGAAACAGCATCTACTTCCATTGTCTTAGCTTCCCCAAAACGCATGATTGAGTTGTCACCATATTTTTGTCTAATTTGTTCTATAGCTGTATTAGCAGCTTCCATTTTTGGATTTTCTTTCTTGATAGCCATAATAGTACTTAAATTACTTAATTTAAAAAAGACAGGCTTGTATTTGAGAATAAAAAAGAGGTAAAATCCTCTCCTCCGTGCTTAATTTTACACTTTATTAGATTCAGTGTCAAACTTGTTTTTTGTGAGTAAAATGATATACTAAAATAACTATAAAAATATGAAACATCTAAAATACACTGAAGAAAAATACGAACAAGATTACATGAATCAAGCAATTAAAATTGCCTTCAATTCAACCTGCAAAAAATCCAAATGTGGTTCTATAATTGTAAAAGATAATGAAATAATTGCTACAGGTTTTAACAGTCCTCCAAAAAATTTAGAAAATCAAAGAAGATGTAACTGTGACAAAGAAAGTTATGATAAAAAAGTTACTGACAAAACTTGTTGTATACATGCTGAACAAAGAGCTATAATAGATGCATTAAAAAATAATCCAAATAAGATTCTAGGTTCACGACTATATTTTATTAGATTAGATAAAGAAGAAAAACCAACTTTTGCTGGTCAACCATATTGCACAATCTGTAGTAAAATGGCGTTGGATGTTGGAATTAGTGAATTTGTTTTGTGGCACGAAGAAGGTATTTGTATTTACGATACGGAAGAATATAATAAAATTTCTTTTGAATATAAAAATATTATGCAACAAAAATTGCAAAATAAAAAACATTTTATTAATTGGAAATTAATAAAAAATTTTGGCATATCCATTACAGGTATACTAACAGTGGTAGTTAGTTTTTATTCTATACTTACATATTATAATGCAAAAAAACTAGACAGGCCATATTTAAATATTGAAGAAAGAAACGGAGTTGTGATGATGAATAATGGTAATGATTATCTAATTATAAAAGCTTCTATAAAAAATACTGGCAAAACACCAGCTAACTTTATTTCAAAATTAAATGGATGGCCTTGCAGTATCAAGCCTAGACTTTCAAACGAAGACTACATAAGTCCCAATCAAGGAATAGAAATAGGTTATAATCTTTTATTAGATTGTGAATTACCACCACCAACAAATCTATGCTATATATTGAAAAAAATTAACTTAGAAATAACATACAAAGAACCAGGACAAATAAATTATGATTATTTAACTTCATTTAAAATGAAAATAATACCTGCTTCAGATGACATGTTCCATATTAGTACAACGTCACTAGACAAATATGACTTACTTATAGAAGATTGTGACGATGAACAAAACACACAACACTCAGTTATAGTTTGGTACACTGACAAAATGAAATAATAAATTTTATAAAATATAATATGAAAAACACTTCCCCAAACTCCTACAAAAAAATCGCCAACTTCTTATTCGAAGTCGGCACCATGCGCAAACTTCCTCGCATGCATCAGCAAGTATTGCTTACTCAAGATTTGTCAGATAATATTACTACTCACTCTTACCGCGTCGGTCTGATCGCTTGGTTCTTGGCCAAATTAGAAAACGTCGACCCATATAAAACAACTATGATGGCACTCACTCACGATTTGGGTGAAATCAGAAGTGGCGACCACAACTATATTCACAAAAAATATGTCAAAATTTTTGAAGAAGAAATAATGAAAGATCAACTTGGAGAATTACCTTTCATAGACTTATTTGAGATGAGTACAGAATTCGAAAAACGTGAAAGCAAAGAAGCCATAGTCGCCAAAGATGCTGACATGATAGATCAAATACTTCTACTCAAAGAATATACTCATCAAGGCAACCAAGAAGCACCAATCTGGCTTCATGGTAAAGGTGAAGGTCAGACTGAAAACATCCAATACAAAAGTCTCAAAACGGCATCTGCCAAAAAATTAGCTGAAGAAATAATGAGTGGTAAAATATCTGAGTGGTGGGAGAATATTTATACGAATAAAAATAGATAATATGGACAAATACTCCGAAGAAAGACCTTGGGGCAAATTTGAACAATTCTGTCACAATGAACAAGTGACTGTGAAAATAATTACAGTCAAACCAAACTCCCGACTTAGTCTACAATATCATCACAAGCGTGATGAGTTCTGGCGAGTAGTCAGTGGAAATGGGCAAATCATTATTGGTGAAGAGACTATTGATGTGAAAAAAGGTGATGAACATTCTATACCAAAAGAAACAAAACATCGCATGATGACAACTAATGATACACTAGAAATCATGGAAATATCTTTTGGAGAATTTGATGAAAATGATATTGTGAGGTTGGAAGACGATTATAATAGAAAATAATACAAACAAAAAAACGACATTACGTCGTTTTTATTTTTACTTTAAAGAAACAGATCCTGAGTTTTTGTAAATAACATTTCTTATTTCTTCTGTAGTTTTACCATGCTTATTTTTTGCCTTTATCACAAAAGTATTGATACCAGGCAAAAGGTTTATATTTTGATTAAAATTACCATCTGAATCATTTTTTACTGCTTGATTATTAATAGTAATTTGAATTTCTGGGTCAGTCTTACCATGCACATCTACAAAATTATTGTTGCTGATATAACCATTTTCTGGAGAAACAACCATCAAATTAGGAGGGGTCAAAATATTTTTGATATGAAATCCTAAAAAAAATAACAACGAACCAATAACTAAAACAAAAGTAGAAATACGCAAAATACTAGGCATATTACTAAAATAATATTTATTATATTTTAGTTTTGGTGTATTTGAATTTTGTGGTATATAAGTAAGTTCTTCTTTGACAAATTGATCTACAAAACATTTTGGATCTTCTCCCAAAGCTTTGACAAATTTTTTGATAAAATTTTTTTTGTACAAACTTGATTGTGGTAAATCTGAAAAACGACATTGTTCTATAGCTTCCAAATATAGCTTACTAATTTTTGTTCTGTTTTCCAATTCAGACAAAGAAATATTTTTTTGTTCACGCAAAAATTTGAGTCTGAAACAGACTCTTTCGCTAGGCACCAAACATTTTTTCTTAAATGTTATCAACTCTACCATAAACTATCTGTAAATAAGATCTATACTTACGCCTGTATAATAATATTTTAGAATATCTTTCCAAAGAGTACCAGCCTCATCAGCCATATAAGCAGCATCACGAGCACTCATACCTACACCATGACCAGCCATAGCTTTTTTGTCTTTTGCATCATAAATAGCAGGCACTGAAACCAACCAAGGTTTGTGTGCTCCACCCCAAACTTCAGTCCAAGATCTCGTTCGTCCATCACTAGTACTATAATATGGTGTAATAATATAATCTTTATTATAAGTAACCATATAACCACGAGTCTCTTGTTGAGCACTGACTACATTTGGCATCAATAATTCACTAGCATAACCCAAATATAATTGATCACCAGTATGAGCAACTACATCAAAATTGCGGGCATCATGTTTGGTAGTATATTCTTTTATATAATAAGCATAAGTACGAGCAGCTGTCAAAAGGGCTTTGATATATTCTTTTGGTCCAGCATTGGAAGTTTCAGCAATGCCAGCAACATAATCTTCCATCAAAACTTCTTCAATTACATAAACATCAGAACCACTACTTACTTTGCGTAATTCCATTGCTCCACGATATTTATTGAAATTTGAAGGACCTTTCCAAGTTACTTTTCTTTCAAAATTAGTAAGATCAAATACTGCATGCCAATTGTTGGCAGGAACTAAACGTAAATATTCCGATGATTCAAAATTCAAATCAGCAGAACTAAAATAATAAACTCCTTCTTTGTAAAACATCTTAGCTACATTACTTTGAGACAAAACACCTTTTTCTTCACTACCAGCAAAAACAACAAAATCATCTTCGTTTGATTTGAAAATAACTTGATCTTCAGGATTTTGCCAAAGACCTACTCTAATTTTTGGTTCTTCAGCCAAACGTGGAGATTCTTCTACAACAATATTGCTACTATCTGTATCAAACTGAGGAGATACATAATTTGGAGCATCTGCAGTTACAGTGACTGGAATATTTAATTCAAAATCTTCTATCATTTTGTCGTCTGCCATCAATTTCAAAGTCAAATTATAATTACCTTGTTTAGCAGGAGTTACAAAATTAAATTCATCTCTAGTTGTAGACCATTGTTCTACGGTAGTATTGTTTTCTAAAACTGTATTATTATTTATCCAAGAATTATCAGCAAAAGTTGCACTAGTATTACTGCTAGAAACAGAAGCTGGACTATTGGCTAAAATAGTATATTTTTTCCAAGCAACTGAACCCAAATTTTGTAAACCTAAAATCAATTTTACAGCTTGACCACCATTGGCTAATACTTCTTTTTTATTAAACATTACTTTTTTTGCTTTATATGAACTTATTTCATTAGTATTGGTAGATGAAGTATTATTTGAGACAGTATTATTTGGAACTGCATTATTATTGCTACTTACTGTTGTCTTAGAAACTACACTAAATTCAAAATAAAAATAACCACCTTTTAACCAAGAATAATTTTGAGAGGCTAACCAAAATTTTTCTTTATACACACCAACTTTTTCTGGTGCTTTTATTTGAATACTCAAAGTACCTGTTTCTCCTACTTTGACAACAGCTGGTGACATCTTCGTAGTTTGTGTTTTATCTATCCAATTACTACCCACAAAAGATGAAGCACGATAACGAGGTTCCATGGTAAAAGCCGAAATAAAATTTTTGCCACTATTATCCCAGATTTTAGTACCAACATTTTTGAATTTTATATCTATATTCAAAGTTGACCCAGCTTCAATTTTGATAGGATCATTTACACTTTGACTGACATATTTAGCTACCAAACCTTCATCTCTAATACTTACTACTGGCAAAATTTCTTGTGCTTTGGTAATATTGAAAATAAATAAGCTACACAGAGCGAAAAAAACTACTAAAAATAAATTTGTTTTTTTAAACATAAAATTAAATAAAAATAAAAATTATTTTTTATTATCTAAATTATTATAACACATTTTGTATATTTTAACCAACACCCCCTTATGATTGCTAATTTTAGCTCAATTTGCTAAAATTAACATAAAAATAAAACAAAATACTAAAATATATAAACATATGTCTCTTGTAAAACAAGTCGCACATAATACTTTCTTTCAAATGGCAGGTAAAATCATATCTACCGTTTTAGGACTCGTAGCTATAGCCATGATGACCCGCTATTTAGGTGTAGAAAAATTTGGTTGGTACATTACTACTATTTCTTTTTTGAGCGTCATTGGTATATTGATTGATTTTGGCATGACTCCCCTTACTGCCCAAATGCTAAGTGAAAACAAACAAGAACAAGAAAAGATTTTTAATAATTTAATAACCTTTAGATTCTTTTCAGCTTTATTCTTTTTGACAATCGCCCCACTAACATCTTTGCTTTTGCCTTATCCAAGCATTGTTAAAGTAGCTATCTTTTTTACAGCTATATCATTTTTTTCTATCGCTCTAAACCAAGTTTTTATAGGTTTTTTACAAGAAAAATTAAAAATGCAAATTCAAGCATTAGGTGAAATTATTGGTAGAGTAATTTTGGTATTAGGACTTGTAATTGGTATTTATTACCAAAGCAATTTTTTGAATATAATGTTTATTATCATTTTAGCTAGTTTGGCTTATACGCTGACTCTCTATTTGTATATAAACAAAATCAACAAAATAAAATTTGAATTTGACAAAATAATCTGGCGACAAATTATAATAAAAATGTGGCCCATAGCTATCGCTATAATTTTTAATGTTATTTATTTAAAAGGAGATATCTTAATCTTAAGTTATTTTGCCAGCCAAGCAGAGGTCAGTATTTATGGAGCAGCTTACCGTGTCATAGACATCGTAGTTCAAACAGCTATGATGATTATGGGCATAATGCTTCCACTCTTAGCAGCTTCTTGGGCCCAAAATAATAAAGAAGAATTTCAAAAAAGATATCAAATGTCAGTAAACTCAATGATGCTAGTAGCCATACCAATGTTTACTGGTTTATTTTTGTTATCACACGAAATAATGATTTTGGTAGCTGGAAATAAATTCTTTTTATCTGGTGATGCTTTACAAATTTTATCTTTAGCTGTCTTTGGTGTCTTTTGGGCAGGTATTTTTGGTCATCTAGCAGTCGCTGTCAATTTACAAAAAAAAGTACTTTGGGTATATATTACTAATGCTTTTTTGACTTTGATTGGCTACATGATTTTTATACCAAAATATGGCATGTATGGTGCAGCTTGGATGACAGTTTTTTCTGAATGGTATGCCGCTATTATGTTGACTTTGGTCGCACAAAAAAATATCAAAGAAAAACTAAACTTTGTTTTTTTGATTAAAGTAATCTTGTCTAGTGCTGTGATGGGTCTTGCCATAATTTGGTGGAAAAATTTACCAATTATAATCTTAATTATACTAGCAGCCTTAGTATATTTTGTTATGATCTTAGTTAGTAAAGCAATATCAAAAGAACAACTCAAAGAGTTGCTCATATTGAAAAAATAATTTGAACTCAAACAAAATTTTTAGTTTAAAACTACACAGACTTTTTTTCTACTAAAGTTATTTGATTGAAAAAAATAAAAAAAACAATAATCCAAAAAGCAAAAGCTAAATCATTTTTGAAATAAGGAACATCTACTAATCCCTGTACGAATATAGCAACTAAAAGAGCCAAAAAAATAGCTCTTTTTTTGTGATCAAGTTTGAAAGATTGCCTCACCAGTAAAAAATAAATAAAAACAAAAGACAACATACCAAACAAACCAACTTCTGACCAAAAATTCAAAAAAATATTGTGAGGAAAAGTCAAAGGTTCCAATTTTTTTGGATCACGACGAGGATTCTCTACCGCATCATAAAAATTACGAAGTCCTGCTCCGGTCACAAATTGTCTAGGAGAATCAGTCAAATAATCCCAAGTAAACTCAGCTAAAACAAATCTATTATTACCTGCTTTGTCTTGAAACAGTATTACAGAACGGAAAGAAGGTATTACTAAGACAATCATCATACCCAAAACCACCAAACTTATACTAAACTTTTTGTAACCAACAAAAAATAGATAAACCACACTAGCCGCTGCCAAAGCTACCCAAGCACCTTGCGAAAAAGAAAAAAAATTGGCAAGTAAAATGATGAGAATTGAAAAATAATAAAAATATTTTTGATTGTTGTTGTAAAAATTATTTTGTAAAAACAAACTCAAAAATAAAATCGGCAAAGTAAAAAGTCCAATCGCATTTGGTGTGGTATAAACACTATTCATACGACCAGGAATAGCCATACCAAAATATGGAAATTGCCAGTTTAAAACAAAAAATATTTCTTGTGCTACAGCTACCAGACTAACTAAAAAAGCACTGATAAAAAAAGCCCAAATCATTTTCATTTTGGAAAAATTTTGCTGACGACCAACTAAAATAAAAAATAATATGATTGGCTCCAAGAAATAAGCTCGCCAAATACCAGCTGCCAAAATAATTTTTTGTAGAGGTTCAAATGAACCAATGGCACTGACGAAAATACTTGCAAAAGAAGCTACAAAAAAAACAAACAAACCCCAACTAAATAATTTATTATTTTGCAAAAATTCTTTGATTCTGCTCCAATCTTGTTTGGCATAAGAAAAAAGCCAGACCAAAAAGACCGCTCCAAAATGAATTTCTAAGATAGTCGTTGGCAAAAATCCAATTTGTGGACGTAAAAAATATAATGGCAAAACCAAAGCAAAACTATAAAGTCCAAAAGCAAAATTCTTGTAACTAACAAACAAAATTGTAACAAAGTAAATAAGAGCTAAAATAAGCATAATATATTTGATTAAGCAAATATATCATAGCCAAAAAAAGAGCTTTTGGCAAATTTAGACATGAACTTGCTTTTGTGGTTAATTTGTAATAACATTAACAATGCTTACAAGGTGCTTACACACAATAAGCCACTTATTCTGCATATTCTGCTTAATTTGCTTATTACTTAAAAGATGGAGAGATGCCAGAGTGGTCGAATGGGACTGACTCGAAATCAGTTGTTCTGCGCAAGCTGGACCGAGGGTTCGAATCCCTCTCTCATTTATACCAAAATATGGTATGTATGGAGCTGCATGGATGACAGTAATAAAAAGAAATCTAAAATATAAGTTGCAACTACTAATTGTTATATTATTTAGTATATTAATATCATATTCAATAAACACCTATTAAATAAAAACGAAATAAAAGAAATTTTAAGTATAAAAAAATAATATGATAATGTGGTTTTTAACAATTGTTTATTTAAGTATTTTTACAATTATTAGTTTCAAAAAAATTGAATACTCATTTTTTTTATTAGCTTTGTTTTTACCTACTTATCTATTACGTTTTAATTTTTTAGAAATTCCAACAACTTTTTTAGAATTACAAATTATCATACTAATTATAATTAGTTTTATAAAATATAAAAATGAAATTATAAATAATTTAAAAATAAATTTTAAAAAAAATAAATTATTATACATCTCAATTTTATTATTTTTATTTTTTGCTACTGTATCTATATTATTTAACCACAACACAAAACAAGCATTAGGTGAATGGAAAGCTTTTTATCTAGAACCAATAATACTATTTTTTATAATTACAAATATATCTATAGATATAAAAAAATATATAATAAATGGTTTATTAATGTCTGGACTAGCCACATCCTTATTTGCTATTTATCAACATTTTACAGGATTTTTTGTACCATATGCTTTTTGGGAAAATCTTAATACTTACAGAGTAACAGCATGGTATGGATTTCCAAATGGAGTTGGATTATTTTTGGCACCAATTTTTGCAATAGCACTATATAATCTAAAAAACCACTCAGTGAAATCATGGCCTTTTTTATTAGGAACTTTATTTATAATTACATCATTACCTGCTATATTCTTTGCCAAGTCTACAGGAGCTTTGGTAAGTATTTTCAGTGCAATATTTTTAATTCTTCTATTCTATAAAAAAACACGTTGGATTATCATAATATTAACAATATTTTCATCACTATTAATTTTTAATTTACCAAAATTACAAAATATAAAAACAGAATTAATACTACAAGACAGATCTGGACAAATTAGAATTGGAATTTGGAAAGAAACTTTAGAGTATTTAAAAGATCATCCAATAAAAGGAAGTGGTTTAGGTTCTTATAGCCAAGAAATAAAAACATATCATCAAAAAGTAAATGGTGAATATATTGAAATATACCATCATCCTCACAACATATTTTTGACAATTTGGGTAAATACTGGATTAATAGGTTTGCTATCATTTATAATAATCTTAGTATATATATTACACAAAAATATCAAAGAAAAAAATATTTATAATAACTTTTTATTATTAAGTTTACTAATGTTACTTATAACAGGTTTAGTAGATTCACCTTATATAAAAAACGATTTAGCCATTCTGTTTTGGTTTTTAATATATTTAAGTTTATCAAAAAAAATAATTAATTATACAAACTAAATTCTGTATAATTAACATGGAGAGATGTCTGAGTTGGTTGAAGGTGCCGCTCTCGAAAAGCGGTGTCCCGATCATATCGGGACCGAGGGTTCGAATCCCTCTCTCTCCGCTAAATTTAAAAATATGATAGAACCATTTTTTAATTATATAAAAAATTTAGGGTATACAAATGATAATCTAAACAAAGTAAAAATTTTATTAGAAAAAGTATCTAAAATAACAAAATATACAAAAGAAGAAATCTTAGAAAAATGTGATTATATTATAGTAGACACTAAAAAAGAAAAACTAGAATCTATTCTTGCAGAACTTCGTTCTGTAATTTTTTTAAATACGATATCTTTTAAAAATATAGAAATATTAAAAAGACATAAAAAAAAGAAAAATGTTGATATATTAGCCAGTTTATCAAATGATAAATTTGATATAGAAGTAACTTGCTTTACCAAAGAACATTAACGCAAAAAAAATGAAAAACAAAATTATTATATTCTTGATGATGATAGATTTATAAAAAAATTTAATTCAAAAATAGAAGATAAATTAACTCAATTAAAAGAAGGTGAAAGTAAATTTAAAATGTTAATCTTTGTATTTAATCAATATCCTGAAAAAGCATTATATACTAAAAATGATTATAAAAAAATAATAAAAAATCTATACATTCTACAAAAATTAGAAAAAAAATATTTTATAGGTTTTATAGATGGAGAAAACGACTTTGTTTATCCAAGTTTATCCAAAATTAAAAAAATGTTTGCCAAAAAACCAACAACAAGCTAAAATATATACATAAATAATGAACAAAAATATGAAAATCCGCTTTGCTCGCGATGAAAATTATGCAGCCATAGCTCGCATGCATAGACAAACAATCAGAAACGTAAATAAAAATGATTACACTCCTGAAGTAATCAAAGTTTGGTCTGGTCGCACTTCTGCTAAGCGTTTTCGTGATAGCGCCAACAAGTGCAAAAGATGGGTCGCTCTTGATGGTGAAAAAATTATTGGTTTTACAGATCATCCTTTTTACAAATGTGAAATCTGGGGACTTTATGTTCACAAAGATTATATTGGCAAAGGTGTTGGTAATAAACTTATCAAAACAGTTGAAAAATCTTTGTGCAAACAAGGCTGTAAAAAAATAAAAGTACAATCAACTATTACAGCCAAAGCATTTTATCAAAAACAAGGTTACAAATTACAAAAAAAATCTTTTGACTTGATTGAAAATCAAAAAGTAACGACTTATATTTTATCAAAAAAAATATGAAAAAATACTCTGACATAGATTCTTATATAAATAATTTTCCCAAAGAAATTCAAAACATATTGCAATCTATCAGAAAAATAATAATAGCAAATGCCACAGAAGCTACAGAAAAAATAAGTTATGGTATACCTACTTTTGTATTGAAAAAAAATCTAGTCCATTTTGCTGCTTATGAAAATCATATTGGCTTTTATCCTGGACCTTCTGCCATTACAAAATTTGCTAATAAACTCAAAAAATATAAGACATCAAAAGGTGCTATCCAATTTCCTGTGGAAGAGTCCGTACCTTATGATTTGATAACAGCAATGGTAAAATTTAGAGTAAAAGAAAACTTAACAAAATAACTTATGCTCCCAAACAGAAGCCGACAACTAAACAATTTTGAATATAAAAAAGGCGCTATTGTCTATTGGATGAGTCGTGATATGCGTGTGCATGACAATTGGGCTTTGCTCTACGCTCTAAAAGCGGGACAAAAAAATGAAGCTCCTGTTGCAGTAGTCTTCAATCTAGTACCAACATTCCTTGGGGCAACTTTGCGACAATACGATTTCATGCTAAAAGGTTTACAAACTTTGGAAACTGAACTAAAAAAATATAATATCCCATTTTTTTTGACTTGGGGCAAGGCCGAAGAAGAGATTCCAAAATTTGTAAAGAAAAACAAAGTTGGTATTATCGTTTCTGATTTCTCACCACTAAAAATAAATAGAAATTGGAAAAATAGTATTATCAAAAATATTGAGATACCTTTTTTAGAAGTTGACGCCCACAATATTGTTCCCTGTTTTGTAGCTTCAAACAAGCAAGAATATGGAGCTTATACTCTTAGACCAAAAATAAACAAAATACTAAAAGATTATCTAACTGAATTTCCCAAAGTTGTTATTCAAAAAATAAATTTTCCAACCAAAGCAAAAAAAATAAACTGGAAGAATGTTTACAAAAAGATTGAGGTGGACAAAAATGTAAAACCTATTGATTGGTTATCCTCAGGCGAAAATTTTGCCAAACAACAACTAAAAAGTTTTATAAAAAATTCTCTAAATCAATATCACTTAGACAAAAATGATCCAAACAAAAATGCTGTTTCCAATTTGTCTCCTTACTTACACTTTGGACAAATTTCCGCTCAAAGAATTGCTCTAGAAATAAACAAATCCGAAGCTAGCAAAACAGCCAAAGAAACTTTTTTGGAAGAATTGATTGTCAGACGTGAGCTAAGTGATAATTATTGTTTTTATAATCCAAACTATGATTCTCTAAAAGGAGCACCAAACTGGGCTTTGACAACTTTGCAAGAACACTCACAAGACAAACGTGAATATCTATATAGCAAAAAACAATTTGAAGAAGCCAAGACTCATGACGACTTGTGGAACTCTGCTCAAAAAGAAATGGTGACAACAGGCAAAATGCACGGTTATATGCGTATGTACTGGGCCAAGAAAATTTTGGAATGGAGTAAATCTGCAAAAGAAGCTTTCAAAATTGCGATATATTTAAACGATAAATATGAACTAGATGGTCGTGATCCAAATGGCTACGTCGGTGTCGCTTGGTCTATCGCTGGTGTACATGACAGAGCTTGGTTTGAGAGAGAAGTTTTTGGCAAAATACGTTATATGAATTATAATGGTTGCAAAAATAAATTTGATGTAAATAGCTATATTAAAAAATTTATTTGAAAATAAAAATTATTAATTCAACTAAACAATTTCCTCTATTTTAAATAACCCAAGGGGAGTTTGAGGGGGAAACTGTCTGAGCTTCGTTGTTTGCCAATGATTATTTTGCCCTTGGCAACACAAGCGAGTTCTTTTCCCCTCAAAACTTTTTGTTACTTTTTAGTTATAAAAAGTAAGGACATAAAGTACAAAAGTAAATACTAATTAAAAATAAAAAATCGTCTCTTTCAAGACGATTTTTTTATTTTGTAAATATTATTTACTTTCTTCTTTTTCAACAGGAGCTTCAGCTGGAGCTGATTCTTTTTTTTCTTCCACTTTTTCTTCAGCTTTAACTTCTTTCTTTTCTTCTTTTTTATTTACACCTTCAAGTTTCAAACCTAAACGGTGTTCAGCTGGTTCAATAGAAATAATTTCAAAATTATATTTTTGACCAACAGTGAATTTTGAAAGAAGCATCTTTGCATCTGGTACACGTTTTTCACTCAAATCAGAAATATGAGCTAAACCATGAATTTCTTCATCAAGTTTGACCATAAGACCAAATGGTTCAATTTTGTGAACTTCTGCATTGATAATTTGACCAACTTTATAAGTATCTTTTACTTTTTTCCAAGGATCATCTACCAATCTCTTGATTGACAAATAAATCTTTGATTTGTTCAAATCAATAATTTGAGCTTTGATTTTATCACCTACTTTTAACACTTCACGAGGGTGACTAATTCTTTGCCAAACGATTTCAGAAATATGTACAAGACCTTCTAAATTTTTTCCAAATTTGATGAAAGCACCAAATGATGTAAGAGCACTTACTTCACCTTCTACGATATCACCTACTTTGAAAGAATCTAATACATTTTTTTGTTCTTCTTCCCAAACTTCTTTTTCAGAGAAAATAAGTTTTTCTCCATCCATGTCAGCATTGATAACTTTTACTTTGATAGTTTCACCAATGAATTTTCTCAAGTGTTCCAAAATTCTATTTTTGTCACCACCTTGAACACGTGGATAATTGTTTGGATTCAATTGTGATACAGGCATAAAACCTACCAAAGCATCTGATTGTAACATCAAACCACCTTTGTTAGCTGCCAATATTTTTGCTTTGACAATAGTACCTTCTTGTACATTTTTTGCCATTCTGTTCCAGACCAATTTGTTGCCAGCGACACGGAAAGATAATTCCATTTCACCGTTTTCATTTTCGTCTTCGATAACAGTAGCTTCTACTTCGTCACCTACTTTGATATCTGAGAATTCTTTTGATTCTGTGAAAAGTTCAGGTCCACGTACCACACCAACGATAATACCGTTGACGTCAACACGTACTTCACCTTTATCAATAGCGATAACTTTTCCTTTTACTAAATCATTCACTTTTGGAATGTTAGCAAAATAGTCTTTCAAAAGTTCTTCAAAATTTTGTTTTGACATATTTTAATAAAACGCGATTTCTCGCAAGTTAACCCAGGATCACATAACACAAGACACGTAACACGTATCAAAATTAGTAAACCTAAGCCCCCAAATTGGGGATAAATAATTACCTTTTTGCCTAAAATAAAGGCTTTTGAGGCTTGCCTAATATATCAAAAAACTTTTTATTTGTCAAGGGAGTTTAGGTGAATTAGGTTCTAGGTATTAGGTGTTAGGTTATAGGTGAACTAGGTTTTAGGTGTGTTAGAGTGTTTAAGTGATAAAGTGATCAAGTGTTTAGGTGACAAAGTGATTAGGTGATAATAACATTTATATTTGCTTAATCTGCTGAGTCTGCTGTATTTGCTGATGGCTGTATCTGCTACAAAAAAAGACCCGTCTTTATAACGAGTCCTTTCTAAAAATTTTGCTTAAATCAGCGTTCAAATCTGCATTTATCCGCATCTTAAACAAATGCTATCGCTGCTACTTTGTCCCCTTCTTGCTTGAAACGCATAATACGAACACCTTGAGTCGCTCTGCCAAGAGTAGAAATACTCTTAAGAGAAGTACGAATGACTTGTCCTTTGACCGAAATTATCATAATATCTTTTTCTTCAGTACTATTTACCATCTGACTACTAATAATTTTACCGGTTTTGGAAGTAACAGCCATCGTCTTGATACCACTACCACCACGACCTTGCACTTTGTATTCATTGACTTTAGTTTTCTTGCCTAAACCATTTTCAGAGACTACCAACAATTCCAAGACTTTCATTTTTACCAAACTATTATCCAAAATACTCATACCTACTACTTCATCTGTTGATTTTAATTTGATAGCACGTACACCGGAAGCAGTACGACCCATTGGACGAACATCTTTTTCTCTAAATCTAATAGATTGACCCATAGAAGTAGTAATCATCACATCATTGTTACCAGCTGTTGGTTGTACCCATTCCAACAAATCATTTTCTTTTAGTTTTAAAGCAATCAAACCAGATTTGCGAACGTGTTTAAAATCTTCAATCTTAGTTTTTTTGATATTACCTTTACTTGTCACCATCACTAATGATTCATAACTACTCAAATTAGCAAGTGACAAAAATACAGAAACTTTTTCATTTGGTGCAAGTTGTAAGAAATTTACCAAAGCTTGTCCTTTTGAGGTACGAGCAGTCAAAGGTATATCATAAGCACTTAATTGAAATACACGACCACGTGTAGTAAAAAACAAAATATTATCATGAGTATTGGTAGAAATAATTTTGTCTACAACATCTTCTTCTTTGGTGGTCAAACCAATCACACCTTTGCCACCACGGCTTTGTTGTTTGAAAGTATCTGGAGGCAAACGTTTGATATAACCATCACGAGTAGAGATAATAAGAGTTGGTTCATTTGGTACCAAATCTTCAATATTAAATTCTTTGACACCATGAGAAACAATTTGAGTACGTCTAGCATTACCATAAACTTGTCTAATAGTTTCTACTTCAGATTTGATAATACTCATAATTCTTTTTTCACTCTTCAAAATAGCTTCTAATTCTGCAATCAATTTTTGTTTTTCTTTAAGTTCATCTTCTATTTTTTGACGTTCCAAATTAGCAAGTTGTTGCAATCTCATTTCCAAAATTGCCATAGTTTGCTTTTCGGTAAAAGAAAATTTTTCCATCAAATTTATTTTGGCTTCATCTTTGTCTTTTGATTTTCGAATAAGAGCAATAATAAGATCAATTTTGTCCAAAGCTTTTTTCAAACCTTCCAAAATATGAGCTCTATCCAAAGCTTTATCCAAATCAAATTGAGTACGACGACGCACAACTATTTGACGATGTTTCAAGTATTCTTCCAAAATAGTTTTCAAATTCAAAACACGAGGCTGAATACCATCTACAAGAGCCAACATATTAACGTGAAAAGTTGTTTGCAATTCTGTTAATTTGAAAAGTTTGTTCAAAACTTTTTTTGGATAAGAATCTTTTTTCAACTCAATCACAATTCTGACACCTTCTTTGTTTGATTCATCACGCAAATCTTTGATACCTTCAATTTTCTTTTCTTGTACTAAGCTCGCAATTTTTTCTATCAAAGTTGCTTTGTTTACTTGATAAGGAACTTCGGTAATGATAATTTGCATTTTATCATTTTTTTCAGATTCTTGAATATCTGTTTTAGCACGCATCACAATACCACCACGTCCAGTAGCATAAGCTACTTCAATATCTTTTTTGTTATAAATAATACCACCAGTTGGGAAATCTGGTCCTTTGATATAATTTCCTAATTCTTCAATTCCTAATTTTGGATTTTCAATCAAGGCCATAATACCATCACAAAGTTCTGTCAGATTATGTGGAGGAATATTTGTAGCCATACCAACCGCAATACCCATACTACCATTCAAAAGTAAATTTGGTAATTTGGCAGGCAAAACATTTGGTTCTCTATAAGAGCCATCATAAGTAGGTGAAAAATTTACAGTATTTTTTTCAATATCAAAAATCAATTCTTCAGCAATCGCACGAAGTTTGGCTTCTGTATAACGCATAGCAGCAGCACCATCTCCGTCCATTGAACCAAAGTTACCTTGACCATTTACCAACATTTCACGCATATTGAAATCTTGGGCCATACGTACCAACGAATCATAAATAGCACTATCACCATGCGGATGGAATTTGGCCATTACGCCACCAACCACATGCGCTGATTTACGAAACTTAGAATTATGTTTGAGACCAAGTTCCCACATAGCATACAAAATACGACGATGCACAGGTTTTAGACCATCGCGCACATCTGGCAAAGCACGAGAAACGATAACACTCATAGCATAATCCAAATAAGATGTTTCCATTTCTTTCACCAAATTGATAGGTTCGATTTTTTCGACAATAGTTCCCTCCACAGCACTCTCTTCAGTGCTACTTTTTGATTTTATAATACTTTTCAAACGTGCCATATTTTTTTAATTAATTTCACTATTATTCTTTTGTATTTGTTACTATTAAATTATTATCACTACTACTTACAAACAAACCAGATATAGCTTCTTCAATTTTTTTTACATCTACAGTAGTCGTACTCAATGTACTAGACACCGTAGAAGTAGTAAACATGCTTTCTCCAATAATATCTTTTATGGTAGTAGTAGGTTTACTATCTTCAAAATTTTTGAATATCCCTTTTAATTCTTCTTTGCTACCTTTCAAAGATTCCAAAGGATTATCTGGTGAATTTTTTGAATTATAAAATAAATTACTTACACTCAAAACCCATAAAGCTAAAATAATAACAGTAAACAAACTAACAGCAGACCAAAGCCACAAACGACTATTTTTGGGGGCAATATAAACCTCAGAAATTTCTGGAGTTTTGGCAACATCGAAAGGAATTGATTTTTCTTCACGAGCAACCAATACTGGTTTTATATCCAAAGTTTTTTCAACAGAAATATTTTTGAATTCTTGAGCTAAAATATTTGGTAAATCTTTCACAGCTTTTTTTATTTCCTGCATTTCTTTATCATTTTTGTTTACCTTTTTAGCAACAGTTTTTTTGGCTATTTTTTTGCTTTTAGATTGTTTTTTGGAAGCTTTTTTAGGGCTCTTTTTGCTGACAGGCATACTATTTTAGATAAATAGATAATTTATTCCTTTTCCAATACAACTACTTGCATTTCTTCTTGTGGTAAATCTTTTTCTTTCAATATTACTTTTGTTTCTGGTTGTACACCTTTACTGCCAATTTCTTTTAAGAAACCATCAATTGCTTTTGCATCAGGATCATTGTCCGAATGAAAAGCATAAGGAATTACTACTCTAGGTTCAAGCTCTGTAACCATTTTTACAGCAGACTCAGCATCAAAAGAATTTGGATGTCCTACAGGCAAACACAATATATCGGCACCTGCCAATATTTCTACTTGTTTAGCATTCAATTGTTTACTTACCATACCAACATGAACCAATGTCATACTCTCTGCATCTATACGCAACATTATTTCACCAGGATTATGACCTTCAACAGCTGTAATTAAAACACCTTTTACATCTATCTCACCTGGTGTAGAAAAAATAAAAGGTTCTCCTGACAAAGTAATAATCTCTTCTTCACCATGAGTAAAAAGAGCTATATCAGGTGTAAGACTACGTGGGGAATTACCTTTTGCTTGTTTGTAGGCATCTATGACAATTGTAACATCTTTGTCAAAAGGCTTTGTCTGAATTTTTATGGCACTATTGCCAAGCCAAGAAATATGCATAAATTAATGATTTTAAACGACTAAAATTATAGAGCTATTATACTAGATTTTTGACAGTCTGGCAAGACATCTTAACTCCACAACTTAAGCACTTTGTAACCTTATCAATCTGTCACTTTATCACTATATCACCTAATCACACTACCAATCAATCACCCAAACAAAAACAATCTCCGCAAAGAGATTGTTTTAAGTTATTAGGTTTTAGGTTACTAGGTTTTAGAGTATTCAAATGATCAGGTAACGAAGTGTTTAATTGTCTAAGACTTTAGTTCTGCACCTGTCTCATAGACTTCTGTCGCTGGAATAGTGACAACACGGTCAAATCTGAAGTTTAGTTTATTGAATTCTGCTTCGTTTGGAATGTGACGTTTTACTTGTTTAGTAATATCAGTTGAGTTTGGTTCTATACGATAAACCTTTGGATCGTTTTGGTATTTTACGAGAGTATAATTGGGATGGTTTATTATATTTAAGATTTCTTCTTTTGTAGTATATTTATCCAACAATCTTTGATCTACATCTTCTATCCAATTCCAATTATAATTTAATTTATTGAAGGTATTTTCATTAGTGATCCAATATTTATTCTCATTTAGAAGAAGGTATACTTTTGGATCATTAACTACTTTAACGAGAGCGCCATATTTTGGATCATATTTTGGTCCCATTGGCATGAAGTCCAATTTATCATTACTTATTTTATTTAAGATATCTTTCTCGATACTTTTTACTTCTTTCCAACTTCCAAAATATGTAAAGTACACTTCTGATCTTTTAAAAACTCTCTTTGTACATTCTTTTGTTACATAATACACTGCTTTCTCACCTTTTACTTGGTACGATTGTTCAGTTATTACTGGACAACTTATCTTATCTTCTATTTTATTCAACAGCTCTTGATTTTTTATACTATTTGGGTCAGCGAAGCTTTGTCCCATTAATTCTATAGTATCTGAGTAGACGATACTACTACCATCTGGAGCTCTAAATTTGACGTAAACTATTTTAGTACCATTTCCGTCAGTTAGTGTCCATTCTTTACTACTACTATATGTTTCAAATGAGGCATTAGTGAAGTCTGGATCATTAGACACAGCCATTTGACTAGCGTTACTAATATCTAATTTTAATTTTACTATTTTACTAACAGTTGTTTTAGCATCTTCATTAATACTTAATGCTCTACCACTACTATTTATTACTTTTGGTGGATTTTGCACAATCATACTACCACCTTGTGGGATATGTATTAAAGTGAAATTTACTTCTCCAGTATTTTCATCAACACTATTAACGGTAACTGTGGTATCATTTGTACCATTACCATTAGTATCTACATTTTGGCTTTCACCAGCGGCTAGAGTAACGGTGACTGGAGTAGAACGTAGAGTAAGTCTAGCCTTTGGTAAGACTAGTGGATCAGTACTAGTAACAATAGCTTCTAATTGTACAGTATGAGATTCTCTAACGCCGACGAAAGTGTAAGCAGGGATGACGTTATCATCTGAGGTAAGCAAAGTCATAACAACAGTTCTAGCTGGTGCTGCGGTGGTAACTGTTTGCGTAGCATCTGATTCTACATAAGTAGTATTATCTGAGTTGTAATAAGCTCTAACTTTGAAAGTATAATTTGAAGCACTAGAAAGACCAGTGATTGTAGTTTTTGTTGTATATACTGGATCTGACAAAGTACCTTTGTTTACGTTATAAACACGGTAAGCAGTACTAGTTGGGTTATTGTTTGCTTCCCAGGATACGATGGTAGCTGTTTGGCCGTTGGCGATGGCTGAGACAGAGAGAGGTTGAGCGGGGTTGGTGTAAGTACTTGTGGAGGTATTGAAACCTTTAGTATTACCATAAGCATCTTTAGTTCTTATTTGCCAAGAATACTGTGTATTAGGAGTCAAATTACTATGATTAGTATTAAGTCCATTAAAATATATTGAAGTACTACCTGGATTTATTTGTGTTTGGTAAAGTACTGGACCATTTGTATCACTGACTGCTCCCCAGACACCATAAACAGTAGTTGAGGTGTTGTCAAAACTAGTTATAGTAGCATAATCTGGAGCGACGTTATCTAGAGTGACAGTAGTGGTAACAACACTTGAATCTACAGTACCATCATTTGCGAAAGCGTAGATACAGTAAGGGCCGTTGGCTAAAGATAGAGAATCTGATAGAGTATTCCAGGTAGAAGTAACCGTATTAGCTGAAGCAGTAGAAATATTTGTCGCTTCATTATTTAATATTACTACACTACCAGTACCCACAGAAGCACTTAAAGTTGTTGTAGTTGTATCTTGATAATTAAAACTTCCACAAGTTCCGCTTTCGTAGTGATATGATATTTTACTTGTGTTTGCGTCAGCATCACTTACAGTAGCCACGATACTAACATTGCCAGTGCCATTGGTGGCAGGAGTGGCGGTGAGGGATGTGAGGGTTGGGGCAGCGTTTGGTATAGTAGAAATTTTTATAACACGATCTGCATTATGTGGAATCATCCAAATATTTGAACCATCATATATACCTCCGGTAAAATTCCAAAAACTACCTGTATAACCCGCTGGCCAACTATTATAGCCAGTCATCTCACCTGTACTAGCATTTACTTTTATAACACGATCTGCATCTAATGGAATCATCCAAACATTCGAACCGTCATATACACCTCCAACAAAAGCATACCCTCCTTTTGTAAAACCAGCTGGCCAACTATTATAGCCAGTCATCTCACCTGTATTAGCATTTACTTTTATAACACGATCTGCATCTTGCGGGATCATCCAAACATTCGAACCGTCATATACACCTCCTGTAAAAGCAGCAGCTCCTTTTGTAAAACCAGCTGGCCAACTATCATAGCCAATCATTTCACCTGTATTAGTATTTACTTTTATAACACGATCTGCAGTATGTGGGATCATCCAAACATTTGTGCCATCATATACACCTCCTGCAAAAGAAACGAATCCTTTTGTAAAACCAGCTGGCCAACTATTATAGCCAGTCATCTCACCTGTATTAGTATTTATCTTTATTACACGGTCTGCATTATGTGGAATCATCCAAATATTTGTGCCATCATATACACTTCCCGCAAAAGCAGAGAATCCTTTTGTAAAACCAGCTGGCCAACTATCATAGCCAATCATTTCACCTGTATTAGTATTTACTTTTATAACACGATCTGCATTAAATGGAATCAACCAAATATTTGTTCCATCGTATACACTACTACGAAAAGCATTATTTCCTTTTGTAAAACCAGCCGGCCAACTATTGTAGCCAATCATCTCACCTGTATTAGTATTTACTTTTATGACACGATCTGCACTATATGGAGTCATCCAAATGTTTGAACCCTCATGTACACCACTATAAAAAGCATAATCCGCCTTTGTAAAACCAGCTGGCCAACTATTGTAGCCAGTCATCTCATTAAAGATTATAGGTGAAGCATCCATGGTACCACTATAACCAAAACCATCCGAGTTATAAATAGTAACAGCATTTATTGGACCTGCATATATAAAAAAACTATAAAAAACCATCAATAAAGATATACTATATATAAAAAACTTTTTCCTAAACATACAAAATAAATTAAAAATTGACTTAAATTTTCTAAATTATAACATATTGTAGTTTTAGGTGCAAGTAAATAAAACTTTTTATCCCCTAGAAAAAAACTTACAATAAAAAATTTATCAAACAAAAAAATACTATAAAAAGTATCTATATTGCTTAAAATTCTTACTAAATATATAATAGAATGACTAGCAAATAACTATGTCTTACCAAAAAATAACTTCTGAACTAAAAAAACTAACCAACGAATCCAAAGCCAAAATTCTCTCTGGCTTTTTCAAGACCGGCAAAGGACAATATGGCGAAGGTGACAAATTTCTAGGTATTACGGTACCAGAACAAAGAACCATTGCCAAAAAATATTATGAAAATGCTAGTTTTGTAGATTTGCAAAAAATGTTAAAAAACAAAATTCATGAATATAGACTCACAGCTCTCCTAATTTTGGTTTATAAATATGAAAAAAGCAAAGACGAAAAATTACAAAAACAAATTTATAATTTCTATCTAAAAAATTTGAAACATATCAATAATTGGGATTTGGTAGATGTCACCACCCCAAATATTGTAGGAGATTATCTCACAAAAAATCCTGAGAAAAAAAATATTCTCTACAAATTGGTAAAATCCAAAAATCTTTGGGAACGTCGTGTCGCTATTTTAGCTACTTTTAGACTTATCCGCGAAAAACAATTTGAGGATACTCTAGCTATTTCTGAAATATTACTTGCTGACAAACACGATTTGATTCACAAAGCAGTTGGCTGGATGCTCCGTGAAATGGGCAAGCGTGATATTAAGCCACTAGTAAAATTCTTGGACCAACATGCCATTATGATGCCAAGAACTATGCTTAGATATGCTATTGAAAAGTTTCCGGAAGAGATGAGAAAGTATTATCTAAAAATGACAAAATAAAAAAACATGTAACAAAATTTGTTACATGTTTTCTGCTACATGATTTAAAACCCTAACTTCTCATCCACAAGAATCACAGTACAAGTTCTACCTGTAAATTTTGGTTCTTTTTGATAAATCAAAATTTTGGAAATCACACTTCCACCCATAACAACTTCTTTCATACGCACATCTTCCTTAGGCCAGACATACTCCTTTAGACGTTTCATCGCTTCGTCCAAATTTTTTACAATTTTATTGGTACTAACCACAAAAATAACATTTTGGGCATTGAAAACAATACCTGGCAAATTACTCCCAGAACCTGAAGCTATCAGAATTTCTCCATTTTCTGTAATAGCTTGCACGCTAGAAACATGATAATCAGTGATAGTTATTTCTTTTCTAATTTTTGCTTGTTTTGTCTGATCTGGCTCCACAAAAATTCTTTCATGCAAATTTATCCAGTTGTGTTCACCGGACTTTAGATAATCCACAAAACCAATCTCATTCAAACTAGTAGAACTTCCGTTCATGACAGAAGCTCCAGCAGGAATTAATTCTTTTATTTTATCCAAAGCCTCTGTTTTACTCCCTACGTGAAAAGAAACAATGTCCCCTTCTAATAATTTTTTAGTAACAGCATCGACGACTTCAGAACTTTTGAGTGTTTCAAAATCCATAAAAATATGTTTTAATTAATAATGTCTACATAATAATACACATACTTTATTTTGTAAAGTGTGCATAAGTGTGGTATAATGTTTTAAGTAAGTCTCAACTAAAAATCTTCTACATTTTTAATGTATTAATATCTAAACCTGATTTATTTAAAGAAAGATCCTTCATGTATTCTCATTCAGGATTATAAAATATATGAAAAAGACCAATCACAAATGTCCAATTTCTAGTACTATCGATATTTTGTCAGATTTTTGGACTATGCATATTGTTTATAATTTGCAAAATACTAGCAAACGCTTTTGTGATTTGGAAAAAAGTCTTGAAGGTATTTCGACACGAACTCTAACACTCAAATTAAAAAAACTTCAAGAAGAAAAAATGCTAGAAAAAAACTCAAACGGCAGTTATGAACTGACAGACAAAGGTCACGGACTAAAAACTGTGATAGATGCGATGAAGCAGTATGGTAAAAAATATTTAATTTAATAAATTATGTTAATACTCTCCTGGAACATCAACGGCATTCGCGCTGTAGTCAAAAAAGGCTTTACAGATTTTTTGAAAAACAAAAAACCCGACATTTTAGGTTTGCAAGAAGTGAAAATTGGTGATTTGCACAGAGAAAAAGAAATCTTTGACTTCGCCAACTACGCAGAAAATTGGTACTCGGCTAAGAAACCAGGCTACTCTGGCACAATGACACTTATCAAAGATAAGTCAGATGCACAAAAAAAGTTTATTACACACACTACAGGACTTGGCATAGAAAAATTTGATGATGAAGGACGAACTCAGACTCTAGAGTTTGCAGATTTCTATTTCGTCAATTGTTATTTCCCAAACACTCGTGATGATTTGTCTCGTCTAGATTTCAAAGAAGAGTTCAATGACGCTTTCCTCAAATATATCAAAAAACTAGATAAGAAAAAACCAGTCATCGCGGTTGGTGATTACAATGTGGCCCATGAACCAATTGATCTGGCTAGACCAGAACCAAACGAAGGTAATGCAGGTTATACACTAGAAGAAAGAAAATGGATGAGCAAATTTACTTCATCTGGTTTTGTCGATACTTTCCGTAAATTCAATCCCGACAAAGTACAATACAGTTGGTGGAGCTTTCGTGCTGGCGCGAGAACTAGAAATGTCGGCTGGCGTATTGATTATGTGTTGGTTAGTGAAAGATTAGTCAACAAAATTAAGAAAACTTTTATTTGGGATGAAGTAAAAGGATCAGATCATTGTCCGGTGGGAATTGAGATTGATTTGTAAACAAAAAAACAAAGTATAAAATACTTTGTTTTTTAATAATTTTTACTTCAAAAATCCATCCACCAATTGTCCCACAAAATAACCGATCAAAGCAGCTAATGAAGCCAAAGCCGTCATTTCGAGTCCTGCTTTCCACCATTTACGCTTAGTAAATTTGGTAGTAAAAATACCCAGTAAAAATAAACCAAGCAAAGTAAAAACAATAGAAACTGGGATAGCCTCAGAAATAGGCAAAAGAATATATGGGGTAAGAGGTACTGCACCACCAATAAGATAAGAAAAAAACATTACACTGGCTTTTTTTATAGGATAATCTACCATATCAGGAATAATTTCTAACTCACGATAAGCCATTTCCTTCAAAAATAAATCATGATTTTTGGAAGCAACAAGTGACATTTCTTCAGCCATTTTTTTTGGCCATCCATCTTCTACATACATAGTAAACAATTCTTCTTTTTCATCTTCAGGAAATTGATGCAATTCTTCTTTTTCTTCAAAAAGTTTTCTATTGTCAGTATCTTTTTCTGATTTATTGGACAAATAAGAACCAACTGCCATAGAAATAGATTCCACAGAAACAACAACCAAACCAGATAGTAGTGTACTAAATTGGCTACCTGTTGCCGAGGCAATACCAGTGACAGCTCCCAAAGTGGAAACCATACCATCTTCCAAACCAAAGACAATCTCACGTAAAAGTGAGGAAGAAATTTTTCCTTGTGTGTGATGAATATAATTGGGATTGTGAGGAATGACCATAGTAGTTAAAAGTTATAATGTTATAAAGTTATAATGTCTTAATAAAACCTGAAATTAACCGTGAAATGTCATCAGTCAATTTATACCATTCATCAAATTTATTTTTATTTATATATTGTAAATCCAAGGCAACATACAACATAGAACGAACTTCCGCACAGGATCCTTTTGCCATGTACAAAAAATTTATTAATTCTTTGTTAGTTCTCCTTTCAAATCCTTCAGCAATGTTATTCATAATGGAAATTCCTGCTCTTTGTATCTGATCCTTAAAACCAAAATCTCGACAATTTTTGAAAACTTCATAAATATCCTTTACCAAAATTTTACTCTTCTGCCAAGATATTATATCTTCAAATTTCTCAATTTTCATAATAAAAGAACTTTACAACATTACAACGTTATAACGTTATAACGTTATAACTTCTCACATTATACCACAAAATTAGTCATAGACAAATTGTCTAAACTCTGCTAAAATATGTTCATTATGAATACTCTAAAAATCGAAAAATTAGTCTTTGGAGGACAAGGTTTAGCTAGACGTGACAAACAAGTCATTTTTGTGTGGAATGCTCTACCTGGCGAAGAAGTAGAATACCAGATAATCAAGCAACAAAAAGATTATTCTGAGGCTGTAGCTACCAAGATTATCCAAGCCTCACCAGATAGAATTGAAGCTGAAGAAAAAGAATTTTTATCTACATCACCTTGGCAAATTATATCTTACAAAAATGAAAATCAATGGAAAAAAGAAATTACCGAAGAAACCTACAAAAAATTAGGTGGTGAAATTTTTCAAGATTTAGATATTCCCCTAGTTTATGATGATTTAGACAGAAATTACCGTAACAAAATGGAATTTAGTTTTACTGAATTAGCAGATGGCACTAAATCACTAGCTTTTTTTCATAGAGGTGGCAAACAAAGAATCGCTGTGTCTGGCTCTATTTTGGCAGAAGAAATCATAAATACGACAGCCAAAGAAATATTAAATTGGGTAAACAAAAACAGTATTCCAATGCGTAGTTTGAAAACTCTTATCCTTAGAAGTAACGGAAAAGGTCAAGCTATTGCCGCTTTGTTTATCAAGGACAAATTGGAATTTTCTGATTATCCTGAAGCCAAAGAAAACTTGTTAGGTTTTCAATTGTATTATTCTACTCACAAATCCCCTGCTTCAGTGCCAACAGCATTATTATATACTTCTGGACAAGATTATTTAATTGCTGATATTGATGGAACAAAATTAAAATTTGGACTACTTAGTTTTTTCCAAATTCACATGCCAATTTTTCAAAAATGTTTAACACAAATTGCAAGACATATTGGAAAAAATGAAAAAGCTTTGGACTTTTATTCTGGTGTTGGCTCTATTGGTTTACCTCTTGCACAAAATTTTAAAGAATTAACTTTAGTAGATAACAATGAAGAAGCTATTGATTATGCTAAAGAAAATATTAAATTAAACAAATTAAAAAATGTGGAAAGCTTTTGCAAACCAGCTGAAAAAATTACTGAACTTATTACTTCTGACAAAATTCTTATTGTTGATCCACCACGAGCTGGGATGCATGACAAAGTCACTGATAAAATTCTAGAAGTCCTACCGCCAAAAATCATTTACTTATCTTGCAATATATCTACCCAAGCTCGCGATGTCAAAAAATTAGCTGAAAAATACAAAATAATTGATGCTACTATTTACAACTTCTTCCCAAAAACTCCTCACATTGAAGGGTTGTTGGTTTTAGAGTTGAAATAATGTATAATTGTTGCATCCTTAAGATGCTTACCTCAAATTTGAAAGTTCAATAATTTTCCAATGTTTTCATGGTTAAATTGCTAAATTGTTACATTACTTCCTTTGTCTAACCAACAATTTGACAATGTGACAATGTAACCATTTAAACGTTTTACGCAAATCGCCAACTTTTTAAATTTAAAGTGACTATTTAAATAATGTAGCAATGTAACAATTTTTTCCACAAAATATAATAAAATTTTAACTAAAAAATAAGTTTCTTTATGATCATAACAATTTTGTTTCTAATCGTCGGTATTGCTATTTTAATTTATGGAGCAGACACCCTAGTCAAAGGTGCAGCTTCTTTGGCTAAAAAACTTGGTATTTCTTCTATGGTAATTGGACTAACCGTAGTAGCTTTTGGTACTTCTATGCCTGAAATGGTAGTCAACTTACTCTCAGCTTACAAAGGTACTACGGATATCGCCATTGGTAATATTATTGGTAGTAACATTGCCAACATTTTACTTATTTTGGGAATTTCCGCAATTGTGTTTCCTTTGGCCGTAAAAAAAGCAACGACTTACAAAGAAATACCTTTTGCTCTTTTAGCAGTATTATTGGTAGCATTATTTGCCAATGATTTTTTTGTAAATAAAATGGGGGAAAATGTTTTAAACAAAACAGAAGGAATTACTTTAATAGGATTTTTTATTATTTTCTTATACTATACTTTTGGCATGAGTAAATCCACTGAAGAAACAGAAGAAGTAAAAGTTTACAAAACGCTTCATTCTATTTTATTAGTAATATTAGGTTTAACAGGTCTTATTCTTGGTGGAAAACTTATCGTAGATAATGCTATCATATTAGCCAAATTAGCAGGTATGTCAGAAAGACTTATTGGTCTGACTATAGTCGCTGTAGGAACATCTTTACCAGAACTAGCTACTAGTGTCATCGCTGCTATGCGCAAACAAGCTGACATCGCAATTGGCAATGTTGTTGGTAGTAATATTTTCAATGTCTTTTGGATTTTGGGACTGACTGCTACTATCACACCTTTACCAGTAGATGCCAGTATCAACTTTGATATTTTGTTTTCTTGTTTCGTTACTTTTTTACTTTTCCTTTTCATGTTTATTGGACAAAAACACAAATTAGAAAGATGGCAAGGTATTATGTTTGTATTAATTTATGTAGCTTATGTGACTTTTATTATTGTAAAATAATATGAAACTTCACGAGACACATAACACGTAACAATCTACTAAACTGCAAACAAAAACCACTCGTTCAAACACGAGTGGTTTATTTTTCTAAAACAGTAGGGACAGGTCGCGACCTGTCCCTACAAACGTCTTTTTCAAATTTTACGCCTTTCTATCATCATTCTCACTTTTCACTTTCTTCACAAATTCTTCCTTACTCATAGTAATCTGTTCCTCTTGACCAAAGACTCTGATTTGCCAATCTTCACCAGCCAATTCTTTATCACCGACTACAACTACATAAGGAGTTTTTTGCTTGGAAGCATTTCTAATTTTCTTACCCACAGTTTCATCTGCCTCATCCATACTAACACGAAGTCCAATCTTATCAAACTCAGCGAGCAATTCACGAGTACCTTCAATATGTTTTTCTGAAACTGGCACAAAGTGAACTTGCACAGGTGCAAGCCAAACTGGAAAAGCGCCGGCGTAATGCTCAATAAGCACACTCATAAATCTTTCAACTGAACCCAAAATTGCACGATGAAGCATCACCGGTCTTTGTTTTTCATTATTTTTATCTACATATTCAAGTTCAAATCTTTCTGGTAAATTGAAATCAAGCTGGACTGTGGCAAGTTGCCAATAACGACCAATAGCATCTTTGGCACGGAAATCAATCTTTGGACCATAGAAAGCAGCTTCGCCTTCTTGCTCAATAAATTCCAAATTTTGTGATTTGAGGAAATTGCGCAAAGAATTTTCAGCAGTATTCCAAACTTCATCTGTACCAAGATATTTTTCTTTGTTTTCACTATCACGCAAAGAAAGATAAATAGAAAGTGGCATATCAAAAGCTTTGTAAAAATCTTTGATAATACTCCAGATATTAGCTACTTCTTGTTCGACTTGATCTAGTCGACAGAAAACATGAGCATCATCTTGGGTAATAGAACGCACACGAGAAAGTCCTTGAAGTTGTCCTGCATTTTCATCTCGATAAACTGTAGTCACTTCACTCATACGAATCGGCATTTCTCTGTAAGAACGAGGACGACTAGCAAAAATCTGAGTATGGTGAGGACAGTTCATTGGCTTCATCACAAACTCTTGGTCAGTCTTACAACTAGAAACATGGAAAATATCATCAGCAAATTTATCCCAATGTCCAGAAGTCTTATACAAATCAGATTTGGCAATATGAGGAATCCAAACTCTAGCATAACCAAATGGTTTCATAAGTGACCAAACAAACTCTTCCAAAACACGACGCATTACAGTTCCTCTATCAGTAAAAAGTGGCAAACCTGGACCCACCAAATCTGAAAAAGTAAACAATTCCAATTCTTGTCCCAACTTTCTATGGTCACGTCTTTCGGCTTCTTCCATCATGTGAAAATACTCAGCCATTTGTTCTTTGGTTTCAAAACAAACACCATAAATACGTTGTAGTTGTGGATTGTTGGCATCACCTCTCCAATAAGCTCCAGCAATTTTGGTAAGTTTGAAAGCACCAATTTCTTTAGTACTTTCTACATGAGGACCACGACAAAGATCTGTGAAATCTCCAGTCTTATAGATTGAAACATTTTCAATAGAACCACCAACATCTTGCAATTCTTCCTCACTCATCTTAGTTGTACCACGTTCTTTCAAATCTTTTAAGAGTGATACTTTGTAGTCTTGATTCATACTAGCAAAAAGACTAATAGCCTCATCAATTGGCATATCTTGTCTTTCAAAAGCTATGTTTTTATTTATAATAGATTGCGCTGTTTTTTGAATATTTTTCAAATCAGCATCACTAAGTGTAGTGTCCAAATCTACATCATAAAAAAATCCGTTTTCAACTACTGGGCCTACGCCAAATTTAGCATTTGGGTAAAGCTCTTTGATGGCCGCTGCCACCACATGCGCACAAGAGTGACGCATTTTCTCCAAGTTATTTTGTTCTGACATACAATTAAAATTTTAAATTTAGTAATTTTAAATTTCGAAACAATTTTCAATTTTTAAATGTTTTAATTTTAAAATTGAAACATTTATACATTGTTTTAAAATTTAAAATTCTAAAATTTCTAAATTAAACAAAAAACCCCGATAAACAAACTTAACACACAGTCAAATTTATTTATCGGGGCCGGAAATATTATTTTCAGGCGGTTCCACCCGCAATTTTTACTTTTTATTTTTTTCGCACAAGCACGCTAGAGTGGTACCATATAGTCTTTTATCCAAGAAAGCTTGCAGTCTAAGGCTTTCTCTCCCTGATGAATAAAGTTTCTACTGGGCTATTTCTAACTCAACTACTATTAGCTTAACTTATTTATAAAATCTTGTCAAATTTTACTGCACTTGTCTTATAATAATTTCTACACGATTACTGACTGCTGGCACTTCTCTTGTCCAGACTGGTTTGAAATTCATTTCTACTCCAGTCACATGATCAAGTGACATAACATAACGTCTGACTTCATCTTCTGTTTTACCAAAAAACATCAATTTTTGTAAATCTCTACTATTTGGATCAAGATCTACCAAGCCAGAATTAGTAACTGTAATTTTGGCAGTACCTTCTTCCAAATTATATTGACTCAAAATAACATTTGGATTTTCATCAGCTGATTGCAATATTTCACTATTATCTACAATATGTTTTTGTAACATATCTTTAGCATAAGTTTTCAATTTTTCTTCTTCATAAAAAACACCAACTACAGTTGCTTTGGCTCTAACTTGAAAACTACTCATTTCTTTACCAAATTCACCATCATTTTCAAAATTATATTGTACTACTTCAAACAAACCTTTTTTGTCAGTAATTACATTACTCAAAGTTTCAGCGCCTTTATTTTTTATTTCCATAAGTAAACTTTGTTCAGCCAAAGTCAAATCTTCTTGTGTAAATACACCAATCGTTTTTATACCACCAGTCATAGCTACATCACTTTTGGCATAAATCACTTTTTGTTTTGTTTCATTCAAACCAGGAATAGTAAAAGTACTTGGAGAGATATTACCACTCTCGCCTTTTACATCAGCAATTACTTTGGCAGTGATTTGACCACTGGCTGGTACAACCACACCTTCAACCAAACGAAATAAATTTCCTTCTGGTGTCAAAAGTCTAGTTTTTACTACCAATGGTTGTGCTGCTGTAGTTTCATTAAAAATAGTCACTTCTCCTATTGCAAAATCATCTTCTTTTTTGTTGCCATTTGGACTAAATGATTTTGACATTTCTACCAAAGTAGAAGTCACAAAACCAGGTACAATTGTTTCTTCAGATTTGGGATCAATACTAACTGTAGTATTTATTTCTACAGGTTCTGATTTTGTAATTATAGTTATTTGAGCTTTTTTAGAAGATATAACAATGATGAGACCCAAAAGAAAAATAGTTATAATAAGAAAAGTCAGAGCGACAAATTTGTAAAAACGTACTGGTTGTTCACTACTAGGAACACCATTTGTTTGAATACTAACCATATTTTTATATGTTATTTATTATTTTTATAATATTATATTTAGTCAATAACTCTAAAAACTTCGTCCACCGTTGTAATACCTTCTACTGATTTCAAAATACCATCTTGTACCATAGTGGTCATTTCTTGTGAACGTGCCAAATCTTCTATTATATTTTCTGAAATATGACCTGACAAAATTGAGTTTTCTATTTCTTTGTTAACTACAAAAATTTCATAAATACCAATACGTCCTTTATAACCAAGATGATTACATTTTTCACAACCATTAGCTTTGAAAAAAGTAGTATTTTGTACATCAAACTTCAGAATATCTGGCATTTTTCCCAATTGTTCTATTAATCTTTTTTTTGTATGATCATCAAAATCATTGAAAGAAATTTTTGTCGCACAATCTGCACAAACTCTACGTACTAGACGCTGACCTATTACACAATTCAAAGCTGGTGCCAACAAAAATGGCTGAGTGGCCATAGACAAAAATCTAGGTATAGCACCAAAAGAACTATTGGTATGCAAAGTTGAAAGCATCAAATGACCAGTCAAAGCTGATTGTACCGAAATTTCAGCAGTCTCAGCATCACGAATTTCACCTACCATCACAATATCTGGATCTTGACGCAAAATAGAACGCAAACCAGTGGCAAAATCATAATTTTTACTATGGTCTATTTGACTTTGATTGATACCTTCTACACGATATTCTACTGGATCTTCCAAAGTAATAATTTTTACACCTGGCTTATTCAAAATTTGTAAGACAGCATAAAGCGTAGTAGTTTTACCACTTCCAGTAGGACCCGTAGTAATTATCATGCCATTTGGTCTTTGAATTTCTTCATTAAGCACTTTGAAATCACGCTCTGACAAACCAAGGCTTTCCAATTTTATACCTTCTTGTTTTTGTACCAAAAGACGCATTACCACACTTTCACCAAATACTGTTGGAATAGTAGATACACGCACATCTACATCATAATCTGGTAAATGTATTGTAAAACGTCCATCTTGAGGTTTGTTATTGATATTTATTTTCAAAGAAGAAACAAGTTTGATACGAGAAATGAGTTTTTGAAAAACATCTTTTGAAATGACAGCGATATCTTGCAAAATACCATCCAAACGAAAACGCAAAACTACTCTATTTTGTTCTACTTCAATATGAACATCAGAAGAATCTACTTTCAAAGCAGCACCCAAAACAATTGTTACCAAATTAGTGACGTTGCTTTCATCAATTAACTTTTGGATACTAGAAAAATCATTGATATTTGCTTGGACCTTTTCTAAATCAGAAAATTTTATTTCTAAATCTTTGGTAATTGGTTTCAAATTTGGCAAAGTATCATAAAGATGCAAAACTCTGTTCAAACTTATTTCAGAAATTACATATAAAGCACCATTACTATATTTTTTCTTGATCATTTCTTCCAATAAATTTTGGACATCCTCTCTCGTAGGATCCAAAGCACCAAGACGAAACTCATCAGGACTTACATAAAAACAAATCACTTCCAAACTTTCAGCCTGTTCTTTTGATATTTGTTTTAGAGCTTCTTGGGTAATAGGAAAACTAGCCAAATTGATATGAGGGAACCCTGTTCTATACGCAAAATTCTGGGCTATTGTTTCCAATTCCTTTTTTTTGATATCTTCCATTTTATTTTCAAATTTTTCCTCTACTACCTTTGCACCAACAGATGGTTTTTTTAAACCACTTCGTTTACTCATTAAATCTGAAATTGAACCAAAGCCGTTTGTCATAATAATTAACTATGAAATAATTTTACTAAATGACTTTTCAAACCTGTTTTATGCATTTTGATAAATAAATAAGTCCAAGTAGAAGTGCTAAAGACTACAAAAATTGAACCAAGCAACATCACATACAAAGAAAACAAAATAAAACCAAGTACCAAACCTAAAGCATAAAAAGTAATGTTGCCCGTAAGAGCCAACATTGTCCAAAAGAACAAACTAGGCAAAAACAAAATATAAAGACCTGCCAAAATAAGCAAAGCCAAGAAAATATTTAAAATAATAAAAATAAATCCAATTTCCAAAGAAACAAACCAGTGCTTGGTAAAAAGACGCCAAGCTTTGCGCATCGCTACCCACAATTTTTCATCTTCAATCACTACATAGGAAACAGCATAGATAAGCCACAAAGACAAAATCATACCAACGATACTAGCCAAAAGAAATATGACTAAAAATAACAACATACTAGACATACTAGCTTCCAAACTTACGTTCCAAATTCCCCAAACAATAAATGATAAAAACAACAAAGTAAAAAGTTTTTTAAAAATATTCAAAAACAACAATTTCCAAAAATGACGACGACTTTCATGCCAAGATTCATCAGTCTCTACCAATTTTATTTTTAGCAAACCAAGAGACTGAGCTGTGTTATGTACAATTGCTCCTTGAGAAACTACAGAAACAAAAATAAAAGCACTAAAAGCTGCCAATAAAATAATAATCAACCAAACTAACCAAATTTGTTTGTCCAAACTAGTATGAAACAAATTGATAAAATCACCAAAGTTGAAACCTACCAACATGTTTTTGACATAAAACCAAACAGATGGAGATTGAATTTTTTCAGCACTAATAAAAGCTTGCAAAACATATTCAAAAATTCCCATTTGTCCCAAAAAAGCAGCAAATAAACCAAATACCCACAAGGATTTGTTGTGCCAAGCCAAATGCCAACCTTTGGACAAAGCTTCACGATAATTTGGTTCTCTCATATTATATATATTATAAAAAATAAAAGATGATAACTTTCTTTCTATATTATAACATATAATCTTTTTGTAAACAATATTTTTTCTATAAAAAAAATAATTCTATATTTAGAATTATTTTTGTATCTATTTTTTCTTTCTTCTACTCTGCAAACTTCTAGAATACTGTCTCATATCTCTATACCTATCTGTCTCATCTACTATCTCTGTTTTCAAAATTTCTTCAAGCAAATCTTCCATAGTGACTACTCCCAAAAATGTTTTGTATTCATCTACTACATAAGCAATATGGCTTTTTCTTTGAATGAACATATTGAGCAAGACATCCAATTTAGTGTCTTCATCTATTTCAAATATTTTTTCTTCCAAATGAACATCTGACACTTTTTTATTTGTTGGTAAATTTATAAGAGATTTCACGTTAAGTACTGCCACGATATTATCTTTTTCTTGTCTATACACAGGGATACGAGAAAATCCCGAATATTTTATTTCGTTCAAAACATTTTCATCTAGCTTTTCAGATTCTTCGAGTGAAAAAACCACATTTTTTGGAGTCATTATTTCTTTTACACTTTTATCTGAAAAAGAAAGAGCCCCTAACAATATTTTTTCTTCATCTCTATCAATTTCTGAATCTTCTGAATCTTCATGAATTTTTATTATTTCTTTCATTTCACGCTTAGACCAAATATTTTCTTCTTCTTCACCTAAAATAAGATCAAGCATTTTTGACAAAGGCCAAGCAACAGGATAAAAAACAAAAATAAATATTTTGACCAAAGGTACCAAATGATAACCAAGTTTCAAAGCATGACGATAAAAAATAGCTTGTGGAACAATTTCACCAAACAAAACTATCAAAGCAGTAGACAATACTATAGCAATTAAACCAGAAAACATCGAATTCAAATAGACAGAAACTATTGAATTCACTAATACATTACCAAAGAGCAAGGTAATCAAAAGCAAATTACCATTTTTTCTTACTTCATAAATCTTGGCAACTCTCTTATTTCCTGCTTTTATTTTGCTTTGTAACTCTGTTTTTTTGAGACCTAAAAAACCGATAGTTATACCAGAAAAAAAGGCAGAAAGTAAAATGGAAATTATAATTATAATGTAGTTCATAGCAAGAAGGCTTGAAAAGCCTAAAAGGCTTAAAAGGGCGCCCACCTAGCCTTCCAATAATTTTATTAACTCAAAAAGTAAAATTTAATATGTTTGTTTTCTGTATAATTAAATACTTAACTAGCCTTTGCTTCCTCATCGTGATGCACACCTTTACCGACGATTTCGACAAATTTTTCTTCTTCCACAGTCTCTTCTTTGATAAGAACTTCAACAAGTTTATCCATTTGAGGACGATATTGCATAACAATTTTTTCAGCAGTTTTCTTAGCTTCAGCTAAAATACTATCAATTTCTTCATCAATCATTTCTGCTTTTTTCTCACTATAATTTTTCTTATCATGAATTTCTTGAGCCAAGAAAATCATTTCTTCATTTTCAGCATATTGGCGAGGTCCTAGTTTTTCACTCATACCATAACGAAGTACCATTGAACGAGCAACTGAAGTTGCTTTTTTCAAATCACTAGATGGACCAGTAGACAACATATCATCACCATAAACAAGTTTTTCAGTGACATAACCACCAAGCATCATAGCCAAATCATTATTGAATTTCGCCATAGTATTATAGTGAACATCTTTGTCTGGCATCGAAAGTGTATAACCACCAGCCATACCACGACCAATAATAGAAACTTTACGCACACGATCACAATGTGGTAAAAAGTGTCCGACAATAGCATGACCAGCTTCATGATAAGCAGTCATTTCTTTGTCTTTGGTAGTCATGACACGACTTTTCTTTTGAGGTCCTATCAAAACTTTTTCAATACTTTCCAAAACATCCACTTCTTCAATTTGTTTTTTATTTTCTCTAACAGCCATTATAGCAGCTTCGTTTAGCAAGTTAGCAAGATCAGCTCCAGAAAAACCAGGAGTACGCTCAGCAATTTTACGAAGTGAAACTTCTTTGACCAAAGGTTTGTTTTTGGCATGAACTATCAGAATTTCTTCTCTGTCATTGATATCTGGTAAATCTATTACAATACGACGATCAAAACGTCCTGGACGAAGTAAAGCAGGATCAAGGACATCTGGTCTATTGGTAGCAGCGACGACAATAACACCAAGATTTGGATCAAAACCGTCCATTTCAACTAAAATTTGATTGAGAGTTTGTTCTCTTTCATCATGACTTCCACCAAGACCAGAACCACGTTTGCGACCAACAGCATCAATTTCGTCGATAAAAATAATGGCCGGAGCAACTTTCTTAGCTTTGTTGAATAAATCACGGACACGAGACGCACCAACACCGACGAACATCTCGACGAATTCAGAACCAGAGATGTGAAAAAATGGTACACCAGCTTCACCAGCAATAGACTTAGCTAAAAGCGTTTTACCAGTTCCAGGTGAACCCATCAAAAGTAAGCCTTTTGGAATCTTGGCGCCCATATCAGTAAATCTTTTTGGATTTTTGAGGAAATCTACTATTTCCATCAGCTCTTCTTTGGCTTCTTTGGCACCAGCTACATCTTTAAAAGTTTTTTTATCTTTACTATCTGATTTAGCTTCTTTAGCACTACTTTGACCAAAACCCATTGCTTTGTTATTGGCACCTTTGACTTGACGACCAAAAAAATAAATCAAAACTACAAATAAAAGTATAGGTACAATCCAAGGAGCTATGATACTAACCCAAAATTTCCAACCTGTTTCATCTTGAACAGACACATCTATTTGAGATAGTTTTTCAGGGGCAACACCATAATTAGTCATCAATTCAGAAAAAGATTGACCCATTTCTTTTTTTATTTCCATTTGAGCAGCATTTTCATCTTTTAAAGTAACAAAAAGATAGTCGCCACGGACTTCAATACTTTTTACACCATCAGAATTGATATTCTGTACCAAATTATTTATATTGGCTACTTCTGGTTTTTTACTAGAAGAAAAATTAGCTGTACTTAGCAAAGTTGTCAAGACAAGCAAGACAGCAAATACTATAATAAAATTTTTTAATAAGCTTTTCATAGATTTATGATTAAACGCGGACATTTTCTGATTTTTAAGCAGATTTACGCGGATATTAGTAGGTTAGATTATATGATAAATGATGGATTTTGTCAATTTGGGGAAGAGTGTGATAACTAAGTTGAAAGTTTGTAAAGTTAAAAGTTATTTGCTATGTTCAGAAAAAAACATTATAATTAGTGTAATTTTATAGAAAGATTCCTGTAATGTATGCAAAAATATATTGTCTTTAAGTGATTATTTTAGAAAATACGTATAACAAGTTGATTTTGATAGTGAGATAATAAAACATATTAACTATGCAAGTACAGATATATAAAACTAAAACTAAAAAATTACCAGGTACTCATTGGTATCAAGTAATAGAAAATGGGCTTGAACAGTATAAAAAAATTAAAAATAAAACAAAACGCCGACCTTATGTAAGGTCAGCGTATTTTAAAAAAGAAAAAATATTTTTAGAATTATTTTGGAATCATTTATACGAAAAAGCTAATATCAGAGACAAGACTAGAAGATTAAAATATTTTTCTTGCGCTATCGAACTAATTGAAAATAGTAAATATTCACCCACTTCCAAAGAAAATCCTAATAAAAAAAGTGAGATATTACATCGTTTTATGGGTTCTACACCTGAAGATGAAGTTTTTTTCGTGCAAATTAAAGAAGAAAAGAAAAATGGACAAAAGTGGCTTATTTCAATATTCCCTCTAGATAAATAAAAAAAGACATTTCGACCAGATTGTGGTTTATAAACCACGGCCAAAAGCCTTTTCTTGATTATATTGTGCCATAATTATACTATATTGTCAAGTTTATATTATAAATAAAAACCTATTCAATAAGGTCAGTGAGTATTTGATAATTTTGTGAATTTTTTGGTATAATAAAAATAATTGAAATATTTATTCTTAATCACATACAAATATGGAAAGAGGAGCAAAAGGTGACCCAATAAGAGGTGACATGAAAAAACTTGATGTAAAGAAAGATCCTGTATCAGAAGCAGTAAAAGATGTAGTTGAAAAATATAAAGACAAATGGCCTGATGAAGTAGAAATTGTACAACAACAAAATGATCCAAGTGTCATAACTATGATAGTCAAAGATAGTTCTATGACTCAAAAGCGAAAAAATGAAATCTCTTCAACAATTCTTATTGAATTTGAAAAAAAGGGATTTGAAATTTTGGATGAAGAGGATATTAATACACCAAATATGGTTGAAAAGTCTTATTCTTGGAAAATAGAACAGGGAATATCCGTTTACGAAATATACACCACAAAGTTAGAAAGACTTAAAGTAACACTCACTTATTTTTTTGGTGATTTTCCCCAATTTTTGAAGGTAATGAAACCAGACAAAAGTTTAGATGACCCTTGGAAATATATCACACCTGTACCAACCATTAAGGAATTATATTCCCAACACCCAAGATATCCACGAGAATTATATTTGATGATGGAAGAGTATTGTCCTGAAGAGATACGCCAACAAAATGAACTTGTATATAAAATGAATGAAGCAATTAGACAGAAAGATGCAAAAAGAATGGATGAATTAAGAGAAGAAGCAAGAGCATTCAAGAATTCAATGTATGAAAAATTGAAAAAAATTAGTGAAGAAAAATAATATAAATTTATAAAAAAACACTCCCGACCAAATCGAGAGTGTTTTTATGTTTTCATGTTTTTATGCTTTCATTCCACTAAGCCCCAAGTTGTTCATTCACCTCAGCCACAAAATCAGTTTCTTTCTTTTCAATACCTTCACCTACTTCGAAACGAGCGAAGCGACGAAGACTGATTTTTTCACCAATTGATCCAGAAGCAGCTGTAAGCAATTGTTCAATAGTTTTGTCTTCATCTTTGATGAAAGCTTGTTCAAGAAGACAAACTTCTGAATAGTATTTACCCATTTTGCCTTCCAAGATTTTTTCAATCATAGCTTCTGGTTTGCCTTCAGCTGTGAGTTGAGCACGGTAAATTTCTTTTTCTCTGTCCATATCTTCTTGTGAAACTTCTTCACGAGAAAGATATTTTGGATTCATCGCAGCAATATGCATAGTGATATCATTTCCCAATGCCAAAAAGTTTTCATTCTTAGCCACGAAGTCAGTTTCTGAATTCAATTCTATCATCACACCGATTTTGCCAGCACCGTGAAGGTAAGTAAATACTTTTCCTTCGGCAGCAATTTTACCAGATCTTTTGGCAGCTTTGGCAACACCTCTTGTGCGTAACCAATCAATTGCTTTTTCAAAGTCACCATTGGACTCTTCCATAGCATTTTTACAATCCATCATGCCAGCTCCAGTTTGAGCACGAAGCTTAGCAATCTCAGAAGCAGAAATAGACATAAGTTTATGTTTTAAGATAAATAAATTTTCTAACGTTTATTTAACAACGTTTTCTTTCTTTTCTTCAGTTTTTACAGAAGCAGTATTTTTTGCTTTTTCATCCATACCTTCTTTGACAGCATCACGTACCAAACCTACCATCATTTCAATAGATTTTACAGCATCGTCATTTGCAGGTATTACGTATTCAGCTTTTGTAGGATTTGCATTTGTATCACACACACCAATTACTGGAATGTTCATACGATTTGCTTCTACTACAGCTGTTTTTTCATATTGCATAGAAGGAATGAAAATAGCATCAGGCTCTTTTTCAAGAGTTACCAAACCTGACAAATATTTGCCAAGATCTTCGATTTCTCTAGCAATTTCCAATTGTTCTTTTTTGGTGTATTTTGACAATTCACCTTTTGCTTGTTGATCTTTTAGAGAAATATATTTTTTTACCAATTTTTTGATTTCAGCAAAATTGGTAAGCATACCGCCCAACCAACGATCAACCAAAAATGGCATGCCACATTCTTCTGCAGCTTTACGTACGATAGCTTTTGCTTGTGGTTTTGTTGACACAAAAAGAATTTGCTTGCCTTGAGCAGCCAATGCTTTTATTTGTGGCAAAACTATTTCAAGCTGAGCTTGTGTTTTTTCCAAGTCAATAATATGGACTTGATTACGGTCGGTAAAGATGAAAGGTTTCATCTTTGGGTACCAACGAGATTTTTTGTGTCCAAAATGAACACCGGCTTGGAGCATTTCCAAGATAGAAGGAATCTTCATAATAGTATTTTCCTTAGTCCTCTCTTCCAGAAATCCACCGAGTCGGCGGACAGGAAAACATCAGGAAGATGAGGGATTTATAAATATTTTCCGAAATATCCGCCGTAAGCGGATAAATCAGAATAGCTATAATATATACGATAAACTAAAATTTGTCAAGAATTAGCTGTAAACAAGCTAAAAATAGTTGCACTTGCTATAAAATATGTGTATTATATAAGTAAGAACATCAAAAATTAAGCTTTTTAATCAATTTTAACCTAAAATAATATGAAAGGCTACATCGTAAACATTGAAAAAGAAACTCTAGAAAACACAGACTACAGAAGAGTGCTATATACAGCCAAAAATAGCCAACTTGTACTTATGAATTTGCAACCTGGAGAAGAAATTGGCCAAGAAATTCATCATCTTGATCAATTTATTCGTATTGAACAAGGAAACGGCAAAGCAATTCTTGATGGAGTGGAAACAGAAGTTTCAGATGATTTTGCTATTGTTATTCCTGCTGGCACAGAACATAATGTCATAAATACAGGTGAAACAGAAATGAAACTTTACACCGTCTATTCCCCACCAGAACACAAAGATGGACTTATTGAACACACCAAGGCGGATGAAGTGGAAGAACATTTTGATGGGAAGACGACAGAATAAATAATAAAGCCCCGCGAAAAGCGGGGTTTTTGTTTTGTTTGAGGTTTGTTGATATAATATATTTGATTAAAATAATATAAAGTATGACAAAAGCCATCATCTTTGATATAGGAGGCGTCCTCCGCTTTTATGACAATCACACCCTTAACAATTGGTTGAAGGATACTTTTGATTTAGATAAAGATGCGGAAAATATTTACGAAATTTGGAGAACTTGGAATAATTTGCGAAATATAGACGCCATTAATGAACATGAATTTTATGAAAAAATTTTGAACGAATTGAAAATAAATATAAATGATTTGAGTGAAAAGGATTTTTACCAAAAAGTTGCTTCTGTTGTTACAGAAAATAATCAGATGTGGGAGTTCTTAAAAAATAATCTCTATGGAAAATTCAAACTCTACATTTTTTCAAACTTTAGCAAACGTGATATAAAAGATTTTCGAGAAGCTACCAATTTTGAAAAATATTTCGACAAGTGTATTTATTCTTGTGAAATAAAAGTTAGAAAACCTAATCTAGATTTTTTTCAAAAAGGCTTAGAATTAATTGGTGAAAAAGCTGAAGATTGCATTTTCATTGATGATAAATTGAAAAACATAGAGGCTTCCTCAGAATTTGGTATAAAATCTATCCTATATACAAATTTTGAGAATTTACAAAAAGAAATAAAACCTTATTTATAAAAAAATATTCTAATAAAATAAGTAAAAATAATATGACCCTCATCCACGAACGTGTTTCTTTGGCACAACAAGGAAAAAATGAAACTGTAATTTGCAAAATGAAAAGTGGTTGGCTAGTACTTGGTGACGTTCAGTTTCTTGAAGGTTATTGTGTCCTACTAGCAGATCCAGTCGTTGAATCACTAAACTCATTAAGCCCAGAGCAACGTATTGATTTTCTAAATGATATGTCAGCTATTGGTGATGCTTTACTAGCTGTTACAGATTGTTATCGTATCAATTATGAAATTTTGGGTAACACCGAAACAGCTTTACACGCTCACATTTTTCCTCGCTACAAAAATGAAATAGAAGAAAGAAGAAAAAAACCAGTCTGGTTTTATGATTGGCAAAATGCTCCAAAGTTTAATAAAGAAAGACATGGGGAACTAATGCAAAAAATAAAAGATTATTTAGAAAAAAATATTATAATAAAATAAGTAAATAAAAATAATTAAAATTTATGAAACAAGGCATAAAAATATTACTAATTTCTGATAGTTGGATAAATCTTTCACTCGGCATGATAGGCCCTATCTACGCTATCTTCGTCGAACAAATCGGTGGCGACATCCTGGATGCTAGTTGGGCCTATTCAGTCTATATGATCACCGCTGGCGTCGTCATGTATTTACTTAGTCGCTGGGAAGATAGAGCCAAACACAAAGAAAAATTTGTGGTCCTAGGTTATGCACTCACCAGTCTGGCATGTCTTTCATACATTTTTGTTTACAATCAAACCACACTTTTATTTACTCAGGTTCTACTAGGCTTGTCTGTAGCCATACTTAGTCCAGCTTTTGATGCTATTTACTCACATTATGTCAAAGCTAAAGAAGAAGCTTCAAACTGGGGATTGTGGGAAGCTCTTAGTTTCATCGTGACTGGTCTAGCTGCAGTAATCGGTGGCTACATGGCCAATATGTTTGGCTTTCGAACTCTTTTTGTTGTCATGTTTATCATCTCACTTTTTGGAGCCTTGAATAGTATCAGATTATATAATAAGAAAAAATATTTGAATGGTGAATAAAAAATTATGAAAACATTACTTGTCACATTGGAATACACACCTTTCAAAGGAGGTGTGGCCGAATATTATTCCAACATTTTTGAAAATTGGCAAGATGATAATTTTTTTGTTTTGACACAAACAACAACAGAAAAAATAAATGAAAATAAAAGAATTATAAGAAAAAATTTATTATCAAAATTTTTTTCTTGGCTTCCAACATTTTATTATTTATACAAAGAAATAAAAAGAAATAAATTTAAACATATTTTAGTTGGGCAAATATTACCTATTGGTACAATTGTTTGGTTTATGTCTTTGTTTTTTGATTTCAAATACAGTGTTATTTTGCACGGCATGGATTACACTTTCTCACAAAAAAGAAAAAGAAAAAAAATACTCACAAAATTTATTTTGAATAAAGCACAAAATATAATTGTCTCAAATTCATACTTACAAAAAATTGTCACAAACGATTACCAAAATTTTTCCTCAAAAATTTTTTTGGTAAATCCAGGAGTGACAGACAAAAACATTTCAATTTCAGAAACAACAGACACAAAAAAAGAATTTCAAATTTGTTTTGTAGGTAGACTGGTGAAAAGAAAAGGCATAGACAGAACAATAGAAGCCCTACAAAATATTGATAAAAACAAATATCCAAATATAAATTTTGTAATTGCAGGGTCCGGACCAGATGAAAATTATCTAAAAAATATTTCAAAAGATGAAAGAATAAAATTTGTAGGAAAAATAAATGATACAGAAAAATGGCAATTGCTTGCCACTTCAGATGTCTTTGTAATGCCAGCTAGAAATATTGCTGGTGATTTTGAAGGATTTGGTATTGTCTATTTGGAAGCCAATTTGGCAGGCTTACCCGTAATTGCCTGCAATACAGGTGGTGTAAGCGATGCAGTAATAAACAATGAAACCGGTTTATTATTAGAAAATGATGATACGGAAAATATCAAAAACGCAATAATAAAATTTTATGAAAATAAAGATTGGTCTCGATCTTTGGGAGAAAAAGGTAAAACTAGAGCCAAAAATGATTTCACTTGGGAAAAACAAACTAAACAAATTTTTGAAATAATCAACAAAACTTAAAAATTATATCTAATTTATAGATATAGCTTCTATCGGACAACTGTCTTTGGCCATTTGTATAGTTTCTTCATCATCAGTCACTTCATCCAAGACTTCTGCTTTAAAATCGTTATCTAGACGAAAACAGCCAGGAGAAATAGCACTACAACTACCACAACCAATACAATAATTTTTATCTACTTTAATTGTTTTTTTGTCCATATTTATCAATCTTTTAAAATATAAGATAAACCAATATTACCAAAAATAGCCAAAAAAGCAAGATTTCAGCATTACACAGCCCCAAACTTGACAAAAAAAGAACATCCTGATATAATCCTACTCGCAATAAATAAGAGCCTTTTAAGCCTTTCCGGCTTTTCAGGCATTTCAGGCATTTATATATGAAAAAAGACATCCATCCAGCAGTAAACCCAGTAGTTTTTGTAGACACTTCTTGTGGTGCTGAATTTTTTACTACTTCTACATTGAAATCAGACAAAACTCGTGAAGTAAATGGTGTAAAATACTATGAAATCAATATTGAAATTTCATCAGCTTCACATCCATTTTTCACTGGTAAACAAGTACTTGTTGATACTGCTCGTCGTGTAGAAAAATTCCATGAAAAAATGGCAAAACAAGCTGCTGCAGCTGAAACACGCAAAGGTAAAAAAGTAAAAAATGCTGTTCGTGCTACAAAAAAAGCTACAAACGAAAAATAGATTTTCAAAATTAAAAAAAACGGGTCCTACTTTGGCCTGTTTTTTATTTATCAAAGATAAATTTGTTACTAAAGTTTAATAAAAATAAATTCCAAGTAACAAATTATAAGATACGACAATACACAAATAAAATGTTATAATTAAAATAATTAATAATCTGTAAATTAGTATCATCTGTAATCTGTATGTTATCTAAATACCAAGAAATCCAAACTAAATTTCAAAAACTAGAACAAGACTTACAAAACCCTGTTATTATTGCTGACCAAAATAAATTGAAAACTGCTGCTCAAGAATATGATGACTTGAAAATAATTGCAGAAAAAGTCAAAGAATTAGAAAAACTAGAAAGCAATTTGAAAGATAATGAAGAAATAATCTTAGCAGGAGAAGATGCTGATTTAGTCGAAATGGCACAACTAGATTTGGAAGAAACAAAAATCAAAAAAGAAAAATTAGAAGAAGAACTATCTGAAATGACTAGAGAAACTGATCCAATGGACAAAAAAAATGTTATCATCGAAATTCGTGCTGGCGTAGGTGGAGACGAAGCTGCTCTTTTTGCTGGTGTACTTATGCGTATGTATATGAAATATGCTGACAAAAAAAATTGGAAAACAGCTCTTATAGATTCCAATCAAATTGGAATTGGTGGTTTCAAAGAAGTTATCTTTTCTATCTCTGGTCACAATGTTTACAAAGAAATGAAATATGAAATGGGAGTTCACCGTGTTCAAAGAATTCCCGAAACAGAAAAATCTGGACGTATCCATACTTCTACATCTAGTGTAGTTGTTATGCCTGAAGTAGAAGAAAAAGAATTTGAAATAAAAGAATCTGATCTTCGTATTGATACTTATTGTGCTGGTGGCAACGGCGGACAAAGTGTCAACACAACTTATTCCGCTGTTCGTATCGTCCACTTACCTACTGGCACTATTGTTCAATGTCAAGATGAAAAATCTCAAATACAAAATAGAATAAAAGCGATGGGCGTGCTTCGTGCCCGTCTGTATGAAGTAGAACGTGAAAGACGTGAAGCAGAAGCTTCTGAAAAACGCAAAAAACAAATTGGAACTGGCGACCGCAGTGAAAAAATTCGTACCTACAATTATCCTCAAGATAGAATCACTGATCACAGAATAAAAGAAAGTTGGAACAACATTACCAAAATTCTTGATGGCAATTTGGAAGAAATAATGGAAAAAATGCGAGTGGCTGATTATGCAGAACAAGATATCTAAAATTTTGGAATTTAGAAATTTCAATATGAAAATTACCGTAAAAAAACTGTTAGCAATCAATTCAAAAATCTCTCTTTTAGACAAGGAAATCTTATTATCTCACGTGATACAAAAATCACGTGAGTTTTTGTTTACAAACCCAGATTTTGAAATAAATTTTTGGCAAAAAATAAAATTTGAAAGTCTTGTTAGACAAAGACAAAAAAATATTCCTATCGCTTATCTAGTCGGACACAAAGAATTTTTTGGACTTGATTTTCTGGTGAACAAAAATGTACTTGTACCAAGACCAGATACTGAGTTGATGGTGGAGACTGCAATACAACAAATAAACACTTCAACACTTGAACGCATATTGTTAATCGATGTTGGTACTGGTTCCGGGTGTATACCTATATCAATCCGTAAATCCGCATTATCCGTAAATCCGCATTTTAAAATGAAAACAATTGCTGTGGACGTATCTAGTAAAGCATTAAACGTTGCAAAAAAGAACGCAAAAAAACATAATGTGGAAATTAAATTTTTACACGGTAATTTACTAGAACCAATACTCCAACTCTCTGAACTAAGAACTAAGAACACTGAACTTATTATAACTGCCAACCTCCCCTACATTACAAAACAACAATTCCAAAATGAACTTTCAATCCAACACGAACCAAAACTCGCTCTAGTAGCTGACAACGACGGCCTCGCGCTCTACGAAGAACTTCTCAAACAAATTTCCGCACTTGCCCGCCGAAGCTCTGACGGAGTACAGAGCGAAGGAGGGTTCCTCATTCCCCTTTCCTCATTCCTCGAAATAGATCCTTCTCAAACCGAAAAAATAAAAACAATGATAAAAAAATATTTACCAGAAGCAAATATTGAAGTGAAAAAAGATTTGTCAGGGCTAGATAGAATGGTAATAATCACGTAACATGTAACATATACCATATAACAAAAAACTGAGTTTAAAACCCAGTTTTTTTATTATTGAAAATAATATCATCTCTATTTTATCTCTATTGTATCTCAATTTATTATTTCACATCTGTAAATCTGTACAATCTGTAATCTGTATGTCATTCCACATTCCCCGCTTGCCCGCCGTCTGGGAGGGTTCCCCATTCCACATTTCCTCTCTCATTCACCACTTCAATCCAAATCTTTCCAGCTTTCAAAGGTATTTCATTACCACTTTTATCTAACCATCTAGTACGACCAGTCACTGTTTCTTTTTTCCAAGTACCTTCTAATATGTGTCCATTTTGAAAAATAATAGCTTCGCCACTTCCAATAGTATCTATTTGCAAACGACCTACTTCATCTAAAACTTTACTTGTCACTTTTTGCACAATGATAGTATCCGCTTCTATTACCGTACCATCTAAATCACGATGTTTACCTTCTATTTGTGAACGTAAATATTTTTTTGTACTACTACTATAATTCCAAACAGCTTCATAAGTTGGTGGCAAAAATGAGACAGTAATTTTATTTACACAATTATCTTCTTCTTTTATACAATTTTCTAAACTTTCAAATTTCCAAGTTTTAAATTCTGTATTTTCTTTGGTACCTAATTTTTCCCAAGCTATTTGCCAATTCTCACTATTAGTATAAACATTATGTGGAGCATATCTATCAGTACTACGCCAAAAATAAGGACCTTTAGAAAATTCATTGAAATCAAAAATATTCTTATCAGTCTTTATAATTTGTAAAGCTTCTGGTGAACCGCCAACATGCATATACATAATATCTTTGCCATACTCACGCAACCAATCCAAATAATATTTACGTGCACTACGTACAGGACCTATCTTTGCTACATCCACATCTTTTGAAAAAATAGCCATAAACCTAGAATAATTAGCTTCAACAGGTGCTTCATATACCACAGAAGCATAAGCCAAACCAGATTGAGGTCTAGCTTCAGTATGATTCTCTATCATCACCGCTACTAACTCTGGATTTGTTTCTTCTTGTGTTTTTACACATACACCATCCAAAAGACGAACAAAATCACAAACTTCCTTTACTTCATTTGTAACATTGTTTTCTTGAATATTTACAATATCATCATTTACTTTATTTTTAGCAAAAAAAATATTACTATAAAAAATAATCAATAAAGCCAAACCTGCCAAAAAAAATACTGCAGCAATAATATAAATACCTTTTTGATTAATTTTTTTCATAAAATAAAAATTACTTTTATAACATATATTCTAACACACTTAGTATTAAAAGCAATCCCAAAATAATTTAAAAAAAACAATCCCAATTAAATCAGGATTGTTTTGAAATATTCTAAATGTAAAAATTATTCAACTTGTACACCCATTTGTTTTGCTGTACCAGCAATAATTTTCATAGCAGACTCAATATCATGAGCATTCAAATCTTCCATTTTCTTTTCAGCAATTTCTTTCAATTGAGCTTTGGTAATTTTGCCAACTTTATCTTTCAAAGGATTACCAGCACCTTTACTAATGCCAGCAGCTTTTTTGATAAGTTCACTTGCAGGAGCTACTTTTGTAATAAAGTCAAAAGTTCTGTCATCATAAACATTGATAACAACAGGAACTACTTCACCTCTTTTATCACTTGTTGCATTGTTGAATTGAGTACAAAAATCTTGAATATTCAAACCATGTTGACCAAGAGCTGGACCAATTGGAGGTGCTGGATTAGCAGCGCCACCGACTACTTGTAATTTTATTTGTGTTTTTAGTTTTTTTGCCATATATTTTAAAAGCTTGAAAGGCTTAAAAGGCTCGAAAAGCCAGAAATGCCTAATTTTTTGTTAAAGTTATTATTTTTCTGAAAGGCTGGAAATACTAGAAAAGTTAGAAGCAAAAGGTAGTAATAGCCTTTTTAGCTTTTCTGGCATTTTAGGCCTTTCAGGCCTTTTTGTTATATTTTTTTCACTTGCAAAGCATCCAATTCTACTGGTGTTTCACGTCCAAACATATTGACCAATACTTTGATTTTTCCTCTTGATTCATCTACTTCACTTACTTTACCTTCAAAATTCTTGAAAGGACCATCTGAAATTTTTACAGGAGCATTTATTTCAATATCAATTTTGTGAGTAGGTTCATCTACTGTCATTCTCTTAGAAAGAGCCACCATTTCTTTGGCATCAATTGGAGTTGGAGTATTACCAGTACCTATGAAACCTGTGACATTTGGTGTATTACGTACTACATACCAAGAATCATCTGTTACCATCATTTCTACTAAAACATAACCTGGAAAAATTTTTTCTTCTACTACAGTACGTTTACCATTTTTGATTTTAATTTTCTTTTCTTTTGGAATAAGAACTTGAAAAATTTTATCTGTCATTTCAAAAGATTCAACACGTTGCTCCAAATTGTGTTTAACATTTTCTTCGTAGCCACTATAAGTATGAATGACATACCAACGACGACCCAAATTTTCTTGTTGTTTGGACATATTTTATTTTGTAATTATAAGTTCAAATAACCAATTAAAACCATAATCTAAAACACCAAAATAAACAGCAACAGCCAAACTCATTACAACTACGACTAAAGTGTATGTCAAAACTTGTTTTTTTGTTGGCCAAGTTACTTTTTTTAATTCGTGAATAGAATTTATGATATATTGACCGATAGATTTAAAAAATTTCATATTCTAGAAATGCTTGAAAGGCTTAAAAGGCTGGAAATGCCCGAAAGACTAAGCTATATTATAGTCCTTAACTTAAACCTTTTATTTTCTTTATTAAAAAACGGCCTTTTGACCGATTTATGAGATAATTATAGCTTATAGTTGTTACTTTGTCAAGAGTAGAGAGTGGTGGATATTATTAAAAAATAAAATTTATCAAAAAATTGCTTACTTTAGCAAAAAACACCAGATTAGTGGTGTTTTTTTGTTAGATGTTATATGTTTTTTGTTATATGATTTTTAAACATCCAAATTTTGTACATTTTTAGCATGTGTTTGGATGAATTTTTTACGAGGTGCGACTTCAGAACCCATCAAAATATCAAATATTTCATTGGCAGCTTCAGCATCTTCTACTGTCACCTGCTTCAAAACACGATTAGCAGGATCCATAGTTGTCTCCCAAAGTTGTTCTGGATTCATTTCTCCCAAACCTTTATAGCGTTGAATATTCAATTTTTTTGGATTTGCCACTTTAGTTGTTTCTTCTGCATCTTCAACATCTGTTTCTTCCTCCACAACTTGCAAGTCACTATCCGTAATACCATATTTAGCTTTATACTTGTCCAGAGCTTCTATATTGTAAATCCAAATCATTTCTTTACCTTTTTTGATACTATACAAAGGAGGTTGTGCTATATAAATATAACCTTTGGTAATCAAATCAGGGAAATAACGGAAAAATAAAGTCAAAAGCAAAGTACGAATATGAGAACCATCTACGTCAGCATCGGTCATGATAATGACTTTATGATAACGCAATTTTTCAATTTCAAACATTTCACCTACGTTGGTACCAAGTGCAATTATCAAAGATTTTAATTCGTTATTAGCCAATATTTTGTCTAATCTAGCACGTTCTACATTCAAAACTTTACCACGCAAAGGCAAAATAGCTTGAGTATTTCTATCACGACCTTGTTTGGCACTACCGCCAGCAGAATCTCCCTCTACAATATAAAGTTCACTCAATTCAGGTCTTCTACTTGAACAATCTGCCAATTTTCCAGGCAAAGTAAATCCTTCCAAAGCACTTTTACGCAAAACTGTATCACGAGCCATTTTGGCAGCTTGTCTAGCTTTGGCAGCAATCAAACATTGTCCAATAATACCTTCAGCATCTTTTGGATTTTCTTCCAAAAATATAGCAAACTGTTCACCAAAAATACTTTCTACCACAGGTTTGACTTCAGGATTACCAAGCTTAGCTTTTGTTTGACCTTCAAATTGAGGGTTTGGAATTTTGATAGAAATTATAACTGTCAAACCTTCACGTACATCATCACCTGTCAAATTTGGATCTTTTTCTTTCAAAATATTTTTGGTACGAGCATAATTGTTCAAAGTTCTAGTCAAAGCAGTTTTGAAACCAGCCACATGTGAACCTCCATCTGGATTAGTAATATTGTTAGCAAAAGCATAAAGTGATTCACTAAATTCATCAGTATATTGCAAAGCAACTTCTACTCCAATATCTCCTTCTTCTTTATCAGTATAAAAAACATTTTTATTTTTTGGTTCACGATTTTTGTTGATATGCTTGATATAACTAGCAATACCACCTTCAAAATAAAATTTGTATTTATTATTTGGGAATTGTACAGCTGTTTTATCTTTGGCTTTTTCTTCTGGAGTTCTTTCATCAGAAATAATAAGTGTAATACCTTTAGTTAGGTAAGCTTGTTGTCTTAAATGATCTATAATATGTTTCCATTCATATTCTGTAGTTTCAAAAATAGTTGGATCAGCTTGAAAAGCAATAGAAGTACCACTTTCTTTGGTATTGCCAATAGATTTTACTTTGGCTTTTGGGGTACCAGTTTCATACTCTTGTACCCAAATTTTACCATCTTTGTATACCGTAGCTTTAAGATTTATAGAAAGAGCATTTACTACAGAAACACCTACACCATGCAAACCACCAGAAACTTTGTAGCCACTATCTTCAGCACCAAATTTACCGCCAGCATGCAAAGTACACAAGACAATTTCCAAAGCACTAACTTTTTTTACAGGATGAATATCTACAGGAATACCACGACCATTATCAATAACTTCTACCCAAGAATTTGGTAATAATTTAATTTGAACAGTATCACAATGTCCTGCCATGGCTTCATCAATAGAGTTGTCTACCACTTCCCAAATAAGATGATGCAAACCTTGTGCACCAGTAGAACCAATGTACATACCTGGTCTTTTTCTGACTGCTTGCAAACCTTCTAAAATTTGAATATTTTTGGCACTATATGAATTTGTTGTAGTCGTTTTTGACATATAAAACACTTAATTACTCTATTTAATTGATATTTTTATTACGGATTAAATTGTAACACAGTTTGTTTGCCAAGACAAGAGCTGAAACTTAAAATTAAAAAAATAATTTGTAGACTTTTTGTAATTATTTTGATATAATAAAATTGTTCTAATTTTAGTATTTTTTATGAAAAATGAAAAATTTGAAAGTTATATAGATACTTCCGGTGACTTTTCTAATAGTAGTATAAAATTGGCACAATTTTATTTGAATCACAAAATTTTGTTTAGAAAAATTGTGATAGGACTTTTGGCAGCATGGTCAGTGCTTTCTATTTTGTTTGCTTTGTTTTATTTTGGTAAATATTTTTTCTTTGATTACAATATAGACAAAGCCAATATCAATCAAATGCTTAATACTCAAATTCCCAAAGAAATTTTTCAAAAAAATAAACCTCAAGATTTACAATTTGGAGATAAATATATTTTTCCAAGTTCCAACGGAAAATATGATTATGCTATCAATGTTTATAATTCTAACAAAAATTGGTTAGCTTCTGTTTCTTACAATTTTATATTAGAAGAAGGTGAAACTGAGACAAAAACTGTAATTATTTCTCCAAACGAAAATAGATTTTTGATTGAATTTGGAGTAGATTCACCAAACTATATTCCCCAAAACAATCAAATAAATATTATAGATATTGCATGGTCTAGAATTGATGCTCACGAAATTTTTGATCCTATTTCTTACAAAGAAGAACGTCTCAATTTCTCCATAGAAAATCTACAATTTTCTCAATTTGGTGGTACTACCGAAAGTAGTGGAAAATTATTAAGTTTTGATATAACAAACAATACTTTGTTTGGCTACAAAGAAATCAACTTTATTATAGTCTTAAAACAAAATGAAACTATTATTGGCTTTTTGCCATTATATATAAATAATTTTGTAGGTTTATCAAAAAAAGACATTAGTTTTTCTTTGTTCAACAATTATTTAGAAGTTGATTCTATCGAATTACAGCCTATCATCAATGTTTTTGATAAAAATGTTTATTTGTTACAGTAGTATATGTTAAATTTGTTAAAAGGTAGTTGGCGAAAATTTGATTGGATCTTATTTTTTTCAGCATTAATTTTGTCTTTAATTGGTTTAGCTACTATTTATAGTGTAGACCTTTCTCGTGGTGATTTACTTACTTATACTAGCAAACAATTCATTTCTTTAGGTATTGCCATTTTTCTTTTTTTTATTGCATCTTCTTTACATAGTTCTTTTTACCAATCATCAGCCAAACTATTTTATATTTTTGCTCTCATTTTACTTGTTTCTGTTTTATTTTTGGGCATAAATATTCGTGGTACTACTGGCTGGTTTCGTTTTTTAGGTTTTTCTTTTCAACCAGCGGAATTTGCCAAACTAGCCTTAGTAATTTTACTATCCTGGCGAATTGAAAGACAAGCTCGTCGATTTGATAAATGGCAATTTGTCTTAGTCATGTTTTCTTTGACAGCTTTTTTAGCATTCTTAATATTATTACAACCAGATTTAGGATCTGCTTCTATCTTGTTTGCAGTCTGGTTTGGTTTAATTGTATTAGTTGGTACCAAAAAAAGATATATATTTGGTATTATTGCTTTGGCTGTCTTAGTTGTAGTAGCTGGCTGGCTCTTTATTTTTCAAGATTATCAAAAAGAACGTATTTTGACTTTTATTGACCCTTCTCGCGATCCACTTGGTTCTGGTTACAATGTTACTCAATCTATTATTGCTGTTGGCTCTGGTCAATTTATGGGTAGAGGTCTAGGCTTTGGCTCCCAAAGTCAATTACACTTTTTACCAGAAGCACAAACTGACTTTATTATTTCTGTAATTGGTGAAGAATTAGGCTTTTTGGGATTCTTCATAGTTTTATCTTTATATTTCTTAGTTATTTGGCGCTTAGTCGTCATAGCCAACAAGGCTACAGATGATTTTTCAGCTTATTTACCATTGGGGGTTAGCCTAGTGTTTTTGGCTCATATTATTGTAAATATTGGAGCCGCTGTGGGTCTTTTGCCTGTTACAGGGGTTACTCTACCTTTTTTAAGTTATGGAGGATCCTCACTTATTATAAATTTTTTACTAATAGCTATGGCAGAAAGTATTGCCCGTTCATCTTAAATTTAGTATTATTAAGAGACCTATATACAGCCAGTACTTGACTAATCTAAGCTTTTTTGTTATATTTCTTTCGCTTTTATATGCTTAAAAAAAATAATCTATCACAAATAATAAACTCCCTTCGCTCTCAATTTATGATAATGAAAGAGTGTATTATTTGTAAAAAAGAAATAAAAGAAAATCAAATAAAAATAGTTGGTGAATCTGAAGAATCTCACATGCTACATCTAAATTGTAATGCCTGTAACAATTCTATGATTTTTTTAGCCACCACAAACAATATAGGTGTAAGTCTAGTAGCGATGGTAAGTGATCTAGAATTCAATGATGCTAAAAAATTTTATAATAAACCAGCCATAAACGAAGAAAATCTATTAGAAGCTTACCAAATTATTCACAACATTTCATTTAATAAATATTTAATTTCTAAAAAATAGCCGTTATGTCATACTCTTTAAAAGCTCAAAAAAGAACAAGTAGAAATGCCGCTGAAATTCGTACACAAGGCTTGGTACCTGGTGTAGTTTACGGACCAGACCGTGAATCTGTTGCCATAAGTGTAAATTTGATTGAATTAACAAAAGTTTACAACGAAGCAGGTGAATCAACTTTGATTGATTTTACTTTGGACAACGAAAAAACAGTAAAAGTTCTTATTCAAGATTTACAATATCATCCTGTAAAAAATATTATTACTCACGTTGACTTACGTCAAATTCAAATGGGTGTTGAAATGGAAGCTACAATTGAATTAGAATTTGTAGGTATATCTCCTGCAGTAAAAGGACTTGCTGGTACTTTAGCAATTATGCAAGATACTTTGGATGTAAAATGTTTACCAGAAAATTTAGTTACTTCTTTACAAATTAGTTTAGAAACACTAAAAACATTTGATGATACTATCTTGATAAAAGATTTACAATTACCAAAAGGTGTTGTTTCAACAGAAGATGCTGAAACTTTGCTTGCCAAAGTATTAGCTCCTCTTTCAGAAGAAGCACAAAAAGCTATGGAAGCTGGTGATGTTGGTAGTATTGAAGATATCAAAGTAGAAGAAAAAGGTAAAAAAGAAGAAGAAGTTGTTGCTTAATCACAATTCATTTACTTACAAAAACAATCCTTTACTGATAAGGATTGTTTTTTTATCTAACAGATTTTGCTAACTACTTTTAATTTGCTATAATACATACAAATAAAAATAATTTAAAAAATATGCCAAATACAAAAAGTAAAATATCTTTTTCAAGTATTACACCTGATCTAAAAGATTATTTAAGAAACAAAATCAAAGGACACAATTTAGATATTTCAGAACAACCATTAGATCTGAAAAAAACAAAAAAAGATACAGAAATACTTGGTGTATTTGTTGATTCCAAAATAGACAAACAAGTTTTTGAAAATTTACCAAAACTAAAAATGATTGCTACTTTTTCCACAGGTTTTGATCATATTGATTTGAAAGAAGCCAAAAAAAGGAAAATAACTGTTTGCAATGTACCTACTTATGGTGAAAATACCGTCGCCCAACACGCCATGACTCTTATCCTTTCTTTATCACGCAAATTATTTCAATCTGTAAAAATTGTCAAAGAAGGTGTTTATGATTATCATGGTCTTCGTGGTTTTGATTTGAAAGGTAAAACCATTGGTATTATTGGTACTGGCCATATAGGCATTCACCTTATAGATATGTTAGCTGGTTTTGAAGCCAATGTAATAGCTTACGACGCTTTTCCAAACCCAGAACTAACAAAGACCCACAAATTCAATTATGTCAGTCTAAACAAGCTCTATACTGACTCAGACGTAATATCATTGCACGTTCCACTCTTTCCAACTACTTACCACATGATAAATAAAACTGCCGTCAAAAAGATGAAAGACGGCGTGTATATTATCAATACTGCTCGTGGTGGTCTGGCTGATCCAGAAGCTCTTGTTTGGGGACTTGAAACAGGCAAGATTGCCGGCATTGGTAGTGATGTTTTGGAAGAAGAAACTTATTTCCAAAATCCAGAAAAAGTTCTAAATTTAAAAAATACTGAAGAAGTACGTCGTACTTTGATGGAAAATATTTTGATAGATCATCCAAACACTATTATCACCCCACACAATGCCTTCAATAGTATAGAAGCTTTACAAAGAATTTATGATACTTCTGTTGATAATATCAAAGCTTTTCTAAACGACAAAATCCAAAACAATGTAATAAAATAAAAAATCTTCAAAAAACTTATTCTGCTTATTCTGCTTACGTTACTTAATCTGCTTGTTTAAGTTGACAAATCCAAAAAAATACAGTAAACTACGCCCTGTAACATTACAAATGGGCCCGTAGTTTAATGGATAAAACAAAAGCCTTCTAAGCTTTGGACCAAGGTTCGATTCCTTGCGGGCTCACCAAAAACGCTTTTTTAAGCGTTTTTTTGTTTATTGTCAGATCTAAGTACTAGTGCTATAATAAAAATATACAATTTAAATAATTAATTTAATCAAAAAATATGTATTTATTATATGTTTTAGGAGCTTTTGTTGTTTTGGTTTTATATAGTATTAGACAAGTCAATCAATATGAACGTGGGGTAAAATTTTTGTTTGGTACCTATTACAAAACAGTACAACCAGGCTGGAGAATTGTCTGGCCAGTAGTTCAAAAAATGAAAATTGTAGATATACGTCTCAAAGCTGTAGATGTCCCTTACCAAGAAGCTATTACCAAAGATAATGTCTCAGCCAAAATAAACGCTGTAATTTATTACAAAATTAGTGACGCTGCTAAAGCTTTTATAGAAGTTGAAGATTATTTTTATGCTGTCAGTCAATTGGCACAAACAACTATGAGAAACGTCGTAGGTGAACTTGAATTGGACGAACTTTTGGCGAATAGAGACCAAGCAGCCAAAAGAATCAGAGAGTTGGTAGATATAGCTACAGATCCATGGGGAGTAAAAGTAGAATCAGTAGAGCTGAAAGATATTATTTTACCAGAAGAAATGCAACGTGTTATCGCCAAGCAAGCTGAAGCTGAACGCGAAAGAAGAGCCGTAATTATCAAATCTACTGGCGAAGTAGAAGCTGCAACTAATTTAGCAAATGCTGCTAAATTGTTGAATGCTCAACCAGGTGCACTACACTTGAGAACATTGAATACTCTGAATGACTTAAGTTCAGATCAATCAAACACTGTTATCTTTGCTATTCCTTTGGAAATATTAAGAGCTTTTGAAGGCAAAAAAGAATAAACAAAACATTATAATTTCAAAAAACACGGGATTTATTACCCGTGTTTTTTAATTTTTAAACTTTAACTTTTATGACAATCACATTGACAAAATCACTTTTTTATGCTAAAATATCCAGTCTTCTCTCACTCCCCCGGAGATGACAACCTTTTTTTCAGGGGGAAAAGGAGGCTAAGGATGAGTAAAATCATCCTAGTCTTCATGGCTTGGATCCTCGTGCTTGCAGCGGGGTGTGCGACGACGACCAACGTCACACGCCAGCTGCAGCAAGACGAGACCCTTCCAGAGTACTCCTTGAGTATAACGGAAAGGTCCGTCTGGGAGGCTGTGCATAGCGCTCGCTTACATAGCCTCCCCGAGGGAAAACTGAGTGCTTTGGAGGTATGCACTCAGTTCAATACTTCAAACAAGCGGGCGGAGGACTACCTCCACCTCCGCCCGCTAAACCCCGGCGAGGAGCGAGACGTCCCTGGCGTCCCAGAGCTCCTCGCCGGGGGCCCCTTCATGGCGTTAGTCATGGAGGGGCCCGCGTGGCGAAGATGGCTGGTCACCATCTTCGTCACAGAAAACAAGCTGGCGGTAGGTGTCAAAACCCTCCCGTAGGGTGACACCTCAGCCAGCTTGTTGTGACCGCCCGCGCCTTGACTGCAAACAGTCAACGCGGGCGGTCATCACTTCACTTAATATATCAAACTTTTCTGCCAAAAGCAGATTTTTTTATTTATTTGATTTTTATATATTTTTTAATTATAAAATCTGTCTCTGCTAGGATATTTATTGACAAAAAATCTTTTTTACACTATAATATTTTCTGTCTAATATATAAAAGTCCCCAGAGGGGTGGCCATTGTATAATGGTTATTACTTCGGTTTGTGGTACCGACAATACGGGTTCAATTCCCGTTGGCCACCCCTTTGGAGATTTGTCAAACAATTTATATACGCCGCGGTGGTGAAACTGGTATACACGAGGGACTTAAAATCCCTTGGCAGCAATGTCGTGCGGGTTCAAGTCCCGCCCGCGGTACAAAAAATAGACTACTAAGTCTATTTTTTAATATATAAATTTTCTTACTAAGAAACAAACTTCAAATTAAAAAATCCAAATATCAAATCAATTTCAAATTATTAATTACAAAAAGTTTTGACATTAGAAATTTGTAATTAAAAACGTTCTATTATTTAATAAAACGTTTTATTTATATTATTATTTTTTACTTTACTAATTATCTTTCAACTCTTTCTTATAATAACTTTCATAAATAGCAATAACAGAAAGATAAAGAGCTGCAATCACAGGACCTATAACAAAACCAGAAGCCCCAAACAAAGCCAAACCACCCAAAATACTAAAGAAAACTAATAAAGGATGCATTTGAATATCTTTGCCAATAAAAGCAGGACGAATAAGATTATCAACAAAACTAATAACTACAGTAGCAATAGCCAAAACTATAGCTTGCCAAATATTTCCAACCACAAGCATTATAATAGCAGCAATTCCAAGGACAAGAGAAGGTCCCACAGCAGGTATAATAGCAATAATAACCATGATTACACCCCAAACAAAAGCTCCTTTTATACCTGTCAACCAAAATATAAAACCACCCAAAGTACCTTGTATAGTACCGACAAATAAAGTACTTTTTAAAGTAGCCCTCACCGTAGAAGTGAATCTATCATAAAGACTTACTTCATATTTATTCCCCAAAGGTGATATTTTTTCTAACCAAATCAATAATCTTTTACCATCTTTAAAAAAATAATATAAAGTATAAAACATTATAAAAATTTTGAATACAAATATTATAGAAACAGTAGTACCATCCTTTACAAAATTAACAATCCAAACACTAAGATTCTTAGTGAAATCATTAATATATGAAGTCCAATTATTTTTTAGTTCTGTAAAATATGGTGACAAAGGAGTTTTTTCTAGCCAAGAAGAAAAATTATTAGTTGAATTTTGGAACACACCACTACTTGAGACATCATTATATAGAGATATTGATTGGTTAACCAATAAAAAAGATAAAATACTAACTACCGAAATCAACATCAAAAAAACAATACTTGCCGAAACACCAGCACTTATTCCTTCTTTTTTAAATAATTTTAAAAACCATTTATAAAGTGGATAAAAAATTACTGCGAGCACGGCTGCCCAAAATATAGGATAAAAAAATGGAGCAAAAAGATATAATACTCCTAAAGTCAAAATACCAATAAGACCGAAAAAAAATATTGATCTCATTTTACTAAAATTTGCTGTACCTTTTATCATATAAAAAAATTAATATTATACTTTTAGTATATCATACTAAACCAAAATCTAAAATACTCCAGTAAAAATGATTTAAACAATTTTATCTTTAGTTATATATTTCCACTTTCCCACAGGCAATACACCCAATTTCAATTTATTTATACGGCTACGACGTAAGGTCATTACACGGTAACCAATACTACCAAACATCTTTCTAATTTGTCTGTTTTTACCTTCTGTTAAAATTGCTGTAATAATAGAAGTACGTCCTTTTTTGAATTCTTTCACAAGCTGTATACCATTTACATAATCATCACCTATTTGCATACCCTTGGTCAATATCTTCACAGCATCTTTGGTAAGAAAACCATCAATAGTAATTTCATATTCTTTTTCGTGTTCATAACGAGGATGAGTAAGTTCATTCGTCAAATCACCATCGTTAGTCAAAAGTACTAATCCTTCAGAATCTTTGTCTAAACGACCAACAGGATAAACTCTAGCCTTCACTTCTCCACCTTTCATTACACAGTTTTGTGAAGTCAAAAGATCCAACACTGATTCACCTTGTTCACTAGAAGCACTTGTAATGTAACCAACAGGTTTGTTCAAAATAATATAAACTTTGCCATTATTATTAACAGGACTATCAAAAGTTCTTTTTACAAATGTTTTTGTTTTTTTGTCTGTTATGATTTCAACTTTATCTTTTTCTGGATCCACTTTTACACCCATTTCTGTAATTAATTTTCCATTTACTTTTACTTTTTTAGCCAAAATAAGTTCTTCAGCCTTACGACGAGAACAAATTCCTAAATCTGCGATGTGTTTTTGGAGACGAACGAGCATAATTTTGAAATACTTACTTAACGAGAGTGTTTTAATACTTTTTCAGCGAAGACTGATCAGCCTTGGGCGGAATATTTTTATATTTTAATAAAATCTAATAATAAATAGAGATAAAATGGAGATAATAGAACTAACCAAAAAAAATATTTGTGAATATTCGTGAGTATTTGTGTTATTGCAATGTCAAAAAAATACTCCTTAAAAACTAAGGAGCACTTTCAACAAAAAAATGTTTAAAACTTAAAAATACTATGAAGCAAAGTTCTAATCCAATTCTTAGCAGTACTCTTGGCCATATTGGTAGCCATATTTTTGGCAACCATCTTACCAATATCACCTGGAGCCATACCAGCTTGTTTCATAGCGGCGTCCATTCTTTCTTGTTCTGTCATGTTTGTATAATCAGGAATTGGATTTGTTTTTTGTGTGTTATCTTCCATAAAAAATATTATTAATTACCTGTCAAGACATTGCCTCCTGTTCTTGGAGTATTATTTCTTTTAACATTACTACTTACACGCACATTATTAGTATTGTGAGATGCAGCATATATTTGTGTATTCAAATCAACGAGCTCTTTAGTTGTTGCAGAAAAAATAGGAACTGTTTCTTCAAGCTTCAAAACTTTTTTTCTATTCATTCCTAAGAAACCAGCAGGAATAGTACCATCTTCATTTACATTTACACCATAATTAGTTTTTAATTCTTTGATAATAACGATACATTCACTTTTTAATTCTTCTGGTGTTTTTATTTTTTCTTCTTCAAAATGTTTTATTACTCCAGTTTCTTCTGGTGTGTGTGTTTTTTCTTCTTCAAAATGTTTTATTACTCCAGTTTCTTTATAATCTCTCAAAAATGCTTCTTCATCTATATTTCTTACAACTATTTTATCTCCAGAAACTTTTCCATTATCCACAAAACCAGATCTTACTTCTGCAATTTTATCACTACGAATATCTCCATCTTTAGCAAAATATTGTCTATTCAAAACATCATTATCCAAATATTCCTCTAATTTTGTAGCATCTTTAACAACAGCAGAAGCCAAATTTTTATAAGCAACTTCTAAATCAAGTTTTTCCTCTTCTTGTTCTTGTTGTTTTCTTTTGCCTGTAGCCACATATTCTTCTCTTCTTCTTTCAGCTGATCTAGCTTCAGCCAAAAAACTACGATCTCTCATAGGTTTTGTAGTATCAATATCTGATTTTAATTCTGATTCTTTTTTAGATTCAATAATTTCACCTTTCTTTTGAGCTAATTGTTCAGTAACAGACAACCCACCATTATCCGGAGCAGATTTTCTATTTGCTATCATATCTTTTATCTGTCTCTTGTTTCCAACTGCAAAACCTGCAAGAAATTTTTCACGTTTCTTTTGAGCTAATTGTTCAGTAACAGACACAACGTTAGATTCTTTTTTCACATTAGAACCAGAACCTGTAAAATCCTCTATACCCTTTTGAGGATGTCGCTCTTCTGGAGATCTTGAATTCATATATTTTGAATTAAATAAAGATGATAAATATTGTTTTTAATCTTTTGAAAGTGATGAGGGAGTATTTGAATCTCTTCTTGTTTTCAAAATTCTACTACGAAGATCCTCAATTCTTTGTTTTGTAGTTTGTGTTTCTGATTTTTGTTTTATAGTTTGTGTTTCTAATGATTCTAATGGAGATTTTTGTATATCACGAGAAGGAACTTTTTCAGCGTAAGATCTTGCAACTTTAGTATTAACAAATTCAGGTTTTTTACTTGAGTTACCCATAGAAATTCCAACAGCAGGCATGTTATATTCAGAATGACCTAAAGGTATTTTTCTTTCTGATTCCATATTTTTATATTAAAAATATTAATTTATGTACTTATTATAGCACAAAAAACGCGTTTTGTCAATGTCAATTTTTTGCTAACTCTTGCATTTTTTGAAAAAATCATTATAATTGTAACACTAATCTTAACAAGAATTTATACTAATCATTTTTTTAATAAACATTCCTCATTCCCCGTTCCCCATTCCTTATTGTAAGTTATAAATGTTAAAATTTTATGAAAGACCATCAAGAAAACAAAAAATTCCACTATCATATTATAACATTCGGTTGCCAAATGAACAAAAATGATTCAGAGCGTATTGAATCTATTTTTGAGTCCATGAATATGATATCAACAGATAAGCCAGAAGAAGCTGACGTGATACTCATGAACAGTTGCTCTATTCGCGAATCGGCTGAAGATCGTATCTATAGTTTTTCTCATGAATTTGCAAAGTTAAAAGAAACTAAACCAAACTTAATCGTCGCAGTGACAGGCTGTATGCCAGGACGTGACAAAGATGGCACATTACGCAAAAGATTGAAAGGCGTAGATCTATTTTTCCCGACTAAAGATGTGATTATGATGCCAAAGTGGCTCTCAGAACTCAATCCAGAGCTTAGACCAATAGATTTAGAACTTGATTATCTAAGTGTCAAACCACACGTCAAAAGTAAATTCCAGGCTTTTGTGACCATTCAGACAGGTTGTAACCAGTTCTGTACCTATTGTGTCGTACCTTATGCTCGAGGTATGGAAGTAAACAGACCACTCAAAGATATTCTTGATGAAGTAAAATCTCTAGTAAACTATGGCTGTCTAGAAATCACACTCTTGGGACAAATAGTCAATCATTGGCTTGCCAAAGAAGACGACAAATTCAGTTCAAATAATCCTTATACACAAAATGATTTTGCCAAATTGCTATGGGAACTAAATCAAATTGAGGGGCTAGAACGTATTCACTGGACAGCACCACATCCGATTCACATGGACGATGAAGTAATTGATGCTTTGACACTGCCAAAACAATTGAATTTTATACATTTACCAGTGCAATCTGGCAGTAGCAAGATTTTGAAAAAAATGAATCGCAAGCACACTCGTGAATTGTATTTAGAAAAAATAAAGAAAATCAGAGAAAAAAAACCAGACATTGCAATTGGTACAGATATTATTGTTGGTTTTTGTGATGAGACAGACGAAGATTTTGCTGAAACTATTTCACTTTATCAAGAATGTGATTTTGATATATCTTATACTGCCAAATATTCTACTCGTTCTGGCACGACAGCTGACAAAGCTTTCACAGACAATATTACTCAAGATGAAAAGAAAAAACGTTGGTTTAAATTACAACATTTGATGGAAGATATCGTTTTACGCAAAAATCAATTATACTTAAACAAAGAAGTATCTGTCTTGGTGGACACTTTCAAAAACGGAATGTGCGGTGGCAACTCTCGCGAAATGAAACGCATCAATTTTCCAGGAGACAAATCTTTGATTGGTAAAATAGTAAAAGTAATCATCACCGAAGCAGGACACTGGATTTTATGGGGGAAAATGCTATAATAACAATATATAAATAACTTACAATCTTGTGTCCAACAAACATACAGAAAACACACAACTTCCCAAACTAATTGTCATCTTGGGACCTACCGCCAGTGGCAAAACTGATTGGAGTTTGCATTTGGCCAAAAAATTTGGAGGAGAAATAATTTCAGCAGATTCAAGACAACTTTATAAAAAAATGGACATAGGCACAGCCAAACCTCTCGGTCAATGGAAACGCGAGGGTTTCAAAAAAAATTATTATGTTGATGATGTTCCACATTATTTGGTAGATTTCCTTGATCCTGGCAAATATTTCACTGCCGCCGAATTTCACGACCAAGCCATCAAGTATGCCAAGATGATCCACATGAAAAATAAAATTCCTTTTGTGGTCGGTGGTACTGGTATGTATATACAATCACTAGTTGATAATTATAAGATGCCAAGAATTGCTCCCAACAAAAAACTAAGAAGAAGTTTCGAAGAAAAAAGTATTGAAGATCTAGTCGAATGGTTAAAACAAGTAGATCCTATTTCTGCCGAAATAATTGATATCAACAACAAAAGAAGAATTATCCGAGCTCTAGAAGTCAGTATCCTCAGCGGTGAACCATTTTCTACTCAACAAAAAATGGGCGAACAACTTTTTGATATTTTACAAATTGGCCTCAAAGCAGAAAAAGAAATTATTCACCAAAGAATAGAGGATCGCGTTGACAAAATGATACAAGAAGGAATTTTGGAAGAAATAAAAAAACTACAAAAACAAAAATACAGCTGGGACTTACCAAGTATGAGTGGTATTGGTTATCGTCAATTTCGTGATCATTTAGAAGGAAAAGAAAGCCTGGAAGATGCTATCAAAAAACTGAAAAGAGAGACCAAACATTTTGCCAAAAAACAAATGACTTGGTTCAAGCGTGACCAAAGAATCAACTGGCTAGAAAATAGAGATGAAGCAGAAAAATTGATAGCAAAATTTTTAAAAGATTAAAATTAAGAAAACAAAAACACTGTCCTATCACGGACAGTGTTTTTTAATTTCACAATTAAGAAATTATATATTCTTTCTCACTTTATTAATAGCAAGACCAGCGCCAGCTACAGCAGCTAAAGCACCACTACCAAAGATGATTTTTATCCAAGTTGGTAGTTCTTCTACTTCTCCAACTGGTGTTTCTTTAATACTTTCTTCTTTGATATTTTCAAAAATAAACTCTTCTTCAGAAGAAGTATCTTCTTCCTCAATTGTACTTTCTTCTATAATTTCTTCTTCAATAACTGTTTCTTCTTCAGTATTGTTAGAAGAATTATTGTTATTAGTATTTGTAGTAGTACCAGTACTTCCAGTTTCTTTTACAGATGTAGTTGTATCAGTTTTTGGAATTGTAGTTTCATTTTTAGTTTCACTTTCTGTATTAGTATTTGAAGTATTATTTGTAGTTCCCGTATTTGTAGAACCTTTAGCAGCTACAACTTTTACTTTTACTTCAGCAATACTCTCAGCACCGTAAGCATCACGTACTTTGCTTATCAAAGTGTAATTACTTATTTTAGTATAAGTATGTTTGACTGTTGGTACCGTGTAATATACTTCATCACTATCATCACCAAAGTTCCAGAAGTAAAATCTAATATTATTTTCTTTGTCAGTACTTTGACTAGCATCAAAAGTAATTTCTTTGTTTACTTCCACAGTTACTTCTTGACCATTAGTTATAGCAGCTTGAGGAGCTGTATTAGAAAGAAGAGCAGAACCACCACCGCCACTAGATCCACTTGAACTGCCAGAGTTGCCACCATTATTCCCTGTTTCTTCAGATGTAGAATTTACAACCGTAACAAGAAATGTAGTAGAGGTAATTTCATAACCATCGTCAGCAGTGATTTCAATCGTACTTGTTCCCACTTTTAAACCAAGTAAAGTGAGAGAATCATCTTCTCCAAGAGTAGTTGTTACAACAGTATTATCACTATTATCACTTACAGAAATAGTAAGTATTTCTCCATCTCTATCTGTAAAAACACCACGAATTGTATTACTATCTATTAACAAACTAGATGATACTTTCAAATCAATTTGTTTATTTCCTAAAGTATTTACTGTTAATTCTGGTGGAGTATTTACTTTCAAAGAAAATGCATCAGAGACACTAGCACCTTGATTATCTGTGGCAGTAACAATTACTTGAACTGTACCATAATTATGTGGTGTCAGTGTTATTTGACCCAATGCGTCAATTCCACTTGTCACTATAGAAGCATCAGTTGTAGTAGCTGAAAAAGTTAATGTATCACCCGCATCAACATCTTCGAAATAAAGATGAAGATTTGATCCAAATGTTTCTTGCAAAGAAATTTCGTTATCTACAAATACTGTTGTAGTTGATAATGTAGGAGCATTATTTCCTTCTATAGGAGTAGAGTCACTAACGATTACCGCAAAAGTAGAGGTAACAATACCACCATGTGTATCATCTCCCGTAAGTTCAATAACACTTGCACCGACTTTCAAACCTGTCAACATTAAACTAGAAAATTCTATGCCTGGTGTTGTTGTCACAACAGTAGCATCTGTATTATTAGTCAAACTAATACCAACTATGTCATTAACATCAGCATCAGAAAATAAATTCTGCAATATTGCATTATTAATAGTTAATGTGGAAGTAGTATAGAGATCAATATATTGTGTGGCTATTGGAATATTTACTGTTGGAGAATTATTTCCACCACCATTATTATTTTCTACGACAGTCAAACTAAACGTGGTACTAGCACTCAAGCCATCAGGATCTGTAGCCATCATTGTTACTGTTGTTGTACCGACACTTGTTCCTGTAAGTACCAACTCACCTGCTGTTATTTGAGATGTTGCAATTACAGGATTTGAAAGTTCTACACTATATGTAAGTACATCTGAATCAGGATCTGAAAAAGTGGTTGAAAATGAAACAGGGGTTGAGTTTGAACCAACATTAACATTACCCAAAAGTATTGGTTGCATAATTGCAACAGGTGCATGATTTACAGGCGGTACAACATTATCCAGAATTGTCAAAGTGTGTGTCTGTGCATTCGGTAAAATAGGTGTAATATTTCCATTTTTAATGGTACCATTGTCATTTAATAAATCTATTTTTGTAATTGTAAACACTAAATTTTTTTCACCAGTTACATTCAAGATATCTACAGGAAAAGATTTAATAGAATTTTTTGGTACTACCCAAGTAGAACCTGAACTCAATTCATTTGTTCTTACAGTATAATCCGTTAAAGAAGATGCCGTACCCGAAAGTTCAAATGTCAAAGACACATCATTGTCAGTACCATTGTTGTATACAAGTGATGAATTAGAGTCATTCAATGAAATTCCTTCTGCAACAGATGAAGCTGGATTTATAAAACCTACATCATTTTCCTCATCTTTTATATCCAAAGTAAAGTTGATATTACTTAAAGATAAATCATAATCAATAAAGATACTCTCATCAAACGCATTTGTTACAGTCCAAATTGTCTGTTTTGCAACATTATCAAAAGACGAATTATCATAAATACCATTTGTACGAACAGAAAAAGTAGAACTAGAATTTCTTGGTACAGAAAGATTGAAAAAATTACTCATGATTGGTGTAGAGATATTTTGTTCATCAATAACAGACAATCCAAATTCTTGTTCGAGTAAAGCATCACCAGTAAGTTCAATAGTATAAATTAAATCAGTATTATTATTGTTTACCAACTTAGTAACATTAGCTCCTGTAGCAACACCTTCATAGACAACAGAAGTAGCGGGAGTAAATATTGGTTCAATAATAGTAGGAACATCATCATCTTCAATACTCAAACCAAACAGCTGGTCAGGTTGGTCGATATTAATACCTTTTATAGTAAAAATAATGTATTTGAATAAAACATTAAAACTATTAATAGTATCGTTACCCATAACAGTTACAGGAACAAACAATTCATCATTTTGTGTTGCTGGCGTAAAAGTAAGAAAATACGAAGAATCTTCCAAATTAGGCACAGAATTAGGTACCTCATAATCAACACCATATTCAGCAAAAGTATCATTTAAAACACTATAAAATATTACTTCCACAGTATAATCAGAGACCAAAACTGGACCATTATATTTTACACCAACATTATAAGTAGTTGTTTCTCCTAAATTTCCTTCTTTTACATTATCAACAAGTAAAGAGAATGTGGGAGAGACAACTTCTGCATATTCTGCACTTACCAAACCTACCCCAAAACCATTGAACAATACAGCCGAAACCAGAAAAAAGTTTCCCAGTTTAGCAAAAAAATTATTTTTCATAAGTAAATATATTAAACTTGGTAATTTTGAATTAATAAGTTAAATATATCATACTCAATTAGTATGAATTAATAGATAAATTTATCATACTTTTTAAGTATGAGTAAACTGACTATATATTACAATGGTTTATGTGAATGGTCACGACCATTTTGAATTACTAATTGGCCAAATAAAGCCTTTGAATGTATCTAAATATGAGAGAAATTAACAACATACCATACTATTTTTGTCAACATCCTACATATATTAAATTAACATAATCTTTATATCTTGTAAAGTCTATGTGTGAACAATCAAAACTTCATAAAAAAAGAAGCTACTCAATATATATGAATAGCTTCTTTATTTTTTATATTATCAAACAATCTTACACATTTTTTCTCACTCTATTGATAGCAAGTCCAGCGCCAGCAATAGCAGCTAGAGCACCACTGCCAAAGATGATCTTGATCCAAGTTGGTAATTCTTCTGTTGTTTCAGCAGGTACTTCTTCAGTAATTTCTTCTTCAGTATTTTCAGAAGTAGTCTCTTCTTCTATAGAAGTATTTTCTTCCTCAGTTGTTATTGCTTCTTCTTCAGTATTATTAGCAGAAGTGTTATTGTTAGTATTATTATTTGTACTACCAGTACTTCCAGTTTCTTCTACAGGAGTTGGGGTATCAGTTGTTGAAGTAGAAGTTGTAGTTTCAGTTTCAGTTTTAGTTCCACTTTCAGTATTAGTATTTGGAGTTCCCGTATTTGTAGAAGCTTTGCCAGCTACAACTTTTACCTTTACTTGCGCACTACTCTCAGCACCGTAAGCATCTTTTACTTTGATATTCAAAGTGTAATTACCTATTTTAGTATAAGTATATTTGACTGTTGGGACAGTGTAATATACTTCATCACTTCCGTCACCAAAGTTCCAGAAATAAAATCTAATGTTTCCTTCTTTATCTACACTACTACTAGCATCAAAAGTAATTTCTTTGTTTACTTCGATAGTTACTTCTTGACCAACAACCATAGAAGCTTGAGGAGCTGTGTTTGGTAATAAACTACCACCGCCGTTACTTGAACCGGTATTGTTATCAGTATTACCTTCATTATTTTCTTTTACTGTGACATTAAATATATCATAAACACTATGTTGACTATCAGAGGCAGTAACACTCATAAGAGTTGTACCTATAGCTACACCAGTAATTGTTAATTTATTTGTTTCAGTATTAAGTGTTGTAGTAATTAAATTTGGAACGTTAATACTTGTTAAAAAAGACAAGACATCTTCGTTTGGATCTGAAAAATAATCATTTAAGTTCAAAACTACACTTTCACCTACTTTTAAAGTTTGATTAACTATTTCTTTTATTAATATAGGTGTTACATCTTCTGTGACAGTTACCTTAAATGATGTACTTGTACTAAGACCACCCAAATCAGTTGCACTAAGAGTAATTGTAGAAGTACCTACACTTTCAGCAGTAAAAGTATATGCCCAAGAATTTGTAAAATTTGTTGTTGTTACAGAAACAACAGAACCAGCACTAATTTCTACACCATAAGTTAACTTATCATCACTATCTTCTACATCTTCAAAAATAACACTAGGAATAATATCAAAAGTCTGACCAACCTCCAATGTTTTATCATCTATTACAGTTGATGTTGGAGCATTATTTCCCTCAACAGGAGTAGAATCAGTAACGATTACATCGAAAGTTGAGGTAACAATACCACCACGATGATCATCACCAGTAAGTTCAATAGTACTTGTTCCAACTTTTAAACCTGTTAATACTAAACTAGAAAATTCTATGTCTGATGTTGTTGTTACAACAGTAGCATCTGTATTATTAGTCAAACTAATACCAACTCTATCATTAGTATCTAAATCAAAAAATAAATTCTTTAATATTTCATTATTAATAGTTAATGTAGAAGTAACATAAAGATCTATATATTGTGTGGCTATCGGTGTTTTTATTGTTGGAATATTATTTTCACCTGATGTAGGAACATTTTTGATAGTAAGTGTATGTGTTGTAACATTTCCTGCAGTGAAAGATGTTGTTGTTGAATTATCCGCAAAATTTACTTGTGTAAGAGTAATTTCAACAGTTTTATCACTATCAACTGTATTCAGAGTCAAAGGAAAACTACTACTACTATTAATACCTATCAAAAGTACTGCTTCTGTACCATTACCAAAAATAGAAGTACCAGTTCCTGATCTCAAAGTATAGTCTGTGCCATATACTGCTGTGCCAGAAAATGTAAATTTCACAGATACATCTTGATTTTCATTATTAATAACATTAGCAACATTTACATTACCAGAATTTTCATTAATAGTAGAAGTTGAAAAAGAAAATGTGACGTTAGCTGTGGTAGTAGTGGATGCAGTATCATTATCTTTAATAATAGTAGTGTAAGAAATATCTGCAAAATCATAAACTCTTTGTTCAATATCAGTAGCATATTTCAATGTAATAATAACTGTTTCATCAATTTCTACTTCTGTGTCCTCTACTGGTTTAAAATTAAATCTTCTTTTTTCATTTCCTGTAACCCCACTAATTATACCATTTTCTAAATCCACACTATTAGGCACCGCCATAACATCTCCATTTTCATTTATACTACGACTAGTTGTTTCAATTATATAATCAGATGTAGAAGCTGTTCCACTAATTTCAAAATGAAAATCTAAAGTTGTACTAGCATTATTTATAAAAGTAGCAATACCACCAAAATTATCACTTTCATTTCTTGAAAATGGACTAGGGACAATAGTATCAAAAGTAGGAGGTGTAATATCATTATCATTGATAGTAAAATTTATAGCACCACGAGAACTAAAACCTTCTACAGGTGTTCTATTTTCATCATCATAACTAGCTGTTTCAAATGTCAAACCAAAAGATTCTGCATTTTCTGATACTGTGTCATTTATAATATTTATAGGAAAGATGACAGAATCATTTGCAGGCACACTTATTAAGTTTGTATCAACAACTACAAATGGAGAACCTTCCCCAACAAACAATTCATAATCACCACTACCATCTATACTTCTAACAGCTTCACCTGACATAGTAAATGTTAGATTTATAGTACTAGTAGATGAATTAGAAATTGTTACTAAAGAAATAGGGTTAATGTCACCCTCAGACAAAGTTGCTGTATTTGGAGACATACCCAAAACTTCTACAACATCAGCCTTCACAAAGGCTACACCAAAACCATTGAATAAAACAGCTGAAACCAGGAAAAAATGGCCTAGTTTAGCGAAAAAGTTCTTTTTCATAGACGAATATATTAGACTTAATATGTATAAATTAAAATGACTACACATTATAATGGTTTATGGAAATCACAACCATTTGTAAATTATGAATTAATCGGCTAAATAAAGCCTTTTTATATATGTGTAATAAACGGAGTAGTGTAGCACATTTTGCTACTTTTGTCAATATCTTCCGCATATGTTAAAATAACATAACATTGAACCTTTGTAAAGTCTATAAACTATGAACAAAACATACTATCCAAACCAAAAAACACACAGCAAAATATTGCTCTGGATACAGAGAGTCACGGCTATTGTCTTCCTCTATGCCACCCTCACCTTGCCAGCGGGCTTAAAACTAATGGACACACCTTTGGTTAATACTATCAGAAAAGAATACCCTACTTGGTGGCATGTAGTCTTCGATATTATGTTGACTATTCTTATTTCTGGAATCATTATTTTCATAATCAAATTATTTTTACTATACACAAAAAAACATCCTGTCTCCCAAAAATATATTAATTGGTTAAAAAAAATGGATGGCAAGTTCATACAGAATTTTCTCAACTTTGATTTTTTCGTAATTAAATTTTTGTTAGCAACTCTAGTCTCAATGATTATCTGGCAATTATTAAAATTATTTTTACAAAATTTTAGCATTTTTAATCTGCCTCAATATTCTACTCAGCCAGTAGTATTCATCATGGTGATGTTGGGATTGATAACTTTGGTAGAAAGTTTTGAAACTTGGAAAAATAAAATTAGAAAACATTTGCATATTACGGAGAAGTTTTGATTATGAAAAAAATATTCTTAAAACTTTTACTAATTTTTTTCTTGAGTTTTATTTTTCTTTCTTCATCTATTATTATCACCAACAAAATAATAGAAAAAAACACTGACGAAAAAATTTATGATTCAATAGAAAATATTCCTCACAACAAAGTCGGATTATTACTCGGCACAAGTAAATATTTGAAAGATGGCAGAATAAATGCTTATTATGCTTATAGAATTACAGCTGCCAAAAAACTTTTTGAAGCTAACAAAATTGATTTTATTTTAGTAAGTGGAGACAACAGCACAAAGAAATACAATGAACCAACAACTATTCAAAATGATTTGATAGAAGCTGGCGTGCCGACTTCGAGCATCTTCCTCGATTATGCTGGCTTTCGAACTCTAGACTCAGTCGTCCGAAGCAAAGAAATATTTGGACAAGAGAATATTACTATCATCTCACAAAAATTCCACAATGAACGTGCCATATATATTGCCAACAAAAAAGGTATAGACGCTATAGGATACAATGCTCGTAATGTAAAATCTTATGCTAATACAAAAATACAAATCAGGGAAAGCTTCGCACGACTCAAAATGATGCTTGATTTATTATTTGATATTCAACCAAAGTTTTTGGGAGATAAAATAAATATAGAATAAAAATATACACAATTTATGATTGTTGTTTATTTCAAAACATGCTATTATTAGTAAGGTATGAATATAACTTCAATACAACAATTTAGAAACAGTCAAATCCAGCTATCCGCTAGTGTTCATTTCTTTATATATACAATAAAATCATCCTAATACGGATGATTTTTTATTTACTACATACCACTTTGGTGTGACTAATTTTATATAATATGTTAAATCTTCTTGAAAAAGAACTTCAACAAACATATCAAGAAATAATAGCCATAAAAAAAGATGTAGGTGATGCTATGAATTTATTTCGTGAAGCACAAATACGTACAACTGATAGTAAAGGTGGTACTGTTTCTAATTATCAATATTTTATATATCCTTTCAAAGGTTTTACTCTAGCTAATCAAGGAATTTATAACACTTTGGCAAAATATTTAGCAGAAATGATACCAAAAGATACCGAAGTTATACTGTCTATAGAATCTGATGGTATAGGCATTGCTACTTTGATCGCTGCACAATTACGACTTCCTTTGATTATTGCCAAAACATTTCATTATGATATAGAATGTGTTGATTTTTCACAACAAACAGGCTATTACGAACGTACAATGTATATGAGTAAAGCTCTAAAAAATAAAAAAATTGCTATTGTAGACTGTATGGCTTCAACTGGAGGAACTATTGTAAATATGGTAAAAGCAGTTGAGTCAATAAGCTCAGATACAAAAATTACAGGCATTTATTGTGTAAATGATAAAAGTAATTATAGACAAAAAAATGATATTTTTGAAAAATATGATTATTCCTACCTTTTTGATACTTATATAGAAAATAATAAAGTAATTTGTAGTATGTCTAGTCGTTTCAAAGATGTTTTTTGGGCTGACGTAAACCGTAGATTTTATACTATCACTGAACGATTAGCTGAAGATGTTTCAAATAAATCTAGACACGGCTATGGCGTAGGAGCCACATTGGTAGATTCTGAAACTTTCGAAATTTCTGCTTGGGGATACAGACGTGGACATGTTCATGCTGAACAAGATGCTTTGTCTATGCTAAAAAATAATACTCCTGATTGGGAAGAACACGAATACATGCTTTATTGTACAATGGAACCATGCACCTATCGTAATGGCAAATATACACCATGCTCACATCTTATATCTGATATGCCACAACTAAAATGGGTTATCATTGGTCAAAAAGATGTAGCTGACAACAAAATTTGTGGTAACGGTATTCAGTATTTAGTAGAAAATGGTAAAAACATTAGACTAATGGCAACCAATGAAAAATTTTATGCCAACCAAAATATTTTTCAAAAAACAAAAATAGAAAATGAAGAAATGATGTTGGAACCAGGACTTTCTTTTGCCTAAAAATTGATAATAATAAAATAAAAAAGCTATCAAATATTGATAGCTTTTTTTAAAATCAAAAAATTATGATGACAATTTGTTTTTCAAAATTTCCTCCACCACTTTCACATCAGCACTTCCTTCACTTGCTTTCATCACCATACCAATCAAAAATTTGATAACAGTTTCTTTGCCGGCTTTGACTTGAGCAACTTGGTCTGGATAATTAGCAATCACATCATCAACAAGACTTTCAATTTGACCACTGTCAGAAACCTGTCCCCAACCTTTTTCTTCCAAAATATGTGTTGGATCTTTGTCTACACCAAGACCAACCATAATAAGCAAAATTTTGTAAGCATTGGTAGCGTTTACTTTGTTATTATAAATAAGGGCAATAAGTTCAGCAAAATTCTCAGGAGAAAATTTGACATCAGTGATATCCATATTTTTTTCTTTGAGAATTCCCAAAAGTTTGGTAGTAATCCAACTGCCAGCTAAACGACTAATTTTTTGTGGAACATTTTCGGCTTTGTTCTCTGATTCTGGCATAGAATCCAACCACTCAACAAGGTCACTCATCACAGCTTCAGTAAAATAAGATAGTTCTTTGCTGTCTGTTAAAATCTTAGCATCAGAAAAAGAAAGAAAATATTCTTCACGAAAACGCAATCTCTTTTGAGCTGGTAACTCTGGCAAAGAAATATTTCCGGCAATTTTGAGAGGATGAAAAGGTGGAATATCTGGATCTGGAAAATAACGATAATCTGCTGCATTTTCTTTGGTACGTTGCATCACAGTTTCTTGTTTGCTGTCATCCCAACCACGAGTCTGCTGTACCCAAGTTTCACCTTTTTCTATCATGGCTGTTTGCCTTTTGATTTCAAAATCAATACCACGCTCAACAGCTTTGAAAGAATTCAGGTTTTTCAACTCTACTTTGTTATTTAATTTTGTACCGTTCAAAGGTTTTACCACACCGTCAACTATTTCAAAACTACCAACTTCTTGGACAGAAATATTGGCTTCACAACGCATTTGACCTTTTTCCATATCAGCGTCACTCACCCCCAAATAACGCACAATGTTGCGTAATTCTTGACAATAAGTCTTAGCTTCAAGAGCTGACTTGAAATCTGGATCAGTCACAATTTCAACTAAAGGCACCCCAGAACGATTGAAATCGACAAGAGTACTTCCATCTTCACCATGATTTAGTCTAGCAGTATCTTCTTCAAGATGAGCACGAGTAATACCAATCTTAGCAGTATCACGAATAGGATTTTCTCCTATAAAATCCAAATCAACAAATCCATGTTCAGCAATAGGCTCTTCATACTGAGAAATCTGGTAACCCTTTGGTAAATCTGGATAAAAATAATGCTTACGATCAAACTTGGAAAATTCCAAAATATGACAATTTAGCGCTTTTCCAACTAAAACAGTCCATTCTATCGCTTTTTTGTTTGGAACTGGCAAAGTTCCTGGATGAGCAAGACAAATTTCACAAATGTTTTTATTTGGTGTATCAATATTAGGATTGTTTGAGCAAGAACAAAACATTTTTGACTTTGTTTTTAATTCAACATGCACTTCCATGCCAATAATTGGGACGTATTGTTTCATATGTTTTTGTCATCCCGATCCTGAGCGACGAAGGAGTCGAAGGAGAGGGATCTTTTTTAAAATAACTTAATAGCACGTCTATAGGATGACTCTAAAAAAAGTCAAAGTTAGACATCCATAACTTGATTGTAACACGAGAAAAGACAAAAGAAAAGACCCCCAAATTTTGGAGGTCTCTTGAAAATAAAAAATAAATCTAAACATTTTCAATATTTTTATTATTTTTTAGTTCAAAATATAACAAAGTAGTCAATAATAAACTAAAAGAAAAAATACAAATAACAGCAAAAAGAAGCAATAATGAATAAAACCAACTATCTGTAGATAAAAATATAGTTAATATACTATCAAATATTAAATTGAAAACAATACTTACCAAAAGTAAAGGAAGAGCAGTCAATAAAAAAGATTCAAACACTCTACCTTTTACCAAAAAAATAGAATTTTTTATTGAAGCAAAACTTCCAGCATTTTCCAAAGCAACAGCTTGTCCTAATACTACAAACCACAAAACAACTAAGAGTAATAAAAACAACAAAACAAAATTAGAGATAATCATCTGCCCAAAAGACAATACTCCTGCTAAACTAGCTATGAAAATAGAATAAATCAAAATTGTAGGTATCATAAAAATCAAAACTAACCCCACATGTTTCCAAGCTATAAAAAAAGATTCTTTTAAATTAGAAAAAAATTTTGGCAAAATACTGTTTGTAACAAAAGCTGAAAAAAAACGTACTATAGAAATAGACAAAGAAAAACTTAACAAAGAAAAAATAAAAGCAGCGAGACCTATCAATGAAGTTCTCAAATATACATTTTTTATTAAATCAACTAAAACAACATTTGATATATCTTTCAATAAAATAACAAATGAAAAAACAGCCAAAATTATAAAATATGGCCACATTTTTGTAAAAACAGACAAATAAATTTTGCTAGATTTCACAAAAAATTTACTAATGGAAGGCAACATAAAATTATTTTAAATTAATTTTTTTATTTCTTCCCATAGTATAGCATGAATTTCTAGAATTGTTAAATTAGCATTTATTTTTTTCCAACCAAATTCTTCACCTATTCTCAAATGTGTTTGTCTCACTTTTTCCAAAAGTTCTTCATCTGTTTCATGCTTATGATTTTTTTCTGTACTTTCTGTAAAACGTTTACCATCAAAAAGAAAATCTAAATCTTCTTTTAATAAATGTGAATTTATTAATTTCAAATATTCTTCATCCACTCCAGCACCAATCCCCCAACAAATTCCCGTGCCAGTGTAATCTTCGGCAATAATATTTATACCACTTTCTAACTTTTCTTTCAAAGTTGATTCATATTGTGTACGATTGAGAGCGTAAATTGTTTGAATTTCACGAGGAGTCAGACTAAATTTGTTTCCCTCACGTAAATAATTATTCAAAATTACACCAGATGGTTCCAAATCATAAACAGGATATTTCATATATTCTGCTTTATGTCCTTCTGCTTGCAATTTTTCAACCAACATTTTGGCTTGAGTAGTTTTGCCCAAATTATTTATTCCGTGTAAAACTATGAATAATCCATTTTTCATAAATTATTTTATTTAAAAAAATTATCTCAATTGTATCTCTATTTTATCTCAATTTATTTATGAGAGTACTCAACAAAACTAAATTCACCAAAATCTTCACGCCCAACTTCTTTCCAAATATTTTTATTTATTTCTGGGAAAAAAACATCTCCATCAAATGTCTTGTGAACTTCGGTAATATATAGTTTATCAGCAATATCAATTGTTTGTTTATAAATACTTGCTCCACCAATGATAAAAACATTTTCATTTTTGTATTTTTCAAGAGCTTCTTCAATACTAAAATATTTTTCTACATTTTCTGGCAACAAATAATTTTCATCGCGAGTAATCACAATATTTTTTCTATTTGGCAGTGGACGAAATCTTTCGGGAATTGATTCCCAAGTATTACGTCCCATAAGAACAATATTTCCACTAGTAATTTCTTTGAAATGTTTCATGTCTTCTTTGATATTCCAAGGCAAAGCATTGTTTTTTCCAATGCAATTATTTTCTGAAATAGCGGCGATAAGTGAAAGCATATATTTTTAAATTAAACAGCAATATCAAATTTTATTCTATCAAAACTTTCGTAACCAACGACTTTGGTATCTTCAGCTTTCCAGTCAAAAATAGAAGTGAAATTTTCTGTTTCCAATTTTGGTAATTGATATTTATTTGAATCACGACTAAGTTGTTCTTCTGCACCTTCTATATGATTTTTGTAAATATGAGTGTCACCAAGGAAACCAACGAGCTTACCCTCACCCAAATTGGATTCTTTTGCCAAAAGATGTAATAACAAAGCATAACTAGCGATATTAAAAGGAAGCCCTAGCATAGTGTCCACAGATCTTTGGTTCCACATAAGATTTAATTTACCATCAGTAACCGTAACTTGAAAAGCATAGTGACATGGAGGGAGAGCCATTTTAGAAGCCATTGCAGGATTCCAGGCGCTTACAACCATTCTTCTATCGTCTGGTTTATTTTTCAAATTATCAACTACATATTTCAGCTGATCAAAACCTTGTTCTGTATAATCACTATCATAATTATAATAAGGTGCACCAAAATGACGCCATTGGAAACCATAAACTGGCCCCAAATCTCTTTCTTCTGCCATTCTTTTTTTGCTAGCTTCGTCATGTCCATAAGGAGCTTTTTCAGGATTTGCCCATTCATCCCAAATATGACAGTTTCTATCAATCAACCATTGTTTGTCAGTAAGACCTTTGATAAAAAATTCCAACTCCACAGCCAAAATTTTGAAAGGCATTTTTTTTGTGGTAAGTAATGGAAAACCTTTGCTCATTTCATGTTCAAACATGATGCCAGGTATAGAAATAGTACCAGTACCTGTTCTATCTGTTTTTTCTATTCCACTATCTAATATTTTTTTAACAATATCCAAGTATGCTTTCATATTTTATAAAATTAATTCCGCGTCTATCCGCGTAAATATCAATACTAATCTGCATTAAAACGAACCTGTACTCCCAAACCCCCCCCTATCATTTTCTTCCATTTTTTCTACTTCTACAAAATTACCACTATCAATACGCATAAACATACCTTGGGCGATACGCTCACCTTTTTCTACAATTACTTCTGCATCTGTAAAATTATAAACTGACAATAATATTTCATCATTTTCACCACAATAATCCCTATCAATTGTACCAACACCATTGGCGAGCATCAAACCTTTTTTCTTAGCAAGACTAGATCTAGCTGACAAAATAAGTCCGTGACTTTCTGGAGTTTTGATAATGAAATTACTTGGTAAAAGTGCCAAAGATTTTGGCGCAATTTTCATTTCTTCGCGAGAATACATATCAAAAGCAATAGAGCCTTGTGTTTTGTATTCTGGTAAAGGTAAACTTTTGTCTATGCGTTTAATTTTTATGTCCATAACTTTCTAAAATATTTTCTATTTTGTTATAAAGTTCTTCGATTGTACCATCATTATTTATTGTTTTTTCAGCTTTACTACCAAGCTCTTTTATCAGCATATCTGCTTCTGCTTGTTCATCAAGTAAAAATTGTTCAAACGTTTTGTCTTTTTCATCAGGATTTTCTTGACGATTCACCATTCTTTGCCAACGAGTTTTGACGTCAGCTGTAATATATATTAGATGAAAACCTTCTAAATTTTGTAAATAAGTGATGTCAGTTGGACGTCTAATACCATCTACCACAACAAGTTCATTTTTGTCACCAACCACATCTTTGGCAATGACATTGCTCATCACATCTTGCCCAAAATTTTCGCGCAATACTTTTGAAACGAGTTGCATATTTTCACGATTTTTTTCTACATAGATTCTATCTAAAACATCACGAAGCATATTAGAAAATCTGTAAGTATTACAATTATACTTTTCTTGTAAATATTTAGCCAAGGTTCCCTTACCAGAAGCCAAATCACCAACAAAACCTAAAATTATTTTATTTGACATATTTTTTATTCTTTATTTTTTGTTTCTTCTGAAATAAATTGTCGACAAACTACACCAGCCGCATCCAAGATACGACGTGAGGCTACAAAAATATCATCATCATGATATTTGTCACTCTCATAAACTATTTCTGTAATTCCATTTTGGACAATTGTCTTAGCACATTCATTACAAGGGAAAAGAGAGCAATAAATTTTACAATCTTTTGGCTGTTTACTTGAATTATATATTGCATTTTCTTCAGCATGACAAACATAGGCATACTTGGTATCAGATAATTTTTCACCTTCTCTATCCCAAGGTAATTTATCACTTTCAATACCCCTTGGAAAACCATTATAACCAAGACCAATAACCACATTATCCCTATCAGCAATTACAGCACCCACCTGCGTAGAAGGATCCTTAGAACGCAAAGCAATAACGTGAGCAATGCGCATAAAACACTCATCCCAAGAAATAAAATCTTTACGTGATTCAATAGGCATAATAAAAAGTTAAAATATATAATTGAATTTTAACAGAATTAAAAGACTATCGCAAGTGAACTTGAGCAAAACAAAAACCCCCCGAAAAAAGAGGAGTTTCTGTGGCCATACAGTGAGGGCTAAAATAAATTATAACCCTTGTTTGAAGTATTGCTACTTCAATATTGTTAAATTGTATTCAACTCAACAATAAAACTATTATACACAAAAAAACAAAAAAAGTCTATTGTTATCCCCAAAACCTGTGTATATTTTTATTTTGAACATTTTAAAGATAAAAAAACACCAATATAATTGGTGTCTATAAGAGCGGCAGACCGGATTCGAACCGGCGACCTCTTCCTTGGCAAGGAAGCGTTCTACCAACTGAACTACTACCGCATTTTTGCGAAATTCATTTTAACATATTTACAAAAAATGTAAATACCTTTGTTGCGGGAGTCGGATTTGAACCGACGACCTTCGGGTTATGAGCCCGACGAGCTGCCTGACTGCTCTATCCCGCGATATGTTTGAATACTACGATATATTTATTCTTCCTACTAAACGTTTTAACTAACCACACTGTGTAAATTTTAAGGTCAAAGCCTTTAGAGCGGATGACCGGAATCGAACCGGCGTCATCGGCTTGGAAGGCCGAGATAATAAGCCATTATACGACATCCGCATTGATGGTTAAGATTATATATGAAAAGGATTTTTTTGTCAATGTTTTAAACAAAAAACAGGTTTCAAAACCTGTTTTTTTATTAGTTTAATATTTTTTGAATCTATGTAATCAATGTCTTCCAATCACTTACAAATTTTTCCAAACCAATATTTGTCAATTCATGTTGAATATTATATTCAGCTTTTGATAAATCTACATTCTCAAAATCCAAATTTACTAAATCTTTTTTGTTATACACAAAATCTGTTTGAGGTAACTCCAAATCTCTTTTCCACCATTCTTCCAAAATTTTTAAAGGAGCTGTAATAATATCTACTTTCAAAGCCAAACACGCCATAAAATGTTCATAAGTTCTGACACTAGCCGCCAACAATTCAACATGTCCATCCCCTTTTTCGTACATTTTTTGGATATTAGCAATCAAACTCATACCATTTTGTCCCTTATCATCAAGTCTACCAATAAAAGGAGAAACAAATACATCCCCTTTTTTTGCGCCATTACTCATATTATATACAGCCGCTGCTTGCTCTTGTGAAAAACAAAGAGTCATATTCACTTTGATATTTTCTTCAACTAAAATTTTTTCAGCTTCCAAACCTGTTTTTGTAATAGGCAACTTAATATGAGCATTTTTTATCCAACTATTCATTTCTCTTGCTTGTATCAAAATTTTTTCTAAACTGGTTTCTTTGTCTGCATAGACTTCTATAGAAATAGAACCTTCTGGAATCAAAGCACGAATTTCTTCTATTACACTTTTATAAAAAGCATTTACTTCTTCAGAAGTTAATTTTTCTCCTGCAAAAATTTTGGCTTGCAATTCTGGATTTTTGGCAATAAGACTTGGATTGGTAGTTTGTCCATCAAGAAAACCAAGAAGTTTAATTGCTTCTCTGGTTTCAACTGGATTACCACTATCAAGAAATATTTTTGTTTTAAAATTTTGTGGTCGCATATATTTCAATTATTATATTATTTTTATAGTATAACATGTAATCAAAAAACAAAAAACTCTCTATAAAATAGAAAGTTTTTTTGTGGACCTTACTGGATTCGAACCAGCGACCTCCCGTCCGGGCACTCTAGCCTCCCGATGAATCGGGAAACGGCCCTTTGCTTTATTTAATTGTGGACCTTATGGGACTTGAACCCATGACCTCTTCCATGCCATGGAAGCGCTCTAGCCAGCTGAGCTAAAGGCCCTTTTTACTTCAAATAAAGTAAAAACATATTATCAACAAAATATGATTTTGTCAAAAATCAAAAATTCAAAATCCAAATCGAAAAATTCAGAATACTAGCAAAACTCACCCACAATAAATAAGGTACCAACAACCATGCAGCCAATGTAGAAAATTTATTAAATTTGAAAATAGTTATTACAATAGCTAACCACAAAACAATTATTTCAGCAAAAGCCAAACCTGGATTCAAAATTCCAAAAAACAAAGCACTCCACAAAACATTTAACAAAAGTTGCAATAAATAAATTTGCAAAGCTTCTTTTTTCTTTTTTTGATGAAAAATTGTCTTTTTGGTCCAGACCAAATAAACAGCAACTCCCATCATCAAAAACAAAATTGTCCAAACAGGTCCAAATACCCAATTTGGTGGATTGAAACTTGGTTTATTCAAAGTTGTATACCAAGTAGGTATAGAAACAAAATTAAAAACCGAACCTAAGACACCTGCAAGTTGTGTACCAACAATAGATATTGTTAGTTTTTTGAAATCTATTTTCATAAGTTAAAATTAATAATTTATTATATCTGTTATTTGAATTATCCGAATATTTGAATCAATCCTCTAAAAACGCTTAGTATAAAAATGACAATAAGGTTCATGTCCATTTTTTTCATAATACTTTTGGTGATAATTTTCTGCTTCCCAAAATTCTCCAGCTGGTAAAATTTTAGTAAAAATATCAAGCCCCTTTTCTTTCAAAATAAGAATCAATTTTTTTGTAATATTTCTTTGTTCATCATCTACACAAAATACAGCTGACAAATATTGTTCTCCAATATCAGGTCCTTGTCCATTTTTTTGAGTTGGATCATGAATTTCAAAAAAATATTTACATACTTTTTCAAAATCTATTTTGTCAGAATCAAATACAACTTCCAAAGCTTCCAAATGACCAGTCGTATGAGCACAAACTTCTTGGTAAGTTGGTTCTTGTTTTTCTCCACCCATATAACCAACTGTTGTTTTGACAACGCCCGGGAGCTTATCAAAATAATATTGCACTCCCCAAAAACAACCACCAGCGAAATATGCCTTGTTCATTTTTTTTAGAATGTTCATATATAATTTGTGTTTTATTTACTAAAGACTCGAGCAAAAAATTGAGATAAAACAGATATAAGATAGAGATAATTTAATCATCTCCATTTTATCTCCTTATATCTATCTTATTTTACAATAACGAAGAGATAAAATTGAAATAATAAAATGACCATCTAGATTACTAGTCCTTTTCAAATAACAAAGACAAAGAATTTACACAATGCCTAATATTTTTTGGAGTCATACCTTCACCAGCAAAAACATGACCAAGATGTGCCCCGCAATTAGCACATTGAATTTCTGTACGCAAACCATCACTATCCACCAATCTTTTTATACTACCTTCAATTTCATCATCAAAACTCGGCCAACCACAACCAGAATCAAATTTGTCCTCTGATTTATAAAGTTTAGTACCACAACGTTTACAAGTATAAACACCTTTATCATTATTCAAATAATATTCACCCGAAAAAGGAGCCTCAGTGCCTTTGTTCAAAATTATTTGTTCTTCTTCAGGAGTCAATTTCTTAAACATAAACTATCTTTTAAAAAATAATAATTTCTTTTTTTTCAAAATTTGGAATTGATAAATAGTAGCCACAACCTGCAAAGTACCCATTACACAAAATAAAATATTAAAAGAATAAAATTTCAAAATAATACCTCCAATTAAAATTGCAATACCTGTAATAATATTCGAACTACCACTTGCCAAACCCCATTCCATACCATCTTTATTTTTATCTTCATACTTAGCATACAATGAATACCAAGTTGGAGCAGCCAAAGAAGCTGATATACCCAAACCAGCCTGCACAACGAAAAGTTTCAAAGATGAATCTACAAACAAATAAGCAAAGGTAAAAAAAGCATTCAAAGCATAACCAAATACCATTATTTTTGCTTTATCAGATTTATCAGAAAACTTACCAACAAACATTGTTAGCAAACCCATAACTAAAAGATAAATCGACCAAGCATAACTTATATCAAGAACATCACCACCAATTTTTTCAGTAAAAACAGCTAACAAAGGACCAAACATGCCCTCACCTAAATACCACAAATTACCACCAATAAGTAAGGATTTTATTTTTTTGTTCATAAACTATTTTATATAATATTATAAATCTAAAAATTCAATGATTTCAAAAATTTATAAATTTCCACTTCAAGTTCTTTTGGATTATTGAGAATAATAATATGATTAGCCTCAGGTACAATTGACAATTCAGAATTTTGGATTAAACTATGCATTTTTTTGGCCTGCAAAACACTTATTACACTATCTCTGCCACCCTCTACAATCAATACTCTTTGTTTTATTTTTTTCATTATGTCTATAGCATCAAACTTTGCGACATTTTGATAAGTAAAAATCCAAGATTTGAAACTGGTATGAGTAATATCAGCAAAAATTCTTTGTATGTTCCAGTCCCCTGTTCCCACGTATTTATCAAAATTATTGTGACCAAAAATTTTCTTATTATCAACACTTCTAATCAAAAAATAATTAAGTAATTTTACAAAAAACAAATTTTTATGAAAAATAAGCCTGAGTGATCTTGGTGCTTTGTAAGTAGAATCAACTAAAATATAAGATTTTGCCAATTTGGGATACATTTTATGGAACATCATAGATACCATTGCCCCAAAACAATGCCCTACAAAAACAAATTTTTCAATATTCTCATGTTTAATAATAAGAAAAACGTCTTTGGCAAAATTGTTCAAATCATAATCTTGTGGTGTCTCTGGTCTATCAGACTTACCATGCCCCCTCATGTCTAACACCAAAGTTGAATAGCCTTTTTTATGGAAAGGTACTGTTTCTTTGTGCCAAGAGGTAAGATCACTACCGACGCCGTGTAAAAAAATTAAAAACTTTTCTGAATTCTTCACTCTTACAATATCATAATTTATTTGAGTACCATCAAAAGATTTCAATTGTTTTTGCATAACGCTTTTGTATATAATTTTTCATAAGTACTAATATTATACACCACAAAAGCTTTTCGTACCATATCTTATAGAAATAGCAATATAGTTATTGTTAATAACTATATATTGTATATTATACGAACTTATGTTATAATAAATTTATATGAAAAAACAAAAAAAAATTTCAGAAAAAAATATTTTATCAAAAATAAAAACTGATTTACTACAAAAAAACTATAAGCCAACAACTATTAAATCCTACCTTTTTTATTTAGAAAAATATTTATTTTTTTTAAATAAAAAAAAAATATCTGACGAAAATACATCAATAAAACTATTTTTGAAAACTCAACAAAAAAAATCAAATCAAACAAAAAATTTAATTTTAAACATTTTGTCATTTTATTACAAAAATTTCAAAAAACAAACAGTGTCTATAATTTTTTTTAAAACAAATACAAACAAGATAAATACTTTGAACAAAAAACAATTTGAGAAAATAATAGAAAATACCAAAAATCAAAAACATTGTCTCATTTTTTTATTATCTTATGGTTCAGGATTAAAAATAAGTGAGATTATAGATATAAAAGTCAAAAATTTACAATTTGAAAACAACATTATTACCCTAAACAACAAATCAACTAAAGAAAATAGAGAAACTATATTACCTCAGACAATAAAAAATGAATTGAAAAGATTTGTCGCTTTCAAAAAAATGAATGATTTTGTTTTTATAAACCCACAAAATAAACAACTAAGTATCAGATCTGTTGAAAAAGCTTTCACAGAAGCCCTAAAACGTGCCAAAATAACTAAAAAAATAACTTTTCAATCTTTACGACACAGCTTTAGTAAAGAAATGCTTGAAAGGGGAATCGATGAAAAACAACTTCAAAAAATACTTGGCCATAAAAATATTCGTACTACCAAAAAATACAAAACAAGTAAGCCTGTACAAACACTCAATATTTTCAGCCATTTGGATCAAGTTTCATGTGAAACATGAAACAAAATATATAATGTTACACGTGAAACATAACAAAAAACGCCTTTTACTGGCGTTTTTTGTTTGCGTTTGTATAGTATATTGTATACATCCATAATTTGTATATACATATTATATATAAACTTTCAAAATTCTTAAAAGATTCATCTAATAGTTCGTTTTATTTTTTTCGCATCTTTATACAAATTATAGATAGTCCTAATGAATTTATAGATCAAATTTCTATTTTTTTATATTTTATAATAAGCTACTCTGAAGTTACACTGAAATCGGAAAAGAGGCAACAGTTGGATCGCTAATTCAGACTAATAAAAAAAATTTAAACTTATTCACTTTGCTTACATAAAAAGCTTAATCTATTTTATAAGAAAGATAAAAATGAAAACTAAAGGAGAAATCCAAATTAAAAAAATAATCCACAGCCATCTGTGGAAGAATTTCATTTACAATATTATTGCAAACATTATGTTTTACTAAAAAAAATAGTTACAATTGTTTATATTTGTATACACAAATGTATACAAATATACATATTATAAACTATATAAACACAATATATACCTAAACGTTAGCAGTGTATTGTTTCTCGTCTGCCATTGCCTGTGCCCCTGACATGAATCGAACATGTGTCTAGACGTTAGGAGTGTCTTGTTCTATCCACTGAACTACAGGGGCATAAGTAAGGGCGGGCAGGTATCCACTGAACTAAATGAGAATCTGTGTATATTTTTTATAAAATAGTAGAGTATTCTATACAATTAAAAACAAAAATGTTATAATAGCTGTGAATAAATCAACTTATGCACAGACTTTTACACAACCTAATTGGATGGTACGGTGCCATTATAATCCTTGTAGCTTTTGCTTTGACCAGTTTTGAAATTACCAATTCTAATTCTTTTTTATACCAATCGATGAATGTTACTGGTGCCTTAGCTTTAGTTTACTACTCTAGTACAAAAAAAGATTATCCAACAACAGTATTAAACGTTTTTTGGGCATTAATTGCTACTTTAGCAATAGTTAAACTATTTTAAATATGTTATCTGTTATTATTGGTATCTTTGGTATAATTGCGTTAGCCATTGTAACCTTTTTTTTTAGTAAAAGCAAGTAAACAACTGCTGTAAATAGTAAAAAGACCAGAGTAAATAGAATATAACAAAATCTGTTTACTATTGTGTGTTGTCTATTTACTTCGCAAATAATATACCTCAATAATACTTTATTTATGCAAACCGCAATTCTTATTATATTAACTTTATTACTCTTAGCCACTCTTGCCGGCATTTTTTTTCTTTATCAAAAAGTACAAGATTTGAAAAAACCAAAAGAAGGCGAACAAAACATGTTTATGCTTTTGCAACAACAAATGCAAGACCTAAACAAAACTCTAGATCAAAAAATGTCTGAGACACACAAGTCCATGAATGACACTCAATTCAATATAAATAGAACTATTCAAGATCAATTTGGACAAAATGCCAAAATTATTCAAGGCATATCTACCCAAAGCAATAAGATGATTGCCGACATCACAGAGAAACTAACAAGTTTAGACAAAACCAATCAACAAGTTATTGGCTTTTCTGAACAACTTTCAAATTTGGAAAAAGTTTTGAAGCACCAAAAACAACGTGGCAACTTAGGTGAAGCTGGTTTGCAACTTGTCATGGAAAACATGTTGCCACCTGGCTCTTTTGAATTTCAACACAAATTCGATGATGGTGATATTGTGGACGCCCTTATCATCACCAAAGAAGGTACTATCCCTGTGGACGCCAAATTTTCTCTAGATAATTATCAAAGACTTTTGCACGAAGAAAATGAAGACGTTCGTAAAAAATTGGAAGTAGATTTCAAAAATGATTTGAAAAAAAGAATTGATGAAACAAGTAAATATATCAAAACAAAAGAGGGGACGCTTGAATTCGCTTTCATGTTCATCCCTTCCGAAGCTATTTATTATGATTTGCTAGTCAACGAAGTCGGAGCTGTTAAAGTAAATACCAGAAATCTTATTGATTATGCTTTCAATGAAAAAAAAGTTGTCATCGTTTCACCAACAACTTTTGCAGCCTATTTGCAAACTGTTTTGCAAGGTTTACGCGCGATGAAGATAGAAGATGGCGCCAAAGAAATTCGCAAGAATGTTGAGCAACTTAGCAAACATCTCAATGCTTATGAAGACTTCATGAAAAAACTTGGTATTAGCATGACTACTACAGTCAATCATTACAACACCGCTTACAAAGAGCTTGGCAAAATAGACAAAGACGTCGTTCGTATTACTGGCGGAGAAAAAAGTGTTGAACCAGAGTTGTTGGATAAGCCGAAAATGGAAATAGAGTAAAATAAATATGTCTGAACAAATAAAATTTAATTCAGAACATAGAGATTATTCTAAAGAGGACGAATATTTAAGGTTGTCTAGAAAAGTAGGAGAAGCCTACATATCTTTTATAAACCAATTGTCTGGTGGATCAAATTTTGAAGAAAAAAGTGTAGATGAATTTCCTGAAGATATAAAAAAAATGTTAAGAATCTATCTACAAAGTACAGAAAAGTATAAAGAAAAATATGAAAAACGTGTTGTTGAGGGAAAACTAGTGGCCTTAGACTTTTTAAAACAAGCATTTCCACAAGATGTTATAGAAAGAATCCCTGAAAATGGTTACCAATTAAAAAGATTAAGTACTGGTATTTATACTATCGTAATGACAGATACTGCCTACCAAATTTTATTTCCAAATGAAAATGGGAGGACCCAAGCAAAAACTGCAAAAATAAGAGATTCGGAATCTGTATCATTCATAATAATTAAAGATACTACTAATCAATCATATCTATCAGAAAATATACCTCACGAAATAAATCACTTGATAGGATTGTTTGCACAACTTGATGGACATACTTTTACCGATGAAAAAAATGAACACATTGCAAAAGGTTTCAGTCTCTACCGTGAAGAACTTTTAGCTAGATTATCAAGTAATGGAATAATCGGCGGATATGACCACATAAGAATAAACCCGACCGAAAGAGAAAAATTACAAAAAGATGAACCAGAAAGTTTAAAAAAACTTGATGAATACAATGTGATACTTTTTGATTTATGTATGGAATTAATCTATCTTGTCGGCACCGATGAATTAGAGGTAAATAAAAAAGACATAATATTGTCCGTGTTACAATCAAAAAATTTTGATGAACTAATATCAAAACTCACTTTAATTAAAAAATTAGCTGAACGGAAAAAAATAAAGATTAAGAGTAAAGATTGGACAACATAGCAAATTTAAAATATGCCAGAAAAAGTTCCTACCCAAGATATTCTACAAGCTTTTAATACTTCTGGTAAACCAGAACTACTTGATGGTGGGCAAGGAACATGCTTTCGTGTTGGGAATATTGTACTAAAACCAACAGACAATCCAATCGAAACAACTTGGCTAGCAGAAATAAATAATAATCTCCAAAGTAGTGAATTCCGCGTGCCAAAATATAAAAAAGTCAATAATGATTGTTTTGTTTTTGAAGGTTGGACTGCTAGTGAATTTTTGGAAGGTGCACATAAAAAAGATAACTATACAAAAGCTATTGAACTCAGTAAAATATTTCACAATGAATTAAAAGATATCAAAAAACCAGACTGGTTTGATAAAAAAACAGACGTGTTCGCTATTGCTGACAAAATTGCTTGGGGAGAATTGCCACTACCAAATTTTGAACCAGCAAAAAAACAACTTGAAAATATTTTTGAATTACTAAAAGAAAATAATCTTCCTAACCAACTTGTTCATGGTGATTGGGGACCTGGTCAAATATTATTTTCTGATACACTTCCTCCTACTATACTTGATATGACACCATATTTTAGACCAGCCAATTATCCCATTGCTGATATGTTAATTAGTGCGTTAGCAAATGATAATTTAGATGTATCAATAATTAATCTAGGTAAAAACATAAAAGAATTTGATCAACTACTTTTACGAGCATTAGTTTTTCGTACTTGTACTTATATTGAATTTCAAATCCATCCTGAAAATAACTATGATTGGACAGGAGAAATTAAAAAATACTTGGATTTATTTGAAGTTATTAAAAACCTAATTAAACCAAAATGAAACTAACTAAATATAATTTGGAAATTGCTATCTTTGCATGTGGTGCAATTGTTATGATTTTTGAACTTGTTGGCTCTAGAATATTAGGACCATATTTTGGTACCTCAATTTTTGTTTGGACAAGTCTCATCGGCATCATACTAGGAAGTCTTAGTCTTGGCTATTATCTTGGAGGCAAACTAGCTGACAAAAAACCAAATATAAATACTTTATCCATAATTATTTTATTAGCAGCTCTTTTTATAGGTCTAACTATTTTTCAAAAAGATATTCTCTTAATTTTTTTACAAAATAATATAAAAGATGTCAAAACTTCAGCCGTAATTGCTTCTTTGATTCTGTTTTTACCTCCAAGTCTGTTACTCGGTATTGTTTCTCCCTATGCAGCCAAACTAAAACTTAATAATTTAAATAGTTCTGGAGTCACCATAGGAAATTTATATGCTATTTCAACAGCTGGTAGTATTTTTGGAACATTTTTTTCAGGATTTTATTTGATTCCACATTTTGGTACTAATAAATTATTAATGATTTTGTCTTTATCTCTTATCATAATCTCTATTATACTTTCATCAAAAAATTTAATAAAAACAAAATTAACAATTTTTATAATTATATTTTTGAATCTGTCTACTTTGTCTCTCACTTCTAATAACAACAATCAAAAAAGACTCTTCTTAGATACAGATACCTCTTACAACCGCGTTTGGATTTCTGATAATCAAGCTGGAAATAAACGGACACTCTCTATCAACAATGAACATAGTTCCGCAATGTTTTTAAACAGTGAGGAACTAGTTTATGAATATACTAAGTATTATCACTTAGCAAGACACTTCAAGCCCGATTTCAAAGAAACACTAATGCTCGGAGGTGCTGGTTACTCTTATCCAAAAGATTTTTTATCAAAATATCCAGAAGCTAAAATAGACGTAGTTGAAATAGATCCACAAGTCACAGAACTTGCCAAACAATATTTCAATTTAAAAGAAAATCCAAATTTGAAAATTTATCATGAAGATGGACGCGTTTATTTAAATAAAACAAACAAAAAATACGATGTTATTTTTGGAGATGCTTTTAGTTCACATTTTTCTATTCCTTACCAATTGACCACCAAAGAAGCTGTACAAAAAAAATATAATATTTTAAATGATGAAGGTATTGTAATTTTGAATATCATTTCTTCTATAAACGGCGAACAAGGTAAATTTCTACGTGCAGAATATGCTACTTACCAAAATGTTTTTCCTCAAGTCTATCTATTTCCTGTAAGAAATTCACACAATGACAAAGAAGTTCAAAATATAATTCTAGTAGCTCTAAAGTCCGACAAAAAAATAAAACTAGAGTCTACTGATGAAGAAATTCAAAAATATCTAACACACTTATGGATTGGCAAAATAGAAGAATCTATGCCAGTTTTAACAGATGACTTTGCACCAGTAGACTATTATATCAGTAAAACTATTTAGTAGTTAGTCTACTTTTGAGCTAACTCTTGACAAAAACAGACAAATAACATATACTAATCACGCTCTCAATGATACAAACAATATTTAGGAAAGTTCTCCCTAAAAATGTATCAAACAATATAATTTTAACTAAAAAAATTTACAAAAAATTATGCCTATACTAGAAAATGCTAAAAAAGCATTGCGTCAAGCAAAAAAACGTGAAGTAGAAAACAAAGTTTTCAAAAAAGCTTACAAAGATGCTTTGAAAACAGCTCGCAAAGCCGTTTTATCTGGTGAAAAAGAAGTAAGTGAAAAAATTCGCTTAGCTCAAAAAACACTAGACAAAGCTGTAAAAAAAGGTGTTTTGAAAGCAAATACAGCTTCTCGTTACTTATCTAGACTTGCTTCAAAATTGAAAATTGACCAAAAAACTGTAGTTCCAGCAAAAGCTAAAGCAAAAAAACCTGCGACTAAAAAGAAAATCACAAAAAAAGTTGCAAAAAAATAAAATAACATATAAAATAAATCCTGACTATAATAAGTCAGGATTTTTATTTTTTAAAAGATACTTATATGAGTGAAACAACACCCCAATCTAGAGAGATATTGTTTGGTGACGAAACTATAACAAATAAAGGTATAAATGAAGCTTTAGATAATTACTTCAACACTATTGATGAAAAAGATCTTACTAAACAAAATCAAGAAGAATTACGCAACTGGTTTGCCAAAAACTACAAAAGATTGATTGCTGGTGAAAAAACAAGAAAATCTAAAAAGGGTGAAACTGTAGAAATTTCTCCAGAATTTCAAGACAAAGCTCTAACAGCGTCTTTAACTGAATTAAAAAAACTAACAGAAAGTACCATAAAAGAAGGTCAAGAAAATTTGACTCCAGAGTTATTTAGCCGATATGGTGCCCAACAGGAATTTAAAAGAAAAATGACTGAAATACAAGGTAGTAACAATGTTATTGTCTTTGTGACTTTTGATTTGGATAATTTTAAAAAAATAAATGATTCATTCACCCACGAAAGAGGAGACGAGTTACTTAAAACAGTTGCCAAAAATTTGGAAGCTACTCTTTCACTAGCCAAAGGAGACGTAGGGATCAGATTCAGTGGAGATGAATATGGTATGTTTTTGACAATGCCACAAGACAAAGTTACTGATGTAAAAAATGTTTTAGCCAGAATGGTAACCAATATTGAACAAAACAGTGAAAGACCTGATGGAAACAAACAAACTATAAGTGTTGGCTATACTGTAGTTGCTCCAGAAATGGTAAGTGAAAAAGATTTGTTCAAAAACAAGCGTGAAGAGGCTGACAAAGCAGGAGAAATTTCTAAACTAATCAGAACAAAGAATCTTTTAGAAGATAAAGATGATACATCTTCAGCTGATAGAATAATTTCATCAGAAGAAACAGAAACTTATTTTGAAGAAGGAGAAAAAGAAAAACTTTCTTACATAAGACAGGTCATGCGTCCTATGCAAGAAGTACTAAAAGATAAATCAGAAAAAGAAATAGTAGGACATGCTCTAGAGTGTTATGAAAAATTAGTAGAAAAAAAATAAGGAATTACCTTTTCCTTATTTTGTTAGTTTATGTAGTTCTAATCAAGATTACATTGTTGTTCCCACCAAAACATCAATCAATAAAGACTGGTCTCCCTGACCAGTTTTTGTTTTGGTATCCATTTCCAATAATTTTAAATAAATATTTTTCAAATGAGACAAAGTATATCTTTTTACAAAAACGAGTGATTTGGTAACTACAAAAGGATGAAGTCCGAGCATCTTTGCTAAATCATTACTATGAATACTATCTTGTTTCTCATATATTTCACGCATCTCAAGCAAAATTCTAAACTGACGCAACAACATGGCAAAAATAAACTGTGCATCTTCTCCTTTTTCATATTGTTTGCGAATCATTTTGAAAGCTTTATTTTTTTGGCCAGCGACAATAGCATCTACGAGATTAAAAATATTATCATCAATTTTTTCTTCTACAAATTTTTGAGTAGTCACTAAATCAATTGCTGTATTATATGATAACAATTGATCCAATAAATTTGATAAAGACCACATATCCAAAGAAAAGTTTTGTAACAAATAATTCAAAGAAGGTACCTCAATTTTTCCACCACGTAAAGAAACTTCTTGTTTAATCCAATTTGATAAATCCAAACCTTTTAATTCTCCAAAAAATTGTGCAAATTTTTCTGTCTTCAAAACTTCAGATAATTCTTTGGAATTTTTATTTTTGAAAATATCAGTATTCTCCCAAAAAACAATAATATTATTTTCTGGAAAATTATTTTCCTCTATTCTTTTTTTTATTTCTTTCAAAAAATCTTTGTGTTCTGTCGTTGTCAATAAGTTTTTCAAAATCACCATTTTCTTTTCTGCCAAAAAAGGGGAGGTGAGCATTTGTTGTAAAATATTATTTTTATCTTCTTTTTCACAATCCAAATCAACCACATTGTAGCCCTGTGGGTCACGTTCAACTTTGAACTTCTCAACCATTTTTTTGAGTTGTTGTTTACTACGGTAAGTGTCTTTGCCGTATAGAAATATAATCATAAACAATCCTGATATACAGATAATCCGGATGTTCCGGATGTGACCGTAGGTTGGTTATTTTAAAAATAAAAAAGTATTTAAGTGATAAAGTGATTAGGTGCTTACTTAAGACGTCCCCAACTATAACCAACATTTACTTCTACATCAAGAGGTACTTCTAATTTCATTACATTTTCCATTTCGTGTTTTACTAATTCAGCAATTTCATCTTTCAAATCTTCACTAACTTCTAATACCAATTCATCGTGTACTTGCAAACACAATCTTACTTTGTTTTCATATTTTTTGATATTTATTTTATTACTAACTGCAATCATAGCAAGTTTCATAATATCTGCTGCAGTACCTTGAACTGGCATATTTACTGCCATTCTTTCACCTGAAGAACGTAATTGAAAATTATTAGAGTGTAATTCTGGAATATAACGACGACGCCCAAACAATGTTTCTACAAAACCATCTTCTTCTGCTTGTTTCAAAATATTTTCCATATACTTTTTTACACCAGAAAAATTTGCAAAATATTTATCTATAAATTCTTGAGCATCATAACGACTAATACCAGTACGAGAAGCTAAACCAAAAGCACCCATACCATACAAAACTCCAAAATTAACTTCTTTGGCAGCCCGACGCATTTCTTTAGTTACATCTTTTAGATCAACACCATTGATAGCAGCCGCTGTAGCAGTATGAATATCTTGTTTATTTTTGAAAATTTCAATCATTCTTTCATCTTTTGCCAGTGAAGCCACCACACGCAATTCGATTTGTGAATAATCTGCGGCAATCAAAGCATTACCTTTTTCAGCTATAAAAACTTCGCGAACTTTTTTACCAAGTTCAGTACGAATCGGAATATTTTGCAGATTTGGATCAGAACTAGAAAGACGTCCTGTGGAAGCTACTGTTTGATTATAAGTAGTATGAATTCTATTAGTCAATTGATTACGTAAATTTGGTAAAACATCTATATACGTATTACGCAATTTTTCCAATTCACGAAATTCCTCTATATAAGAAATAATCGGATGGAAATCTCGCAATTTTTCCAATTCAGCTGCAGCAGTAGAATAACCAGTTTTACCTTTTTTGATACCTTGAGTAGGTAAATCCATTTTATCAAACAAAATATCACGCAACTGTACAGATGAAGCTACATTAAATTCTTCACCAGCTTCTTCCCAAATTTGTTTTTCCAGTTTTCCCAAAGTCTTATTTACTTGTTGTGACAAATCATTCAACATATCTACATCTATCGCAATACCATTTAACTCCATTTCAGCCAGTACTTTCAATAATGGCATTTCTATATCAAAATACAAATCTTCATTTTTTTCTATTTTCAATTTTTCTCGATAAATAGTATATACTTCCAAAGTAGCTTGTATTTCTTCCAAAGTGTTTTTAGGGTCTATACCAAACAAACTTTTTTGTGCATCCAAAATCAAAATCTCTTTGCCAAGCTCACGCAAACAAACTGACTTGATATCATGAGCTCTCGTACTAGAATTCAAAATATAAGAAGCTATCATCGTATCAAAAATCTTATTTTTTATTTCAATTTTTTGTAATTGAATAAGTTTGATAAGATTTTTCAAATCATGCCCTACAAAAAATATTTTTTCATTTTCAAAAATTTTGAATACTTTTGAATTTATATTTTCAAAAAAATAGTTTTCTTTCAAAGTAGAAATCAAAAGAGAAAAATTATTAGAAGCAAAAATATTATCATCTAACATAATTTCTTTGGCTACAAAATATTTCTCTTGCAAAATATTTTTTATTAATTCTTCAACATTTTTTTCATCTACTCTAATTATTTTTTTTGATAATTGTAATTTATTTTTTGTTTTTTTGTTTTTTTGTATTAAAACATTTTCTGAACCTGGCAATCTTTTTATCAAAGAATAAAATTCAAATTTTTGAAAAAGAGATACTATTTTTTCTCTATCAAAATCTTGTGTCTTGGCTTTTTCCAAATCAAAATCAATTCCTTCTACATCAGTACGAATAGTAGCCAAGTCTTTACTCATCAAAGCACTTTCTTTTTGTTCAATTAATTTATTTATTACTGAAGAACTAAATTCTTCATAAATATCAGAAGACTTATTTTCTAATTCTTCATAAATTTTATCAATACTACCTATTTGAATTATCAAACCTGTAGCTGTTTTATCTCCAATACCTTTGACACCCGGGATATTATCAGAAGCATCGCCACACAAAGATTTGTAAGAAATTATCATGTCTGGACCAAAACCAAATTTATCTATTACACCTTGCTCATTACAACTTTCAAACTCTGACATGCCTTTTTTAAGCAACATCACTTCGATATTATGTTTATCATCTACTAACTGTAATAAATCTTTATCTCCTGTCACAATTAACGATTTTACATTTCGTAATTTTGTATTTTTTGTATTTCGTATCCCTGCAACATCGAACGCCAAAGTACCAATAACATCATCAGCTTCAAATCCTTCTTTGGTAAAAATAGGAATATTGAAAGCATTAACTAAATCATAAACAAGAGGAAATTGATCATATAAATCTTGATCCGCTTTGACACGTGTGGCTTTATAATCAGCAAAAATTTCATCACGAAAAGTACCACCTGCCACATCAAAACTCACAGCCAAATATTCTGGCTTCACATCATTGATAATCTTGAGCAACATAGACGCAAAACCATAAACTACATTTACCATACTACCATCTTTTACTCGCATGGGTGGTAGGGCGTGATAAGCACGGTGAACAATGGCGTTACCGTCAATTATTACTAGTTTTTTAAAATTTTGTTCTTTTGTTTCTGTCATAATTTTTATTATCCAGTATATTGTAACATAGCAAGCAAAATAAGCAAAGTAAGCAAAATAGGCAGAATAAGTTACCTTAAAATTATTAGCTTTTGACTAGACAAAGACAAAGAGATATACTTTAATTACTTTATCTATATATTTATGAAAAACATCCACCTCCACATTCTCCAAGCTAACCCTCTGCTAAAACCCTATAACACCCGACTAAAAAAAGAGTTTGATTTGGTATTGAAACAAATTTCCAAATATCTTGACACTAAGAATGTTGATATTTTAGTTATGGAGGACGGAACTCGTGTTGGTAGCGCTGTGGAAACCAGAATAATAAACGACAATGTACTAGCTGTTACTTTTGACACCAAACACAAAAAATTCAAAAAATATCTCAAACAATACGTCAGACGCCCTGTTTCTAATGATCTTTATTTACTCAGTATTTACCAGAAATTTGGCTTTCCTAAGACACTATTAGAAGAAATATTACTGCACGGCGTGGCCCTAAACTTTGAAAAAACAATTACCAAATTCGCCCTAACCGAAAATTTTGAATTAAACAAAAATGAAGTTGAAGACCTGATAAACAAAAATAAAAGATTTTTTAAGCTAAAAGATTACAACCCTGCCAAATGGTTTCATAATCCCAAAAGCAAACCTGCATATATAGGTAGAGTAATAGGCTATTTCCTGGTAAAAAATTATTTACAGAAAAATAAAGAAACGAAACTAGAAGATCTATTGAAAATAAGCCAAAAACAACTAGCCAAACTTATCCAAATTAAAAAATAGTCCTAAAAAGACTATTTTTTGTTTTTTAAACGACTTTCAACTTTACGAACTTTATAGACTTTTGACTAAGTTCCCTTGACTTTTCAACCCTTTTTCCCTATAATCTACCTATTAATTCATTTATTTTTAATTTATAAAGTAGAGTATGCTAACAACACTACTGCTTATCGGACCAGCCGTTTTGGCGATTGGTTACGGTATCTTTTTAATTCAATGGATAAACAAACAGCCTACAGGATCAGAACGCATGCAAAATATTGCTCGCGCTATCCAAGAAGGTGCCAAAGCTTATTTGGCTCGCCAATATAAGACTATTTCTTATGTAGCTATCCTTGTTTTCTTGGTTCTTGGACTAACTTTAGGCTGGATGACTGGACTAGGTTTCCTAGTTGGAGCTCTTTTCTCTGGAATTGCTGGTTTTGTAGGTATGAATGTATCTGTCAAAGCCAATGTTCGTACTACTGAAGCTGCCAAAAAAGGTTTAAAAGCTGCTTTAGATGTAGCTGTCAAAGGTGGTACTGTTACTGGTTTACTCGTAGTTGGTCTTGGACTTTTGGGAGTTGCTGGTTTTTATTTATTGACCAAAGACCTAGATGCTCTTATTGGATTAGCTTTCGGTGGTAGTCTTATCTCAATATTCGCTCGTATCGGTGGTGGTATTTTTACCAAAGCTGCTGACGTCGGAGCTGATTTAGTTGGAAAAGTAGAAAAAGGTATTCCAGAAGATGATCCTCGTAATCCAGCTGTAATTGCTGACAACGTCGGTGACAACGTCGGTGACTGTGCTGGTATGGCTGCTGACTTGTTTGAAACTTATGCAGTAACAGCTGTCGCTGCGATGGTACTTGGTGGACTTACTTTTGTTGGTACTACTGCAGGTATTATGTTTCCTCTTATGCTTGGAGCTATTTCTATTATTGCTTCAATCTTTGGAAGTTTCTTCATCAGACTTGGCAAAAAGAACAACATCATGGGAGCTTTGTACAAAGGTCTAATAATGTCTGGCCTTTTCTCAATAATTGGTTTCTTTTTCTTGAGTAGACACTACGCTGCTGATTTAAATGCGACTACTGCTGATGTTTTCTGGACAACTGTAGTTGGTATCGTACTTACTGGTGCTATGGTTTGGATTACTGAATATTATACTTCAACCAAATATGCTCCTGTAAAACAAATTGCAAAATCTAGTGAAACAGGTCATGGTACCAATGTCATCACAGGTCTAGCAGTATCCATGAAATCAACTGCTTTGCCAGTATTGGCTATTGTCGCCGGTATGCTTGTAGCTTATCACTTCATGGGACTTTACGGAGTAGCTATCGCTGCTATGTCTATGCTTTCTCTTACTGGTATTGTCGTAGCAATCGACGCTTATGGACCTATCACTGACAATGCTGGTGGTATCGCCGAAATGGCAGAACTTGGAGAAGATGTTAGAAATGTTACAGATCCGCTAGATGCTGTTGGCAACACCACAAAAGCTGTTACCAAAGGTTATGCTATCGCTTCAGCTGCTCTAGCTGCTCTAGTATTATTTGCAGATTTCACACACAAACTTGATGCAGAAGGTATCAGTACAGTATTTAGAATTGATGATCCAAAAGTTTTGACAGGTTTATTTATTGGTGGTTTGCTTCCTTACTTATTTGGTTCATTACTAATGCAATCAGTAGGTAAAGTAGCTGGTAGTGTAGTAGAAGAAGTTCGCAGACAATTCCGTGAAATCAAAGGTATTATGGAAGGTCAAGCCAAACCTGACTATGCCAAAACAGTAGATATAGTAACTAAAGGTGCTATTGGTCAAATGATTTTACCAGCAGTTATCCCTGTTGTAGCTCCAATCTTAGTTGGTTATTTCTTGGGTGCTGCTGCTCTTGGTGGTTTGCTTGTTGGTACTATTATCACCGGTCTATTCGTCGCAATTTCTATGACTACTGGTGGTGGTGCTTGGGACAATGCAAAAAAATATATTGAAGAAGGCAATCACGGTGGTAAAGGAAGTTTTGCACATCAAGCTGCTGTCACTGGTGACACTGTAGGTGACCCTTACAAGGACACAGCTGGCCCTGCAATCAATCCTATGATCAAAGTGGCTAACATTGTGGCTTTGCTCATAATTGGTTTGTTAAAATAAAAGCATTGATTTAAACTGAAATAAAAAACACTCTCAATTTGAGAGTGTTTTTTTAATTTTAAAATTTTATTTTTTATTTGAACGAACGCGCACGACAACCACTTTCGTAGAAGTCGCGCGCATCCACCTTCCCCACCCCTTACCTAATTAATTCCATCGTCCCTCCTATACTTAAAGTACGCCGAGGGCATAGACACAAGATGTGACCACCCACAATATGGGCACTTTTTGTACTCTCCCCCATCTTTTGTCAGCGTTTCGAACTCTCTTGAGTCCGTATAACGCCTACAGTTTGGACACTGGATCAGCGTATGAAAGGGGCTCTCACCACCCACAACCACCTCCTTCCGTGGAAGATATTTAAAAACTACTACAAAAAAATGAACTGTCAAAAAAAACCGTCTTTCAATAAAGAAAAACGGTCTTAATTTATGAGTTTGGTCCGCGCACGTACGCCCGGACCGCCCTCCTTTTCAAACCCCCGTGACATATTTGACCTCCCCTCGCAGGAAGGTCGCCGCCGCTTCCTCATCAAAGAGGAAAACGGCGAACACCGCTCCCCAAAAAAGGGAAGCGAGAATGCCGATGAGGGTCTCAAGAAATTCTTTCATTTCTCACCTCCGCAACAAACAATAACACCAAAAAATATCCTCGTCAAAAACTTATTATGCCTATTCTGCTTACTTTGCTTACTCTGCTTGCCAACAGTTGACATTTCAAGCAAAACAAGCTATATTATAGCCACTTTTTAATCAAAAATAAACGCATTATTTTGGTCACTTTCCGCGTCTATCCGCGTAAAAGTCCGCGTAATTCCGCGTTTTAAAAAATAAAGTATGGAACACAAAATAGAAAAATTAGAAAAATCACAAATTGAACTTACTATTACAGTTAGTCCAAAAGATTATCAAAAACATTTAGAAAAAGCAGCTACTACTATTTCAAATCGTGTAGCTATTAGAGGTTTCCGCAAAGGCAAAGCTCCTTTTGAAATGGTCAAACAAGAAGTAGGTGAAATGAAACTTTTGCAAGAAGCTTTGGAAGATATTATCCAAGACAGTTTTTATCAAACTGTAACAGCTGAAAAATTAAATACTATTGGCATGCCAGATATCAATATTCAAAAAATGGCACCTGCTAATGATTTAGTTTATTCTGCCAAAGTAGCTTTGTTACCAAAAGTTGAATTACCAAAATTAGAATCAATCAAAATAAAAAGAACAGTCAAAGAAGTAAATGATCAATCAGTAAATGAAACTATTGATAATTTATTAAAAATGCAAGCAAAAGAAGTAATCAAAAAAGGCAAAGCAACAAAAGAAGACAAGATCGTTATAGATATGAATTTGTTTTTGGATGGAGTACCAGTAGAAGGTGGACAGGCTATTGATTACAATGTTTATTTATCAGAAGATCATCAACATATCCCTGGTTTCAATGATGCTTTGATTGGTTTAGAAAAAGGTGATGAAAAAGAATTTGATTTACCTTTTCCAAAAAATTATTATAGTGCACAATTAGCTGGTAAAACTGGCAAATTCAAAGTAAAAGTAAAAGAAGTTTTTGGTAGAGAAATACCAAAAGCAGACGATGCTTTTGCCAAAGTATTAGGACAAGAAAGTTTAGACAAATTAAAAGACCTAATCAAAGAAAATTTGACTCACGAAGCTGAACACAAAGCTGATGAAATAGCTGAAATAGAAATGTTTGAAACATTGATCAAAGAAACTAAATTTGAAGAAATTCCAGAAGTGTTAGTAGAAGCTGAACTCAAAAAAATGTTTTATGAATTACAACATGATTTAGAAAAACATGGTGTAACAATTGAACAATATTTACAAGACATCAAAAAAAATGAAAAAGAATTACAAGAAGATTTTAGAAACAAAGCAACTGATAGAGCCAAAGCTTCATTGCTTTCTCGTGAAGTAGCTCTAGCACACAGTCTAACTATTTCCAAAGATGAATTAGATGCTGAAGTAAAAAATCTACGTGAATACTACAAAGAAACTGCTGAGTATCTAGAAAATTTGAAAAAACCAGAAGTACTTGATTCTATTCACAACATGCTATTAAATAAAAAAGTTGTAAACTTTTTGGCAGATAAATTAGTAGAAGGTGAAAGACATAAGCATGAAGAACATTCTCACGGACATGCCATGGCAGAAGAAGATCACGAAGATCATACAGGTCATAATCATTAAAAATTTAGATAAACAAAAACGTCCTTATCACTAAGGACGTTTTTAATTTAGAAATTTTAAAATTTTGAAATGACACCATTTAAAATTTAAAATTGCTAAATTTAAAATTCAATATCAACTACCTTATTTTTTCCAGTCTCACCTTTCACAATTCTAATCTTTGATTTAGCAACATTAAATTCTTTACTAAGTATTTCTATCAATTTTTTATTTGCTTCGCCATCAACAGGTGGGGAAGTCAACTTCACCTTCAATTCATTCTCAGAAAGCCTTATAACCTTGTTTAAAGATGATTTTGGTATTACTTTGATGTTTAGAAGCATAATTATATTTTATCAAAAGCAGCCTCAGATAAAGGCTGCTAAATTATTTTTATTTACTACCAAACATTCTCTTAAACAATCTTTTTACAAGATTCTCTTTTCTTGGTATATCTTTTTCTTGAAAATCTTGCCTTTCACCTTGTGCAAACCATTCTGTTTCTTGTTCGTTAAAAGAATCACTAGGGTTTGTTTCTGATACAGCTGCGGCTTTATAGACATCCTCATGAGCTTGCTTAATTTGTGAATTTCTAAAAAAAGATGATTCCTCAGGGCTCATACCTGCTAAAAAGACATCTGTGGTTTTATCTTCTTTAGGTAAAATTTCAGCCAAAGGATCCTCATCATCTTTTCTACCTTCTCTAGAAAATTTAAAATCACTATTCCTTCTAGCTCCAGATTCCATATTCATATTATTTTAAATTAAAAATTATAACTATATTATAACACAAAACTACTTCGGCAAGTCAACACCCCCCTTAGACCAAGGGTTGCAACGCATAATACGCCAAGCAGTTTGAGGAATACCTCTGATCAAACCTTTTTTCTTTATCACCTCATAACCATACTGACTACAAGTAGGATAAAAACGACAATAACCATTAGGATGATACTTCTTGAACCAGCCATGATCAGGGGATAATGTCTTTTGATAAAGACTTATCAAAAACAAAATTGGAATACGTGGTAAATATGTTATTTTGTGCTTCATAAAGCCAAAATTATGAATTATAAAAAGTAAAATTTTGACAATATTTTATTAAAAATTAGTAAAATATTTTTCAAAATATATATGTCTAACTTTAAACTAACTGTAACAAAAAAAACAAATTAAAACAATATGTAAAAATAAAATTATTTTTACTTTTTAAACTGTGCTAATTTTAGCCATTTTTTTGAATTAACAACAAAATTTTTAAGTTCCTATAAAAAATAATATAATTTTTTACAAAATTTTTTTCTTAAAAAACAAATTATGACAAATTTTTAGCAAAAAATAACAAAATTATAATTACTAAAAAATAAAACAAAAAAACTATAAATATATTTGGCTAATTAAAGACAAAAAGTAACATTAACAAATACAAATTAATTATCTCTCATAAAAAAATAAAATAAAAAACAAAACTTTTCGTAAATTTATAAAAAATTTGAATATTTTCAAAAGAAACAAACAAATACAAAAAAAATGAACTTTGTAAGTTCATTTTTTATCTATTTTAAGCTAAATTTTTAGATTAATAGTTTAGATTTTTTCAGACAATTAATAATATCTGCTTCTATTTGTGAGTAATCAACATCTAAAATATTATTTTTAGCCAAGAATCCAATCAAATAACCTGATTTAATTTTATTGTCTTTTAATAACAATCTCACAACTTCACTCATTTTTCTTTTAACACTATTACGTTTTACAGCACTTTTACTTATTTTTAAACCAACACTAAAGCCTATCTTAAGATCTGATACTTGAAACTTTCTACGAGGAAATTTATTTACTTCTATCTTCCAAAATTTGACCGTCAAAAAATTTGCCGAAGCAAAGTTACCTTCTGCAAACAAAACTTCCCATTCTTTTTTACCTCTTAATCTAAATTCTTTGGCTAACATATACAAATATTATAACACAAAAACCTCGTAAAAACGAGGTAGTAATGGTTATTAGATTAAAAACAGACAAATTAACGTGTTTTTCTTGTTCTTTTACCTGTTCTTTCTTCACTTACTGTAAGTTTTTTTCTGCCTTTATCACGACGTGCCTTAAGAACTTTACGACCATCTTTTGTTTTCATTCTTTCTAGAAAACCATGGGTCTTTGCTCTTTTACGTTTTTTTGGCTGATATGTTCTTTTTGTTGCCATAACTTATAAGTTCAAAACTAAATAATGTAGCTAAATAATACAAAAAATTTAAAGTTTTGTCAAGTATTGATAAAAACTTAGACAATAATAAGAAAAACTAACTTACATAAAAAAAATTTTCAACTTCAAAAAACACAAAAATCTAATAAATTGACCACATTAATCAAAATTAATGAATCTACAAATCCTAATAAAATCAAAAATAGGGTATAAATTGTATTATTTCGTAGTAATTATCCACCTTTAGACAAAAACATTGGTAAAAAAACATTTCTGACCTTTGTTTTTGCTACGAGTGAAGGATGTGTTATTATAATAAAGCAATCAACTATTTTTATTCATTTTTTACTAAAATTAGCAAAAAAACGCTATTAACAAAAAATCTATTTTTCTAAAATAAAAAAAGTAAAAATCTCCAAACTGTTCATAATTTTTTAATAAAAAATATAAAGTATTTTAGCCAAATTATCCACAGAATCCACAAGTTGTCCACAACTTTATGCACTTTTAGCTTAATTTAGAGGATTTTTTAAATTAGCAAACTGTGATAAAATGAAAAAACATAAAAATAAAGACTTTATCTATGACCACTCACGAAATCTGGCAAGCTGTTTTGGCCGAATTTGAGCTAAGTTTATCCAAAGCTCAATTTACGACATGGTTCAAAAACACAGGAATAGCAAATTATGAAGAAGGATTAGTGAATATTTGTGTTCCTAACTCCTTTACAAAGAGTTGGTTAGAAAAGAAGCATCACTCTCAAATAATCAAGATCTTAGAAAGAGTGACAGGCAAACCTATCAAAAAAGTAGATTATATAGTAGAAAATATAAAAAATATCAAAGAATCTGAATGTAAAATGTCAGAGAAGTTACCACAAATTTCTACTATTACAAACCCTTTATACAATAACCAAAGAAAAAATACTTTGGTTCAGCAATTTGGTTTGAATCCAAAATATACTTTTGATACTTTTGTCGTAGGTAAAGGTAATGAACTTGCTCATGCTGCAGCTCAAGCCGTAGCTCGTCGTCCTGGAGATTCTTACAACCCTTTATTCATTTATGGAGGAGTAGGTTTGGGAAAAACTCATCTTATACAAGCGATTGGCCATACTATGCTTGAGGCCAATCCTCAAACAAAAATTTTATACGTTAGTTCTGAAAAATTTACCAATGAATTTGTTTCTTCTGTAAAAGAAGGTAGAGCCAAAGAATTCAAAGATAGATATAGAAATGTTGATTTACTTTTGATTGATGATATTCAATTTATTGGTGGCAAAGAACAAACACAAGAAGAATTTTTTCACACTTTCAACGAATTACACCAACAAGGTAAACAAGTTGTTTTAACAAGTGATAGACCACCAAAAGCCATACCTGCTTTAGAAGATCGCTTACGCAGTAGATTTGAATGGGGTATGATTGCTGATATTTCTCCTCCTGACTTAGAAACTCGTTTAGCTATTCTACAAAGAAAAGCTCAGGAAAAAGATTTCAAAATTGAAGGAAAACTTATCCAATTTATTGCGACAAATGTTAAAAATAATATTCGTGAATTAGAAGGCGCTCTCAACAAAATTATTGCTTATCACGAACTAAAAAATATTGAAGCAACTGAAGAAACTATTAAACAAGTATTATCTAGTTTTGAAGAACAAAGTATGAAACGTTCTTTAACTCCTCGTGAAATAATAAATGTCGTAGCTGGTTATTTTGATATCTCTATCGATGATGTACTCGGCAAAAGTCGTGAAAAAAAATTAGCTTTTCCACGTCAAATTATCATGTATTTGCTAAGAGAAGAGTTGAAACTTTCTTATCCAAATATAGGTGATGAACTAGGTGGTAGAGATCATACTACAGCTATGCATGCACACAGTAAAATATTACAAAGTATAGACAACGACTTAAAGCTCAAACAAGATTTGGAAATGATAAAACAAAGATTATATTCCAACGCTGTTTAAAAAAATAATCCCAAAAATCTTTTTAAAAAAAAGATGAGGGATTTTTCAAAAATTGTAAATCATTATAATTTTTGAAAAATTTCTCAACAAAAAAACAGAGAAGTTTTATTAGCAAACAAAAAATTATATTTTTATTAGATTCATTCTATCAACTCCAAACTAAGAGTTCTGACAAGACAAACAAAAACTAATAAAAATTATTCCTTTAAAAATAATATTTAAAAAAAGTTAATAACAAACAATTCACAAAAAAAATTCTCGATAACAAAAAAGTTGATAACTAAAAAAAGACTGTTCATAATCTATCCACAAATCAACAGTTCATCAACAGGAAAAAAATTAAAAAAAAGTTATCACCAGAAATACCACATTTAAAAACACAGTTTAAGCGCAGAAGTCCACACAAAAAAATAAGTCAACCAAAACAAAAAAACGACTTTCGCACTTTACACACAGGCCTTATTATATATTACTAGTTATATAAATATATATATACTAATAAAACAACAAACATATGAAATTCACATGTACAAAAGAAAACTTAGAATATTCCTTGAGTCTTGTGAGTTCCTTAGCTAGTAAACATACAAACTTACCAATTTTGAGTAACGTACTTATCAAAGCCAATGATTCAGGTATTGAAATTAGCAGTACTAACTTAGAAATTGCAGTAAAAACACAAATTAGAGCCAAAGTAGAAACTACTGGAAATTTTACAGTTCCAGCAAAAACTTTGGCAGATTATGTTAAGTTATTGACAAGCGAACAAGTAGAAATAGACCAAAAAGGCAATGAATTAATCATAACTTCAGGTAATTCTAGCACTAAAATCAAAGGATCAACAGATGAAGATTATCCAATTTTACCAGAAGTGGAAGAAAAAAATTCTTATGTTGTTCAAGTTGATGATTTGAAAGAAGCTATTGGCAAAGTTATTATAGCTGTTTCCAAAAACGAAGTAAGACCAGAATTTTCAGGTATTTATTTTTCATTTTTTTCAGAAAAATATGATGGATTAGTATTAGCAGCAACAGATTCTTATCGTTTGGCAGAAGCTAAAATAAAAATTAAACAAGGTGAAATTCAAAATGTGCACTGTATTGTACCAGCACGCGTAGCTTATGAAATAAATCGTCTTTTGACAATTGCCAAAAGTCATGGCGGTGAAGATATTGTTCGTGTTTGGGTAAGTGATAATCAAATAGCTATTCGTTATGGAAATTTTGAAATGACTAGTCGTTTGATTGAAGGCCGTTATCCAGATTATACACAAATTATTCCAAACAATTTTAAAACAACAGCTGCTTTTCCGCTAAGTGTTATGGTCAACAAAATCAAAGCAGCGAGTTTGTTTACGTCAGGTGGTATCAATGCTGTTTCTTTTGAGCTTAGTCCAAGCAAAAAAAATGTAGGAGTTTCTTCTTCCAGTACTCAAGCTGGAGAACATACTTCTGAAGTTGATGCTGAAGTAATTGGTGAAGAAAATTCCATTTTATTAAACCACAGCTATGTGTTGGATGGTTTAGCACACATGGAAGGTGAAAACATTGAATTTGGTGTAAATAGTGCTGATGCTCCTTGTATTTTTAGACCAAAAGAAAAAGACAATTACTTGTATATCGTTATGCCTATTAAAAAATAATTTTATTTATAAAATAAAATTATTAATTTGTTTTTTGTTTTGTTTATAATAATTTAGTTGATATTTTTTTTAGATTTGAAATGATTAATTATCTTGTAATTAAATTCAATTTGCTAAAAACTAGAAAAAATTATTTTCCAAAGTAATAAAAAAGATTACATCATCTAAAATTCAATATTATATTTGAAAATTAAATAAAATTATTTTTATTTTATGGATGATATTATTATTTCTGAAATAAAGAATGAAAAAGAAATTGAACTTTTAGAGGGTAAAAAATCTTTTAATTATATATTTGATAAAAGCACAATTAAATTACTCAAGAAAAATTTTGTTCTAAAAGATAGTTTATATTTATTGGCTAAAAAAAATGATAAATTTGTGGCTTTTTGTTCTATTGATAGAGATTGGTGGGAAGATAATTTCTTTTTTATTCGCGAGATACTAGTTGATTCAATGTTTCAAAAATTTGGAATGGGACAATGTTTGATTGATAAATGTATTGAACATTCAAAAAATAGAGGAGCTATAGGGATTGTTACTGAAACATCTTTTGAAAACTATCCTATGCAAAAACTGTGTGAAAAAGTAGGTTTTATGAAATGGAATAACCCTCAATGGAATGAAGGTTTTACTTACAAACTTATATTCTAATAAAACTATTTTATTATTGTTCATTTTAATTAATTATTTATTGGTTTTTAAAATTCTAAATAATTTTTTCTACAAAAAAATCACCTAAAAGGTGATTTTATTTTTTTATTGTATTTCTATTTCTAATGTTGAAATTGATTTTTCATTATTATTATCAATTGTTTCTGCTAATAATTTGTATTTACCAATTTGTGGGGAACTTTTCCAACTAATAAATATTTGATTATTAATTAAATTATCAAAAGTGTTTATAGTTTCTATCAAATTTTTTTGTCCATTATTTTCATAATATAATGATACACTTTTTATTTCATTTAATTTGATAGGTTTCAAAGTAATTGTTTTTGGAAAATTTTCTTTTTTAATGATATTATAATTTTCTAAAAATGTTACAGTAGCTTTTACTTCGGAAGTTTCCAAAATAAATTTTATTTCTTTTTCCATGCGGTTTCCTATATCATCTTCAGCTGTTATTTTTAGAGTATGTTCCCCAGAATCTTGTTCTTCCATGTAATAGTGAAGATTGAAAGGATGTAAATTTACAACACCAACATAAACGCCATCTAATTGATAAGTTACTTTGGCAATACCTCTTGGTGCACTAACACGAATATCTGTATCCAATTGTCGGGTATTTATTTTTCCGTCATTTGCAGGATATACAATTTCAATACTTGGTAATAATTCCAAACTATGGGCATCATCATATTCTGTTGGTGGTTCTTCAAAACTAAAATTCCATTCAGGATTGGCTTCTTTATTTTTATTTATCCAATCTTCTATGCCTTTTTCCCAACCAAGATATTGTGGATCGTCACTAGGATTTTCTGGAGCTTCACCGCGTGGATCATCTTTTTTTACATAATGTAATATGGAATGAGCTTGTATATATGTTTTTTCTTCAATCAAATATTCAGGTGTAGAAGTAGAAGCTAATTTTCCTGTGGCTTTGTCTATTTTTAAAGTAACTTTTCCTCCTTCTGATCCTTTTAGCACAGGTTTTTCAGCTGTATTTTTTGGTAGTGGTGGAAAATTTTCTACAGCAGTGTTTTGTAAAGCCTGTTTCATAAAACTGTTCCAAATTTTGGCAGCTACCATACTACCACCATAACCAGCTTTCATTGGTGAATTATTAGTGTTTCCTGCCCAGACACCTGTAGCCAAAGAAGGTGTATAGCCCATAGTCCAAGAATCTACGTAGTTGTTGGTAGTACCTGTTTTGGCAGCTACTGGTCTACCAGGTAAAGTCAAAATTCCTCCAGCCCCAAACATATAAGCACGAGCAGCGTCATCACTCAAAATATTAGAAATATTATTGGCGGTATCTTCTTCTATTACTTTTTCTCCTTTTTTGTTTTTCCATTCTTCCAATATTTTGCCATTGGCATCTTCTACTTTCAAAATAGTAACTATTTCATTTTTGTAACCTTTGTTAGCAAAGGTGGCAAAAGTATTAGTATGCTCCAATAGTTTTACAGCTCCACCACCCAAGACTAATGATAGACCAGCTTGTCCATCTTTAATAGTAGTGTAACCAAGTTTTTTGGAGAATGTTTCAGCATTTTTTTCACCGACAAGATACATTGCTTTAACAGCTGGTATATTTAAAGATCCTTGCAGAGCTTGTCTGATAGTGACAGGACCTCTTTCTTTCAAATCATAATTTTTGGGAATATAAGGTTGTCCTGAAACAGCAAAATTTGTTAATGTATCAAATAAAATAGTATCGGGAGTATAGCCTTTTTCAAAAGCGGCAGCATAAATAATAGGTTTAAAAGAAGAACCTGGCTGTCTTGTTCCCAAAGTTGCTACATTGAATTGACCTTTTATAGTGTCATCATAATAATTACGAGAACCTAACATAGCCAACAGTTGTCCTGTTTTGGGATCAATTGCTACCAAAGATGTGTTGTTGGCGCCAGCATCTTTTAATATTTGTTCAGATTCTTCTTCCATTATTTTTTCAGCAATTTGTTGTTTGTCCCAGTCAAGAGTAGTTATGACTTTTAGACCTTCTGTATCAAGAGTTGTTTCTCCATATTTGGCAGCCAACTGCTCGTGTACATATTCAACAAAATGAGGGGCTTCCATCTTATGAAAAGTTTTTTTAATTTTTAGTTCTTCAGCTTGAGCTTGATTTTTTTGTTCTTCGGTAATATATCCTTCTTCGTACATTCTGCGTAAAACGAAATCACGTCTTTGTTTCAAAGCTTCATTGTCATTTATATATTTGGAAGGGGCTTTGGGAATACCTGCCAAAGTAGCTGATTCAGCCAGTGTTAATTCACTAGTTTTTTTACCAAAATAACTTTGGGCAGCTGATTCTACACCGTAATTGGTAGAGCCATAAGGTATTTCATTGAAATAAATTTTTAATATTTGTTCTTTGGTATATTTTTGTTCCAATCTTATTGTCATGACTGCTTCTTTTATTTTACGTAAGACAGATCTTTCATTAGTTAAAATAGCATTTTTGACTAGTTGTTGAGTAAGAGTAGAGGCACCACTGCCAATGCGTTGTTTGGTAAAAATACCTGCAATGATAGAACGAAAGATAGATAAAGGTCTAATACCACTGTGTTCATAAAATTTGGTATCTTCAGTAGCAACTACACCATTTATCAAATCTTTTGGTAGTTGTTCAAATTCAATAAGGGTACGTTTTTCATCAGCAAAAATTTCATAGAGTAAGTGTTGTCCTGTTCTATCATAAATTTTGGTACTTTGGGCAATTTTTCTATCAGTTAGTTTGTTTGGATCTGGTAAGTCTTTACTAATCCAAGCTGTTAAAATTGTCACAAAAAGTATCGTGAAAACAGATAAAAACAAAGTACTTAATAAAATAATTTTTTTGATTTTCTTTTTTAGTTCGGAGTTTGGGTTATTTTTGTTTTTTTTGTGATTATTTAGGTAACCATAAGACCTTTTTTGTATCGGCATAAAAGAAATAATTAGTTATTTCTATTCTATCAAAATATTGACAAAAAGGCTAATTTATGGTACAATAAGCCGTCGTTAAATTAAACAATCGTAATTAATTTATAATTTATTTAACTGACAAAAAAGGCTTAAATAAGCCAAAAACAAACACAAATATGAAAAAAACATTAAAAAAAGAGCTAAATAAACACCTTTTTAAGGGTAGTTTATCTTTGATAGTTGTCTTCTCTGTTTTGTTTAATACCTTACAACCAGAAGTTGTAGAAGCAAAAGGAGACTTTTTTGCTAAAATTAGCGATTTTTTCAAAAATAACGTAGCTCAAGCAGAAGAAACTGAGGAAGAAGTAGCTTCTTTTCCTGATATTGAAGATGCTGAACCTAGAAAAATTGTAATGGCTGTGATGACAGCTTATTCAAGTGATGTTGGACAAACTGATAGCACACCTTGTATTCCTGCAGATTATAAGTATAATTTGTGTGAAAACTATGAAAAGTTTGGCGAACAAAATACAATTGCTGCTAACTTTTTACCTTTAGGAACAAAAGTACGTTTTCCAGATCTTTATGTTGACAAAATCTTCGTAGTAAGAGATAGAATGAATGCTAGATATGGTTACGGACGTGGTGATATTTGGATGCCAACTAGAAATGAAGCTGTAAATTTTGGTGTAAAAAGAGTAAAAATGGAAATTTTTTACAAATAAAAAAAATTATAAAAAACAGCTTAGGTAAGCTGTTTTTTTGTATAATTATGGAGGTACCGGCGAGAATCGAACTCACGAATAGAGGTTTTGCAGACCCCTGCCTTACCGCTTGGCTACGGTACCATTATTTTGTGTGAAATTATAATAGCATAGATTATTATAAAATTCAATAGTTTTTTGTTTTTGATTAAAAAATTGTTTAGAATTGAAAAAAAGTCTATTTTGAGTTATAATTGGACATACCTATGAATCAAAAATTTTACAAATTTATATTATATTTACTTAAGTCTTTGATATATTTAAAAAGGTTTACTTTTTTCGGGATATCTTTTTTTTGGAAATTTTTGTTATTTGTTAATAATATTTATAAAAGAACTTTGGGGTTTGTATTGTTTAAAGCCCTTTTTTATAGTAAAAAAAATTTAAATAAATTAAAATTATTTAGACAAGAAAGTAAAATAGAAATTTTTGGTAGAAGAGGTGTTCTTCAGATTTTTTTGTTTATAATATTTTTTGTTATTATGTATCCCCATACTAAATTATATACCAAAGAATTTGGTGAAATTTCTGGTAGAAATTCTTTGCTATATAAAATTATCGACACTAGTGATCAAGACTTTTATGAAGAAGAAATACTTGTAAACAATATAAACACAAATAACAGTGATAAAAGTAATTTGAATTGGAAAGATGGTAGTATTTCTGTAGAAAATAGCAAAGAAGTTTTAAATAAAAGTAATAAATTAGAAGATTTGGTAAGTGTCACTGTCGGTGGTAGTGCAGTAACTAAACCAACAATTATTCCTGGTTCAGAGTTGGCAAATCAAAATTCGAATGGTTCACAAATTGTAAAAACTAATAGAAGTGAAATTTTGGAATATGTTGTACAGTCTGGGGATGTAATAGGAGAAATAGCAAGTCGTTTTGGTATTAGTGTAAATACAATTTTATGGGCAAACAATTTAACTGCAAGGTCTACTATTAAACCAAATCAAACTTTGATTATTTTACCAACTGATGGTGTGACACACAAAGTAGTTAAAAATGATACTATTTCCAAAATTGCCAAAGTTTATGGTGCGAATTCTGATGAAATTATAAAATTTAATAAATTGGAAGAGGGTGGTGCTGATATTGTGATAGGGGAACTGCTTATCGTTCCTGGTGGCAAAAAAGTGGAAGAAATTAAAAAACCAACTTATGTAGCGACAAGGCCTGCTTCTTATAATAATGTAGTTGCTTTACCTTCTTCAGTAGAAGCTCCTGCTGGTTCTGGTTATTTGTGGCCAACTGCTGCTAAGATTGTTACCCAATATTATGGGTTGAAACACACTGGCTTGGATGTTGCAGGCCCTATTGGTACAGCCATTTATGCAACCAAAGCTGGTACTGTAATTACTTCACAATGTGGTTATAATGGTGGATATGGTTGTTATATCAAAATTGATCATGGTAATGGTGTAGTATCTTTATATGGGCATAACTCAAAATTATTTGTAGAAGTTGGTGACTATGTGACACAAGGACAAACGATTGCCTTGATGGGATCTACAGGTCGTTCTACTGGACCTCACACTCACTTTGAAATTCGTGTAAATGGAAAATTTGTTAATCCACTTTCTTACGTTAGAAAATAATTATAGTTATTAGTTATTTAAATAAAAATACTCTTGTTAAACTAAGAGTATTTTTATTTTTTTAACTTTCTTCTAAAATAATTTTATCATTAAAACCTCCCTTTTTTTCGAATTTTTCTTTTCTTGTTTTTTCTAAGTCTTTTCTGTCTATCTTATAAAAAGTGCAAAGAGCGTATATTACCTCCAAGATATCGGCTAATTCTTCTACATTGGAATTTTTTAAAAATTCTTGCATTTCTTCACCGAGTTTTTCTCGTAATTTTTCTTCATATTCTTTTTCGTCGGCAATATGAATTTTGTATTTTACGTTTTTTTTATTTAAATTTTCTGGGATTTTATCACGAATAAGTTTATTGTATTTCATATTTTTTTCTTTTTATTTTAGTAAGTATAGATCTTTGTCCACAAAGTTGTCAAACGGCTTTTTATTTTTTAAAATTTTATGTTATAATATTTTTGTTTTTATAATCTAATCTTTTAAGGGGGGAATATGATTAAAATTTTTTTTATTAAATTAAGAAAATTTAGTTTGTTTTTTTTAGCACTTATATTGAGTGTTTTTTTATTTAAAAATTTTGTTTTTGGTTCTGATAATGATGTGGTGATTACAGAAATTTGTCCTACTGGTTGTGCTGAAAGTGGTTTTCAGTGGATAGAAATTTATAACAAAGGTGATGAAAGTATGGATTTGACTGGCTGGAAATTTTGGGAAGCAGATACTAATCATAGTTTAAATATTAGTGAAAAAAGTTTGTTTCAAACTTTTATTTTAGCTCCAAAAGGATACGCTGTAATTACTCAAAATGATTTGAATTTTTTTGAGAGATATCCAAATTTTTCTTCTTTAATTTTGGACAGTTCTTGGACAACTTTGAACAAGGGTGGAGAAGAAATAGGTTTAAAAAAAGATGATAGTTTCATAGAAAATTTTGTTTATAAAGCCATCCAAAATAATCATTCTTTGGAAAGAATGGATGTATTTCAGCCAATAAATAATATTGATAATTGGCAAGAACATCCAGACAATAATTCGGTAGGACAAAAAAATTATTGGTCTTTAGATAATAATGATATTCAAAATCAAAAACCTGTTGCCAAAATTGTTACAAGTGGAAACATTTTTCAAAAATCAAAAGCTGTAGATTTTGATGGTAGTACTTCTAGTGATAGTGATGGCCAAATAGTAGAGTATAATTGGTTGTTTGATAATATACTTTTATCAACTAGTTCTTTTTTTTCATATATTTTTTCTGATATTGGCAACTTTAGTCTTGAATTAAAAGTTATAGATGATAAAAATGATTTTGCAAGTGACATTTTTAACTTTAGTATAGTAGAAAATTTTGAAAGTACTACTACCACGACAAATACTATTCCTAATTATGAAATAGTTATTAATGAATTTGTAAGTGATCCTGTGGCTGGTGAAAATGAATGGGTAGAAATATATAATAATTCTACCTCTACTATTGATTTGAAAGATTGGGAAGTGCACGAAGGTGACAAAAGTAGTAGTAGCACAAAAAAAATTTTGGTTTTGGATAATATTTTGGAAACAAAAAGTTTTTTGCGAGTAAATATTTTGTCTAGTAAATTGAACAATGATGGTGATGGTATTTTTTTGTATGATAATTCTGGTAATTTGATAGACACAGTGCGTTTTGGTGATTGGATAGATTTTTTTGATGAAGATATTTCAGACAACGCTCCTGCACACAGTGATCCTTATTCTGTGGCGAGAATCGTGGATGGTCAAAACACGGGAAATAATAAAAATGATTTTTCTATTACCACAGAACCAACGCCAGGTGAAGTCAATATTATTAAAAATATTCCAGTTTCTAGTTCTGGTGGAGGTTCGTCTTCTAGTTCTGAAGTAACAACAAAAAATTATAATGCACGAGATTTGGTCATAAACGAGTTGGTTTCTGATCCTAGTGATGGAGAAAAAGAATTCGTAGAAATATATAACAACACTTCAGAAATTATTGATTTAAATGATTGGTCTTTGGAAGATGGTAGTGAAACAATTACGATTTTGACAGGGACTATTTTGCCTAAAGGTTTTTTTGTAATTGAGGAACCAAAAGGAAGTCTCAATAATGCTGGTGATATTTTGTTATTATTAGATCCTAGTAAAAAAGAAATAGATAAAGTTACTTATGGCAATTGGGATGATGGTAATACTTATGATAATGCTGCTGTGGCAAGTGATCCATATTCGTTGATAAGAAAAACAGATGGACAAGATGCTGATAATGATTATTATGATTTTATAATTACAGATACTATTACTAGGGGACAAAAAAATGTTTTATCTTTAAAAGCTGAAGATTTGGAAAAACAAGAAATTTTTTCTTTGCAAACAAACATAGTTTTGAATGAAATTTATCCAAATCCTCCAGGTAGTGATAGTGATGATGAGTTTATTGAAATTTGGAATAAAGGTACAGAAACTATTGATTTGAAAGATTGGCAATTATCTGATTCTAGTAAGAAAAAATATACAATAAAACAAGGTGTATTGAAAGCAAATGAATTCATTGTTTTCAAAAGAACTATGACACAAATAGCTCTAAATAATACAGGAGGAGATGAAGTAAAATTATTTTCTCCAAATGGGGCAATCGTAAATAGTGTAAGTTATCCTGGTAGTGCTAGTGATTCTTTTAGTTATGTGAGGCAAGATGATGCTACTTGGGTATGGAGTAGTAAAATTACTGCTGGAAGCAAAAACATAGTAGAAGGTAAAAGTGCAGCACCAATTATTGCACTTGATGTAGATACCGAAGTAGCTGTAAATGAATGGGTGAAATTTGATGCTTCTGATACTGTTAGTCCAGAAGGAAAAGATTTAAAATTTCATTGGGATTTTGCTGATGGGACTGATGAAGATGGCGCGAGTGTAGAACATAAATTTTTGCAACAAGGAGTTTATACTGTATCTTTGACAGTAAGTGATGGTAGTAATGAAAGTAAAAAGGATGTTGTTTTAAGTGTAAAATTGTCTCAAGATTTTGTGGGTGGTTATGCTGGAACAAGTGATATATCTGTTTTGTACATTTCAGAGATTTTGCCAAATCCAGTAGGTTCAGATACTACTGAATTTATTGAAATTCACAATCCTACAGAAGAAGATGTTGATATTTCGGGTTTAAAAATTGATGATGAAGAAGGTGGATCAAAAGCTTATACTGTAGGAGCTAATACTTTGATAAAAGCTAAAGAATATAAAGTCTTTGGTCGCCAAGATACAAAGTTGGCTTTGAATAACACTAGTGATTCTGTGCGTCTTTTGTATCCTGATGGAACTATTATAATGGAAGTAAGATTTGATGATGTAATAGAAGGAGCCTCTTATGTTCGTAATAGTGAAGGTAACTGGATTTGGAATAAAATTATTAGCCCTGGTGAGGTAAATTTTGTAGAAGAAATAACAGAAGTAAAATCCGTTAAAATAGTAAAAAGTAAGAGTAATTCAGTGAAAGCAGTTATAAACACTAGTTTAGAAAAAATACGTGATGAAGATTTGGGTGATATGATTAGTGTGACAGGTACAGTAGCAGTAGAACCAGGTATAATGGGTACACAAATTTTTTATATAGTTTCTGAAAATGCTGGTGTACAAATTTATATGTTTAGTAAAGATTTTCCAGATTTAAAAAGGGGAGACAAAATAGAAGTTATGGGAGAAATTACAGAAACTTCTGGTGAAACTAGAATAAAATTAAAAGAAAAAAATGATATAAAAAAATTGGGACATAGTGAATTACCAATTGGTAGAGTCTTGGAATTAGAAGATGTGGGGGAACAATATGAAGGTAGTCTTATTTTGGTAAGTGGTGAAATTACAGAAATAAAAAGTTCTTATATGTATGTAGACGATGGAACTGAGGAAATAAAAGTATATTTTAAGAGAGGAGCTGGTATAAAAAAAGATATATTTGAAGAAGGTAATTTAGTAAGTATTACTGGACTACTTCATCAAACAAAAACAGAATATCAATTGTTGCCACGTGATCAAAATGATATTATTAAAACAGGTGTTAGTGAAGATTTGGTAACAAAAAAAGAAAAAGCCAAAGAGCAAGACAACGCGGATATTGTTGAAAAATATTTAACAGCTACAGCTGGTGGTTTTACTGCTATTTTGTTTGGACTTTTTTTGAAAAGTAATGGAGAAAATATTTTTTCAAAAATAAAAAAATTGATTAAAAAATTTATTTCTAAATAAAATTGTAGAAAAAAAATTAAAAATTTGTTATAATATGTTTATAAACAAATAATAAAAAAACATGGATAATATTTTTCTTCAAATTTCTGCTTTGCTTGGTATTACTGTTTCTGTAGCTTTTGTATTGCGTTTGTTAAAACAACCACTTTTAATTTCTTATCTGATTGCTGGCATTATTGCTGGTCCGATGTTTTTGAATTTGTTGCAAGAAGGTGGACATACTTTTGATGCTTTGGCTGAATTTGGTGTTGTGTTGCTTTTGTTTGTGGTAGGTTTAAGTCTCAATATTCAACATATCAAGAGTATTGGTAAAGTTGCGGTCATTACAGGTATGGCCCAAGTAATATTTACAGCTTCTCTTGGCTTTTTGATACTTCTTGCCATGAAATTTTCAGCATCGTCAGCTATTTATTTGGCTTTGGCTTTGACTTTCTCTAGTACTATTATTATTGTAAAATTATTGGCAGACAAAAAAGACACTGAAAGTGTTTATGGTAGATATACTATTGGTCTCATGGTAGTACAAGATATTGTGGCTATTTTTATTATGATGATGGTGACATCATTAGGTCAAGGAAATAATATTTGGGTAGAAGTAGGAGAATTAGTTGGTAAGATATTTATTTTGTTGGGATTTGTTGGACTGACAGCGAGATATATTATTCCAAAAATTTTACAAAGTGTGGCGAAGTCTGGTGAATTTCTTTTTATTTTTACTTTGACTTGGTGTTTTGGTATTTCTAGTTTGTTATATTGGTTGGGTTTTTCTTTGGAAATTGGTGCTATAGTAGCTGGTCTTACTCTTGGTTCTTCGCCTTTTCAATCAGAAATTTCTAGTCGTATCAAACCTTTGCGTGATTTTTTTATTGTGATATTTTTTATTATTTTGGGTAGTGAAATGTCACTTACTAATTTGGATGGAATTTGGATAAATGGTTTGATTTTATCTTTATTTATTTTGATTGGTAATCCTTTTGTTTTGTATTGGGCTTTTCGTTCACAAAAATTCACAAGAAGAAATAGTTTTTTGGCTGGTGTGACAGCGGCTCAGGTCAGTGAATTTGGTTTTGTGCTTTTGATTGTTGGAAGAAATTTGGGACATGTGGTTGGCAAAGAATTAGAAATTTTTACTATTGTCGCTTTGACAACTATTATTGTATCTTCTTATCTTATTACTTATAGTGAGAAGATTTTTGAATTTTTGCGTCCAGTCTTCAATTTGTTCGGACATGATAAGCACAAACAAATAGAAAAAAATGAAGAAATTTTTACTAATTGGGTTTTTGGTTATCATCGTATTGGTTGGAAAGTGTGTGAAGGTTTTGCTGAAAAAAATATGAAATATGCGGTAGTGGATTATAATCCTGAAGCAGTAAAAGTTTTGAAAAATAGACATATTCCGGCATTTTTTGGGGATGTTAGTGATATAGAATTTTTGGAAAGTTTGCCTTTGGAAAAAGCAGAAATGATAGTTTGTACAATACCTAATCCTGATGATCAAATCATTTTGTTCAAACACATTAGAAAAATAAATAAAAAAGTTATTATTATTGGTAATCTTTATCATAATACTTATTTGGATGATTTATATGAAGCTGGAGCCAATTATGTGATGATGACACACTTGTTGGGAGGACAGTGGATTTCTGATATTATTCAAAATAAACCTTTGACAAATAAGACATTTTTTGATCTTCGTAAAAGTCAAAAAGATGAAATGCAACTAAGATTTACCTCAGGAATTAGCTTTTTAAAGTAGTATTGTGGAAAGGTGTCTTAAAAGTATTGACTTTTAATCGTATTATTGATATAATTTTCTCGTCTAAAAATGTTGTATAAAAGTCTGTATTATAATGGGCCAGTAGCTCATCTGGTAGAGCGCCGCCCTTGCACGGCGGATGTGGCAGGTTCGAGTCCTGTCTGGTCCACTATCGACAGTTGACATTTGACTTGTGACATTTAACATTGATGTAATTTTGAAAGTTAATTGTTAACAGTCAAGTGTCAACTGTTTTTTAAAGCCGAGGTAGCTCAGTGGTAGAGCAGTGGACTGAAAATCCTCGTGTCGGGAGTTCAATTCTCCCCCTCGGCACAGAGAAGTTGAAAGTTTTTAAAGTTCATAAAGTTAAAAGTTACTTTTAACTTTAAAAACTTTATAACTTTATGAACTTTTAACTTATAACGGAGTGTAGCTCAGTTGGCTAGAGCATCTGGTTTGGGACCAGAGGGTCGAAGGTTCAAGTCCTTTCACTCCGACAAAGAAAAGTATAAATATGCTTTTCTTTTTTTTGTAATGTGGTATGCTTAGTTGGCTGTAATTTAGTTGTTATATAAATAATTATTAAAATTATGAATGATTTATATTTTGATATCGTCGTAGTTGGAGCTAGCTTTTCTGGTTTATCTTTTGTTCGTAATTTACCTAAAGATTCTAAGATAAAAGTTTTGATAGTAGAAGCTAAACCATCAGTTGGTTTTACTGTAGAATCTACAGGTTTGATAACAGAACATACTAGACAAATATTTGATAGTTTTTTTGAAATAGATAATTATATTACTAATAAAATAACAACAATAGGTGTTGTTACTACTGATTTTGAAGAACATTTTTTTTCTAGTAAGGAAGATCCTTGGATTTATCAAACAGATACAAAAAAATTGATACAAGAAATGGCTAATAATTTATCAGAAAATGTTACTTTGTGGACAGAAACTATTTATATAGATAATAGTAAAATCGATGAAGAAAATAAAAAAATGACAGTCAATTTTTTGCAAAAAGGTAATAAAATAAATGTAAAAACAAAATTTTTGATAGGAGCTGATGGTGGTAGCTCGAAGGTTGCTTTACAAAATTCTTTAGAAAAAAATAAAAAATTTCTATTTGGTATAGAAGAAGTTTATTTTGGTAATATTTTATTAGGGCCAAATCCAGAAGAGACAATTTATCATTTTTGGTTTGGTGATTTTTCACTTGGTTATGGTGGTTGGCTATCTTCTACTATAATAGATGATAAAAAAGCTTTTCGTATTGGTCTTGCCAAAAAAATGAAAGAGAATAAAAATGCCAAAGAATTGTTAAAAAAATTTATACAAGTACTTTTGAAAAAAAATATTATAAATATAGATAATTCTGTTGATGCGTCTTATGGTGTTTATGGTAGTAAGATACCAATTGGAGGACCTCTTAAAAATATTTATAAATCACAAATTTTATTGATAGGTGATGCAGCTGGTTTTTGTGGAGCTTTTGCTGCAGATGGTATCAAAGGTTCTATTATTTCAGGTATTGAATCTGCTAAGTTATTAGTAGATTATTTTGATAAGAGTGATGATAAAGTTTTTGCTAGTTTTTTAAAAAATATGAATAATTATCATAATATAATTACTTATTATAAAAAACAAGTTTTTTATAGATTTGTTTGGGATAGAATGAAAACAAATCGTACCTTTAGACAAATGTATAAGATAATTGCCAAAGAAAAAGAAGGCTTTTTGTTTCAATTTTGTGATAGTAAAGAAAAAGGAAAGGGTCTATCCTCTTTGATTTTGAAATTACACAATGTACCGAGTTTGGTGAAATATTCTTGGTATATTTTTATAGATTTTTTTAAAAAAATTTAAACATAAAAATTTTTGTTAAATCTCTCACTCTACCTTCGCTCTATATTGCAAAGCCTCAGCAATATGCTCGGTGGCGATATATTCTACACCTGCCAAATCAGCAATCGTTCTGGCTAATTTTAAAATGCGGTGATAACTGCGGGCTGATAAATTCATATGGCTGACTGCTTGTCTGAGTAATTCAATAGATGCTTCATTTAATTTACAAAAATTTTTAATATCTTTATTTTTCATTTCACTGTTTGTGGTATAAGAACTATCAGCAAATCTTTTGTTTTGTATTTCACGAGCACGTTCGACACGTGTTCTTATTTTTTCAGAACTTTCAGACATAGTATCTTGTGAAAGTTTTTCAAAAGGTACACGTGGTACTTCTACGTGTAAATCAATTCTGTCTAGTAATGGACCACTAATTTTTTTGCGATATTTTTCTATTTGAAGAGGGGAACAACTACAATTTTTGTCAGGATCACTAGCATAACCACAAGGACAAGGATTTTGGCTAGCGACGAGCGTAAAACTTGCTGGAAAAGTGACAGAACCTTGGGCACGAGAAATAGTTACCACACCATCTTCTAGAGGTTGTCTAAGATTTTCTAATACTAATCTAGGAAATTCCGGAAATTCGTCCAAAAATAATACACCACGATGTGCTAGAGAAATTTCACCAGGTCGAGGGAATTTGCCACCACCTACTAGAGCTACAGCTGAAGCTGAATGATGAGGTGTTCGGAAAGGTCGTTGGCTGATAATTGGTCTATCTCCTAGTAGCATACCAGCAACAGAATATATTTTGGTAACTTCAATGGCTTCTTTGGTTGTCATCTGAGGTAATATGGAAGGCAAAGTTCTGGCTAACAAAGTTTTTCCAGAACCAGGTGGACCGGACAACAGAATGTTGTGTGAGCCCGCAGCAGCTATTTCTAGGCCTCTTTTGGCAAATTCTTGACCTTTGATATATGCCATATCCATTTCGTGATAATTATTCTCAAACCAGCTACTAAGTGGAATATTTGGCATTTTGGTAATAAGTTCTTTGCCAATTAGATGATTTATTAGTTCAGCAAAATTTTTTACAGGATAAATATTGATTCCTTCGATAATAGCGGCTTCTTTGGCATTTACTTCTGGTACAAAAATATTTTTGTAGCCTTTTTGACTAGCAAAAATAGCTAATGGCAAAATACCAGTAGTTTGTCTAAGACTACCATCCAAAGCTAATTCACCAACAAAGATACTATCATTTAGATTGATGTCTTCAATTTTTTCAGAAGAAATATACATACCAACAGCAATCGGTAAGTCATAAGATGTACCTTCTTTGCGTACATCGGCTGGTGCGAGATTGATGATTATTCGGCTGTTGTTGGGAAAAGAGAGTTCAGTATTTTTCCAGGCAGTGCGAATACGTTCTTTGGCTTCTTGAATGGCTGTGTCAGGTAAGCCAACAATTTGAAAACCAGGCCAACTACCAGCTATATCTACCTCTACTTCAATAGGCGTACAATCCAAACCTAAAATAGCAACTGAATTTATTTTTATAAACATAAGTGACAGGCTTAGTTGATTTATAGAACTATATTTTGAGTTATACACAGTTTGTGTGTATAACTTATTGTGTTGTGGATAAGTTCTTTGGCTAGTATTAGCTATTTTTTGTTTTTGTAGTATTTTTTTGTGTAGAAAGTAACATAAAAGCACCAATGACAATGATAATATCTGCTAAGTTCATAACAGAAGTAAGTACACGTAGATAGTCTATGGTGATATTAAAAACTATTCTGTCTATTAGATTGGATAAGGCTCCAGCAAAAATAAAAAAAACACCCAAATAAAATTGATTTGTTTTATGTTTGTTTTTTTTCCACCAATAAATTAGAGCTGCTAAAATAAGAGGGGTAAATAATAAGATAAGTTTTTGAGGTACAGGTAATCCAAAAGCGATACCAGGATTTGGAAAATATTCCCAACCCAACCATGGTTTTATAAGATATAATCTAAAAGATTGATGATTATAAGCTAAATATTTGAAAAGTTGATCTAAAGCAAATAAAAAACCACTTAAGACAAAATAATTTCGTAAGTGGTTTTCTGGCATATCTGTTGGAGTAATTTAAACTTCTTGAGTAATTGTTTTTTTACAACTTACACAAGCACCAGAAGTAGGACGAGCTATTAATCTTTTTTGTTCAATTGGTTTATTACAATATTTACAAATACCATAAGTACCTTCTTTGATAGATTTCAAAGCTTTGGTTACATCTTTTAGTTCTTTTTCTAATTGAATTTCAATTGGTTTGTTGTTTAGGAACTCAGTAATTTCTTGAGTGTTTGAATCCATATCATCACCGTATTCAGAAAAAGAGGTGTTGTATTCATCTGAAGTGTGAGGGTCTTTTTGTGAAAAATTTTCTAAATCAGATGTTAATTTAGCTTTTTGTTCCAAAAGAAGATCTTCTATTTCTTGTAAAAATTTTGAGTCTAACATGTTTTTTGTGATTGTCATATAATTCATTATTTTTTATAGTAAAATTATACAATATTTGTATATATCTGGCAAGGGCTAGCCATTGTTAGCAAAAAAAAAGAGGCAAACCGGAGCCCATAGAAGTATAGTGGCTGGTGCCTCTTAAACGTCCCCGGAACCGGTATTGTCCAAGCTATTCAAATATTCTAGTATAAAATACTTAAATTGCTTGGAAAATGCCAGGAAAAATCCTGGGACTTTTGAGCTTTGACCGCTCGCTGGTGTTTGCCTCTGGCAAATTCCTTTTTAGGGAAGATTTGTCATAAGTAGAGGACACCTTGTTGCTTTTGATGTTTGTTTTTGTATAACCTCGAAAGGTTATAAGGGTGCAAGCAGTGGCTAAGCTGTGAGATGAGATTCCCACGTGTGTAATTAAGTATATCTCTGATACTCAATTTGGACATTTGAGAAACTCTTTTGTAATGTTCACAATATTATTATACCTTTTTTTACAACTATTGTCAAGGATTGAATGTTTTTTGCTAGTTTTAGCTAAAAAAGGCTTAAATTAGCTAAAAAATATGTATAAACTAGTCTATACAATAAAGTTAGTAATGGGTGTTATCCCCAGAATTAAAAAGTTTTCCACAGGTTTATCCACAATGTATAGAATAATCTATACAAAAGCATACTTGTACTTGTTCAAAAACAGTGGATTTATTGTGATTTGTGATTTTTTTCAGTAATTTTGTTTATTTTTGTTGTTTTAAAGTTTTGTGTACATTGTTGTAAACAAAAAGTTTTATAGGTTAAAGCATTAAAACAATTTCATTTAAATCTTCATCGGCTCTATAAACAGTGGCGAGATGGTTTGGTTTGTATATCTGATACTATTGTCTTTTGTTATCAACGAAGTAGGATACGTGCTTTTATGTTTTAATGCTTTAATGATTCTTATCAACATCTGCCCAAGTAAATCAAAAGGTGTTATACTATTTTTGTAATAATTAATTTTTTTATATGAATAATATTGAAATATTGCAAAAGTTTACTTTGAAAAATATACCAAATTTAGATATAGCTGTTTTGGGTGCTTTGGAACTCTTTATGAGTAGTAGTTTAGCTAAATTAGATGTGAAATTCAAAAAACCTTTGGTAGTAGGCAGTGGTAATGGAGCTGTGACTGGTAGAGTTTTGTTTTCTGATAGAGATGCTGTTTTTGCAGATGAAAGTACTTATTTGGAAAAAATAGACAATATAAAAGGTATAGATGGTGCTGTTCTTATTTCTGCTTCTGGCAGTAAACATGCTATTTTAATAGCGAGAGAACTCAAAAAAAGGGGGATTGATACTTTACTTTTGACTAATAATAATAATGCTCCTGCAAAAAGATTTATTAAACAAGAAAATTTTTTTGTTTTTCCAAAAAATCGTGAACCGTATACTTATAATACGTCTACTTATATGGGTATGATTTTTGGTAAAACACATGAAGAACCAGAACATATTTATAATTTTATTTTGAAAAAAACTAGTAAAGAAATAAAGAAAAAATTTAATAAATACGATGCTTATTATCTTATTGTTCCTGAAAAATTTTCTGCCATGAGTGAAATGTTTAATACTAAATTTGATGAAATGTTTCAACCAGTTGTTTCAGGTAGAGTATTTACAGCAGAACAAAGTAAACATGCCAAAAGTGTTGTAAAAAATGACAAAGAATTGTTTATTAGTTTTGGTTATGATAATAAAACATTTGGTCTTGCCAAAAATAGATTGAATATTACTTTACCTAAAAATGTAGATTATGCTGGTTTTATGGCAATTGTTTATTATGTTTTAGGTCGTGTTCAAGCAGAGTATCCTCCGTACTTTCAAAAAGGAATTGTAAATTATTGTAAAAATGCTTCAAAGATTTTTGGCTACGAAATTAAGCCGATAGTTGATTAACTGATTTTTTTAGAGATCTTTTTTTGAAGTGTGTATTTTGTGAGATTGAAATGTTTTGGATAACACGAATATTCACAAATTGACACAAATATTGTTTATTGAATTGTTTCATTGTTAAATGGTTACCATGAAAACAATTTAACAATTTAGCCATTTAACTATTTTTAAATTATGAAAAAAAATGCGTTTTTAATTCCTGAGGTGCCAACTATTTTTACAATTTTTGGGGCGACAGGGGACTTGATGGAACACAAAATTATTCCATCATTATTTTTTCTTTACAAGCAAAAAAGATTACCAAAACATTTGAAAATTTTAGGCTTTGCACGTCGTGAGCTTAGTCATAAAGATTTTCGCAAAAAAGTATTGGCAGTTTTGCAAGAAATGAATTTTGTAAAAAATGAAAAACAGGCAGAAAAATTTTTGGAATTTTTTGAATACGTAAGAGGTGATTTTGCTGATGCCAAAAGTTTTGAAAGTTTGGGAGACAAAGTAAAAGAAATAGAGGACGTTTGGAAAATTTGTGCTAACAAACTTTATTATTTAGCTGTGCCACCAAACTTCATGTCTGAAATTGTGAGTAATTTGAAACGTACTAATCTCAGTGATCCTTGTGGTGGAAATATGGGTTGGTCACGTGTAATTGTGGAGAAACCAATTGGTTATGATAGACACAGCGCTTTGGAATTGGAAAAAGCATTATCAATCTTGAAAGAAGAACAGATTTATCGTATTGATCATTATTTTGGCAAAGAAATGGTACAGGGAATTTTCAATTTTCGTTTTTCCAACAATTTTTTGGAATCAAGTTGGGACAACAAAAATATCGAAAAAATTGAAATCAAGTTACTTGAAAGTATTGGTGTAGAAACACGTGGAAATTTTTATGACAAAGTCGGGGCTCTTCGTGATGTGGGACAAAATCATTTACTTTCGGTTTTGGCTTTGCTTACTATGGATGATCCTCGCGATGCTGATGCAAAAAGTGTGCGTGAAATGCGTGAAAAACTTTTGTCACAAGTTACTATCATGAATAGTGAGGAAGTAAAACAAAATACTTTTCGTGCTCAGTACGAAGGTTATGACAATATTGCAGGAGTGGAAAAAAATTCTGAAACAGAAACTTACTTCAAATTGAAATTGAACATCGAATCTTTGCGTTGGAGTGGTGTTCCAATTTTTATTGAAAGTGGTAAAAGAGTGGGACCTGCCAAAAAAGAAGTGGTCGTCACTTTCAAAGATAGAGAACCTTGTATTTGGTGTCAGCCAACTGGTCCTGCCAAAAACAAAGTAGTATTTTCTTTTGCACCTAATCAAGAAATCAATATAGATTTTTGGCAACGCAAACCAGGTTTTGAAGATGTGCTCGAAAAACGTGATTTCAAATTTTTGCTTTATAAAAAACAATCAAAATTTCCTTATGTGGAAGAATATGCCAAACTTTTTTATGATGCTATTTTGGGACAACAACGTTGGTTCATGACCAAACAAGAAGTTTTGAGTGAATGGAAAATCGTGGATCCAATTACGCAAGCTTGGAAAAAAAGAATGACGCCACTTCATACTTACAAAGTAGACGACAAAGAAATTGTGGATATTGCTGATGATTTTTTCTTAACCAATGAAAAGAATTTCAAAAAAGAAATTGCTATCATGGGGCTTGGTCGTATGGGTGGAGGTCTGGCGCAAAATTTGCTCGAAAAAGGTTGGAAAGTGGTTGGTCATAATAGAACTTGGGAAGTAACAGAAAAGTTGGAAAGTGTGGGTTTGACTGGAGCAAAAGAAATAAAAGAAATGGTAGACAAACTTGTACATCCTCGTATCGTCTGGCTAATGTTGCCAAATGGTAAACCTGTGGAAGATGCTATTTTTGATAAAAAAGAAGGCCTGGTAAACTTTTTGGAAAAAGGTGATATCATCGTCGATGGTGGAAATTCTTATTTCAAAGATTCTGTGGTACGTGCCAAAAAATTGCAAAAATATGGAATACATTTTCTAGATGCTGGCGTGTCTGGTGGTCCTGGTGGCGCGCGTAAAGGTGCTTGTGTGATGATTGGTGGTGACAAAAAAGTTTTCAAATACATTGAGCCACTTTTCAAAGATATGTCTCTTACCAATGGTTATGAATTTTTCCCGGGCAATGGTGCCGGACATTTTGTCAAAATGGTTCATAACGGAATTGAGTATGGTATGATGCAAGCAATCGGTGAAGGATTCAATATCATGAAGAAATCTCCATACAAACTTGATTTGAAAAAAATTACCAGTGTTTATAACAATGGTAGTGTGATTGAATCAAGACTTGTTGGTTGGCTTTATGATGCTTTTGAAATTTATGGGGATGACTTGAAAAAGATAAGTGGTAAAGTTGATAGTAATGGTGAAGGTGCTTGGACAGTAGATACTGCCAAGACTATGAAATTGAAAGCAAAAGTAATAGAAGAATCTCTAAATTTTCGTAAACAATCTCAGAAGAATCCTGACTATGCTGGACAAGTTGTTTCGGCTTTGAGGGGGCAGTTTGGGAAGCATGATGTGGAGAAGAAGTAATAATGCGGATATACGGATAATACGGATTTACGGATAGTGATTCAGGTGTAATAATAAAAAAACGTTCAACTTTTTAGTTGAACGTTTTTGTTTTTTTATTCTGGAATTTCTTTTTTTACATCTGGATCATTTTTCATATACTTCCACAATTCTTCAAAAATAAGTTTTTGTAATTGTGATAATTCTTTTGATTCAATTATTACCGCCATCTTTTCTTTCCACGAAGCTATCAGCATTTTGTTGTCATAGAGAATTACTTCGGGAGTAAAAGTCTTTTTTGCATCAGACAAAAAAAGTGATTGACGCTTTTCTTGTTTGTTCAATTTAGCTTGTGCAAGACTAGATTTGTTTTGTGGAAAAATTCCTTTACCAAGAATTCCAGCCTTCACACGACGTTTGTAATATTCAGGAAAAAAATCTGGCATGCCTTCGTGCATAGATTCGTGATTGGCATAAGCATAATAATATTCTTTGGAGTTCAAAGTATCTTCATAAGCTTCTCTCATACCTTTTTCTCCTTCAAAAAATTCTACTTTTGGGGAATTTTGTTGTGGTGATAATTTTGACATCAGTTCTGGTAGAGCTTCTTCTATCTTTTTTTTCTGTCTATCTATTTTCTTTTCATATTCTTGTTTTTCTCTGTCGAGATAAGCCAAAAGTTGACGAGGATCAGCTGCGTGAAAATATATTTTCTTTTGTTTACGATATTTACCTACTAAACCACGTTTTTGCAAAGACGCCAAAGTATCGTAACAAGTTGTACGGTTTAGATTGGTCTTTTTGGCAATTTCAGTAGGTGTACCGGCAAAGAGCTCAAGCAGAGCAACATAAACAGTGACTTCTTTTGGACTAAAACCTAACTCAGAAAAAATTTGTGGATAATTCATAAAATTGTGTATTGTTGTGGAAATACCACCGACACTAAAATTATATAGATTAAGCCAAATTTTGTCAAGTTTTTATCATTTTGTCGGTATAGTGTTTGCAAAATTGGAGGCTTGTAATATAGTGAAGTGTCCACTGGAAGAGGAGGTGGCATGAAGCTGAATATTTACCAACGCCGAGCGATGTTTTATAGCATAAACCTCGTCTGGAATTGGTCTAATTGTTTTTATGAGAAGGAACCCCATCTGAGGTTCATTGGTGATCTCGTGGGATCCACAGAACGCAACCGTCATGTCCAGTGGATAGTCCAGGAACTTCTTGGATTCCCAATTTGGACGGAATTCGACGAGGAGACCAAGCGCGCCTTCAAAGAGGCCAGACAGCTGGTGAGGATGCCAAGAATCATCGGGTACCGTGATTCTGACTGGCCGGAGTGGTACGTCCAGAGCTATGGACGAGACTTGCCGGCGGTGGATGGAGAGATCCATTACTGCTATTGGATCAGTAAACGAGTGGAGAATTGCTTGTTGAAAGCAAATATCCGCTACGTGGGCGATCTTGCTAGAAAAACTCAAGAGGAACTCATGGCTCTTAAGGGATTCGGCAAGGAGAGTCTAAAAAAAGTCATGCAGGATCTCACGGAAAAGGGGCTGAAGCTCGGGATGCCCCTTCCTGGTTGGATTCCTCCTAACAAGAGGGGATGATCTTACACAACCGCCTTCTCGTCGGCGGGATATAACTCGACGAGATACTACGGCCAGGTACGGCCATAGTGAAGTGTCCACTAGCGAAGGAGGTGCTATGAAGCTGGACATCTACCAGCGTCGGGCGATGTTGTACAAGATAAATAGTCTTGTGTGGCACAGTCACCATGATTTTTTGGGGTATTATCGATACAATTTTACTAATGGAGTCATTGGTGATCTTATTCAGATCACAGAGCGGGAGATTCTAAAAGAGTGGCTTGGAAAGGGAGAACTGGAAGGTCAGATCAAGCCCATGCTTAAAGAGCTCACTGGCTTCCCGTTGGGTACTCAGCTTGACGAAGACACTAAGCGTGCTTTCGAAGAGGCCAAGCAAGCAGTGGTGTCGGGAATCGACCCAAGTGAGGCTTGGTCGGAATGGTACATCCAGAGCCCTGGGCGAGACTTGCCTATTGTGGATGGGGAGATCCGCTACCTCGGAGGACTCAGTGACCCTGTTGAGCTGTGCTTGAGTCAGGCACGCATCCTCTACGTTGGTGAACTGGCTCGAAAGAGTCAGAAGGAACTCCTGTCATTGTGGGGATTCGGAAAGAAGGGAATGAAGGAAGTCCAGCAGGTTCTCAAGGAGAAGGGGCTGAAGCTCGGGATGCCCCTTCCTGGTTGGACTCCTCCTAACAAGCGGGGATGATTCCTACACTTCCGCCTTCTCGTCGGCGGGATATAAACTGACGAGATACTACGGCCTGGTACGGCCACCGTAAGGAAAGGGTACCACCTCGCAATCCAAGAGTATCATCAGCAATGATGGTCAGGGAAAGCGAGGACTCAAAATTTTTTAGCAAAATATTTTGGTAAAAAGTTAGAACAAAAAATTCTATGTTAATTGCATAGGATTTTTTATTTGTAAATATTTTCCAATGATAATGTCTTTACTTTTTATAACTAAAAAGTAACAAAAAGTTTTGAGGGGAAAGAACTCGCCTGTGTTGCCATTTGCGAAATAATCATTGACAAGCAACGGGGCTCAAACAGCTTCCCCCTCAAACTCCCCATGTTTTTATAAATACGAGATTTATTTTTTATTATCTGTAACTCTACATTGACTAAAAGGCTTTTTTGTAATAGAATGACTTTGTTTTTCACTAATTATAAATTATGCTTTCTTTAGCTATCGTCGGACTACCAAACGTAGGCAAATCTACACTTTTCAATGCTTTGACCAAAAGTAAACAAGCTGATGCTGCCAATTATCCTTTTTGTACTATTGAACCCAATGTAGGCGTAGTTGAGGTGCCTGACAGTCGCTTACAACCATTGGCAGAAACTTCCAAAGCTTTGAAAATTGTGCCAACTGCGATTGAATTTGTGGATGTGGCTGGACTTGTCAAAGGAGCTAGTGAAGGTGAAGGATTGGGAAATAAATTTTTGTCACACATCAGAGAATGTGATGCTATTATTCAAGTTGTGCGTGCTTTTGAAGATGGAAATATTACACATGTACATGGCAAAGTAGATCCAAAAGATGATAGTGAAGTTATTAATCTTGAATTGATAATGGCTGATTGGCAGACTGTGAGTAAAAGATTAGATAGAGTGAGAAAAGATGCTAAAGGAGTCAAAGCCAAAGAGTTTGCCAAAGAGTTAGAATTATTGGAAAAATTGGATGCCCATCTTCAAGCTGGGAAACCTGCTAGAACTTTGGGAGATGATGGATCTTTCGTTGTTGGAGAAGATGAACAATTGATTTTGCGTGATTTGCATCTTATTTCTATGAAGCCGATGCTTTATGTGGTCAATGTTGAAGAAGGTGGAAAATGGAATGGAGAGTTAGACGCGCCATATATTGTAGTAAGTGCAAAAATTGAGGCTGAGATTGCTGAACTTAGTGAAGAAGATGCTAAAGTTTTTATGGCAGATTTGGGAATTGAACAAAGTGGTTTGGACAAGTTGATTGTAGCTGGTTATAAACTTCTTAATCTCGTAACTTATTTTACTTCTGGTGTACAAGAAACTAGAGCCTGGACTGTGACAAAAGGTACCAAAGGTCCGGATGCTGCTGGTGTCATTCATACTGATTTTGTCAAAGGCTATATCAAAGCAGATGTGGTTAATTGGAAAGATTTTGTAGAGAATGGTGGTTGGAATGGAATAAAAGGTACTGGCAAAATGCGTCTTGAAGGAAAAGAATATGTGGTTGAAGATGGTGATACTGTTTATTTTCATGTAGCGACGTAATGCGGATATACTGATAATACGGATTTACGGATGTTAAAAAATAAATAGAGATAAGATTGAGAAAAAATTGAGATAATAAAAAAACAAGCTTTAGATAGCTTGTTTTTATTTTTGTAAAAAAAATGTGTGTGCCTTCCCGCGTCGGACCGATGCTGTCTCGGTCTCCGGCGCGGGTTGGCGTGAGGCGGATCATTGAGGGATGATCCATCTCTCTCGATCCTTTTTTAAGGCTTCTTCCTCCTCTTTTTTCTCCAGTTTTTCAATTCTCTTGCTCTGGTTTTCCACCACCGTGAGGAGGTGCCAGACTACGAAGCAGAGGACGAGGTCAGCAATGGTACCCCACATCTTTCCCTCTCTCACCCGGTGGATGTTGAGTCCGGGCGACGGCTGAATATATCATATTATTATTATGTCAAGGATTAAGGGGTGATTTTTTCTGCGACGGAACCCACCCCTGGCCCCTCCCTTGGAAAGGGAGGGGAACTAGAAAAGACTTCCCTTCTCTTTTTAAGAGAAGGGATTGAGGGATGAGTTGTGTGAAAAAAATAAAAAAACAAGCTTTCTCTAGCTTGTTTTTATTTTGTTGTTTATCAGAATTAAAGTTCTGAGTTGCAGTTGATTTTATATACGTTGGTTTATTTCGTCATTACTCTAAAACCTAAACCTAGAACCTAACACCTAATACCTATCACCTAAAACCTAGTTAAATTCTTCTAAGCTTCCAAATTTCTCTACCAACATGTTGGGTAGGTCTGTGATATAAAAGAGAGCGAAAACCATTGTCAAAATCTTCTACTTCAAAACCTATGTTTTTTATTTCATCAAGACATCTAATATGAATCCAAACATTACCAAATTTGAATTTTGGTATGATAAAAATGACAGTACTATCGGCTTTTAAAATTTTGTAAAAAACTTTGAAACTATCTATATATAATTGAGCTAGTTCTTCAGCTTGAGCATCCAAAGCAACACGTGGTTCTCTGCCGTGCAAAGGTTTGCCCATATAAGGTTCGGCTACTATCAAATCTACACTTTGTGGTTTCAAATATTTGTCTAGTTCAGTAGTTTTGGATAAAAAAATATTTGTTTTTATATTTTTTTTATCAACTTTGTCTATCATCCATTGGCTGTTTGTCTTACTATCTTCAATTGCTTTTGAACTGATATCACTACCTATAATTTTGGTAAAGCCAAGAGAAATAGCTTCATTTAAAATAGTTCCTGAACCACAAAAAGGATCAAAAATAACAGCAGTATTTTTTGTTTCTGACAAATTGATCATTGTTCTAGATAATTTTGGTGGAAGCATTCCAGAGACAGTATCACTAACAGGTCTATCATAATCTCTCGTACTAAAACCTTCTATATCTTGAATATAGATTGTCTTGTAAACTTCATTTTTGAAAACAGTAAAATGACTTTTGGTTTCTAATAATTTGTTGTGTAAAATACTAGCAGTATTTTTTGTTTCTACGTAACGAACTGATTTGTTCAAAGACTTCAATTCTTTTTTGATATTGATAGCCAATTTACTATTGGTAGGGGATACAGAGAAATTTATTTTTCCAGATTCCTTGGTTTGTAAATATTCCACGATTATTTGTTGAGGGTAACCGGTACCTTCCACTTGTACACCGACGGTGATAATACCACCAAAATCTTTTGCTAGTTTTTCTATAATATCTTCTTCACTTTTTATATCTAATACTATATATTTTTCACCATCAGTTACCAAAGTATTTTTTATTTTTTCGCGCTTTAAAACCGCTAAAACTTCAGCAGTAGATATATGTGGTTGATGTCCTAATTCAAATATGTATTTCATGTTTTTGGTTTATATTTTTTAGTTTGGGGTGGTAGTTGTTGTTATTGATTTTTCTCTAAATAGATTTTTTTTGATGATTATCTCATTTTTTTGATGATTTTTCTCTTCCCATTTGTTTTTTGTTTCTTCATAAATAGTGAAATTGATAGCTTCTGAGTCAGGTAGAGACTTTATTGTAGCGATTGTTTCCAAATTGTCAAGGGACTTATATACATCATGGTATACAAAGAAGATACTATAACCAACAGTAGAGAAGACTGTTAACCAAAGAAAAATATTCAAAATTTTTATTTTTTTTACATTTTGGTAATCTCTGGACTGTTTGATAGGAATTTTTTCATTGTTTTTTGGTTTTAGTATTTCCATAAATTTATTTTATTTTTATATAGCCATTAAAATTCAAAGAAACATTGTTTTCATCTATTTTGTTCCAGTTTAGACTATCAATCATTATATAATATTCACGACTTTCTAATTCGTGTAAATATTGTAATAAATTTTCAAATGAACCACTAAGAGCAAAAGCAAAAATAAAATTATTTGCAGTTGATTGTGGTGTCAATGTCAAATTTTGGGTGACATTTTTATTGATTGCCAAATCTTCAAGTTCTTGGATCAAATTTAAAGAATCTTCTTTTTTGACGAAAGATTTTTCTAATTCGGGCATTTTTTGTTTTATTGCACTTATTTCGACTAAAGATTTTTTTAAAGCACGAACTTTTTCGTATTCAGCTGTAGATTGTTGTCTGGTTTCATCTATTCTTATTTTTATTTCATTAATATATTTTATAGTTGGAATAATAATAGTAACAGTGATAGCCAAAGAAACAGCTAAAATAAACAAAGTACTCAAAATTTTTTTTGTAAGATGATTTTTGTTTGCCATATTATTTTAAGCTAGCACTAATATTGAAAACGATATTTTCTTTTTTGGTTAAGTCAGAAATTGGGAAGGTTGGCTCATTTATATATAAACTATTTTTTAAAATATTTTGGAATTCTAAAAAATTTTCACGAGTGTCGGCTTTGCCGGATAAAATAATACTTTTATTTTTGTAATTGATATTTATAGTATTGAAAGTGATACCTTCTGGAGTGGTAGAGCTTAAATATAAAAGGAGGGGAGTGACTTCAATATATTCTTTTTGTAAATTGTTTATTTCTTTTAGAGTTTTATTGATAGTACCTATATCTTTTAGATCTGTATTGTAACTAAAATTGGTAGTGAGATTGCTACTGATTATTTCTGAAAAATAATTTCTAATCAAATATTTACCCATAAGAAGTATCATGGCTGTAAAACTGATAGAAATGAGTAATATTTGTAAAATATTTTGTATAAATTCAAATTGAATAGCTTTTACTATTCTTTTTTTCTTATTTTCATCTATTAAATTCAAACGTAGAGGGTACATATTTTTTAGATAGAATCATGTTTATAAAAAGGATTATCTGATGCTCGCAAAGCAAGTCCTATGGCTGTGGAATATTTTATGGATTCTTCATAAGGTATATTGATTTCTTTTTTTCTATTTAAGTTTTTCCAAACTCTACCAGTTGAGCATTCTATTTGTAATTCTTCAGTTAGTATCTTATCTAATTCTTTGACAATTGAACTTCCTCCACACATCGTGATATGTGTAATTTTGTTGGTTTCTGGGAAATGACTATAATAAAAATAAATAGTCTTTTTTATTTGTTCAGAAAACTTTTTTGTTTGTTCTATTAGAATTGGCCAAGCTTTATTTTCTTTTTCATATTTAAGACCAAATTTTAATTTTAGTTGCTCGGCTTCATCATAAGATTTGTTTAGTTTTTGACTAATTGCTGTTGTCAAAACTTCACCAGAAAAATTCATGGTAGCACTAAATTGGACAGTATCATTGTCATAAATAATAATATTGGAGTGAGTTGCACCAATATCCAAAATAGCGCGTGCTTCATTTTGATATTGTTTGTCAGCTGTCACCATGGCTCGAGCAATAGATAAAGATTCTATATCTACAGCAATTACATTTAAATTTGCTTTTCGTAATAGTGTAAGATAGCTTTCTACAATATTTTTTGGAGAAGCCGCCATAATTATTTTTGTTTTGTTTGGATTATCCAAAGCAGGGATAGCTTCCCAATCTAAATAGTGTCCATCTTTTTCTGTAAAAGGTATATATTTTTGAGCTTCTATTTCTATATCATCTTGAATTATTTCATTGATATTTTTGTTGATAGTTATCAATTTAAAAAAAGTTTTCATTTCTGGTAAATTGATTACTACCCAAGGACTTTTTATGGATTTTTCTTTGCCACTACCTTTTAATAATTTTTGTATGTAGTGCACTACTTGTCCTTCTTGTGAAATTTCTCCATTGATAATTAGACCAGGTGGTAGAGTAATACTTCTAAAATTTTTCAAATTAAAAGAGGGATTCTTTTTTGTGGAAACATTTTCTAATTGGACTAATTTGAGTGAAAGGTCGCTGATATCTAGACCAAAAGCGCCTGGAAAAGGATCTACTTGAAACATATTTTAAAAGTTTTGGGTAAGACTATACATAGGCATAACTACAGCTATAGCTATACCACCTACACCTAAGCCTAATAATAAAATAATAGCTGGTTCTATAATGGTAGAAAAATTTTTCATAGTTTTGTCTACTTCATTGGAATAAAATTTTGCTAATTCATGAAGTAATTTATCTATTTCACCAGTTTTTTCACCAACCATAATCATTTCAGTGACCATTGGTGGAAATAAATAATCATATTCTTGTAAAGTTTGTGATAAAGTAATGCCTTTTTTTATTTTTTCAGCAGATTTTTTCAGAGCATTTTTGTAAATTACGTTACTACAAATATCAGCACTGATTTCAACAGCTTCGATAATAGGTATCGTACTTTTTAGTAGAGAAGACATGGTGAGTGAAAAACGTGCCAAATTAATTTGTTTGATGATTTTTCCTGAAATGGGAGTTTTTAAATTTAGGTTATGAATAAAAATTTTGAAAGCAGGTGATTTTTTTAGACCATAAATAAATGAAAAAATAAAGATTCCTAAGAGTGAAAATATTAAAAGTAAATTTAGTGGTTTGCTTAAATAATTGGTTACAGCTACTAAAATTTTTGTAGGCAAAGGTAATCCTGTATCTATGTCTTTGAACATCGCTGTTATTTTTGGTAAAACAAAAGTCACCATCAAAATACCAACAGCTGAAATAGCAGTCAAAATGACAGCCGGATAAATCATCGCACCTTTTATGGTAGACGTTAGTTCATAACTTTTTTTCATCTGTAGCACTACTTGTCCAAGTGATTCTTCTAGTTTGCCAGATATTTCACCAGAGGCAATCATTTTTACATATATTGGTGGAAAGACTTTTGGATATTTGGATAAGACTTCACTTAATTGATCTCCTTTTTCTATACTTTGTTTGATATCGGTAACAATGTTTTTGAATTTTTTGTTTTCAATTTCTTTGCTTAATACTTCCAAACTTTCTATTAAAGAAAGTCCTGCTTTTAACATGGTATTTAAATGTTCCAAAAAGAAAACTTTGTCTAATGTTTTTATTTTTGTAAAATTGTTAATAAAAAAATTATTGAGTTTTATTTCAAATTCAGACAATTGTTTTTCTTTTTTTATTTTTGAAAACATATTTTATTAATTTCTAATTTATTAATAATAAATTAGAATTTTTGTTTTATTCTTTGGTTACTCTTAGAATTTCTTCAATAGTTGTTAATCCTTGTATTGCTTTTATTATACCATCTTCAAATAAATTCATCATACCATTTTTTTCAGCTAATTCTTTGATATCTTGAGCAGTGCCTCTTTCATTGATTAACTTGGTAATTGCTTCAGTGACAACCAAAACTTCATAGATACCCATACGTCCTTTGTAACCACTTTTTTTACATTTTTCGCAACCTTCTCCTCTATAAAATTTTATTTTTTCTAAATTATTTTCTATTTGTTCTATTTCTTGGGTTTTTAGTAATTCTTTTATGGTTTTATTTTTCATCATTTTCTCAAGTTCTTTGAGTTCTTTTTTGTCTAGACTATATTCTTTTTTACAATTTTGGCATATTTTTCTTACCAAACGTTGGGCAATAATAATATTGGAAGTAAAACCAACCAAAAATGGTGGAATATTCATATCTACCAAACGTGGCAAAGTAGTCGGCGCATCGTTGGTGTGGAGTGTAGACAAAACCAGATGTCCAGTCATGGCCGCGTGGATAGCAACTTCAGCAGTTTCTTCATCACGAATTTCTCCGACCATAATAATATCTGGATCTTGGCGTAAAAAAGCACGTAATCCTGAAGCAAAAGTAAAACCAGCTTTAGGATTTATCTGGCTTTGATTTATACCAGAAACATGATATTCAATCGGATCTTCAATAGTACAAATATTGACATGAGGTCTATTCAAAATACCTAAAACAGAATAAAGAGTCGTAGTTTTACCACTTCCTGTTGGACCGGTGACCAAAATCATGCCATGTGGTTTTTCAATAGCTTCTTCTATTAAAACTTTTATTTTTGGTAAAAAACCAAGTTGTTCTAGTGTTAAAGCTTTTTCACCTTCATGTAATAAACGCATTACTATTTTTTCACCATCATAAACTGGCATAATAGATACACGAAAAGAAAGAGTTTCTTCGTTTACTTTTGTTTTGAAACGTCCATCTTGTGGTAGCATGTGTTCGTCTATTTTTAGATTTGCCAAAATTTTGATACGTGCGGTAATACCATTTTGTACTAATTTTGGTAAAGACATAACTTGAGTAAGCATACCATCGATGCGGTATCTGACTAAGACTTCTTTTTCAACAGGTTCAATATGTATATCACTAGTTCCTTCTAACACTGCGTGTTCCAAAATAGAATTTACAATGTTTATAATTGGTAATTCTTCGGCAATTTTTTTTAGGTCTTGATTAGAATTATCGTTTATTAGATTATTATTTAGTTTTTGGATAACTTCATCAGAAGAAATATCAGAGCGATATTTTTTCAAAGCTTCTTTGATAGCATGTGGATTGGTAAGAAATATTTTTGGTGTCAAACCTGTTTTTCTTCTCAAGAATTCGATAGTTTGAATATCATTTGGATCAAGCATGGCAACACTAAGTTCGTTTTCAGATTTTTTGAAAGCAATTGTATAATGTTCCTGAGCAAATTCAGCTGGAATTATATTCAAAATGTCTTTATTTAATTCTACATTTTTTAGATCAATATATTCATTTTCATTTTCTTTTGCAATCGCTTGATAGAGACTTTCTTCAGATATAATATTTTCAGCAACAAGATAATCTTCCAAAGAGATTTTTTTCTCTTTAGCTTTTTTTAAATATTCTTTTATTTTCTTGTCGTCTAATTTAAAAGAATTTTTTAATGTATTTTCTAAGATTATATTTGTTAGCATATATTTTTTTTAGAAATGTTGTTATGATTATAACATATTTTTCTAAAATAATAAATCAAAAATTTTAAATCAAAAATTTGTTTGTAAAAAATGGTGGGAATAAGATAAAGATAAAATGGAGATGAAATAGAGATAATAAAAAAACTAGCCATTGAGCCAGTTTCTTTTTTTCAAAAATAATAATGTGTGTGCCTCCCCGCGTCGGACCGATGTTGTCTCGGTCTCCGACGCGGGTTGGCGAGGCGGATCATTTAGTAGTGGTCCACTTTTGATGAGCCTTTTGGTATTCTTCCTCCTGGACTCTCCGTTCTAGTTTTTTTATTCTCTTATCTTTGTCTTTCATCTCCGTGAGGAGTTGCCAGACTACGAAGCAGAGAACGATGTCAACACCTGCGGAAATGATATCCCAGCCCATCTTGCCCTCTTTCACCCGGTGGACGTTGAATCCGGGCGACGGCTGAACTTATCACATTATTATTATGTCAAGATTTTGATGGTGATTTTTTCTGCGACGGAACCCACCCCTGGCCCCTCCCTTAAAAAGGGAGGGGAACTATATAAAGTAGATGTTTTTGTAGAGGAGGCTTCCCTTCTCTTTTTAAGAGAAGGGATTGAGGGATGAGTTGTGTGACAGAAAAAATGAACAATGTACAAATTCGGCGAACTTATGTCTGATCGACGTTGGGATGATTCTTCACTCCTAAAAATTTCGTTAGGGTCACATTCGTGCTGATTCGTGCTAAGATTCGTGTTTTTTCTTGACAAATCAGATCTTTTTTGTTATAGTTTTTTCACCTTTGGTGTTTTGTAATTAATAAGTGCCTTAAGTAATTGCTGATAATTTGAGCTGAAATGTCGAATTTAGTATATAATTATCGTAAAAATAGTGATTTATTAAGGTTTGCAAAACAAAAAATTATCTATGAAATATTATGAAATGTTGTGTGTTCTTCCAGGAACCATGACTGAAGAAGAGGTAAAATCAAATGTTGATGTTATCTCAAGTACTGTTGCAAAACATGGTGCTGAAAAATTGACTGTAGAGGATATGGGTAAAAGTCGTTTGGCTTATCCTGTAAAACATATCCGTTATGGTTATTTCCAATTATTTAGATTTAATTTAGAAGAAAATAAAATCAATAATTTGGAAAAAGAAGTACGTCTTTTGGATAAAATGTTGCGTATTTCTATTGTTATTAGTGATCCTGCTAATGTTGTAAACTATAAATTAGCTTTGGACCCTACTGCTCTTAGTGCTCCACAAAAAGGAGATCGTGATGAACAACAAAGACCAAACAGAAGAGTAGTTGAAGAAGTTGTAAAAGAAAAAAATACAGAAGAAGTTGTTGAAAAAACTGAGGTTGAAGTTGTAAAAGAAGAAGTTGTAGAAGTAAAAGTAGAAAAACCAACTAAAAAATCTGAAAAAACAAAAATGTCAGTAGAAGATATTGATAAAAAATTAGATGAAATTTTGCTAGATGACATGGGTAAGATTTAATTTATTTTAAAATTAAATAATATTTAATCATAAAAATATGGATCTTAATCGAGCAACTATAATTGGACGTCTTACACGTGATCCTGAAGTAAAATCTATTACTTCTGGTCAAAATGTCGCAAATTTAAGTGTAGCGACAAACCGTATTTGGACTGATAAATCTGGTGTACGTCAAGAAAAAGTAGAATTTCACAATGTAGTATTGTGGGGTAAGTTGGCTGAATTGTCAGGACAATATTTGAGTAAAGGACGTAAAGTTTATTTGGAAGGACGTCTTGAAACTCGTGATTGGACTGGACAAGATGGTGTCAAAAGATACCGTACAGAAATTATCGCTGACAATATGATAATGCTTGATGGTAGTCGTAGTAATTCAAGCACTCCTTATTCTGAAGAATCTTCTTCTGTTTCATCAGATACCTCTAATCAAACAGATTCTTCTGAAGAAATAAAAGTAGAAGATATTCCATTCTAAAAATAAAAGGAAAAATAAATTATGAATAACAATAATAATAAAACTTTAAAAAAGGAAAAACAATGTTTCTTTTGTGTCAATAAAGAAAAACATATTGATTACAAAGACAACGAAACTTTACGTCGTTTTACATCTTCATATATGAAGATTCAACCTCGTAGACGCAGTGGTTTGTGTGCAAAACACCAACGTCAAATTGCAAAAGCTATCAAACAATCTCGTATTGCTGGTTTACTAGCTTTTGTTCCTAAATAAAGCATTGATTTAGACTGATTTAAACAGATTATAAAAACTCTTGAGAATTCGAGAGTTTTTTTATTTTACGCAACTCATCCCTCAATCCCTTCTCTTATGAAGAGAAGGGAAGATTCTAGGGTTATATTCGTGCCAATTAGTGTTAAGATTTTTGTTCCTTAACTATTTTCCCAAAATACTGTATAATAACCAAGAACAACAATAATATTGCAATTTTTTTATTTATGGAAAATTTAGAAAAAAATTTTAGAGAAAATTCAGTAGAAAAAAACAAAGAAAAAGAAATAACTCCAGAAGAACGAGCTGCTGCTACAATGGAAAGAGCTGATTTTTTGGTCAAAGAAGTCAAATCTAGTAAAAGACAAATCCAAAATATCATGATAAATATAAATAGTGTTTTGCAAGCTATTCAGGCTTTGAGAACTCAATTGCAACTTGTAGCGGATAGTAATGAAGAAATTTCTTCAGTAATGCAAGACAAAAAAATGATTGCTAAATTGAAAAGAAAGATAGCAGGCCACAAAGAAGAACTTTTGAAAATGAAAGACGAACTCGTCAATATTTATGTAGATCAACTAAAGGAAAAAAATGGTGGTAATGTGACTGAAGAATTAAGAATGAAAGCACAACTTGTTGTAGATGATTTACTTAGTCAAATTGTTTAAAATATGGATTGCCTGTCAAAAATTAAAAAAAATAACAAAGCTTTTACTTTGTTAGAGTCAGTAGTTTCTATTGCTATTTTTGTAATTTTTGTTTTTGGTATTTATGGTGGTTTACAACTAACTTACAAAATTATTTATGCTTCTCGAATCCAAATTTTGGAAACAGCTATTTTGAATGAACAAATGGAAATAATTAGAAATATGAATTTTGAAGATGTGGGTATTGTTTCTTCTACTCCAATCGGTATTTTGACTAGAAAAGCTTATATTATTAGAAATGATGTTGAATTTGAAGTTACTAGAACTATGAGAATTATTGATGATCCGGCTGATGGTACACTGGAAGCGGGTACTGATACTAGTCCAACAGATTATAAGTTGGTATATTTGGAAGCAATTTGTCGTAATTGTCAACAAAAAGAGCCTGTTTCTATTACTTCTTATGTTTCTTCTTCTTTTCCTGAAAGTAGTGAAATGCAAGGAGCTTTGTTTGTAGAAGTGCGTGATGCCAACAATGTACCAATGCAAGGCGTCAATGTTCATGTGTATAGCAATAATCCAGCTATAAATATTGATATGGAAGATACGACAGATAATGATGGCCTTTTGAAAATTTATGGTTTGGATTCTTGTTACAAATGCTATGAAGTAAATGTTTACAAAGGTAACAATTTGACCGCAACTACTTATGCTCAGGGTGATTTTGGTGTGTCTATCCCTTTGGATGAACACGCTAGTATTTCTCCTCAAGAAATTACTAAAGTTTTTTTACAAATAGATCAGCCGTCTAGTATAAATGTAGAAACAGTCAATCAAAATTGTGAGCCAGTAGAAAATGTGGATGTGACAGTTTCTGGTGGACAATTATTGGCACATACTTCAGATGTTTTTTCTTTAGAGAGTAGTGTTACTTCAGATGTTAATGGTAGTCATATTTTGTCTAATTTATTTTGGGGACAATATAATTTTAATACAACAAATTATAATTTGATTGGGAGTATCCCCGCAGAATCTTTGAATATTTTGTCTGATTCTTCGCAGTCTATCAAGTTAGTAGTTGGTAATGCTACTAGATCTTTGTCTATATTGGTTAGAGATATTAATACTCAATTACCAATTTCTAGTGCTAAAGTAACTTTGACTTCTGGTGTTTATACTGAAAATCAATATACTGGTTTGGGATATTTGAGACAAGATGTCTGGAGCAATAGTGGTTATAATTATTTTGATAGTAACAATGGTTATTATTCTAGTAATTTTGTTGCTTATGATTCTCTTGGTTCACCAAATTCTTTGAAACTAACTGAAATTACTCCAGGTCTATATAATAATTCAGGATATTTAGAATCAGCTACTTTTGATTTTCAAAATTCTAGTGTAGATTATGTCAAAATAGATTGGTGGCCTTTGCAACAGCCAGTAGAAGTAGGTGAAAATGCTGTGAAATTTCAAATTGCTACTAGTAATTCTTCCACACCAAGTTCTTGGGATTATTTGGGACCAGATGGTACTAATGTTACTTATTATGATTTGACAGCGCAAGATATCAATACTATTCATGACGGACAAAGATATTTACGTTATAAGTTATTTTTGAATACAACTGATATTACTTTTACACCTAATATTTCTAGTGTAGATATTTTTTATGTTAATAATTGTAGTTTGCCTGGTCAAGCTTATTTTAAAACTATTCCAAATATAAATGATAATGAAATTACGATAGAAGCCAGTGGATATGAATTGAAACAAATTGATGCTTTGACAATAGACAACAATATTTATCAAGTAGTAGAACTAAATAGTATTTAGTATGATTTATCAAAACAAAAAAGCTTTTACTTTGATAGAAACTCTCATTTCTTTGGGTATTTTTTTGATTTTGATGAGTGGTGCTACTTGGTTTATTATCGCGGGTAACAGAAATGTGTCTGTAATGTGGGAACAATTGGTGACGCAAAATCAAGGTAAAAAATCTATTGACCATATTATTAATTATGTTCGTAAAGCAGAAGTTTCAAGTATTGGAGCTTATGCTTTAGAATTGGTAGATCCTTATGAATTAGTTTTTTATGCCAATGTAGACAATGATCCTGTAATTGAAAAGGTACGTTTTTGGTTGGATTCTACTATCTTTAAACAAACAATTACAGAATTAGATGAAGTCTCTCGTGAATATACTGGTGCAGAAAAGACAACTGTTTTGGCAGAAAGTATGATGAATCTTCAGGTTGGACATCCTTTGTTTCTCTATTATGATGAAAATTATACGGGCACTGAAGATTATTTGACTTATCCTTTTTATATTACCAATGTACGTATGATAAAAGTACAGTTAGAATTAGAAAAAGATCCTACCAAATCTCCTGAACCTTTGCACGTAGAGAGTATGGCTTTGGTAAGAAGTCTAAGATAATTATTATGTTGAAAAACATTTATCAAAATAAAAAAGCTTCATCATTTTTATTTGTGATGGTTTTTGGTTTTATTGCTTTTACAACAATTACCCTTGGTATTAGTTCTTATGCTTTGTTTGAATCCAAATCTGCCAAGCAATATCATAGACGAGATGTGGCTTTTCATATTGCTGAAGCTGGTATAGATTATTATCGTTGGCATTTGATAGGTAGTCCTGAAGATTATTATGATGGAACTGGGGGACAGTCAGGACCATACGTACATGATTACAAAGATAAAGATGGTAATGTTGTTGGTAAATTCTCTTTGGAAATAGATGTGCCTCTTGAAGGTACTCATGTTGTGGCTGTGAGATCTACGGGTTGGTCAATAAATAATCCAGCTAGTACGAGAACGATTGAAGCTTATTTTGGTTATGAATCCTTTAGTAATTCTGCCTTTGTTGAAAATTCAAGTATGACTTTTAGTGCAACAAGTTATGTTTATGGCAAAGTGTTTTCCAATAGTTGTATAGTTTTTAATGGTACAAGTAATTCTTGGGTAGAGAGTGCTCGTTTGTCTTGTTCAGGTACGCCAGGTATTAGTGGTAGTGGTGGACCAATACAATTTTGGCGTTTTCCTGTACCTGCTAGAAGTTTTACGGCAGTCAATTCTAGTTTTACAGATTTGTATAATATGGCTATCAAGCCCGAAGGGATTTATTTGGGTGAATCTGGACGTTCAGGTTGGAGATTGGTTTTCAATGCCAATGGTACTTTTCAAAAATATGTAGTGCGTACTTACAGTTCTACTTATTTTAGTATTTCTCAGCAGACCTATCAAGGAGTATTCAATTTGCCTGAAAATGGTGTGATTTATTCTACTGATCATGTGTGGGTAGAGGGTGTTATAAATGGTAGAATAACAGTTGTAGCTAATAGTAATTCAGATATTATTATCAATGGTAATATAACCTACAATGAAAAATATGGTGATGATGTTTTGGGTCTTATGGCAATTCGTGATGTAATTATTCCATATAATACACCAAATGATATGGAGATAGATGCAGTCTTATTGTCTGCTACAGGTAGTATTTTCCGTCCATATTATGCGGGCAGTATCAAAAATTCTTTGTCTATTTTTGGTTCACAAATTAGTTATGATGGTGGTGGTGTAAAATATTTGTCTGGTGGCAATGTGGTTTCTGGTTTTATCAATACTTATTATACTTATGATGGAAATTTATTATACAGACCGCCTGTTGGAATTCCGGTAATACCTGGTTACAAATTAATTTCTTGGAAAGAAATTAATTAAAATTTTTATTTATAAACTTTTGAATTAGCATAAACAAAAATAGTTTGCTATAATATATACAAATAATTTTTTTTCAAATAAATATGCAAAAAGTTCGCAAAGGAGTAATCACTGTTGCTGGTCTTGGTACTAGATTTTTGCCTGCTACCAAAGCTATGCCAAAAGAAATGTTGCCTGTATTGGATAAACCAGTGGTGCAGTATATAGTAGAAGAAATGGTAGCAAGTGGTATCACTGAAATTATTTTTGTGACAAGTTCTCTCAAACGTGCAATAGAAGATCATTTTGATAGAGATAGAGATTTTGAAGCTTATCTAGAAAAACAAGGTAAATTGGATAGAATTCAACCGCTTATAGATCTTAGTAAAAAAGTAAGATTTTTTTATACTCGTCAATCAGAACCTCTTGGCAATGGACATGCTTTGCTTTGTGCCAAAGAATTTATTGGTGATGAACCATTTGTTTTTTCTGATGGTGATAGTATTATTGATTCCAAAGTACCGGTTATCAAACAATTGTTGAAAGTTTTTAACAAAGAAAATTCTTCAGTAATAGGTGTACAGAAAATAGAAAACAAAGATTCTATGACCAAGTATGGTAATGTTTATGGTAAAAATGTTGGTAAAAAACTTTATCGTGTGACAGATTTCAAAGAAAAACCTGCTGTGACTGATGTTTCACCAGATGGTCTTATTGTCGGTGGTATGAGATATGTTTTTACCAAAGATATTTGGAAGATGTTAGAATCACAAAAAAAAGGTAGAGACGGAGAAGTATGGTTGTCAGATGCTGCTAATACTTTGGCTCACAAGAAAAAATTTATGGCTTATGAGTATGAAGGAATTTATTTTGATACAGGTAACAAGTTAGCTTTGTTGCAAACTGCCATCCATTTTGCCAAAAAAGATCCTGAAATAAAAGATAAAATTGGTGATTTATTAGCTTAAAAAATATATCATATTTTTATGAAATTTAAATTTGGACAATTATTTTTATCTTTAGTGATTTTGGTGGGTGTTTTTGGGTTTGGTGGTGAATCTTTTTCAGCAAATTGTTCTCCTTATTCTACTGCCGATGGTTGTAACAGTAATACTAGTTGTCGGTGGATGGATGGTTTTTGTTCTGATAAACAAATTTTATTTGCAGAACCAAAAAAAGTTTTGGTAATTGGGTCATCATTATTTTATGATGGTTGTAATGATAGCGACGGTTTTGTGAAATTATTGAACAAAGAGTTAAATCCTAATTATGTTTTTGAATGTACGAGTGATAGTACTTATCTTGCTAATTCTATTATTGTTCGTGATTCAGCTGGTTATCAAATTTACAAACCATATATTAATTATGTTAATATTTGGAATAATAATATTTCTAATATTTCTAATATTTATAATAATATTAATGAGAATGGTTATGATGAAATTTTGATGGATGTTAGTAGTGTTGATGCTTTTTTAATAAAAAATAATACTGATACTGTTTTTAATTTGGATGGTACAAAATCTAGATTGGCTTCTATTTTTGCAGAGGCAAAGAGTCTTAATATTAGAATTGTTGCGGTAGGTGTTCCTCCTTATAGAAATATAGATCAAAGTAATTTTGATAGTAAAAATGAAATGGTTAAATTAGTCCAAAATTTTATTTTTAGTAACGCTAGTGTTGGTGTTGACTTAAAAGATATGTCAAAAAGTATTGACGAATATAGTATAGATGAAAAATATATAAATATTCCTGATTATTCTTTATCTGAAGAAGGTCATAAATTTATAAAAGATTTGATAATAACTAAAGCTTATTTTGTTTCACCTCAAGTTGTAGCAATACCTCAAAAAACTTTAGAATTTTGTCTTTGTACAAGTAATAATTCTAGTTGTGAAACAAAAAAATATAATACTAAAACAATCTGTGAATCTGACATAAAAATTTTGCAAGCTCGTGGTTCTAATGAAAAATTACAGTGTGTCCAAGTTGAATCTGGAAAAGCTTGTGATTCTTTAGTAGGGGCTACTGCTAATGAAGATAAAGCAGGTAATAATAACTCTGATTTGTTGAATGATTTAAAACCAAGAATAAGTGCATTAAATAAATTAACTGTCAAAGATGTTCCATCTTTGATAGGTAAAATCATTAGTACTGTACTTGGTATTTTGGGTTCTATTGCTTTAGTCATGATAATGTATGGGGGATTACTTTGGATGACAGCTCGTGGTAACAGTGAAAAAACACAAAAAGCTATTCAAGTGTTGATATGGTCTACGCTTGGTATTACTATCATTTTTGCTAGTTATTCTATTGTTAATTTGGTTTTTGATACTTTTAGATAATTTTATAAAATTATATGTTTAAAAAAATATTTACATTATCATTACTTTCTATCTTTTTGTTAGTAAGTGGTTTTGGTTGCAAAAATTTGTCTCAAGAAGAATTAGTTTCTTTGAAGGGTGTGAAATTGACTTATTGGACTGTATATAATGATGTAGATATGTTGCGTAGTTTGGCCAATGAATATACAGCACGTTATCCTCATGTTTCTATAAATATCAAGCAAGTGAAATATGATGAATTTGATAATTTGTTTACCAATGCTTTGGCAGATGATGTAGGTCCGGATATTGTCTCACAACATGTCCGTTGGTTGAGAAAAAATCAATCTAGACTTTTGACTGCACCAGCTGCAACCAAAATGTCTCGTATGATAATTGTCAATGATTTTTCACAAGAAAAACAAATTGTGACAGATAACAATGCTTTACCTAATTTGAATTATGTAAAAAACAATTATGTAAAGACAGTTTATGATGATGTTGTTTTTGAAAAAAGTATTTATGGTTTGCCAGTATCTATGGATACTTTAGCTATTTATTATAATCAAGATTTATTGGATAGAGCGGGTATTCCCGAAGCGCCAAAAGATTGGAATGAATTCATTTCAGATGTAAAAAAATTAACTTTGTTTAATAGTGTAGGTGATATCGTTCAATCAGGTGCTGCTCTTGGAACGGCCAATAATATTAATGCCGCTTCAGATATTATTGCTTTGTTTATTATGCAAAGTGGATTAAAAGTGACTTCTGGTAGCAATGTAACTTTTGCTAATGGTGTAGAAAGAGCTTCTGATAGAAGTGCTGCTATTTTTAGTGCACTTGATTTTTATACAGATTTTGCTAGACCTACCAAAGAAACATATAGTTGGAATGAAAAAAAAGCAGATGCTTTGGATGAATTTGTCCGTGGTAAAGTAGGTTTTTATTTTGGTTATTCTTATGATTACAATACAATAAAAAAACGTGCTCCACAAATGAATTTGCGTATAATGCCAATATTACAGTTGAATAATACTAGTCCTAGCAATGTAGCTAATTATTGGGTAGAGTCAGTAGTACAAAAAACAAAAAATCCAAATGAAGCTTGGGATTTCGTTAGGTTTGTTACTTCTCCTGAAAATGTAGCAAAATATAATGCCAAAGTATTTAGTCCAAGTCCAATTCGTGCTCAGATCACTACTCAACAACAAGATGAAAATTTAGCACCTTTTGCTACTCAAGCTTTGTTTGCTGAAAATTGGTATCGTGGCAAAGATATTGATGTGGTAAATAAGACTTTTCAAAATATGATTACTGAAATCTTGAAGCCTGCTAATACTGAAAGTGACTTATTTAAAAAAGATAAACAAATTATTATTAATAGTGCTGCACGTATACAGCAAACAATGTAGTATATGACTAGATTTTTAAAAAATATTATATTTGTATTTATTTTTTCAGTATTATTTTTTGGTATTCCTAATTTAGTTTTTAGTAGAGATTATTTTAATACACCAATTCCAATGCCAAGTAATAATATTTCAAAATATAATTGGACAGCTATTCCTGGTGTTTCTTCTGTTGTTGCTGGTGAATCTTTGGATTTTAGTATTAAAGTAATATGTAAAAAGAGTTGTACCAATAATATAAAATTAACTTGTGATAATTGTCGTACAGGCATTACGGATTTTATATCTTCATCTACTGATTCTAGTTTGAGTGACATAACTGTGAATTATAAGTTTAATTCAAAAAAATATATAGAGATAATAAAACCAAAATTACCTGTAGAAGATTTGTATTTTACATTTACAGCTGATAATGGTGTTTCTAAAGAGACACAATATTTTAAGTTAAATATTACTTTCCCTGGTTGTGAGACATTTCAAACTCCTATTACTTGTAATAATTTTCTTTGTTTATGGTCTAGTAGTGCAAACAAATGTTATTCCAATGCGGATGAAACAGCTTGTAGTTTTTTTAAAACAGATGAGTGTTCCAAATCAAAAGTTTGTGCTTTGGACAAATATGGTAAATGTGCTGTCTCTCAAACAGTAAGAGTAGATACAGGCACAGATAATATGATTTTAGATCAATATCCTGTACCAGATGGTTATAGTGGTCCTTTGCCTGACTGTGCTTTTTCTGGTTCTTGTCGTGATTTCAACAAGTTGATTGAATTAGCTCTCAAAGCTGTTGATTATTTGTTTTCTTTTGTGGGTGCTTTGGCTTTTGTGTTTTTCATTTATGGTGGTTTTACTTGGATATTTTCTTTTGGTAATAGTGAAAAAGTCAAAAAAGGACAACAAATATTTATCTATGCAGTGATTGGTTTGGTTATAGTATTTAGTGCTTATATTTTAGTAGATTTTTTACTAGATTCTTTGAATGTATCGGAAAGTTTTAGAGCTATAAATTAAGATTTTTATATGAAAAAAATATTTTTTATTTCTATTTTATTAATTGGGTTTATTTTTAATTTGAATAAAGTTGAAGCTGCTTCTGAGTGGTGTCTTACTCCAGAAAACAATTGTGTATTAGGTGCAGGTGGACCTTGTCCTGGACAAACTTTTGCTACACAAGGTGCTTGTGAAGAAGTACAAAAAAATAAAACTACAGGAACTACAAAAACTACTGTAGTAAATGATGTAAAAAGTTATACAGAGGTAAAATTGGAAAATCCAATTGGCACTACAAATATTACACAAATATTTGGTAACTTAATTAAGGTGGCATTGGGTATTATGGGTTCATTAGCAATGTTGGTTTTGGTGTATGGTGGTACTCTTTGGCTTACTTCGGCAGGAAATGCAGACAAAGTAAAACAAGGTACTAGTGCTATGCTGTGGGCTGTGATTGGTATTGTTGTTATTTTTGCTAGTTATGCTATAATTAGTTTAGTTTTAGAAGGTATTGGTGTCGGTAGTTATACACCTAGTGTCCCAAATGTAGATAGTTTAGGACGTGATGATTGTCAAGCTTATAATTCTGAATATCAGTGTCAATCATTATCAGCTTGTGGTCTAACTTCTTATGACCAATGTACTTCTACAAATAGTTGTCAAAAAAATCTTTGTCCAGGTGGTACAGATAATGTCTGTTGTAAAGTAAAAGACTATTCTGTTGAAGTTGGTGGTTGTTATTGTCAATCACAAAATGGACAAAGTCTTGGTAATAACAAACAATTGATAACAAGTATTACTACTAAAGAAGTGTGTATAAGTTATTCTGATACAGAAATTAGTGCAGAGTACAATGGTTGTGAATGGCGTATCTCAAATTAATTATAAAAATTATTATGTTTAAAAACATTTCAACATGGAAGGGAGGTGATATACATGAATTTGCTATATAAACTAGCTAAATATAAAACAGCAATGACATTGTCTTTTATATTTTTATTAGGTCTTGTGATATCACCTACATTGTCTTTGGCTGCAGATAATACAGACTTTGACAAAGTTGTAGGTATAGATGTAATTGAAGGTACTGGAGACTTTGCTGACGAAGAAAAAATCGCTTTGGGCGATTCTGATTTACGTCAAACTATAGTTGCTATTATCAATATCGCTCTTAGTATGCTTGGTATCGTAGCTGTAGTAGTAGTTCTAATCGGCGGTTTCAAATGGATGACAGCTGGTGGCGATGACGGTAAAGTAGATGAAGCTCGTAAATGGATCTTCTCTGGTATTATTGGTCTTGCTATTATCTTGAGTGCTTGGGCTATCGCTAGATTTGCTCTTGAAAACTTGGGTAAAGCTACAAACGTTAGTGGTTTTGACGTTGCTGAATAATATAATATTTTTTCCAGAGCAGATGATTTTTTTTAAAACATTCTGCTCTGGGAATTTATTTTCTTGTCAAAATATTAGAATAGAAGATAAATACACAAAACAATTTTGTATAGTTATCTCTTATTCTTTTTACAAAAATTATGAAAAAAAATAAATTATTCAATATTATATTTACTATTGTTTTTTTTGTCTTTAATTTTTCTGTGTTAAGTAGTGTAGCTTTGTCTGCAACTCCAAATTGTGATACACAAGGTGATTTACTTGGTTTGGAATGTGTAGGTGGAAATACTGACCTTAGTGGACAAGATCCAAGAATAATTATAGTAAGAGTTATCAATGTTATTTTGGGTTTGTTGGGTATTACAGTTACTGTACTTATGCTTTATGCTGGTTTCCTTTGGATGACAGCTGGTGGTGATGATAGCAAAGTAGAAAAAGCGCGTAATATAATCTTCGGTTCTATCATTGGTCTTGCTATTATCTTTACATCTTATGCTATTACACGTTTTGTAACTATAAATTTATATCAAGCAACTACAGGTTTAGGATATTAAATCACTAAAAAATCAAATTATCATTTTTATGAAAAACAAAAAAATTTTATTTATGGTTGTAGGTTTTGTCACAGTTTTTTCTTTGGCTTCTTTATTGCCAAATTTTGTTTTTGCTGATTCTAATTATGGTTTGGATTCTACTGCACAGTCTGCTGGTTTACCTATGTCAAAAGATTTATCTTCAGTTTTAGGTAATATCATAGGTTCAGCGTTATCTATGATAGCGGTATTATTTTTTGGTTTGATGTTATACGGTGGTATTACTTGGATGGTGGCTCGTGGTAAATCTGAAAATACTCAAAAAGCTTTGGATACAATTATTGCCGCTATAATTGGTATAGTGATAATTATGGCAGCTTATGCAATTACTAATTTTGTTTTTAGTAGTGTAAAAGCTGGTGCTGGTGGACCAACAATGTCTCCTAATATACCGGATGCTCCTAAAACTTGTTCAGCCAATTCTGATTGTCCAAGTGGTCAAGGTATGATTTGTAGTTCTGGTAGTTGTATTGATGATCCTATTACTGGATTTTGTTTATTAGATACTGGTACTTCTTGTGGATTACCTATTAACATGTCAGACTTTGAATTAAATTGTTCCGGTCCAAATGTTACTCCTCACGATAACTATAATGATTGTTTGTCTTTATTAAATACTAGATTAGGTGGTTGTGCTTCAGCAGGATGTCTTATTACACAAAGGTGTGATAGTAGCACAAATAAGTGTGTTGATAAATTAACAGAAGGATTAACGTGTGATCCAAGTAATAACTATTGTGCTAATAATTTGTATTGTTTGGCTCAAGGTGCTTCGGGAAGTATAGACCCTGAATCTGAATTTACGTGTTCACAGTTAAGGAAAGAAAACCAATATTGTAGACCTGGTACAACTCAAGCTTATTGTGAATCACAATATGCTTGTATTGATAATAAATGTAAACCAAGAGAAGCTGGTACCCCTTGTGGAACAAATGAACAATGTGGACAAGATAATTTTTGTGTGGACACAGTCTGTCAAACTGGTGCTGTTGGTGCTGATTGTAGTGATATTAGTCATAGTATAGGTGATGATCAATGTGATTCAGGTTTATATTGTGAGAACGCATTTGATGGTCACAGTTGTCAAACAAAATTAGCCAATGGTGAAGATTGTGATAGAAACAGTATGTGTCTAAACAATTTTTGTAACTCAGGAAAATGTGCTAATCAATTTTAATCTAATACTTTTTTAGAAGATTGTTCTGAAGTATTACTTTAGTTTTATGCAAAAGAAATTTAAATATATATTTACTTTTTTATCTATAATTTTATTTAGTTTTTCTTTTGTTTCTTTTTCTTACGCCAAAAAAACTTTGAACGATGCTGAAAGTGCTTTGAATACTGTTAGTCAAAAAACAGGTATTACCGAAGCTGATGTTACTACTATTGGTGGAGATGTAGTGAAAATGATATTTTTTGTTACAGGCTTGATATTTTTTGCTCTTATGGTTTATGCTGGTGTACGTTGGATGACTGCTCGTGATAATGCCGAAGCCGTAGAAAAATCTAAAAATACTATGATAGCCGCTGTAATTGGGGTGGTGATACTAACTGCTTCTTATGCTATTACTACTTTTGTACAAGACAGAGTTTTACAAGGTAAAACTGATAGTGGTGTACAAACTTTTGGTCCAAACACTGCTGGTGGTGAAGAATTAGGTTGTTGTTTGGATTGGGTAGCGGCTGATCCTGGAACTTTGGGAATACAATTACCAACAGTTGCTCATAGATGGACTACTTACAATGATTGCAAAAAATTTGGAGAAAGTAATGGTGCTGGTGATTTTCATTCTGGTCCTGAAGGCAGTGGAAATTGGAAATTTTATAAATCCAGTTTAGGTATGAATTTTGCTCAATGTATGGAAACTTATGAATAATAATTTTAAATTAAATCTTTTATGAAAAAATTTTTTTCTTATTTTTTTACAATTTTAATTTTGTTTTCATTTGCTTTACCTGTTTTTTCACAAGGTGTCAAAGATTCAAATGGACCTTTGACTAAGGTAGCTGAAAAATCTGGTATATCAGAAAATAATCTTGGCAATGTTGCCGGCAATGTTGTCGCTGCTATATTGAGCTTGATAGGTGTTATTTTTCTAGTATTGATGGTTTATGCTGGTATACTTTGGATGACTGCTAGAGGTAATGATTCTCAAATAGACAAAGCTAAAAGTATTATTATAGCTTCAATAATTGGTTTATTTATAGTAGTAAGTGCTTATGCAATTACTAAATTTATTACTGCTAGATTTAGTTAAATTATAATTTTTTATGAAAAAAATCATTTTTACATTAGTAATCATTTTTACTTTTTCATTGTTGGCTAGTCAAGTATTTGCTTTGGATTTGGGTTCAGGTCTTTTGAATGACGCAGGCAAAAAAGGTGGTTATGATACTAACACTGATCAATATACTTTGGCCAAAAATATTGGTATTGCAGTAAACATTATCTTGTCAATTATTGGTGTTTTGTTTACCATACTTATGGTATATGCTGGTTATACTTGGATGCTAGCTAGAGGTGATGAAGGCAAAGTAGACAAAGCCAAAGATATTATAAAGGCTTCAATAATTGGTCTTGTTATTACTTTGGCAGCCTATAGTATAACAAATTTTATTATACCAAGAATTTTAGAAAGAACATTATCTTAAAGAGTTTTATGAAAAAAGGCAAAATTTTTATTTTATCAATTTTCTTTTTATTTGCAGTTTCTTTGTTTTTGCCAGATTCTTTGGTATTAGCAGATGCCAAAAGTGATGCAATACAACAATTAAAAGCAAGTGGTGGAACTTCTGGCTATGGTACAGATACGACAGATCCTCGTATTGTAGCGGCTCAAATAGTACAGTCTTTTATGGGATTACTTGGTTCTGTTTTTATATTTTTGTTTGTTTATTCTGGTTATTTGTTGATTACTTCTCATGGTGATTCTGAAAAAGTGAGCAAAGCACGCAAGACGATGACAGGTGCTATAATAGGAATTTTGGTGACATTACTTTCTTTTAGTATTGCTAATTTTGTGGGTAAAAATATCCAAGATGTGGCAAATCAAGATGTACCACAAATGTCTAATTAACATTTTTATGAAATATTTTTTTACATTTTTTTTTACATTGGTGATTATTTTTGTTGTTTCTGCTAATTTTTCTTCATCTTTGGTTTATTCACAGACAGGAAATTTACAAGATCAAATAAATAAACAAAACAATGCTTTTGCTGCTGATGATGCTGCTAATATTGGTTCTTCTACTGATATTCGTATTATAGTTGCTAGAATAATAAAAATATTTTTGGGATTTGTTGGATTTTTGGTAACTACTTATCTTGTTTACGGTGGTTATTTATATATTACTTCTGCTGGTAATACAGACAGAACAGAAAAAGGTATGCAAATAATTTTGTATGCAGCGCTTGGTGTATTTATTGTTTTAGCTTCTTATTCTATTGCCAAGTTTGTTTATTATATTTATTATGAGAGTACCAACAATCCTTTTGAAAACCCTTGGTCATGGTCTGACAATTTACAACTTTATCAAAATCCAGATAATAGTAACATGTATAATAGTGATCCTTTAGGAAATAAACCTATTTATTTTGATCCAAACCAAAATTAGTTTTTTATGTTAGAAAAAAATATTTTATTTTCTATTGTCATACCAGCTTATAATGAAGAAAAAAAAATAAAATCTTGTTTAGACCATGCAAAAAAATTGCATGGTAATTTTTCTTATGAAATAATTGTTGTAGACAACAACTCTACAGATAATACTATTTTATTGGCAAAAGAAGGTGGCGCTGATGTGGTGATATTAGAAAAAAAACAAGGTGTAGGTGCTGCTCGTCGTGCTGGTACTGCTATTGCCAAAGGTATTTATGTTTTGCATATTGATGCTGATACTCACTTACCAGAAGATTATTTGATAGAAGTATTAAAACGTTTTGAAGAAGATCCTTATTTAGTATGTTTGGGGGGACAAATGTATTTTTACGATGCTCCTTTTTGGAAAAATGTTTTGAGAGTTTTTATTCATCGTATTCTTTGGTTTTTTGCTGTGTTGGTTTCCAAAAAAACCCAAGGTCCGATGGGTAATAATATGACTTTTATCAATAGTATTTACAAAGAAACTAGTGGTTTTGATGATAATTTGCGATTTGGTGAAGATATGGATATTACCAAAAAATTGTCTGAATTTGGACATGTTAAATTGGATATGGCTTTGAAGTGTCCGGTGTCTTCTCGTAGATTCAAAATAAATAAAAATCTTTTTTATTATTCTTTGAATTTTTTGAGTATGATTACCAAAAGTGAACCCATAAAAAACGAGTTATTACCAGCCAGCGATTCTAGTAAAAAAGATTACAAAAAAATAAAAGAGCTCCTAGAAGAAGCTCGTACAATATTAAAGAAGTAAAATTATTTTTTCCAAGTTATTTCTGCTACATTTTCTTTTTTATTTAAATATCTGGCAAGCACAAATAAATAATCACTTAATCTATTGATATAAGATAAAATATTTTTATTTATTACATAATGTTCATTTAATTTTATAATAATTCTTTCAGCACGACGACAAACAGCTCTGGTTTGAAAAGCTAAGGAAGCACTAGTGTGTCCGCCAGGTAAAATAAATTGTGTTAATTTTGGTAATTCTTTTTCCATTTGGTCAATAGCTTTTTCTAGAGAATTAGTAGCAGATTTATTTATTTGTGGTATTTTTACCAAATCAGTTTGTACTGCTGCCAAGGCTGAACCTATATTAAAAAGATTGTTTTGTATTTTTTGTAAAAATAGTTTTTCTTTTTTGAAATTGTTTTCTAATGATGACAAAAGCATTCCCAAAAAACTGTTTAGTTCATCGACTTCACCTATAGCTTCAATTTCTACGCAGTTTTTGAAGACCCTTTTCCCTCCAAGTAAAGAAGTTTCTCCTTTGTCTCCGGTTTTGGTATAAATTTTCATAGATATTGATTATTTTTAAGAATAAGTATAGTATATCATTTGAAATAACAAATTACAAAATCCAAATAACAAAAGATATGAGTCACACTTTTCATATTGTAAAAAATAAAGAAAATTTAGAAAAACGTTTTGAAATATTAAAATTGATTCGTGAATTTTTTTGGTCCAAAAATTTTATTGAAGTAGAAACGCCTCTTCTTATCAAATATCCTGGACAAGAACCAAATATTTCTGCAATTGAAACAATTTTTCATAATGAACAAAAACAAGAGTTTAGAGGATATTTACACACCTCACCAGAATATGCAATGAAAAAAATGTTGGCAGCAGGATTTACAAATATTTTTTATTTAGGTAAGACTTTTCGTGATGAAGAAAGTTTTGGGGGAACCCACAACCCAGAGTTTACGATGCTTGAATATTATCGTGTTAATGCAGATATGTTTGCATTGATGACAGACATAGAAGAATTGTTTGCATTTTTGGAGGAACGTTTTAAAGGAAATGAGGAAAGAGGAATGGGGAATGAAAATAAGAGTTTCAAATTTTTGAAAATTACTATGCGTGATTTGTGGTTAAAAATTATTAATATTGATTTAGATGAATATTTGACCAGAGAAAAAATGTGGGAATTGTGTAAAGAAAAAAAATATAATGTTGAGGAAAATGAAAATTATGAAGAATTGTTTTATAGAATTTTTTTGCAAGAAATTGAGCCTGAACTAAAAAATATGGGAGCGGTGATAGTTTACAATTATCCAAGTTCAATGGCTTCACTTTCTAGGATTTCAAAAGAAAATTCAAACTATGCCGAGCGTTTCGAAGTCTATATCGATGGTCTTGAGCTCGCCAATGCTTTTTCTGAGCTTACAGATAGTCAAGAACAGTTGAAAAGACTAGAAGCTGAACAAAAAGAGCGTAAAAGACAGGGTAAAAAGGTCTATGAAATAGACATGGACTTCATAGAAGCTGTTGGTCAGATGCCAAACTCAGCCGGTATTGCTTTGGGCGTAGATCGCTTAGTTCAGCTGTTTACATCTTGCCAAAATATAAATAATGTGTTAACATTGCCAGCGGATAAGTTGTTTAATGACTAAAAAGCATTAAAACATAAAAATATAAAAACAAGTTTAGAAAGGGTGTTTTTATGTTCTGGTGTTTTTATGTTTTAATGAAAATTATATGGGTGATACAACAGATATCAAAAAAGGTGCCGTTATTAGACATAATGGACAATTGTATGTTATCAACACTTTTCAATTTGTGAATCCTGGCAAAGGCCAAGCTTTTTTCAAATGTAAATTGAAGAGTATTGGTGGTGACAAAGGTATGGAACTTACTTTCAAAAGTGGCGAAACTCTAGATTCTGTAGAAGTACAAAATACTAATATGCAATTTTTGTACAAAACAGCCGGTGTTTATTCTTTCATGAACCAAAGTACTTATGAAACGGTTGATGTTTCTGAAGGTGTGATTGGTGAAGATGCTAAATATTTGAAAGAAGGTCTAGATATAATTGCTTCACTTCATGATGGCAATATCGTAGCAATTCAATTACCAAAAAAAGTTAATTACAAAGTCGTGACTGCTCCACCAGCTGTTAAAGGTGATAGTAGTGGTGGCAATGTGACCAAAGAAATTATCTTGGATAATGGCCTACTCATTTACGCTCCAATATTTATCAAAGAAGGTGAAGAAATTACTGTAAATACAGAAACTGGTGAATACGGTGGTAGAGTAGTTTAAAAAGAATTTATACAAATAAAAAATCCTATGTAATTAACATAGGATTTTTTTAATTTTATTTTAGTATAAGATAAATTACAAATATCTGCACTACCAGAATCACCGCCATCATCGCTTGAAAACTTAGCTTCTTTGTTTTGTGTCGAAACATTTTCATCGCGAGCATCGCTCCAAGTGAGCCACCTAGGAAAGACATAATCCATAGAGTTTTTTCAGAAACACGCCTGGCATTATTTATTGATTTTGATTTGTCGATACCGAAAGTGATAAAAGTAACTATGTTTATCAAGATTAAGTAGGCAACTATTATTTGTAGGTTGAATATTTGTATCATAAAAAATAAAGAGATAAAATAGAGATAAGTAGAGATAATTTATCATCTCCATTTTATCTCTATGTATCTCAATTTCCACTAATTCATATCAAGCTTAATATCTTGCATATGATATTTTCTATCTTCATCAGCTAGTTTGATAAGTTGTTCACGGACATGATTTGGTCTATGAACATTTCTAAAGATTATATTAGTATTAGAAGAGGCTGTTTTGACATTTACATCACCATATTGAAATATAGTAGCAAAAAATCCTTTTACAGTAGCTGTAGCATCTTGGATTCTGTACAAATCTAATTCTGTAATTTCTCTGTGAAAAAGTCCATGTTGCTCAATATCTACAATTCTATCATTGGTGACTACCCACATATCTAAATAAAAATCTATAAATCTTCCATAAAAAAATGAGTAAGTAGATAAATAGTAAGCACTAGAGAATAGTATAAAAGTAGCATGTGTTTTTTCGCCAGCTAATATTTCTGGAAACAAATTATTTAACATGAAATACAAGGCAACTGGTATTAATAATAATAATAAAAATAATAATACAATAGGTAAAAAAGTAAGAGCATGTCTTCTAAGTAAAAAAATTACTTTTTCATAACTTTTTTGTTTGATAACTTTTGAAACACTCATATATTTTTAGTTAAACCAATTAGAATCAAATAAAACGATACCTTGACTCCAATCTATTGGAATGACTGTTTGCCAAGTATAAAAAAGAGTCAACATTGCAAGAGCAAAAACAAAAAATGTGACCATAAAACTACTTATAGTAATTGAACTAGTAGATACTATGTGATAAAAATTGATTAGTGAAAAAATCAAGAAAACACAAAGAAATAGTAAGTAGATAAAAAGTACAATGTAGAAAGGAATGGCAATCATAATTTTTAATTTAGAAATTTTAAATTTTGAAATAAATATAAGATTAAATCATTAAAAAATCTTTTTAATTTCGATGTGATAGGAACATGAGTTTTAAATTATTTAAAGTTATTTTGGTATTTTTTTACCTAAGTGGGTATAAGCTTTTTCTGTTGCTTTCCTTCCTCTTGGAGTTCTCTCAATCATTCCTATTTGTAACAAAAATGGTTCGTAGATATTTTCTACAGTATCCATTTCTTCAGCAATTGCGGAGGCTAAAGTATTTAATCCCACAGGTCCGCCAGCAAAATTATCTATAATGAAAGTCAAAATTTTTCTGTCGACTTCATCCAAACCATATTTATCAACATTGAGCATATTTAAAGCTTCTGTAGCAATATCTGTATTTATTATACCATTATGTTTGACCTCTGCATAATCGCGTACTCTTTTTAATAATCTATTGGCAATACGAGGAGTTTTTCTAGAACGTATAGCTATAGTGTTATCAGCATTTTCTTCTATTATTACATTTAAAAGTTGAGCATTTCTTTTGATTATTTTTTCAATGTCACTATCTTCATAAAAATTTAAATGATAAACATGACCAAAACGATCGCGTAGGGGAGATGATATTAAATTTAATTTAGTAGTTGCGCCTATCAAAGTAAATTTTTCCAAAGGCATGCGAAGCGTGCGAGCAGTAGGACCTTTGCCAATTATAATGTCCAAAGCATAATCTTCCATTGCACTATACAATATTTCTTCAACAGTTTTGTTTACTCTGTGTATTTCATCTATAAATAAAATATCACCAGCGCTAAGATTGGAGAGAATAGCGGCTAAATCACTAACACGTTCCAAAGCTGGTCCAGCTGTAATTTTGATATTTACTCCCATTTCTTTAGCAATAATATTGGCTAAAGTAGTTTTGCCTAAGCCAGGATTGCCATAAAGTAAGACATGTTCTATTGGTTCATTTCTTTTTTTTGCAGCTTCAATAGAAATATTTAGAGGTTCTTTGATATGATTTTGTCCGACAAATTCTTGTAAATTTTGTGGACGCAAAGAAATTTCAATGATTTGTTCTTCATTATCTGGTATTTCTGTAGCTGTCAGCAGACGGTCTTCATCTTTTTGTAGTGGGTTTAGATCATCATCTAGTTCGTAAACATCGTAGGACATATTAAAAGGCTAGGAAATGCCTGAAAAGCTAGAAAGGCTAAAAAGGCTAATTTATTTTTATAAAAAACTTTTGTATATGAAAATTATTTTTTTATATTTTGAAACAAAAGCATTCCAAGCTTTTCAGGCCTTTCAAGCCTTTCAAGCTTGTTTATATTTTACGCTATTTCTTTGAGTAAATCAATTTTTTAATAAATTTTTGGATAAGTTATGTACATTTTGTGGATAACTTTTAGATAACTGTGTATAGTATTTTTACATTGTTTTTTTTATGGCTAATTTGAGCAAATAATAGCACTCTTTGAGCTTATTTTTTTTATGTGCTATAATAGCTACTGTTGTACACAAACACAATATATAGTGTGGAGATAATATTCTTACTACTATATGTAGTATTTAGGATTTTGAAGCAAAAAATTTATTTAAATAAATTTTTTGCTTTTAAATTCTAATTTATTTTATAAATATGGGTACTGTTGACTCTAAAATTTTTCAAGGTCTTTCTTTGGGCCAAGAAACTGATGTTACTTTTTCTTATCCTGAAACAGGCTTACGTTTTAAACGCGTTTTTAGTGAAGAAGGAAAAAGTCCTTATGATATGGTGGAATATGAAAAACGTAAATCAGTTATTCGTGAACCAAATGGAACTGTTGTTTTTGAAATGAAAGATTTAGAAATTCCAAAAAGTTGGTCTCAAGTAGCAACGGACATTATTGCTCAAAAATATTTTCGTAAAACAGGCGTGCCACAACACAATGATGATGGTACTTTGAAGTTAAACGCAGACGGATCACCCGTGCTTGGATCTGAAACTAGCGTAAAACAAACAATCCATCGTATTGTGGGTACTTGGAGATATTGGGGAGAAAAGTATGGTTATTTTGCTTCTCCAAAAGATGCTCAAATTTTTTATGATGAAATAGTTGTCATGCATTTGCGTCAGATGGTTGCTCCAAATTCTCCACAATGGTTTAACACAGGTTTATATTGGGCTTATGGTATCAATAGTAGCGCTCAAGGTCATTATTATGTAGATCCAGATACTGGCAAGATGACAAGAGCTGTTGATGCTTATAGTCATCCTCAACCACATGCTTGTTTTATCCAATCAATCAAAGATGATTTGGTAAATGAAGGTGGTATTATGGATTTGTGGGTGAGAGAAGCTAGACTTTTCAAATATGGTTCTGGTACTGGCACCAATTTTTCTATTTTACGTGGTAAAGGTGAACCTTTGTCTGGTGGTGGTAAATCTAGTGGTTTGATGAGTTGGCTTCGTATTGGTGACAGAGCTGCTGGTGCTATCAAATCTGGTGGTACTACTAGACGTGCTGCTAAAATGGTAACCTTGAATCTTGATCATCCAGATATTGAAGAATTTATCAATTGGAAAGTAGAAGAAGAAAAGAAAGTAGCAGCTCTAATTGCTGCAGGATATCCTAGTGATTATGAAGGTGAAGCTTATCAAACAGTTTCTGGTCAAAATTCCAACAACTCGGTGCGTGTACCAAACAAATTTATGACAGCTTTAGAAAATGATGGTAGTTGGAATCTTACTTGGAGAGTAGATGGCAGTACTTGTAAGACAATCAAAGCTCGTAAACTTTGGGATGAAATTGCTTATGCTGCTTGGGTTTGTGCTGATCCTGGTTTACAATATGATAGTACTATCAATGAATGGCATACTTGTCCAAAATCCGGTAATATCAATGGTTCAAATCCTTGTTCTGAATATATGTTTTTGGATGATACTGCTTGTAATCTTGCCTCATTTAATCTTGCTCATTTTTATGAAAATTCTAGTAATACTTTTTTGGTAGAAGATTTCAAACATGGTGTGAGACTTATGACTGTAGTTTTGGAAATTTCAGTGCTTATGGCACAATTTCCAAGTGAAGAAATTGCTCGTGGTAGTTTTGATTTTCGTACTCTTGGTCTAGGTTATGCTAATCTTGGTTCAGTATTAATGACAGCTGGTATACCTTATGAATCAAATGAATCTTATGGTTTTTCTGCTTCTGTAACAGCGCTTATGACTGCTGAAAGTTATAAGACTAGTGCAGAAATGGCTAAGTTAAAAGGTCCTTTTCCTAAATTTGAAATAAATAGAGAAGATATGTTGCGTGTAATGCGTAATCATCGTCGTGCTGCTTTCAATGCACCTGTTACAGAATATGAAAAACTAGCAGTCAAACCAGTAGCTATTGATCCACAACATGCTCCAGCTTATTTGCTGGCTGCTGCTCGTGAAAGTTGGAATGATGCAGTAGATATGGGTGAAAAATTTGGCTTTAGAAATGCTCAAACTACGTTGCTTGCTCCTACAGGAACGATTGGTCTTCTGATGGATTGTTCAACTACGGGTGTGGAACCAGATTTTGCTCTTATAAAATTCAAAAAATTAGCAGGTGGAGGATATTTCCGTATCGTCAATGAAGCTGTTCCTACAGCTTTGCGTAATCTAAACTATACAGAAAGTCAGATTATAGAAATCATAAATTATATGCGTGGCACTGCTGATATTACCACAGCGCCACACATCAATGCTGTTACTTTGAAAGCTAAAGGTTTTACTGATGAAGACATTGATGTTATCAACAAATCACTTGAAGGTGCTTTTGAAATAAAATTTATTTTCAATGTTTGGACTTTGGGTGAAGAAACTATGCAAAGAATTGGTTTTTCAGAAGAAAGATATAATGATCCAAACTTTAATTTGTTGTCTGAATTAGGATTCTCAGCTAAAGAAATAGAAGAAGCCAATGATTATGTTTGTGGTACAATGACTATTGAAGGTGCTCCACATTTGAGAGAATCAGATTATATTGTTTTTGATACAGCAAATAAAAATGGTAAAAAAGGTAAACGCTTTATTCATTATTTGGGACATGTTCATATGATGGCAGCCGTACAACCTTTCTTGTCGGGTGCTATTTCTAAGACTATCAACATGCCAAATGAAGTTAGTCTTGAAGATGTAAAAATTGCTTATGAAGAATCTTGGAAGCTTGGTCTAAAAGCAGTAGCTCTTTATCGTGATGGATGTAAATTGAGTCAACCTTTGGCTACTTCATCAAAAAAAGAAGAAGACAAAGAAGAAAAGAAAGATGAGTTGGTAGAAGAAAAATTATTGGATAGTACCAAAGAACAAGTAAAAGAAATTGCTAAAGTATTACCAGTTTCAGAAGAAGATGTTAATAATGCTGTTTATAATGCTAGTAAAATTTTGAGTAATCATGCTGGTATTTCTACACCAATGGAATCTTATACCAAAGATGGTGAAGTTTTTGAACGTCGTGTGTATCTTCATGGTGAAAAACGTCGTCTTCCTGTCAAACGTAGTGGTATTACCGTTGCTGTCAAAATTGGCAATCAACAAGTTTGGTTACGTACAGGTGAATATCCAGATGGAAAACTTGCCGAAATATTTATTGATATGTACAAAGAAGGTGCAACTGTACGAAGTTTGTTGAATATGTTTGCAATTTCAGTTTCTATGGGTTTACAATATGGTGTACCACTAGAAAAATATGTAGAAAATTTTGTCTTTACTCGTTTTGAACCTAGTGGTTTTACAGATCATCCAAATATTAAAAATTCTACTTCTATTTTGGACTTTGTTTTCCGTGTACTTGGTATGGAATATTTGGGAAGAACAGATTTTGTACAAGTACCACCAAAAGGCATTCAAAAAAATAAATTTGAAAACATGGTAAGATTTTCTGAACCAGGTAAAGTGCAAGAAAGCTTTGATTTGAAAGTACCAGAAGTAAAGAGAAGTGAAATACCAGCAGATTTACAAGCAGAATTACCAATAGTAGCTGTTCATTCAAATGAAGCATTCAACGCTGCTGATGCTGCCCTTTCTGAAATGATGGGGGATGCGCCAGCTTGTCCAACCTGTGGACATATTACAGTGAGAAATGGTGCGTGTTATAAGTGTTTGAACTGTGGGGAGTCGTTGGGTTGTAGTTAAAAAAATGTAAAAGCCACTCATTATTGAGTGGCTTTGTATTAATAATTATTATATAATTTATGGATCAATTTATTTTATCTATATTAGCTAATTATTTTTCAAATATTTCTTATCCTGTATTGATAAAAATATTTGATTTTGTATTTAAGAATAGACCTGATTTTGAAAGAAATTTAAAAAATGCTAAAAATGAAGTAGAGATAATAAGAGTATTAGAAGAAATAAATAACTCTGTTAAGTTTGAAACAAATAATGGTTTTATAAACTTGGATGGAGTATCTATTGATACTTTAAGTGGTATTATTTTTGATAATAATGATGGATTTATTTCAATTAAAAATAGTAAAACATATTCAGATTCTGTACATTTCGTAAATAATAATGCCTCTGAAACAAAAATTAAAAATGCTTCTTTTAATACATCTATGGGTAGTATCAATATAAGTGATATGGGAGAAATCAGTATAGGAGGTGGTGGTAGTGTGACCTTTAATTAATTCTTAAATAAGAAAGCCAGTTTTGAAAGAGACTGGTTTTTGTTGAGTTCTTAGTTGTAGGTTACTTGACATTTATGTAAAATTATGTTATCATATTAATGACAAGTAACTAACAAGTATATGAACATAAAAAAGCTTATTTTAGAGGAATTTCAAAAAAAAAGTGAAGTTAGGTCTTCTGAAATAGCAGAAAAAACAGGAAAGACTCGTTCTTGGATCAATCAGATATTCAAATCTTTGGTTGAAGAAGGTAAAGTAGTCCTTATTGGGAAAAACAGGGGTGCTTTTTATGTTTTGGCAAATAAGGAAAGTGTGAAGGACGCCAAATCACAAATATTGAAATTTCGTCGAGTTTACAAAAATATTGATTTGAAGGAAGATAGAGTTTTGCAAGAAATAAAGCATGAGACAGGTATTTTTATGGATATTACAAATAATATTTTGCACATTTTAGAATACAGCTTTACTGAAATGCTAAATAATGCTATTGATCATTCTTCATCAGACAAAATAACAGTAGAGATGTCACGTACCGCTACTGATATTTCTTTTAGTATTGATGATAGAGGAGTTGGTATTTTCAATAATATTAAAGAAAAAAAGAATTTACCAGATGTGATGGTAGCTATTGGCAATTTGCTCAAAGGTAAGACGACGACTGATCCAGCACGACACACGGGAGAGGGAATATTTTTTACTTCACGTATTGCTGATAATTTTATTATTCAGAGTTTTGGTAAAAAAATATTTTTTCACAATATTTTGGAAGATGTTTTTGTCGAAGATTCAAAAGATTTTCAGGGTACGGAAATATTTTTTATTATTTCTTTGGAATCAGAAAAAGATTTGAAAAGTTTGTTTGATAAATACACTGATACAGTGACAGAGACTTATGCTTTCAATACTTCTGAAGTAATTGTAAAACTTTTTCAATTTGGCGACAACATGATTTCTCGTTCTCAAGCCAAACGTGTGATGGAGAGTATGGAAAAATTTGAAAATATAACACTTGATTTCAAAGATGTTCATACTGTGGGTCAGGGATTTGCTGATGAGATATTTCGTGTCTGGCAAAATGAATACCTGAGTGTCAAAATATCTTATCGTAATGCTAATGAAAACATTACTTTTATGTTAAAAAGGGCGAAAGGGGAGATGTAATTATATTAAAAAATAAAACCAGTCTTGTGAAGGGCTGGTTTTTTGTTTTTAATAGTTAATTATTTTTTTTAAAAATTTTACAGACTTTTCGTATCTCTTTCTGTTTACTTTGTAAAAATAGGGGAGGATGCAAAGCAAGTGTAAAATTACAAAATATTGTATTTTTTTCATCTCTAATTTTTTTCCATAACCTTCTAACACTTTTGTAAACATTTTATCGGATATTTCCAAATAGAGTTTTCCAAAATCATATTCTACAGGACCACAATTTGCATCACCAAAATCTATGATTCCTGCTAGTTTATTATCTTGCATCAAAATATTGTCTGGTATCAAATCAAAGTGTAAAAGGAAAGAATTTTTTTCATCAAAACAATTTATATTTTCATAAATAAATTTTTCAAGATATTTCAAAATTTTTTTATCAAAAGATTTTATATTTTTAAATTTTCGAAAATTTTCTATTATCAAATTATTTATATATTGTTTAGATGTTTTGTATTGCCCCTTACCATTTTTTTGCAATTCACCAAAACCGGTCATCTTAACTTTATGTATTTTACGGATATTTTTTCCAAGTGAGTAATAAAATATTTCTGGTTTATTTCTTTCAGGTCTTGTTCCTTCCAAAAAACTTTCAATTAGATAATTTTTTGTTTTGAAAAAAACTTTTGGTATGAATTTACTTTTCAAATTAGAACAAACAAAATTTTCTCGATAAATCATTATTTCGTCTCCGGGTTTTGGATTTTTAAAAACATATTTTTTGTTTTTTGTTTCTACTATCTTTACAATTTGTGCCAAACCGTTGGAAGAATCTGTAATTTTTATTACCTCTTCATTTAGTTTATCTTTGAAAATTTTTATTATTTTTTGGTCGATCATATTTTTTGATTATTAATTTTATTATACATAAGTATCCATATATTTAGCAAGTTTTGTTTTTATCACCGACTTAGTCGGGACAAGTGTTCTAGTGTTTTAATGTTTTTATGATATAATACATCTCATATGAAATTAAAAGAATTCTTCAAAATATTTCTTCTTATTTTATTAATAGTTATTCTGATTTTATCAGTTTATGTTTGGTTACAAAAACCTAGTAACGTAAGAGATTGGAATGATGATCAAAAAGTTTTGTCATATTTTGAAAGAGATAACAATTTGATAAAGGTTTATAATATTAGAAATATAAATTATCGAAGTGTTAGTGATTTTGATGTAGATTATTATGATAAGACTTTTGATTTGGAAAAAATAAAAACAGTAGATTATATTGTTGAGCCATTTGCTGATTGGCGTGGTCTGGCTCACACTTTTCTTTCCTTTGGTTTTGAAAATGAAAAAGGGGAGATGGATTATATCGCTATCTCAGTTGAAATTAGAAAAGAAAAAGGTGAAAGTTTTTCACCTTGGAAAGGTCTTTTGGATCAATTTGAACTTATGTATGTTGTTGCTGACGAAAACGATGTTATCAAGCTTCGTACCAATTATCGTAAGGATGAAATGTATTTGTATCCAATAAATACTTATTTAGAAAAGAAACAACTGTTGTTTGTAGATATGTTGGAAAGGGCAAATCATCTAAAAAATAATCCAGAATTTTATAACACAATTTGGAGTACCTGCACTACCAATATTTTGGATCATATAAACAAAATTCGCCAAGACGAAATTAGCAAATGGGATTATAGAATATTTTTTCCAGGATACAGCGACAAAATTGCTTATGATGTAGAACTGCTTGATACAGATTTATCTTTCGAAGAAGCTCGCAAAAAATTTCAGATAAATAGTTTGGCAGAAAGCTGGCAGGAAGGTGAAAACTTTTCGGAAGTGATAAGAAGTAATTTAAAGTAGCTTAAATAAATCTTTTTTAGTAAAAGAAGAATCAATTTATAAAAAATAAAAAACTCGTTCTTCTTGAACGAGTTTTTAATCTGTTTAAATCAGTTTGAATCAATGCTTTATTCAACAACAACCTTCACACTTGGTCCCATACTACTTGTTAGGAAAATTCCTTTGATGTATGAACCTTTTGATGATTGTGGTTTGGCTTTTTTCAAAGCTTCTAGGAAAGCAACTAAATTTTCTGTTAATTTTTTAGCATCAAAACTTACTTTACCAATTACTTGGTGTACGTTTGAACCATCGTCATTTTTGAAAGCAGCTTTACCTTTTTTGATTTCTTCAATAATTTTTTTGATATTTTTGTCTACAGTTCCTGTCTTTGGGTTAGGCATAAGACCTTTTGGACCAAGGACACGAGCAGCTATTGCTAGTTTAGGCATCATTTCAGGTGTAGATACAGCGATTTCAAATTCTATTTTACCAGTGTCTTTGATTTTTTTGATATCTTCTTCACCATAGACGAAGTCAGCTCCAGCAGCTTTGGCATCAGCTTCATCACTTGCTCCAACGAAAGCAGCAACAGTTTTTGTTTTACCTGTACCATTTGGCATTACTACTGTCGCGCGGATTTGTTGATCTGTTTTCTTTGGATCAATTCCAAGTTTTACGTGTACTTCTACTGAAGCATCAAATTTTACAGTACTTGTTTTTTTTACTAATTCAATAGCTTCTGCTACAGAATATACTGTATCTTTGTTGACTTGTTTTTTCAAGTCTTTCATTCTTTTTGACATAATTGTCTTATTATGTGGTGATAGCCCTCTTAGGGTAGAGGTCCCACTTTTATAAAGGCTTACAAAGCTCACAAGGCTCACAAGGCTTACGAGGCTTACAATGCTTTGTTTAGCGCATTATTTATACTATATTCAGCAAATTTTGTCAAGAGGGAAAGGTTTGAATATACAATACTAAATAAACAAATTCCAAATAAATTACAATATACAAAGTTTGAAATTTGTTATTTGTATATTATTTGGAATTTGTAATTTTAAAATTGTCTATTTTTGGTCTTTTTTATCATTTTTTTTACTATGGAAGCGTTTGTGTACACTCTTCAACTCCTTGTCTGTAATATGTGTATAAATTTGTGTAGTCGTAATAGAAGAATGACCGAGCATAGATTGGACACTACGAATGTCTGCTCCATTTTGAAGCAAATCAGTGGCATAAGAGTGACGCATGGTATGAGGAGTCACCTTTTTGGTAATTCCGGCTTCTAGGGCATGTTTTTGGACTATACGTTGGATTGAACGAGGGGTTAGAGGTTCATCATGGTCTTTTTGTTTACCAAAGCGTTTGTCATGAGAAATGAACATGTAAGTATTCATATCTTTGCGAGTGTCTAAATATTTTTGGAGCCAAATCTTAGCTTCATCAGATAAAAATACTACACGAGATTTGCCACCTTTGCCGAGTACTGTGAACTCATCACGTTTTAGGCTGATATCTTCTTTTTCTAGGTTGGATAATTCTGAGACACGTAGTCCTGTAGAAAATAATAATTCCAAAATAGCTTTGTCGCGGTAAGCAAGAAGGATAGTCATTCCTCCAGCATTTTCTTTATCCAGACTTTTTTTGCTAATATTTTTGATTGGAGCTTGCAATATTCTTGCTATGTCATCGCTATCAAGGAAACTTACTTCTCTGTCGGGCATTATCATTAGTTCTATTTTTTCTGGGACAAGACTTATCACATCTCTTTTGGCTAAATATTTGAGGAAAGAGCGTATCGCAATGAGATGATAATTTTGAGTATTTTTTTTCAGTGGTTCACCATGTTGATCAGTGAATCTATTGAGCCAAAGACGAAATTTGCGGACACTCTCCATGTCGATATCTTTGGGATTTTTGTTTTCTCCAAGCCAATCTATGAAACGTTTTAGATAAAAATGATAGTTTTCGACAGTTTTTTGACTTCTGTTTCTTTCTATTTCGAGGTGTTCCAAGAATTGTGTTAGATATTGTTTTAGAGACATACGTTTTTGATTAAAGTTTTGTTTTGCTATTAAGAGAATGAAAGCATTAAAGCATTCTAGATAAAAATATTAAAGTATGAAAATATTAAAATAATTTTTATTGAATAGTTTTTTATTCTTCAACAGATTTTGTAAGGGAAGTGATTTCAGTCCAGAGCATTCTTCCTATTTCTTTTAGTCTGTTATCTAAATTATTGTAATCGTCATTTGTTAAAAAATTTTGTTTTAAAGCAAAAAATATCAAATATTCGGTTTCTTTCAAAGAACCATAAGACGTCCTCATAAAGTTGAGTTGGTTTTTGGGCGTAAATCGTGCATAACCTTCCGTATAGTTTAATATTATAGATAGTGCTGCACGTTTTAGTTGTGAAGTTGTAATATAGATTTCATCTCGAGGAAAGTTTTTTGTTAGTAGAAAGACTTCTTGTACAAAAGTATGCATTTTGGATTTTAATAATTTTTTGAAATCCTCCATATTTTGATACTTTAATATTTTTATACTTTCATAACACAATTATAACACGAGAGGACATATTTTACGACACGTCGTTAATTTTCGAGGTTGACAAAACCCATTTTTTGTGCTATAATGTATTTATCAACGTTGAGAAACAACTCAATAATTCGTCTTAAATAAGCCAAATTTACTTATTTTGCGAAAAATATCTAGCTTTCATCTCTAAGGGCTGGGTAAGACCACTAAAAGTATTTTTACTATAGTGGTAACATAAAAACAAACATAAACATTTTTTATGAAATATAATAATTTAGGAGGTAATTCTCCTCAAGCTAATTTTTCGTTGGTATATTTTTATTTGACCGCTGGTATTGCTCTTTCTATTATGGTTTTTTTATTTGTTCCTAAAATTTCGATGGGGTAAGTTGAATCATTTTATTCCTGGAGGCTTGCCTCGAGGTAGTTCATTTGAAATTTTATTTATTTTAATTTATATAATATAAAAATTTATGTCATTACCAGAACAAAAAAATGTAGAACAAATAGAAGCTACTATGATGGAAATTGCAAAAATTGTTAATAAAGATGTTTTGCTTGATTTGCTTCATACTATTGATATGAGTAAAGCAGAATTTGTTATCCAAGTTGGTGAAGATATAGACAACAGAGATCAAATTATCGATGCTTTATTAGGTCATATTGAAAGTGGTCATGTTCCTCTTTCCGAAGTCCTTACAGGTGAACCAATAGGTGGTGATTTGGAGGAAGACATCTCTGATTTAGATGATGAACAAGTATTAGCTTTATTTAAAGAACATTTAGAAAAAATAGGATTATTTAATATTAATTAAAATTTTTAAATAATAAAATTGACCTATATTTTTAGGTCTTTTTTATTGCACAAAAATACCTCCTTATGCTATACTAAAAAAGTATTTTATTAATCCGTCCAAGGCGGACAAAGTTTATTAATTTTTATATGAATAAGAAATTTTTGTCAGTGTTTGTCTTCATGTTTGTGGTGAGTATGGCTTTTGCTGTTGTCACAAAAGCAGAAGAGGTCAGTAATACTGTAGCTGTCCCAACTTTGTATGTAGAGGAACCTGTAGTCAGTACTTCTGTAGAGGTGGAAGTAACAGAAGATTTGGAAGGTGTGGTTGTAACTCAAGTAGATAAAGTGCCATCTTCTTTCGGATTATTTTGGCTGGGTCTAAAAGAACGTGTAAATATTGCTTTTACTCTTGATCCTGTCAAAAAGGCTGAAAAGCAAGTAGCTTATGCAGAACAAAGAATGAAAATTGCTGAAAAAATTGCAGAAAGTAGTGATGATCCACAAGTGCAAGAGAGAGTTCAGAAAATGGTAGACAGAGCTCAAGAACTTATGACTAAGGTAGAAGAAAAGAAAGATAAATTTTTGGAAAACAAAAATGAAAGTACACAAAGACTTCTAAAAAATGTAGCAATTCATACTGAAAACAAGGAAGCCTTGATGGACAAAATTGAAGCTAGATTGCAAGACAAACTTACCGAAGAACAAATGGTAAAATTTCAAGAAATGCGTGCTGATGGTATGATAAAAGCACAAGGAATTTTGCGAGCTATGAGTAATCCAAATATGCCTGAAGATGTAAAAACAAAATTGGAAGAAGTAAAAACCAGAATCGAAACCAAAGCAGAAGAAACACAAAAATTTCGTGAAGAACAAAAACAAGCTTTGGAAGATTTGAAAAATGGAGTGGAAGGTGCCAAAGAAGATTTGAAAGATTTATATGAATCTCGTAAAGAGGAAGTCAAACAGACTGTAGAAGAAACAAAAGTTAGATTGGAAGAAAGAAAAAATGTAGAACAAAAATTGCGTGAAGATGCTGTGTCTGGTGATGAACAAGCTGAAAAAAGATTGGAAACAATGAAAAAAGTTGATGCAGAAGTAAAAGAAAAAGTTCAACAAAAGGTTCAACAAAAAGCAGCAGAAGAAAGAGTAGAAGTTAGACAAGAAGTAATGCCAAAACTACAAGAGAAAAAAGAAGACTTGCAAAAATTGGAAGAACAAAAAATGGAAAAGCTTAGAGAAACCGTACAAGAATTGGAAGAAAGAAAAATGGAAGATAAACCAGAAGTAGAAGTTCAGGATTAATTTTCTAAATAAAAAGAAAACTCGCTTGCCAAAGCGGGTTTTTTCGTATAGAATTAGAGATAATTTAGGAATTTTGAAATTTTAAATTGTAGTATATTATAATTCAATCATTTAAAAAAATATATGGGAACAACTTATGAAGGAATAAGTGGAAGAATGCCTCCGTCTGAATTTGGTGGTGGTAAAGAAGTGTCATCTTTTTCTTTTCTTACAGCTGAGGGGCTTGATTCAAGACTTGTTGCTTATAGAAATGAATTGATGCAAAGTAAAACAAAATCTGATTCTGAAAAGGAAGATTTATTAAAAGCCAAGGCACAGGAACTAATTTTAACAGATCCTGAAGTAGTTTTATTATGGGATTCTTTGCAAATTTTAAAAGGTTTATTGACAAATGGTAATTTAAAAAATCGTGAAGAAATAGAAGGAATTTCAAGTAAAATAATAGCACAATATGTTAGTAAGGGAGATATAGTAGGTGGAAAGACAGTCTTTATTGATTACCTTAAGCCTCAAATCGATAATCTAAAAAAACAGCGTGCTGAATTTGATAATGTGATAAGTACATTTCCAGTAAAAAAGATCGGTGATGATGGGGAATTCTTTGACTTCCCCGAGGCTAAGATAGTTGTCCCTGACAGTGATGGTGATATGGAAGGCATAACTATAGAAGTTGACGGACAAAATTACTTGGTAGAGAAAATGTTTACTGGTGGTATGCAAGGTTATGTTTGTAAAGCAAAAGATACTTCTACTGGTAGACAAGTAGTTTTAAAAGTGTTTGTAGGGGTTAAACATGAAGATTTGAGTGATTTTGATATTCATAATGAAGCATATATCCTACATAGAAGGTGTGAAGCTCAAAAACGTTTGGGTATCTCAGCAGAACACGGAGTTGTCCCACGAGAGTTAAGCCATGGCGTTACGAGAGAAGGTAATATAGTTGTTGCAAAGGAATATGCTTCTGGTGTTATGAGAGGTGGCAATGCTACAAATGAAATCATTAGTTACATGCTGGCTACAAATAGAGGGAATCCCAAATTTGAAAAGGATTGGCATTATTATGAAGAAAATAAGGAAAATGTGTTGGGTGTCATGAAGGCTACTGTGTTACTTCAATTAAAGGATTTTGTAGATATGGTATCTATAATGGAAGAATCAAATACGCCTGGATTAGATATGATGAAAGGTGATGATTATTTTGTAGACATGTCAGAAGGTGTGCAAGTGGATCCGGCTTCTGTTGAAGAACATAGACGAGGTATTTTTGTAGATCATGGTCTTAGTTTCTTTGATACTGATTATGATGATAAAAAGAAATGGCATTATTTGGTTGCATACTTTTTAAAAGAAGGTGCTGGGTTACATTTTGATGGTATTAAAAGATCCATAAAAAACAAGCTGGATTTTTGGGGTGATGATATCTCAACAGTTAATGATTTTTTGGATCCACTAGAGAGACTTGATAAATTTTTGGCTGGTGCTGTGGAAGACAGAGGAATAAAGGATGACTTCGCGGAAGAACTAAATGATATTTTTTCAGATTTGAATGTTGTTGCCAAGTCACTTGGGCTCAAAATGCGTTTGGTATATCCATATGGTGCAGAGCCACTTGAAGGAACTAAAAAACATAAACTAAAACCAGTCTCAATGCCAGAGTCTAGACCTAAGTTAGAACAACCAACACAAAAATCCGAGCCAGCGCCAAAAGCCATACTAGTTGATGCACCAAAATATTCTCCAAGACAGGGACTAAGTTCTAACCCAGGGGTTAGCGTATCTGTTGATAAAAAATCAATACCTGAACCAAAAGAGCCTGTGATTGATGTTAAATATTCTCCATCAGAGATGGGTGTAGGAAAAGTGGAGGAAAAACGTAGAGGTTTTTTTAGTCGTCTATTTGGTAAAAGACGATAATTTAATTTGGGGGCATAATTTGAAATAAAAACTTTTTACATAAAAAACTCGCTTGCCAAAGTGAGTTTTTTAATATAGAATTTAGTTATAAAGTTGAAAGATTATAATGTTATAAAGTATTTTTATGTCATTTTGTTTAGTTTTACCAGATATTCGCTCTTGTCACAATGTTGGTGCGATGTTTCGAACAGCTGACGCTTGTGGAGTGGACAAGCTTTTTTTGGTTGGTTATACTGCTACGCCACCAAAACCACAGATAGACAAAGTGGCTCTTGGGGCTGAGACTTGGATTCCTTGGGAACATAAAAAAAATTTGAAAACACTTATTGCAAATCTCAAAAAGAAAGGATTTTTTATTGTAGGTTTGGAAAAAAATGAAAGAAGTATTGATATTTCGGAATTAAATTTAGAAAACCAAAAAAATGTAGCGCTGATTGTTGGTAATGAAGTAGAAGGTGTAGAAGCTGAGATTTCCAAACTTTGCGATGAAGTGGTCCATATCCCGATGTATGGTAAGAAAGAAAGTCTAAATGTTAGTGTCGCAGCAGGAATAGGGATGTACAGTATCAAATCCAAACTCCAAAATCTAAAATAATAAATAATATATAAAAAGCCTTTCTGGCATTTTTAGCCTTTTTGTATGAATACCATCGTCTTCGACATAGAAACAATTCCAAAAAATTTTGACAGCTTTGATCAAGTACAACAAACTTATTTGATGAAGTTTGCTGAAGATGAACAAGACATAGAAAAAGTCAAAGAACAAATGGCTCTTTGGGCTCCAACCAATGAGATTGTCGCAATTGGTGTGATGTCTTTGGAAAGTAAAAAAGGTGCTGTTTATTTTTCTGCTTCGGCTGAAGCTCTGGCGGATAAGCAAAACTTCGGTATTGTAGATTTTGAGGAGAATGGTATTAAATATTTTTGTGGTACAGAAAAAGAAATTTTACAAAAATTTTGGCAAGTAATGGCTAAAGCTCATAAGTTTGTTACTTTCAATGGACGTGGTTTTGATTGTCCTGTACTTATGCTTCGTTCGGCAATGCTTAATGTAAAACCTAGTAAAAATCTGATGCCATATCGTTATGCTAATGATATTCATGTAGATTTGCTTGAACAACTTACTTTTTACAATGCTTATCGTAAATTTAATCTAGATTTTTATTGCAAAGCTTTTGATATTGATTCGCCCAAGGCTAATGGTATAAATGGCCATGATGTAAAAAATCTTTTTGCCAACGAAGAATATCTAAAAATTGCTAAGTATTGTGCTGGAGATTTGGCAGCTACGAGAGAATTGTACTTGAGGTGGAGAGATTATATGACTTTTTAACTGTTGTTTGGTATAATACTGATATACTGATAATGCGGATTTAGGGATGTAACCTTTGTTTTTATTTGTCAGTATAATATATTATAAAATCTGTGTAATCAATGTCCTATGTTGGAAGAAGCTAAAAAACATACAATTAATATTTTCAAAAAAGTTTATAATGAATTGCCACCTATGGTGGATGTTGATTTGAAAAAAGACATGAGAGAAAAGATAGAAGAAATATTGGCTGATAACACAGTAACCTTGGAAGAATTAGAAGATTTTATGATATTTTTTGGCAAAAAAATTTGGCCATATTTTCAAGCGTTTGAAGAAATTTACAATATTTACCATGAAAGATTGTCTGAAAAAATATTTTTGCAAAGAGCTTCAAAAAATATTGTAAAAAAAGTTGATTTGATCAAAAATACTGGGGTAAAATTTTTGGATTTGGTTAGTGGCAAAGTTCATCATTTTTTTGAGCACAATGAAAGAAATGAAAGAATGGAAATCATGACACTTTTGGTTGATTTGAAACAAGATATTAGAAAACATGCTACTCAAGCTATTATGACGCATGAAAAGAAAAGTTATGAACAAAAAATTTCTAAGTATTCTAAAATGGTAGCGGATATAAATGTAGTTATTGAAGATTTACATAAATTTGCCAATGAAGAAAGTGAAAATTTTTTTGCTGAAGATATTAGAGATAAAGTAAGAAGTATAGAATATAGTTTTGCATTTTTGGGACCAAAAATAAATTATCATGAAATTTTGGATTTGCTTGATTATTATAAAGGTAAAAAAGAAGAAAAGAAAATGAGAAGGATAATTTAGTTTTTTATTTTTTTGTGTGGTATTGTAAAATTAATTTTGATTAAATTATTAGTTTTTGGTGGAAAAGGAATCGTGTTTGTTGTTTAACTTATTATTATTTTAAATTATTGTATTAGACTTTTTGTTAGTAGTTTTATTTTTTCAGTTTGGAAAAGTATATTGTAGCTTCTAGCATTGAGTGCTAGTTTTTTGTTTATAATTGTATCTAGAAAACTTTTAATTTATTTAACAATTACACTATGCTAGCAAATGCACAAATTATTAAAAGAGTAGTTGAAGAGATGGGAGGGGTTTTTGAAGAGGTAATACCTGAAAGAAATTGTTATTATATTCATATAAAAAAGAGAGCCTTTATAATTACTAGACAATTTAGAATAGTAAGAAATTTTATTAGTATCGCTGATTCTACTAAATTCAAAGATTTGACTTATACTTTGCTTAGAAGAAATTCTTTACCAACACCAGAAACAGTTTTTTTCTTTAGAAAAAAGCCAGGAGATATAGCCAAAAAACTTGGTAATATAAAATTTCCTATTATTGTAAAAGATTCATCTGGCTCGAATAGCATTGGTATATTTCCTTATATCAAAAATATGGTAGAAGCCAAAAGGGTAATAAATAATAATTTACCAAAATTTCATTCTTTGGTTGCTCAAGAAATGATTTTTGGCACAGAGTATCGATTGCTTACTTTGGGTAATAAAATTATAGGTGCTTTGGAAATGATACCTCCAAGAGTTTTGGGTGATGGAAAATCTACTGTTGAAGAACTTATAAAAGAAAAACAAAAAATTTTAAAAAAGAAAACACCAATTGATGAAGCTTTGAAGAAAATAGTGAAAGAACAAGGTTTTACTTTGAAACAGATATTGCCTTTTGGTAAATTAGTTTCTATAAAAAGAAACTCTTCTTTGGCAGAAGGAGGAGAAACTAGAGATGTGACTGATTTGGTTCATAAAAATACAGCAGCTCTTTGTGTAAAAGCTTCTGATGCAACAGGTAATTATTTGGCAGGATTAGATGTAATTTGTGATGATATTACTCTTGATCCTAGTAAACAGAACTTTGGAATTTTGGAAATAAATGGTAAACCAGATATTTATATTCATTATAATCCTACACATGGTAAGCCTAGAAATGTGGTGAAAGATATTGTTAATTTTGTGGTAAAGATAGGAGCTACCAAAAAGAGCAAAAATGTTTAAAATAAAAAATACTGTTTTTGAACAGTATTTTTGTTTTAAGTTTTTATTTTTTTGCGATAATTTTTTCTAATTGTTTTTTGTTTAATAATCCGTTTTGAGAGCCGTGTTTTTGAATTACAGAAGCAGCATTGGCTGTTCCACAGTTCATGGCAGTCTTTATATCTGTGTTGTTTAGTATGGCTGATAAAAAGCCAGAAGTGTAAGCATCTCCAGCACCAGTTTTGGCAATCATCGGTACTTTGTAAGCCGGTACAAATAATTTTTGTTTGCCATCAAAAGAGTAAGAGCCATTTTCATTGTCTGTAATTACGACTATTTTTGCTCCTAATTTAGATAATGAAATCATTAATTTATCAGGTGTTTGTTTTTTACCAACTAGCTTGATAGCTTCTTCTTTGTTAACTATTAATAAATCTGTGAAAGGTAAAATTTTTTTGATTTTTTCTAACCCTTTATTTATTTGGTAAGAGCCTGGGTTTATGGCTAGCTTAGTTTCTGGATTTTTTTGTAAATATTTTTCTAACTTATCTTGTATCTTTTCAAAAGATTTTCCTAGAGATGTGTAATAAATCCATTTTGTTTTTGGTAAATTTGGCAAACTATAATTTCTTTTGGCATGATAAGACAAAATGGTTCTTTCTCCACAGTAATTCAAAACTATAGAATATCGTGTAGTAGCATTTTTTATTTGTTTGACTAGGGAGACGTTGACACCGTTTTTTGATAGTTCTTCTTTTATAATGTGACCGTTTATGTCAGTGCCAAGCTCAGTGACTATACTTGTTTTGAAGCCTAATTTTTTGACACCAACTGCTACGTTGGCAGCGTTGCCACCAACAGATTGTGCTGTATTTTCTATCGGTGTTTTTTCAGCATAATTGAAGGAAATTAGTTTTTTGTTTTTGCTTAGAGTGCAGGCGTGATTTTTTTCTTCCAAAATAAGAAAAGTGTCAAAAGTTGAATCGCCGATTGTGATTAGATCAAACATATTTTATTGTTATTTATTTTTTCCTAAATTTTTTACTCTTTTCAATTCATTTCTATCGTGCTTGTGTAGTCCTAAATAGATTTCTACAAATTCCACAAGAGAGGCAAAACCAAAACCTGCCATGGCTACCATGAATACGCGGTTGCCGATATACAAAGCATAAACAAAAAGACAAAGTGCGCCGACTAAGAATACTAAATCTTGTCGTCTTTCGGTTTCCAAAAATACTCCGTAAGTAATAAGTATTATACCTAAAGCGGCTACAACATAAATAATTGTTTCTATGGTACTTGTGGGTAAATTTGGGAAAATATTGTTTAAAAACATATTTTTTGTTTAGTTGATTATTGAGTATAGTATAGCAGAAGTGGAGGAAGATGTTAAATCTTGCTGTTGTAAAAAACATTAAAACATACAAACTTATAAACACTCTTTTTTGTCTTGTCTTTTTGTAGAATCAAAAAACCACCTTTTTTGGTGGTTTTTAACTTTATAGACTTTGTAATATTTTTATTCTTCCCACTTATTGATATATTCAATAGCGCTTAGAGCAGCGGTAACTCCTTGTCCAGCGGAAATAACTATTTGTTTGTAAGGGATGTTGGTGACATCACCAGCGGCAAATACACCTTTGCAACTAGTCTGACATTTGATATCTACTTCTATTTCTCCGACTGGATTTTTGGTTCCACAGGTGACAAAACTTGAGTTTGGGATCATACCGATGTGGACCATAAGGCCATCTATTTCTATTTGTTTTTCTTCTTTTGTTTCTTTGTCTGTATATTTTAAACCTTCCAATCTGTCTTTGCCTAGAATTTCTGTAGTTTCAGCATTGTAAATTATTTCAACATTTGCTAATTTTTTTATTTTGTTGACAAGGATTGTCTCAGCTTTTGGAAAACCTCCCAAAGTTTCTTTGTTGTCTGGGAATTTGGTAATTAAATAAACTTTTTTGGAAATACCAGCCATCATCAAAGCTGATTCAATAGCTGCATTGCCAGCACCAATTGTAGCGGTAGTTTTGTCTTTGAAAAGTGGACCATCGCAAACTGTACAATAAGTGACACCGCGACCACGAAGCTCTATTTCTCCCGGAAGATTCAAATTTCTTGGGTGAATACCACTAGCAATAATGACAGATTTTGTATTATAAACCTTTTCTTCTCCTAGAAAATTTTTGGCAGTAACTGTGTGATATTTTTTTTCTTGTTTTATGGCTGTAACTTCGAAGCCTTCTTCAATTTTGTTGCCATAAGATTCGACGTGTTTGCGAAAATCTTGAGCTAGTTGGTAGCCTGTAGTTTCAATAATACCTGGCCAATTACCAACGTCACCAGACAAAGCGACTTCGCCACCAATATCTTTGGCTACAATTTTGAAATTCAAATTTCTTCTTGAAGCATAAATGGCCGCAGCACTGCCAGCAGCAGCAGCTCCGATGATGACTAAATCTAGTAATTCTTCTTGTTTATTTTCCATAAATAATAATTTATAATTTGTAACGCTTGGATTTTATAGTCTAATTACTTTTTAGTCAAACTGTTGATAATTTTTTTCATGTTTTTTATATTTTGCTCGGGTTTGTTTTCATTGCCAAAGATAGCACTGCCTGGGCAGATAGCATCTACTCCTGTTGCTATAATTTTTTCTAAATTTTGTTCATTGATGCCACCATCTAATTCAACAAAGATATGAGGATATTTGGTTTTGAATTTTTTGATATTAGTCAAAACTTTTGGCAATAATTTCTGTCCTTGCTTGCCCGGATTTACTCCCATAAACATTACGCCTTTTATTTCACCAATATATTCATCCAAAATTTTTATATTAGTTTCAGGATTTAAAACAAGACCTATTTCCCAACCATAAGCATGAAGAGTTGGGAATATTTCATGTAAATTTTTTACAGATTCTACATGAATCAAGATTTTTTGGATTTGTTCTACCTTGTGCCATTTTAGTAGTTCTTTCAATGGTTGACTGACCATTAGATGCAATTCTACTTCTGTTTCAGCATATTTTTGGACAGTTGCTGGATCACTTATTGTAGTATTATTTACAAAAATACCATCGGCAATGTCGATTTGGACTCTGTTTACAGATTTTCCAAGGGCTTGGAGTTGTTGTTTGAGTATTTCGGAAGTTGGGACTAAAATTGAAGGGATTATTTGCATATTGATTCGGATATACGGATAATTCAGATTTACGGATGTAACCTGTGATTTAAATTATTTGTGTAATATTTGTGTTATTCTTTTTTCTATTTTTCTAACTCCGCGACCTTTTGTAGTCTGCGTACGTATCTTTTTTCCGCACTAAATTCAGTCTCTAACCATTTTTTGACAATCGCCATGGCATGTTCTTCAGAAGATAATTTGGCAGCTAAAGCCAAAACATTGGTGTTGTCATCATTCATCATTGTTTCTGCTACGCCAATATTGTAGCCAATACCACAGCGAATACCTTTTACTTTGTTTACTGCCATACTGACACCGACACCATTTTTGCAAATTACAATACCTCGAGCTTCGTTTTCTACGACTTTGTGAGCTAGAGGAATTACATAATCAGGATAATCATCGTCCAAATCATTGGCAAAAGGTCCCAAATCTTCTATTTTCAAGTTTAGTTCATTTTCAATGAAACGAATTAAACGTTTTTTTAGTTGGTAGCCTCCATGATCTGAAGCGATGTAGAGTTTTTTTGAGTACATATTATTTTATTAGTTATTGTGTATCTATATTGTAACATAGCAAGCAGAATAATCAAAGTAAGCAGAATAGGCAGAATAAGAGACTGTATAACTTTATAAACTTTATGAATTTTTGACTGTGGTTCTTGACTTTTCCTCTAAAATTAGTATAATACTAATACAATCATAAAAGCATTATTACCTGTTATCAGCAGGTAGTCCCCCTTTGCTAAAGCTACGGAGGACATGCTAAGAGAAGAAAGTTCAAAAGACAAGTAGAACTCTTCGGGTAAGCCCGTAATCGCTGTCAGCAAGCGCCATAAGTGTGGAAGTGAGATGGTACCGCCGAGGAAACTTGGTTCTCACAGAAAACATGGGCGTTTTTATTTTTGTAAATAAACAATACTAAAATTACAAATTTCAAAAAAATTACAAAAGTAAATAAACAAACATATTGTAATTTGAAAGTTGTTTATTATTTGGAATTTGTTTATTTGATATTGTGTATTTAACATTATGAACTTTTAATTTTATAAACTTTTTAACTATCACTTATGCCATACAACTCCAATGAAAACGAATTAGAAATACTTAAATATTGGGATGAAAAAAAGATTTTTGAAAAATCTATTTTAGAACGTCCAGAAAACAAACCTTATGTTTTTTATGATGGTCCACCTTTTGCGACAGGTCTTCCACATTATGGACATCTAGTAGGTACGGTGATGAAAGATGTCGTGCCACGTTATTTCACTATGAAAGGTTTTCGCGTCGAACGCAAATGGGGTTGGGATTGTCATGGTTTGCCGGTAGAAAATATTATTGAAAAAGATTTGGGATTAAAATCAAAGAGAGAAATTGATGAAATGGGAATTGACAAATTCAACGAGGCTTGTCGTAGCACTGTGCTTACTTATGCTGAAGAATGGAAAAAAACAATTCATCGTATCGGTCGTTTTGTGGATATGGAAAATGATTACAAGACCATGGATTTGAATTTTATGGAAAGTGTTTGGTGGGTTTTCAAAGAATTGTGGAACAAAAATCTTATTTATGAAGGTAAGAAAGCCATGCATATTTGTCCACATTGTGTTACACCACTTTCAAATTTTGAAGTTACCCAAGGTTACAAGGATATCAAAGATTTGTCAGCCACTGCCAAATTTCGTGTGACTGATGAAAAATTTAAAAGTAAATTTGATCTAGGGGACAGAGAATTATATATTTTGGCTTGGACTACTACACCTTGGACTTTGCCTGGCAACGTCTTACTTGCTGTTGGTAAAGATATAGATTATGTCGTAGTCAAAGGTGAACATAATTATTATATTGTAGCCAAAGAAAGAGTGACTGATGTTTTCCAATCCAAAGATAAAGAAGAATATGTACTTATAAGTACGATGAAAGGTGAGGAATTATTTGGTATCAAGTATGAACCACTTTTCCCATATTTTGCTAACACGGAAAATGCTTTCAAAGTAGTAACAGGAGATTTTGTAACCACTGAAAATGGTACCGGCATCGTGCATATTGCCCCAGCTTTTGGTGAAGACGATTACAGTCTTGGTCAAGAACATCAAGTCGGTTGGGTACAGCATGTGACTATGGAAGGTAAATTTACTGAAGATGTTTTAGATTTTGTAAATCAAGAAGTAAAACCAAAAGATGATCACACCAAAACAGATATTGAAATTATCAAATGGTTGGCACACAATGAAAAATTATTTAGTAAAGAAAAATTTGAACATAGCTATCCACATTGTTGGCGTTGTGATACACCACTTCTCAATTATGCGACTTCTTCTTGGTTTGTCAGAGTAACTGAAATAAAAAATGAAATGTTGCGTAACAATAAAAAAACAAATTGGGTGCCAGATCATATCAAAGACGGACGTTTTGGTTTATGGTTAGAGGGTGCTCGTGATTGGGCTATTTCACGCAATCGTTATTGGGGTTCAGCTTTGCCAATTTGGCGTAGTGTCGATGGTGAGACTGTTTGTATTGGTTCTGTTGAAGAATTAGAAAAATTGTCTGGACAAAAAATAACTGATTTACATAAACATATTATTGACAAAGTAACTTTTGAAAAAGACGGTAAGACTTTTACTAGAATTCCCGAAGTGCTTGATTGTTGGTTTGAATCCGGTGCAATGCCTTATGGTCAAATGCATTATCCTTTTGAAAATAAAGCTAAGTTTGAAGCTGGTTTCCCGGCTGAGTTCATTGCTGAAGGTCAAGATCAAACTCGTGGTTGGTTTTATACTTTGCATGTTTTGGCTACAGCTTTGACTACTGGCAAAAATCCTTCTATACCTTTGAAAGAAAGTGTCCCAGCTTTCAAAAATGTAATCGTCAATGGAATCGTTTTGGCGGAAGATGGTAAAAAAATGAGTAAACGTCTCAAGAATTATCCAGATCCTTTGGTTGTGCTTGAAAAATATGGTGCTGATGCTCTTCGTTATTATTTGGCTTCTTCTCCAGTGATGTATGCGGAAGGTCTGAATTTTTCGGAAAAAGATGTGCGTGAAGTTTACAACAAAGTAGTAAATACTCTTTGGAATGTGTTTACGTTTTTTTCTATGTTCAACACTGACGGCGGAATGAGGAACGAAGAACGGGGAATGGATTCTAAAAACATCTTGGACAAATGGATTGTCGCCAAGTTACATGGTTTGCTAAAAGAAGTAACAGAAAAAATGGAAGGTTATAAACTAGCAGAAGCTAGTCGTCCTATTCTTGATTTCATTACTGAACTTTCACAATGGTATGTTCGTCGTTCTCGTGATCGTTTCAAAAGTGGAATGGGGAATGAGGAACGAGGAATGGAAGATAAAGCTCAGGCTACTGCAACTTTACGTTATGTTTTAATGACACTTAGTAAAATAATGGCGCCATTTACACCATTTATTTCCGAAAAAATGTATCGTGAACTTGGTGGTGAACTAGAATCTGTGCATCTTGAATCTTGGCCAAATTTTGATAAAAAATTGATTGATGAAAAAGTTTTGAAAGAAATGGAAGATGTGAGAAAAGTGGTAGAAATGGGATTATCTCTTCGTGCCGAAAAAGGAATAAAAGTAAGACAAGTTTTGGCTGAATTTTATGTTGTTGGGGCGAATTTCAGTGAGGATGTAAAAACTATTATTGCTGAAGAATTAAATGTCAAAGAAGTTTTGTTTACTGATTTTGACAAAGAAAATAATCACTTGAAGAAAAAAGAAGATTGGGGATTCAAGATGGCTTTGAATACTCATATCACGGAAGAATTGAAAAAAGAAGGTTTGGTGCGTGAGATTGTCCGAACTATAAATCAAATTCGTAAAGAACAAGGTATGACTATTGCCGACGAAGTCATGGTAGAATATTATACTGAGGATGAAAATTTGCAAGCAGTTTTCGTAGATTATGAAACTGAAATCAAGAAGAGTGTTTTGGCTAGAGAATTAATTGCAGAGAAAATTGTTTTGGATGAATCTGATGATAAAGAGTATGAGATTGATGGAGTGAAAGTTTTGTTGAGTGTGAAAATATAAAAATATTTCCGCTCGAGGCGGATCAGTCTGCGCTGAAAAAGCATTAAAACACTTGAACACTTCTTGTGTAAAGAAATTAATTTTTTAAAAGACGTTTTGTTATGAAACGTCTTTTTTTATAATCAGTTTTTATCAGTTCAATCTGTTTAATCTGTGGGCTATTTGATTTTTTTAGTTTAGATAGAATATGGATTAAACTGAACAAACGGATTTGAACGGATTTGTTTTATTTTTCCAATATTTTTATTTTTGGTGTATAATAGTTGCGGCATTAAATTGCGAAGTGGGTGTTCTCCTTTGCAAGCGTTTCAAATTAAGTACATTAATCTTTTGGAAAGTTCCCTCGTGTATTCTCACTCGGGATGATATTACTATGAAAAAAGGCAGACTAGACGTGATAAGTGGGCCGATGTTTAGTGGCAAGAGTGCTGAGCTTATTAGACGTCTGACAATTCAAGACATCGCACAAAAGAAAATTGTGATTTTTAAGCACGGAGCTGATGATAGATTTGGACATCCGGAAGACATTTCTTCTCGCAATGGACATCACCTGTCCGCTATTCCTGTCAGACAAGTTTCAGAAATGTACGATCATTTAGATTCCACACAAGGCGGACAAGGGTTTGAAAATCTAGATTTGGTCGGGATAGACGAAATACAATTTTTTGATCGAGATGAATTAGTTGCTCTTTGTAAAAAGTTGGTAGATGAACATGGTATTACAGTGATTGTCTGTGGACTGGATAGTGATTATCTCCAAGTGCCTTTTGAATCGACTGCGCATTTAATGGCGCTGGCTGATTCGGTGTACAAGACAAGTGCAGTCTGTATGCAATGTCGCGATACTGATGCAGTCTATACACATCGTCTGACTGGTGGGGAAGATAGAGTAGAGATTGGTTCGGATAATTATGAGCCGAGGTGTAGAAGTTGTAGGGTGAATGTAAAATAATTTTTATTTTTTTAAAAAACTGTCTAAGGCTTCGAATGAATTAAATATATTTGATGGTGATAGTTCTAAGATAGTAGCGATTAGTTGTTCTGTTAATCTTATAAACATCTCCATTTCTTTATAATCAATTTGTTCAGTTTTTTTGCCAAAATGTACAAGACGATTTCTTGTTTTGTTTATTTTTTGAATATTTTTTCTTGCTATATCATTAATTTCTTTTAAAAAATATTCGTTTAAAATAAATGCTATTTTTTTATCTCCACTCATTTGTCCTATTGTTTTATTATCAAGCCATTTGCGATTTTTTATAGCAAAAATGTGTTCCCAAATTGTCCAACAAGAAATAAATGATGTTTCGATTATTTGTCTTTGTATTGCTGATTTAAATAAAAATAAAAAATAACCTCCTTCATATTCATCTTGCCATTTTTTGCTTGAAATAAGATCGAGGACTTTGTTTATGGTTTTTTCAAAACCAACGTCAATATGTTCATAATTCCAGATCGGTTTACCTTTTATATCTTTCTCTGTTTTTAATTTACCACTTTTTATTTCTTTCCACATTGGTTCGTACTTTATAGAGCACCTCAACTGTCCTCCATATTGATGTATCCTATGGTCTGTAATTATAACAGTATCTCTATTGTCTGCCCAATTTTTTTGAAAAACATTTCTGTCAGTGAATATTGTCAATAAAAATAAAATATCATCTATTTGTTTTAAATTTTTTGTACCAAAAGGTAATACATTTTTTTTCTCTTTTTCCGGTATTTTTGCGACAGCTGTTATTTGGTGAGAACCATTCTTTATTTGACTTTTGAATTCACTACCAGATGAATTTACCAGCCACATCATGTTTTCATGAGCTTTTTCATAGTTTTTTACTCTACTAAAAATGTAATCACTAATTTTTATATCTTCTGTGTAGTTTGGAAATTCTAAATTAAAGATTTGAATTTCCTTATTTTTTTTTGACATACTTTTAAACCTTTATCCTCTCCAAAATATCTTCCACATGCACATCGTAATCAATCGTTGGCTGTAGGGGAATAAATTGTACTTGGTTTTTTTCTAAAAATTGATTAATAAGATTGTCTATCAGATTACGGAAGTCGTCGTCTGTGGTACGGACACCATCATTTTCAACTGTTATATCCAATTTTTGTGTTTTGAAAATCAAATCATAAGTATGACTATGTCCAAAAGCAATTTTTTCATATTCACGAGAAGTTTCTTCATCGGCAACACGATGTAAATAAGCAAAATTGTCTATAGTCGCTCGGTCTGTAATAAGAATTTTGTCGCTATGATCTATTTCATTTTCTTTGCTTATTTGATTTTTCATTATCCATTTTTGGGCATCTACTGTTGTTTTTTCGTTGATAGGAAATGGGCAATGGCGGGCTAGCTCTTGGATAATAATTACTTTTTTGCCGAGATTTTCCAAAGTATGTTTCAATTTGTTTACCAAAGTTGTTTTGCCCGTAGAGTGGGCGCCGATGATGGCTATTTTCATAACGAGAAGGCTTGAAAGGCCTAAAAAGCTTAAAATGCTTGAAAGGCTAATTATTTAATTTGTTATTATTATACTTTCTATAAGTTCCTTTTGCAAGTTGAGATTTTGGTTTGACTAGAGGTGTTTTTTTGGGTATGATGAAAGAACATTTTATGGTACTTTTTAAGTTTATTAAATTTTTAAAAATATATTTATGACTATAAAACAACTTGTGGAAATAATAATGGAACAAGCAAAAGAGAAAGGCTTCGGAACAAAGCCAGATGAAATTAATGTTGCAGAAAAAATTGCTTTAATTCATTCTGAAATATCAGAAGCTTTTGAGGCTTATCGTCACAAAAATATTGATGGTAAAGATGGTCTTAAAGAAGAACTTGGTGATGCTATTCAGCGTATTTTGCATCTTTGTGGAGTATTAGATATTGATGTAGAAGAAGCAATTTTAAAAAAAATGGAATACAATAAAGATAGAAAATGGGATTGGAATAATATAAATGAAACACATTCTTAAATTTTATATTTTATAAAAAAATAATAAGTGAGTTTGAGGAATTGCTCTCTACCCTAGAGGAATTTAAAAATAAATAATGTAATTAAAAATATATGTCAACAATTAATTTTGCGACAGGTAACAAGTACAAACTTGAAGTAGCCAAAAAAGCTTTGGAAAAAACTGGTATCACTGTGGTGCAAAAGATTTTAGATATACCAGAAATTCAAAGTACTTCTCTAGAAGAAATTGCAAGTTTCTCTGTCGAGTATGCTTGTAAAAAATTAAAGGAACCTGTTGCTGTCACAGACGCAGGATTTTTTATTGAAGCTTTAAATGGTTTTCCTGGTCCTTTTTTAAAATTTATGAATCATTATTTAATAGCTGAAGATGTTTTAAAAATGATGAAAGGAAAAGAAAATAGAAGATGTGTTTTTAAGGATGTCTTGGCTTATTGTGAACCAGGTAAAAAACCAATTGTTTTTACAGCATCGGCGAATGGTAATATTTCTTTAAAAAAAGGTAAGGATGGAAACACAGCGTCTGATCAAATATTTGTACCTGATGGCTATTCAGTACCACAGTGTGAAATATCACGTGAAGAAATGATAAAATTTTGGAAGGGTAATCAAAAAAATTGGAAAAAACTTGCTAAAAAATTGATTTAAGATTAATGAAAAATATATGACAAAATATATTATAAACAAAGAAAAAAACAAACCAGCTTGTCTTATTATTCCTATTTTTGAAGATGTAAGTTTGGATGATTTTAGTAAAAACTTGGATAAAGATTTGTCCAAGTTTGTCGCCAAAGTTTTTGTCAACAAAGATTTTGAAGCCAAGAAAAAACAACTTAGTTTTTTTTATACAGATAGTGAAAAGTATGAAAGAGTCTTACTGATTGGACTTGGTAAAGAAAAAGATTTGACTACAAAAAATTATAAAGAAATTGTTGGTAGTGCTTTTTTGTTTGCACAAAATAAAAAATATTCTAAATTGAATTTTGTTTTAGTAGATGCTTTGCTCAAAAAATTTGAGGTCAAAAAATTGGCAGTAGAAACAGTGGTAGCTATCGAAATTGCCACTTATGCTTATGATGAATTCAAAACAAAAAAAGAAGACAAAGTCGTGAGATTAGAAGAAGTGAATTTTCTGGGTAGTTTTGAAAAAAATGTTTTAAAAAATTTGCAAAAAGGAATAGAAGAAGGTCTAATGATTGCTGAAGGAGTAAACTTTGCGCGTCATTTGGGTAATATTCCACCGACTGTCATGACACCAAGTTATTTGGCAAACGAAGCTTTGCAATTACAAAAAGAAAATAAAAATATAAAGACAAAAGTTTTGTCTGAAAAAGAAATTGAAAAATTAGGAATGGGTTGTTTGTTGGCTGTGGGGCGTGGTTCCAAGCACGAAACAAAATTTATTATTGTAGAATACTTCGGAACTGATAAAAATAAAAAACCAAGTGTGATTGTTGGCAAAGGTATTACTTTTGATTCTGGTGGACTTTCTCTCAAACCAGGGGATTATATGGTGGATATGAAATTCGATATGTTGGGAGCAGCCTCAGTCTTGGGTACGATTAAAACCTTGGCAACTTTGAAAGTGAAAAAAAATATTGTGGCGCTTATTCCTGCTGCTGAAAATATGCCTGGTGGAGATTCTTATCGCCCAGATGATATTTTGCAAGCTATGAACGGTGCCACTGTAGAAATAAAAAATACTGATGCTGAAGGACGTCTTATCTTGGCTGATGCACTTTGTTATGCTGGTAAATATAATCCAAAAGAAGTAATTGATTTGGCGACTTTGACTGGTGCTTGTATGTCTGCTTTGGGACTTGAAAAATCAGGACTTTTTACACCAGAAGAAAACATCGCAGAAAAAATGTTGAGTTTGGGAGAAGCTATTGGAGAAAATTTGTGGCGTCTACCACTTGGTGAAGAATATAGTGAAGCAATGAAAAGTGAAGTAGCTGATATCAAAAATACTGGTGGTGTTGGTGGTGAACGTTATGGTACGGCCAGTACTGCTGCCGCTTTTTTGCAATTTTTTACACAAAACAAAGATACTGGTGAAAAAAATTATCCTTGGGCTCATATAGATTTGGCTAGTGCAATTTATGGTAGTAAAGGTAAAGCACATATCAGAGCTGGAGCCAATGGATTTGGAGTACAAGTGTTGGTTGAATATTTGCGCAATTAGTATATAATACATTTTAGAAATTTTTATGTCTCCCTCCTCTTTTTAAGAGGAGGGTTGGGGAGGAGTTGCTTTTTAGTGAGTACAACCCTTCCCCAGCCCCTCCCTTACAAAGGGAGGGGAGCTCGTTTATTATATGTTACTTATAGCCTCGTAAGCTTTTACAAAACATTATGAAAAAATTAGAACTACTAGCTCCCGCCGGATCTCCCGAAAAAATGCGTTACGCTTTTGCTTATGGTGCAGACGCAGTTTATATGGGAATTCCAGATTTTAGTATGCGTGTACGTATCAATACTTTTACTGACGATGATGTCAAAAAGTCAATTGAATATGCTCATTCTATTGGCAAGAAAATTTATGTCACAGTAAATATTGTAGCTCATAATGATCATTTGAAAAGGCTTCCTCCATATTTGAAAAAATTGAATGAATGGAAACCTGATGCTCTCATTGTTTCTGATCCTGGTGTGATGTCTATGGTCAAGAAATATGCTCCAAATTTGGCAATTCATTTATCTACTCAAGCCAATGCAACGAATGCTGAGACGGTAAAATTTTGGTATCAGCAAGGTCTGGAGCGAGTTGTCCTTGGACGTGAAGTCACTTTGGAAGAAATAATAGAAATTCATAAAGCTGTACCAAAATGTGAAATAGAATATTTTATTCATGGGGCGATGTGTATGAGTTATTCTGGTAGATGTATGCTTTCTTCTCATCTGGTTGGTCGCTCCGCCAATCTTGGTGATTGTGTTCAGCCTTGTCGTTGGAAATATGATTTGAATAATATTAAGTTTATAGAAACAACGATCAATGATCCACTAAAAAAAGAACGTGAAATGGATGTAGAAGAAGATATCAATGGAACATATATTTTCAATTCCAAAGATATGTGTTTCATCGAATATTTGCCAGAACTTTTTGAAGCTGGAGTAACAAGTTATAAGATAGAAGGTCGAGCCAAGAGTCCAGCTTATTTGTCTAGTGTGGTCAAAGCTTATCGCACTGCTTTTGATTATTTATTAGAAAGTGGTAAAACAGATGACATCAAACTTAAGAAAAAATATTTAAAAAATATCAAGAAAAATATTTTGGACAAACTCGTGCATCGTGGCTATACGACCGGTTTTCTTTTTGGTCGTGATACAGTTGAACAAAATACTGACAATAGTCATGAAGGTACAGAACAGCAGTATGTTGGTGAAATTTTGGCTTGTGAAAAAATAGACAAACAATATAAAATAACTTTGCGTGCACATAATGCTTTGCGTCTTGGTGACAAAGTGCGTATTATGCAACCATTTGAATCTGACCTTTCTTTAACAATTAAAAAATTGTATAATGAAGAAGGTGGGGAAGTAGAAAGTGCTCATGGTGGAACTGACAAAAATACTTATTTTTATAGCACTAAGCCAATCAAAGAATTTGGAATTTTATTTTTGAATAATTAATCAGTAAGTAAATAATTATATGTCTGAAGGTATAAAAGATGAACAATATTTTTTTGATTCTTTGCCGGATAAGTACCCTTTGAATAAAAACAAAAAATTTTCTCTTAGAATAAAACCCCCAAATAGAAAGGCTATTACAGGAGATTCTGTTGGAGAAAAAAGAATTGAAATAACAGAGTCTTTTGAAAAAACAGATGATGATTTTTTAGACAAAGTTTATGAAGAAGTTGTTTTAAAAAACAATAATAGTTTATTGCTTGAGGAATCAAAGGTTCAAGATATTTTACATACGTTGATTTATGAGGGTGTCTATACTGAAGCGCGTAGTAAGGAAAAAAATGAGTCAGACTCTGTTTTGATTGTTAAAAAATTAGAAATGGTAAAAAAGATCTTAATAAGATTTGAAGAAGTGAGTAAGATATTGCAAAAAAATAATAAATTTTCTCCTCTTGATGAAGTAAGATTTTTGTTAAGATTAATAGAAGAACAGTTGACTAAACATAAGTAATTATGATCTCCCTCATCCTCGGTAAAATAAAAAATAAAGGCAAATCAGATGTCACAGTCTTGACTTCGTCCGGAGTTGGTTATGAAATAAATGTCACTACTTCATTTTTGGCTGAAGTAAAAATTGGTGAAGAAGTAGAAATTTATACTTATTTGAAAGTTGCCGAAACTGCGCTCGAACTTTTTGGTTTTAGAAATCTTGAAGAAAAATTTTTTTTTGAATTACTTATTTCAGTCAAAGGTCTTGGTCCTCGTGGAGCTTTGAATATTTTGGCTTTGGGTAGTATCGAAGAAATTCAAGATGCGATTGGTAGGGGAGATGTCTCTTATCTTACCCAAGTTAGTGGTATTGGACGTAAGACAGCCGAACGTCTTGTTGTGGAACTAAAAAACAAAATTGGCAAAACTTTGAAATCTTCTTTGGATAGTGATGAAAAAGTTGGTGACAAGTTGTCTGATGTTGTTGAAGCTCTTGTTGCTATGGGACATAGTAAAGAAGAAGCGAGAGAAATTGTGAAGAATCTTGATGTAGGTGATAAGACGGTGGAGGAATTATTAAAGATGGCTCTTACACGTAATAAATAGATTCGGATATCCGGATAATCTAGATTTACGGATTTGACCTACATTTTTTTATTTGTGTTAATTTGTGGATATTTGTGTTATCATTTTTAAACTAATCTTAGCTAAAATAAGCTAAAAAAGAACTTGTGGCTCTTGACAAAGCTTTCAGCTTTTGGTATATTGATGGGGCTTTAATTTATTCCACTTTTGTGGGATACGGACCTTGATAGACATGCCTACCATGAGCCCGTTAAACAATATGCATGCTATGTTGAACAAACAAAAAAAACAACGTTTAATTAAAAAGTACCAAACTCACGAAGGTGATACTGGTTCTACTGAAGTCCAAATTGCTATTTTGACTGCAGAAATCGAAGAGCTTGCAGAACATTTGAAAGCTCATCACAAAGATCACTCTTCACGTAGAGGTCTTCTACGCAAAGTTGGTGAACGTCGTAAATTGTTGAAATATTTACAACGTGAAAATGCTGCTTCTTTTGAAGAGCTTGTAAAAAGTTTGAAACTTAAACAAGCAAAACAATTTGATGATGATATTATCGATGAAGATATCTCAGAAGAAGAAGTAAATGAAACTGAAAATGAATAATGTTATAATCAAGCACAATCCTCTAAAACACCCCGAGCAACGCGTTGGGGTGTTTATTGATGTGCAAAATATGTATTATTCTGCCAAAAATCTCTTCAACAAAAAAGTAAATTTTGGTAATATAGTAAAAGAAGCTGTGGCTGGGCGTAAGCTTATCAGAAGTATTGCTTATGTTGTGCGCACAGAATCTCAAGAAGAACAACCTTTTTTTGAGGCTTTGTACAAACTTGGTATAGAAACACGTGAAAAAGATTTGCAAATTTTTAATTCTGGCATGAAAAAAGCTGATTGGGATGTTGGTTTGGCAGTGGATGCTATTCGTCTTTCTTCTAGTTTGGATGCTATTGTAATAGTTTCTGGTGATGGTGATTATTTGCCTTTGATAGAATATTTACGTAGTATGGGCAAACAAGTAGAAGTTGTAGCTTTTTCTGAGACTACTTCTAGTAAAATTATAGATGCTGTAGATGATTTTATAAATTTGTCTGAAGAAAAAGATAAATTTTTGTTTAGTTTAGACAATAGAAGAACAAAATTTGTAAGTAAAAAAAGAAGTTAAAGTGTTTTGATTGTTATAAATGTTGTAGTTGTTATAATTGAATTTCATTTTCAACAAACGAATATATACAACATTTGGAACATTTAGAACATTTATTAATTAATGATTTTGGTCTTGAGACACCTAGATCAATGCACACTAATTTATTTGTGCAGGTCTATCGTATCAAGATCAATGTCGTAACAAAAAAATATGTTACAAACAAAACAATGGTCTTTGGACTGGGGTGGACGCACTCTAACTGTCGAAGTTGGTAAATTTGCTCTTCAAGCAAATGCAGCTTGTACAGTACGTTATGGGGATACTACAATTCTTGCAACTGTAGTAAAGAGTAAAACAATTCGTGATGGTATAGATTATTTTCCTCTTATGACAGATTTCGAGGAAAAGCTTTATGCTGCCGGTAAAATCAAAGGTAGTCGTTTTATGAAACGTGAAGGACGTCCTAGTGATGAAGCTATTTTGACAGCTCGTCTAGTTGACCGTGCTATTCGTCCATTATTTGATGAGAGAGTAAGAAATGATATCCAAGTAATTACTACCGCTTTGTCAGTGGATGGTGAAAATGATGCTTCAACAGTAGCTTTGCTCGCTGCTAGTTTTGTCTTATCTATTTCTTCAATTCCTTGGGATGGTCCTATGGGAGCTGCTCGTGTTGGTATAGATGAAAATGGTGAATTCATTTTGAATGTTACTTCAAGTCAACTTGAAGCCAACAAAAAACTTGATTTAGTAGTGGCTGGTAATCCAGACAAATTGGTTATGGTAGAAGCAGGTGCCAACGAAGTTTCTGAAGAATTGTTTTTCAAAGCTATGAAATGGGGATGTGAACAAACAGCTCCTGTGATTGAATTTATCAAAAAAATTCAAGCTGAAGTTGGACAAGTCAAAGAAACAATTGTTTCTACTGATGATGTTGAAACTGTTGGTGATCAAGTAAAGAGAGTTGCTGAAAAATTTATTGCTGACAATGCTGAAAAACTTATTTTCAATTCTCCAAAAGTTAGTAAAGATGAACGTAAAAAAATGATAGGAGAAATTGAGGAAGCTTTGGCAGAACATTTGACTGCACAAGGTTTTGAAATTTCTGATCAAAAGAAAACTTTGTCAGAAGTTAAATATCTTATTTCTGTACAAATTACCAAAAGAATTTTGGAAAATGATCAAAGACTTGATGGTCGTAAAATTACTGAAATTCGTGAATTACAAAATGAAGTAGACTTATTGCCTCGTGTGCATGGTTCTGCTATGTTCATGCGTGGTGACACACAAGTATTGTCTGTAGTGACTCTTGGTGCTCCTGGAGATGTCCAAACTTTGGATAGTATGGAAGAAGATGGTACCAAACGTTATATGCATCATTATAATGATACACCTTTCACTTATGGTGAAGCTGGACCACTTCGTGGACCAGGTCGTCGTGCGATTGGTCATGGTGCTTTGGCCGAAAGAGCTTTGGAACCAGTACTTCCTGATGCTGCTGATTTTCCTTATGCTATGCGTGTAGTTTCTGAAGTAATGGGTTCAAATGGTTCTAGTTCAATGGCTTCTACTTGTGGCTCAACTTTGTCACTTATGGCAGCTGGTGTGCCAATCAAGAAGCCAGTAGCTGGTATTGCTATGGGCCTTGCTTCTGATGGTGGTACCAACAATGGTACTGTTACCAAATGGAAAGTTCTTACAGATTTGCAAGATGTTGAAGACGGTCCTGGTGGCATGGATTTCAAAATTGCAGGAACTGTTGACGGTATTACTGCTGTACAAATGGATACTAAGACTAATGGTCTTACTTGGGATCTTGTTGAACAAACTGTCAAACAATCTCGTGAAGCTCGTCTAAAAATTCTTGAAGTAATGGCAAGTGTCATTGCTGAACCTAGAGCTGATCTTTCTCCATACGCTCCTCGTATCGTGACTGTACTTATCAATCCAGAAAAAATCAAAGATCTTATCGGTCCTGGTGGCAAGAATATCAACAAAATTGTGGAAGAAACTGGTGCCAAGATTGATATTGAACAAGATGGTCGTGTTCTTATCACTTCTAGTGATGCTGAAAAAATGAAGATTGCTGTAAAAAGAGTAAAAGATTGTACTCGTGAAGTAGAGGCTGGTGAAGAATTTGATGGCAAAGTTGTTCGTCTAGAAGACTTTGGAGCTTTTGTGGAGCTTCTTCCTGGTAAAGATGGTCTAGTTCATGTTAGTGAAATTTCTTGGGAACGTGTCAACAAACCTAGTGATGTTTTGAAAATGGGAGACATTGTCAAAGTAAAAGTAAAAGAAATAGACAATCTAGGCAGAGTAAATCTTAGTATGAAAATTTTGAAAACAAAGCCAGAAGGCTTCGTTGCTCAAGATCCATCTCCTCGTCCAATGGGTGGCGGACAAGGTGGTCGTGGTGGTTTTTCTGGAGGAAACAATAATCGTGGTGGTGATAGAAAACCAGGTTTCTTCAAAAAGAGAGACTAACCCTCTTTTGCTGAAGCTACAGAGGATAGATAAAAATTAAAATAAAAGAACGAGTTAAATACTCGTTCTTTTTTATCTCTATATATTATTGACTTTTTTTGTATTTATGTTAATTTATTTCTGATTGAGGGAGTGACTCTCTTTTGAGAGCCTCGCTGCGCGTATCAGTTGATAGCAGATGCAAAATTCCTGCCACTCCCTCAATCTTTCTGAACCTGTAGCTCAGTTTGTAGAGCGCTTTCCTAGTAGGAAAGAGGTCGCGGGTTCAATTCCTGCCTGGTTCGAAATAAAGTCCCCGTTGTCTTCATGACGACGGGGCATCTCAAAATTTTTAAAAGAACGAGTTAAATACTCGTTCTTTTTATTGCTGTATAAGTGAGTGAATTTATAGGATTTATTTTTCCTACTTCAAAATCTATCTCCTTTGTAGTATCTGTTTCTGTGTATTCATTTAATTTGTTTTTTAATTCTGCTAGTGTAATTTTGCATGTTGTTCCTTCATTTCCTGTTGTTGTTCTGATTCCTTTGACTACAAAATATTGTTCATGTGAATTATCTAATCTTACTACCATTCCTATTATTTGTTTATCTCCTTTTTTTTTATTTATAATGTCTTGAAGTGTTAAACATTGAACTTCTCCGGTTTCTCTGTTTGGTGAACTTTCGGCATGGTATGGCGTTTTGGTAAAACGGTCTGTTGTCATATTATTTAGATAATTATATTAAAACGTGTCTATAATATCATTTTTCAAAAAAAATGGCAATAACATTTATTTTATAATATTTACATCACTTGCTAATCCTTTTTTGATAACTTCCAAATCTTGTGCAGAATAATTATTACCAGAAATATTTAAGGTTTTTAGATTTTTCAAGTTTTCTAGTTCATTTGGTAATCCAGTCAATTGATTATTGGATAAGTCTAATATTTCTAGTTTTGACAATTGCCCAATTTCAGCTGGTATACCTGTTAGTTGGTTGTTACTCATATTTAGTACTCGCAAATTTTGCAAGTGTCTTACTTCGGCTTGTAGCGAACCTGTTAGTTTGTTATTGGAAACATTTAGTTCTTGTAAATCTGTTTGAGTGAAAGTATTGTCTGGAACTTTGGACAAATTTTGGCTACTCAAATCTAATTTATTTGTTTTATTGATAACAATATTTTTTGTCGGGGAACTATTAGTATTATTTGATTTTGATGTCAAAGTACAGCCATTCAAAAGTAAACTAAGAAAGATAATAGTAAAAAATTGTTTTTTCATATTTTTGTAGTTAGTGTTTTATTATTTTCAATTCAACTTCATCACTGACTTTCAAGCTAGCGGTACCACCAATTGGGAAAGTAAACAGGGGATTGGTGTGGCCAAAGTCAACGTTGGCAATGATAGGCATATTTTGTAATTCTTTTTTGGTTTCAATAATATATTTTAATTTTTCGAGAGTCATTTCAGTATTTTCTTGAAAGCGTCCCAGGACTAAACCTTTTACTTTATCAAAATTAGGTTGTTGAATAAGAGATTGTAAATTTCTATCAAATTCTACCACAAAGTCTTTGCCTACATTATTATCTTCTTCAAGAAATAAAATTGAATCAGAAATATTTGGCATGAATTCTGTACCACGTAACAAATTGAAAGTGCCTAGATTAGCACCTAAAATTTTTCCAATTGCTTCACCTTTTTGTATAATTATAAAACCTTCATTTTTTATTAAGTTTCTATTTTCTTGATCAAGATACCAAGCGTCATTTGACCAAGTAGGTGATGGTTTGATTTCAAATTCTTCTTCACTCATCAAGCATTTTTTGAAGTATTCAATATTATATTCAATTTCTATTTTCATGGCAAAGTTCGAAAAGTGAATACCTGAATAAGTTACCAAATCTGTTTTGGCAGTGATAGCATTGGTTAGAGCAGTAATATCGGAATAACCGCACAAAATTTTGGAATTATTTTTTATCAAATCATAATCAAGATATTGTAAAAGTTGATTGGAGTTAAAGCCACCTATGACAGTCATAATAGCTTTGACATTTTTGTCAGCGAAGGCTTCGTGAATATCATTTATTCTTGATTTTATTGAAGAAGACACAAACATATCCGATTCCATACAATTTTTGGAAAAAGTTACTTTGAAACCCAGACTTTCCAGCTTTGTTTTGGCTAAGTTTCTATTTTCTTCAGAAAGCAAAGACATACTTCTAGATGGAGCAATGATTCTTATTTCATCTCCGACTTTTAATTTGCTTGGGATTATCATATTTATGATTAAATCATTATGTTGTAAGTATTACACACTTTGTCTACTCATACAAGATTGACAAAAATTTTAAAATATTGTATATTTATTCTCGTTATTTTATACGCCGATGTGGTGAAACTGGTATACACGCCTGCCTTAGGAGCAGGTACCGCAAGGTGTGAGAGTTCGAGTCTCTCCATCGGCACAATTAGACAATTGACAATGTACTTTTGACAATTGACGTTTTAATATATAAATTGCTTTAATAGCAATTTTTTGTTTGACCATTTTTTTACTTTGTAATATAGTTAAAAAAGGAGTTATTATAAAGTAATATTTTTCATATGAGCAAACAATCACAAGAATTAGCAGAAGAATTATTATCTTTAGCTGGGATAACTATCAATGGTGACAAAGATTTTGATATCCAGATTTCTGATGACAGACTTTATGATAGAGTGTTTCGTGAAGGAACACTTGGTTTTGGAGAATCTTATATGGACTCATGGTGGACTGTAAAAAATTTGGATGAATTTTTTTATTCTATTTTCACGGCTAATTTGGACAAAGAAATAAAGAAAAATTGGTCAGTTCTTTTGCTAGCCATCACTTCTCGTCTTTTTAATCGTCAATCAAAAAAGCGTTCTCTTGTTGTGGGTGAAAAACATTATGATACTGGCAATGATTTGTTTACGAGGATGCTTGGGGAAACGATGGCTTATTCATGTGGTTATTGGGCGCAAGCGGACAATCTACAAGATGCCCAAAAAGCTAAGTTTGATTTGATTTGTCGCAAACTTGGTTTGAAACCTGGTATGCATATTTTGGATATTGGTTGTGGTTGGGGGACATTTCTCAAATATGCGTCCGAAAATTATGGTGTCTCTGGAATTGGTGTGACTATCTCAAAAGAACAAGCTAAGTTTGCTCAGGATATTTGTAAAGGTTTGCCTATAGAAATTAGATTGCAAGATTATCGGGAGTTGGATGAAAAATTTGATAGAATAATTTCCGTCGGGATGATGGAGCATGTCGGTCACAAGAATTATAAAACATATTTGCATACAGCAAATAATTGTCTCAAAGATGATGGTATGTTTTTGCTTCACACTATTGGTTCCAACAAGTCGGAAAAGGCAACTGATCCGTGGATCGAAAAATATATTTTCCCAAATAGTCACCTTCCTTCTATCAAGCAAATTGCTGAAAATTTGGAAGGTAATTTTGTCATGGAAGATTGGCACAACTTTGGTGTTGATTATGACAAAACGCTCATGGCTTGGTGTGAAAATTTTGAGAAATTTTGGCCAGAGCTAAAAGGCAATTATGACGAAAGGTTTTATCGTATGTGGCGATTTTATTTGCTTTCTTGTGCAGGACTTTTTCGTGCTCGTCGTATTCAGCTTTGGCAAATTGTTTTGTCGAAAAAGGGTGTGTCGGGAGGGTGGAAGAGTGTGAGATAGAGTATTTTTTATTTGAAAATATAGCTAAAGTAAGCTATTTTCTGAGCTAAGGGTCTTGACAAAAAGTTAATTTTGTGCTAGCTTATATAGTATAGGTAATTAATATTGTTTGTTTATTGTTTATAACATATAAATATCAGACAAAATATATTATTAAATCTTTATTTAGATAGATTAAATCCTATCTTAAAATATTTTAAATATGGAGAAACTTAAATTCTCTTTGGTTAGTAAAATCTCAGTCTTTTTTGTGTCTTTGTTAGTCGTTATTTTTGGCGTATCATTCGTTTCTGCTGCTTCAAACCAAAAATTGACAGCTAGTGATTTCAATAATGCTGATAGATTTGGCGACGTAGTTGAAGTATCTGGTAGTTACGCTGTTGTTGGTTCAAGTTTGGATGATGACAAAGGAACTGACTCAGGTTCAGTTTATGTATATTACTGGACAGGATCTGTTTGGAAACAACATGCTAAGTTGACTGCTAATGATGGTAGTCAAGATGACAAATTTGGTTATAGTGTTGCTATTTCTGGTAATACTATTGTAGTCGGTGCTCCTTTTGATGACAATAAAGCTGGTGTTGATGCTGGTGCTATTTATGTTTTTGAAAAAGATAGTACAAATAAATGGATTCAAAAAAACAAACTTACTCCAAGTGATACCAAAGCTTATGATAATTTTGGTTTTAGTGTAGATGCTGATGGCAATTATATCGTAGCTGGTGCTTATGTAAGTGATGATAGTGGTAGTGAATCTGGTTCTGCTTATGTTTATAACAAATCTTTAACAAATTGGTCTTTACAAAAAAAGTTGACAGCAAGTAATGCTGCTTGGGGTGATAGATTTGGTCATAGTGTGGCTATTTCAGGTAAAACTGTGGTAGTCGGTGCTCCAAATTTTAGTAAAACTTCTACTGATGATTGGGGAACAAACAAATTAGTGAGTTCAGGTGCTGTTTATCACTTTGTTTTAGAAAATAATAATTGGTTAGAAAAACAAGTTTTGCTTGCGAGTGACGCCAAAGCTTATGCTATCTTTGGTTATAGTGTAGATGTAAATGCTAACACTTTGGTAGTTGGTGCTCCTTATGATGGTAATGGTTCTGCTTATATCTTTGCAAAAAATAGAACAGGACTCTTCGCAGAAGAAAAGAAAATAGTTTCACCTATGGTTGGTAGATATTCTTACAAAGGTTTTGGTTTGGATGTTTCTGTCAGTGGTGATTATGTTGCAGTTAGTTCTGAAAACAAATCTTCAGTTTTGAATACTGGTTCTGTAAATATTTACAAAAAAGTTTTGAACAATTGGTCACTACAAAAACAATTGATTTCAGACAGTACTTCTGCTGATGCTTTTGGTTACAGTGTGGCATTATACAATAATTCTATATTGGTTGGTGCTCCACAAAGTAGTGCAACTTATTTGTATTCTTTCTAAATAATTAAAATATAAAAAAAGCCAGATAATTTATCTGGCTTTTTTATTTTTTGGAATGGTAAATAAAAATGTTGTATGTTGTAATGGATAATCCCCCTCCTATTAGGAGGGGTTAGGGGAGGTCCAGAGTATAACAAAAGGTTTTATCTTGCTAAAGACCCCCTCTGACTCCCCCTACTAGGGGGAGGATCAATCTTTATTCTGTTATTTTTTAGAAATAATATATAAAATCCAATACTTTTATTTACTAATTCCGTTTTTATAAAATTTATTTTTCCAATTCCTTCAAAGAATAATCATTTAAATATAGAATAGTAACTCCGATGAAAGCGGAAACAATATAACTTAATATTGGATAAGACGGAAATAAATAGATATCGAGTAGCCCCCAGACACCTCGCCAAAAAAAGATAAAAGCTGAACCAGTAATTAGATAATATAAGAAGGGATTTCTTTTTTTGTGTTTTTTGAACATATTTTGATAAAATTATTTTTTATGTTAAACTGCTGTTATTATAATTTCATTATTACATATATTTTATCTTTAGACAATGTTCTATGAAAGAAAATAGTTTCATTATTTATGCAAGCCCGGATTTAATAATAGATTTGCATAATTATAAAAATGTAGAAGAAGCTGTGACTTTTATGGATAAAAAAATATATGAAGCTTACAAACATAAAAAAGAATTTGTTAGAGTGATTCATGGTATTGGTGGTGGTGTAATGAAAGAAAGAGTTTATGAATCTTTGAAAAATAATCCATTAATTTCAGAATTTTCTGTGGATGAAAGTGGTGGAAGTACAATGATTAAATTATGATTTTTGGTAAGTAAAATAGATAAAAAATGAGTATATTTAGCATTTGTAATAACTTATCCACTTTATCCACAGTAACTATACTTGACACTTTTTTCCATTTCAGCTAATATATCGGGGCGTGAAGATAAACCCTGATTAAATCAGGACCAAGTCCAAAGACACACGCTCTTCAAGTTTGGACCTCTGGGTAACTATAGTACTTTATACAAAAATGATGTACTCAAAAAAATTCGTTACTCACAGTATCCAAGCGGTAAGACAAAAAAGATAATAACATATCTTTGAACCGCTTTATAGGCGGTTCTTTTTTTACAAAAAATTTTAAATCATGATGTTGTACAGATTATAAATATGTATAATTCATGATTAGAAATGCAAAACAAAGATTGACTGACAGTACTTTACAATTCACTCAAGTTTAAATAAATATTTTCGAAATAAGTAAGTCGAGAGCTACAAAACGAATTTTGTAGCATATTCATATTACAAAACACAATTGTGTGTTTCTGTAGTGCACTTCAAGAGCGCACGGTGGATGCCTTGACACTGTCAGACGAAGAAGGACGTTGCAGGGTGCGATAAGTCTCGGTTAGGTCCCAAGCAACCTTTGATCCGGGAATGTCCGAATGGGGGAACCCATCCCGATTAACATCGGGGTACTGTGTGGTGAATACATAGCTACATAGAGAAGACCTGGTGAAGTGAAACATCTCAGTAACCAGAGGACAAGAAAACAAAAAAAGACTTCTTTTTTCTTACCTTACCTTCATATCTTTTATTAGATGTAAGATAAGGTAGATGAGAGAAGTTGTGATTCCGTGAGTAGTGGCGAGCGAAAACGGAACAGCCCAAACCTATATATGTGTTGGGTACAGAAAGATTGGTCTTCGGACTTTTTAGACTGTATCCTTAAAGGACAGGCCGTTGCTATATAGGTGTTGTAGGTTATGACGTTGGCTACCTGATATGCCAGTCATTTAAGTATATATTTATAGCCGAAGATCTCTGGAAAGAGACATCAAAGAAGGTGATAATCCTGTAGGCGAAATGAATATATAAAATGATGTTATATACCTGAGTAGGGCGGAACACGAGAAATTCCGTCTGAATCTGCCGCGACTATGCGGTAAGGCTAAATACTGACAGTGATCGATAGTGAACCAGTACCGTGAGGGAAAGGTGAAAAGCAGCCCGGAGAGGGCGGTGAAATAGTACCTGAAACCGTGTGCTTACAATGAGTTGGAGCCCGT